>CAKOPG010000001.1 GCA_934098745.1 uncultured Bacilli bacterium
TTTTATATTTCTTAAAATATGTCTTAAAGCCTTATGATATAAGGTATTTACATACATACAAAAGGGTCCTTAAGTATTATACTTAGGGATATAATGGAGGTAATTATGAAGGGTACGAAACGATATTTATTAATTATTTTAAGTATTATTATTATATCAATCGTAGGAACATTGGCATGGCTTACATGGAAGAGTAAAGAAACAGCTTTGGTATTAACGGTAGGAGAGATAGATGGAACAAGAGTTACTTTAAAGCCTTATGTCATTGAAGATATATTAATACCAGAATTAACCTATGAAGGTAAGGAAGTAATTGAGGTTAATATTAAAAATAATGGTAATGAAGATAGTCAAGTAGTCTTATATTATAATATTAGTAAAATAGATAATGAATTAATAACAGATAGTTTTAAATATACAATTTTAAGAAGTACAGATAATGGTAATAGTTATGCAGAATATAAAGAAGGGAACTTTGTTAATGCAAATATATCTTCAGATTTTATAATACTTAAGGAAGATATTCTTAAAAATACAGAATATAATTATCAGATATATACATGGTTAGATGGCAGCAATGAAACTAGTTCTAGTATTCAAGGAAAGGCTTTTAAAGCTGAACTTAATGCCAGTATTTATAATAGTCAAGATATAATTGTAGATCTTCCTGATGGAATGATTCCGGTAACGATAGCTGATAATGGGGAGGTTACTACTATAGCAAAAGATGATGCTTCATGGTATGACTATAATGAAAAGAAGTGGGCGAATGCTGTACTGGTAACGGAAAGTTCAAGAAGTACATATTTAAATACAGATGGAGTAACAATACCGGAAGATAATATCTTGGCATATTATGTCTATATACCAAGATATAAATATAAGATATGGACTGTAGGTACTAGTGTTGAGGGACAGGAACAAGAGATAGATATCTTATTTGAAGATAGGAATAACAAAGTTAATGGTACTAAGGTAGGGGAGTATTTAACGCATCCGGCATTCACTTTTGGTGATACAGAATTAAATGGTATTTGGGTAGGTAAATTTGAAACAACGGGAGATGGTACTACTCCGACGATAAAACCTAATATGGCATCACTAACTAATCAAAATGTATCAACAGCTTTTATTACTAGTTTAAAATTTGCCGGCGGAGCTTTGGATAATGGGGTTACAACGTTCTCTGGAAGTGATACATATGGATTAACTACAAGTACGAATTCTCATATGGTGAAGAATAATGAATGGGGAGCGGTAGCCTATCTCTCTCATTCCAGATACGGTATAAATGATGAAGTAAGAATAAATAATTACTGGTATAGGTTTATAAACTATAAAACACTTACGGGGTGTGGAGCCAGTAGTGCTAATGCTAGTCAAGATGTAACATGTGGAATAACTTATGGGAAGTCTTCATTATATCCCCAAAGTACTACCGGTAATATATCAGGAATATTTGATATGTCGGGAGGAGCAGGTGAAAAAGTAATGGGGGTATTTGCTAATTCCGATGGTATTTTATTTAGTGGAAATTCCACTTCCTCTAATTCTGGTTTTAATGGCTTACTTGGAGCTGATGGTACCGCTAAAACCGATGGTATAGCGGTACCAGAAAGTAAATACTATGAAGTGTATAAAGCGAGTAGTGGTACAACAATAAGTCCATTAACGGCATGTAGTGGAGAATATTGTTATGGGCAAAGTTTATCTGAAACGAGTGGCTGGTATGGAGATTACGCGAATTTTGTTTCTGCCACGAACCCGTGGCTCGGTCGCGGTGGTAACTATGCCAATAATGTCGGCGCCGGCGTCTTCGAATCCGGCAATGGTACCGGCGCTGGGTTCGTGCACAGTAGCTTTCGTGCGGTTTTAACAGTACAATAACAATATCTTACGTTAGTCCCGTAAGGGATAATAACAAAGTCATAAATATTATGGCTTTTTATTGTAAAGATATATAACAGAAATTTAATATCTGTAAAGATGATATTACAAAAATTTACAAACAAATGTTCAATAAAAGTATTGACAAATAAAAAAAAGCATTATATAATGAGTATGTACTGTAAGTAAGGGAGGAATTATGAGTAAATCAGTAGAAAAGGATAAAGCCTTAGCGCAAGTTTTGGCTGATATAGAAAAGCAATTTGGAAAAGGGGCTATAATGAAATTGGGGGAACAAAAAAACATTGAAGTAGATGTTGTTCCTAGTGGGTCAATTTCTTTGGATATTGCTTTAGGTGTTGGGGGATATCCGAAAGGACGTATTATTGAAATTTATGGACCAGAGTCTTCAGGTAAAACGACTTTTGCTCTTCATGCAATTGCTGAGGTGCAAAAAGAAGGGGGAAGAGCAGCTTTTATAGATGCAGAGCATTCACTTGATCCAGTATATGCAAGTAATTTAGGAGTTAATATAGATGAACTATTATTAAGTCAACCAGATACGGGAGAACAAGCATTAGAAATTTGTGATGCTTTGGTTAAAAGTGAGGCTGTTAGTATCATTGTAATAGATTCAGTAGCGGCTTTAGTTCCTCAAGCAGAAATTGATGGTGAGATGGGAGATAGTCATGTTGGTCTTCAGGCCAGGTTAATGAGTCAGGCTTTGAGAAAGTTATCTGGTTCTATTAATAAGACAAATACGATAGTAATATTTATTAATCAGTTACGTGAGAAAGTAGGAGTTATGTTTGGTAATCCAGAGACTACTCCGGGTGGTAAAGCACTAAAATATTATTCTTCGGTTAGACTTGATATAAGAAGAGGAGAACAAATTAAAAATGGAACTGATGTAGTTGGTAACAAGACAAATATTAAGGTTGTTAAGAATAAGGTAGCGCCACCATTTAGATCAGCTAGTGTTGATATTATGTATGGTGAGGGAGTTTCACAATGTGGCGAACTTGTCGATTTAGCAGCTGATGCCAATATTATTGAAAAGAGTGGTGCATGGTATTCATATAAGGGTGAAAAATTGGCTCAAGGTAGAGAAAATGTAAAATTATTATTTAAGAATAATGATGATTTTAGAAATGAAATTGATAGTCAGGTTAGAGAATACTATGGAATAAAAAAGAGTAAAAAAGATAAGAAGGAAACAAAAGAAAAGGAATAAGAAAAAATATCAAATTAATTGATATTTTTTTTTGAATAAAAAAAGACATGTAATGTGGCGTTTAGTAATGTATTTGGTTTGCGGCGGTAAATACATTACTGTGGTATTACATGTCTATATACATTTTATAATAATTTGATTAATTATGCAAGTGTTTTTTTAAAATTAATTTAATAATCCAAAACCGGTAACAACGTAACGGCCACCTTGTCTTTTAGCTACAGATGGAGGATTATTATATAATTTACCGTTGATTGATAATGATGTTGAATGACCACCATCAAGGTTAGCGGCATTATAAGCACCATATTTCATTAATACGTCAACAACGTCTTGAAGTGAGGCACCATCGATATAGTTTTCACCATCGATTACTAGGAATAATACAACACCATCTTTTCTTTGGCCGATAGCAACACGTGGTGATTTGCCCCAAGGATCTCCGACTATTTCAATTGGTTTACCATTAACAATTAGGAATGGGCCAAATTCAATACCATCAGTCATACCAGCTTCAAGGGCAGCTGTACCTGTAGAATCAGCTAATAGCAATAATTTTCCTTCTTTATTAAAACCAATTAAGTTTCCTGTAGTGGTATCCCATCCAGATGATGGCCAAACAATTTCTCCATCGTCGATAACATATCCAAGGGGAATGTCTGAACCTCTTCCGGTATCATCTTGAAAGCCACCACCATTGATACATACGCTGGCATTATAACGATTACACATGTAGGTTACTTGTTCACCATAACGACCAATATTAAAGTTTTTAGCTCTTATTAGGGATACTTTTTCAGGTTTATAGATAGCTATTAAATAGCCTTTAGAGATTCCTACCTTTAATTCAATTATTTTGTAATCATCATTACCTGGGGTACGAGTTAATATTTCTTTATCATATTCATTTTTATAACTAGATTTAGGTGAAGTATCAATAATGATATCATCTAAAACAACATCTTCTTTAATTTCTATAAAATAGTTACTATTCATTATTTTTTCAATAGTTTTTTCACTATAGAAGATATTAGCAAAGTATCTGTGATCTTTGGTTTTCATAGCGGTATTTACGTAGAAGTTTCTAACACCGTCCCAAGGACCATACATCATTATAAAGCCTCCGATAGCAAGAATATCAAGAATTATACAGATGATTGTTAGAGGCTTAATTTTTTTCGTTTTTTTTACTTTCTTTGTCATAATACTACTCCATTTCGTAAGGACTATCAATAGTTCCGTTACCTTTTTTTAATACATCTTTATCTATACTTATTGTAGGTACAACAGATAATGTACTAGATATTTGTTTAGTATATAATTTTTTATCTTTTTGAATGGTATAAACAGTTTTACCTTTATTTTGAGTACCTGTCATTGTAAAATAATTAGTTAAATCACTATTTAAGAAGATATTGCCAATACTCATAAGAGCTACTTTACTATTTATTTCATCTTTTAGGGCAGAGACATAATTATAATCATTATTATATGTTCCATTAGACCAATTAGTTTCTTTAATGATATCTTTATATGATAGTGAAGATAAGTAAGTATGATTTAGGTAATAAGCTATAGAACCTTGGCTATAATCATCATAATATGAAGAATTAGATGAATATTTATATGTTAGGTTATTATCATTAACTTTTAGGTAATCATTTAACATTAATTTAATTTCATTGTCATTAACTTGATAAATACGCCAAATGTCATTAGCTAATTTGACATAACTACCAAATAGGCTAGTTTCTTTTTCGATAGTATAGGGATTATTACTACTACCATCACCACTTACGTAGTCGATGTTAGCTTTAATATTAATAACTGGGCGAATACCAATTATATCAGATTTTCCAGTAACACTAGCATTTCCATCATCTTTAACATACCAAGCTAGATTATCTTTATTGGAACTAACTAGATAGTAGTATTCTTCATTTGAAAGATAGCTATCTTTACTACCTATATTTAAGTAATCAGTAACAGATAATAGTGTTAAATAATTATCGTTATTACTATTTTTACAAGGGTTATTAGTTAATTCATCTACCGTATCTAGACAAGTAGTTACTTTATCTAGATAAGTTTCTTTGTTGTTTAGAACTTTTTCAAGAATACCAGATGATTCATCATTCGTAGTATTTAACCATTTATAAATATATGATTCTTGATAGTTTAGATTGTTTCCATAGGCTAGAGAAGTAAGAGAATTATTAGCAATAGCTGTAATGGTATTATCATCATTTACTTTGATGATACGCCATAAGATATTAGAATACATTAAATAATTAGATTCATCTTTACCTGTAAAATAGTTTTGACCATTAACAGATTTAAAATTATCATTATTTTGATTATTTTCTTTAATTACTTTAATAAGAGAATTTTTTTCTTCAATTTCGACTTTTTTGTTTTTTAGATAAAATTTAGCAAATCTTGTACCATAGAAGATACAACAGGAAAAGATAAATAAAAGACTAATAAAACAGAAAATTTTTTGAATATTTATTTTTTTCATTATATACCACCTTTACTTTTTTCATTATATCAAAATTAACAATTTTAGACAATTAATATTGTTATAATTTTAAATTTATAGTATAATTTACTAGAGGTGTGTAAAATGCAATTACAAATATATCAATATATAATTATTACAGTAATTTTATTAATAGTATATTTTGCCATAAGAAAGAGTAATAAGAAGGATTTAAAATTAGAATTTAATAAGTTAGTAGAATGTTTAGGTGGAAAAGACAATATTGTAGAAACTGAGATGGAAATGTCTAGGTTTAAGGTAACTTTAAAAGATATATCAAAGGCTAATAAAGAGGGGATTATTAAGTTAGGAGCTCAAGGTGTGGTAGAGATAGATGATCAATTAAAGATTATTTTTGGAGCTGAAGCTAAACAATTAAGAAAATTTATTAATGAGCTTAAGTAGGTTATTTTTAGTATATAACCTTTTTTTTCGACAAAAAATTGACAATATGACATAATTCGACAAAATTCGACAGAGTAATATTTTATAATATACTTGGTGATATAAATGGATATGATTATTTGTTTGGTTATGATTATATTTCCAATACTTATGTATTTGGTATTTAGTTGTTATAATACGGTAAATAATAAAAAGATTATGAGAATGATATTTATTATGACAATGATTACTTCTTTATATTTAGGACTTTGTTTTAATAATTATACGGGTAATATTAATTTACTTTTATTGCTTTGTAATATTCCAATACTTATTTGTTATTTTAAAAAAGAAGCTTTATTGGGAGCTTTATTATCGATTATTTTAGTTATATTTAGTTATGTAAAATATGATATGAATATTTATGTTATGAGTTTAAAATATTTAATGTATTTAGGAACATATTTATTTTTATGGAAGAGAAAAGATTTTAAGTATTTATTTTTTAAAGTTATTGCTATTATTCAAGGATTTTTCTTATCTTTTGAATATTTTATGAAAGATTATCAAGGAATAGAGAAATTTATTTATTTAGTGGTATGGACTCTTATAATTTATTCGATAGTATTCTTCTGTCTATATTTATTTAAGTTAGCTACGAATATAGCTGAAATATATTCAATGGTTAATAGGGTAATGGAAGAAAATAAACTTAAAAATTCTTTATTTAAGTTAACTCATGAAATTAAGAATCCTTTAGCGGTATGTAAAGGATATATAGATATGATTAATTTTAATAATATAGAAAAGTCTAAGAAATATGTGGGAATTATTAAATCTGAAATAGATCGTAGTTTAAATGTAATGAACGATTTTATGCAGTATAGTAAAGTTAAGATAAATAAAGAAATATTTGATATGAATATTATGTTAGAAGAGTTATGTGATTCTTTTTCATTACTTTTAAATGATAAAAAGATAAAATTAATTTATGAAAATGAATATGATGAAATATATTTGTGGGGAGATTATGAGAGGTTAAAACAAGTTTTTATAAATATAATTAAAAATAGTGTTGAAGCTATTACAAATGATGGTATAATTAAAATGGGTGTTAAAATTATTAATAAACAGGTAGTTATAACCATTAGTGATAATGGAAGTGGTATGGATAAAGAAGAACTGAATAATGTTAAAGAGATGTTTTTTACTACGAAGAAAAATGGTACAGGGCTGGGAGTAAGTTTATCTAATGAGATAGTTTTAGCACATAATGGAAAGATGGAATATGATTCGGTTAAAAATGAGGGAACCAATGTAGTTATAAGTATTCCTATATAGGAGGTAAGTAGGATGGAAGTTACATCAAGAGCAATTATTTTTTCAGAAAAAGGGTTAATGGTATTTTATAGAGAAAAGGTAAGAAATGGGAAGAGGATATGTTATTATGCAATACCTGGAGGACATGTAGAAGAGGGGGAAACTTTAGAAGAAACTTGTATTAGGGAATTAAAAGAAGAACTTAATATAGAGATAGAAATTGTTAAATATTTAGGGAAGAAAGTAATTGATAAGAGAGAAGAACATTATTTTTATTGCAAAAAGATATCTGGAGAACCTATTTTATCAGGTGAAGAATTAGAAAGAAATAATCCAGATAATTATTATGAATTTAGATATTTACCAATTAGTGAGTTAGATAATTCAAAGATAGTAGCTCTTGAGATGATTAGGAAGGCTCTAGCAAGTGAATGATATATTTATAGAAAGATATCCGAAGATAGATTTACATGGTGATGATAGAGAGAGTGCTAGAGTTAGAGTAAATGATTTTATTTTAGAAAATATTATTTTGGGTAATGAAATAATTGTTATTATTCATGGTAAGGGAACGGGAATACTAAAGAAAATGGTTCATGAAACGCTTAAGAGTAATAAGAATGTTTTAGAATATAAAACAGATAATTTTAATGATGGTTGTACAGTAGTTAGATTAATAATAAAATGATAATGAAAAGACTTTAAATAGATAATTTTTAAAAGATTTAATAATAAAAAATATCCTTATAGGAAGAGACTCCAAGGATATTTTTTGGGTAAATCAATAGAAAAATTCAGTAATTCTTTAGTAGTGGGATGATAAAATGATAAGCTTTTAGATATTAGGGCAATATCAGAATAATCATCTTTTTTTATAAATTTATTATATTTATGATCTCCATATAAGGGATTGTTACGACTAGAGAATTGAACTCTTATTTGATGATGTCTTCCTGTATGAAGATCAATTTTAACAAGATTTAAGTTATCAATAGTTTTTATTACTTGGTAAGAAAGAGTAGACAATTTGCCTTTATCTTTAGTAGTTACATATGAGGTATTAGTTTTTTCGTCTTTTATTAAGTAGTCAGTAAGAGTAGCTTCTTTTTTTAGTTTACCACAGATAACGGCATAATATGTTTTTGACATGAGGTTATTTTTAATTTGTGTAGTTAATCTATCAGCGGATTTGCTAGTTTTAGCAAAAACCATAATACCTAATACGGGTCTATCAAGTCGGTGGACAAGACCTAAATAGACATTACCGGGTTTATGATATTTTTCTTTTATATATTGTTTTAGTAATGTCAATAAGTCGATATCTTTAGAGGAATCTGGACATACGGGCATGCCAGATGGTTTAACTACGACGAGAAGATGGTTATCTTCATAAAGAATATTAATATTTTGATACTTTTCCATAGATACCACAAGGTAAATTTAGTTTATTTTCTGTTACTGGTAGGCCAATTTCACCCGTTTCTATTTGGCAGGCAGGAAAGGTTAAACTTAAAATATTTTTTAAAGATGTGGGAGATGTTCCAGTTGTATAGCAACTTATAAGAAGAAAAGAAAAATCTTCATCAAGGACATCTTTGGCTTTATTTAATAGTTCTTGAATATTATCTTCAAAACGCCAGACTTCTTTACTTGGTCCACGGCCATAACTAGGAGGATCCATTATTATGCCATGATATGTTCGACCTCTTCTTTTTTCTTTATCAAGAAATTTTAAAACATCATCTTGAATAAAACGAATAGTATTATTTTCTAAGTGTGATAGTTTCATATTAGTTTTAGCCCAGTCAATCATCCCTTTAGATGAATCGACATGAACAACTTCTTTAGCTTTGGCATAAGATGCTGCCATCGTGGCACAACCGGTATAAGCAAAGAGATTTAAGGCACGAAATTCAGGGTTATTAGAAGATTTAATTTTATCAATAATATAGTCCCAATTAGTAGCTTGTTCTGGAAAAATACCGGTATGTTTAAAATTAGTAGGGCTTACTTTGAAGGTTAAATCTTTATAGTTGATAGTCCAAAATTCGGGTATTTTTTTACGGAAACTCCAAGAACCACCACCAAGATTGGAACGGTGATAATAACCATCCCATTTGTTCCAAATAGGGTTATTTGATTTTTCCCAAATGATGGTAGGATCAGGACGATTTAAAATAATATTACCCCATCTTTCTAATTTTTCTTTATTTCCTGTAGCAAGACATTCATAGTCTTGCCATTTATCACTTATGTTCATAAAAATTCTCCTTTGATAAGAATATTTTAACTTAAAATAAGGTAATTGTCTAGTTATAACTTTGAAGGTTATTTATGTAGCAGATTATGATATTTTTTGGTTAATGTTTTATTTTTCTTTAAGTTATTTAGTAGTATGCTATTTACGTAATCTTCAGGAAGAGAATCAATACTTGCTACTATTTCGTTATAATTAGGGTTGTCTTTGCTACTTACAATAATGGTACCAAAATCATAAGTATAGGAAGTTACGTCGTAAGTTTCAACCAGTGTCGGTACTTTGGTTAAGGTATTATTATAGAAATAGTATGGAAAGTTATTTATTAGGTAAACAGTAGATTTATTTGTAGATAATTCAGATATATTTACGGGATAGTTAAAGCTTTTAATTATCTTATCTTCTTGATAACTAAAAATAAGAACACATGTAGGACAATATATGGCAGCAAAATCTTTAAAATAGGTAATAGATTGACAGGGTTCATTAATTAAAGGAGTAAGAGTGTTATTTTCTACTTTATTAAATGTAAAATTAGCGGGTTCTTTTTCTAGAGAAATATATATTTTATCACCATATTTATGGGAATCAACTGAGATGTATTTTTCGGGGATAGCAATTACTTTGGAAATTATTAAACCATATGAACGATTTTTTTTGGTAATAAATTTTTCACCATCGTAAAAGATACTATCAAAGCCATAATGATGATTATTATTTTCAACTAAACCATAAAGATTATCTTTTTTATATTTAATACAATCTCCGATAAATTCATAACTTTGGCAATTTCTAACTAGAGTTATGTAGGTGTTATTATCTCTTATTAAAATATTATATAGATTGTTATCTATGGTAATAGCAAATTTATCATTTACAGGGTAGGCATTATCATGAATAGCATCTATATATGTTTCTTCGGCGTCATAAGTATCTTTTTTGTGTACTTGTAAGAATCCTATTTTGTTATCTCTTTGTAAATAAAAGCAATTATCTTTAAAGGTAATATGATCATATTCGCTTATGGCTGGAGATGTAACTGATAAATTTTCGGTATTTACTTTAACAATGCTTTGTTTGTGATCATCTTCTACGACAAAATAAATAGTACTAGAAGGACAACCAATTTTATAATATTTGTAATATTTTTTAATGAAAGATATACTAGAGCCTTTTTGAGTAAATAGTAATGGGTTAATTAGACTTATATCATAGGCACTAATAGTATCATCTAAACTTGTACAAACAATGTTATCGATATGATTATATTCAACAGAATCAAAGGGACCATATATTTGGCTTTCTTTGCCGATTATATAGAAGAATTTTTTATGGTCTTTTTCTAGAATAATAATATGATTAATTTTAGTGATACTGTCATATGTAGGTTCTATAAATATAGGGGATTCATTACGAGGTTTTTCGTTATAGGCATAAAGGCCATAATGGTTGTTAGAACATATTCTTATATACATAGTATGTAAGGAATTTTGATATAGAAAAGTAGCATCATCGTAAGGAGTATTAAATATACTTTGATTTTTTCTATATAGTGATAGATCAAATATATGAAATTTTTTAGTATGAGGATTTAGTAATATAGCAGAATTATCTGTTTCTATAAAGTCATGTAATGGTTTGATTAAAGGCCAAGCATTAGCGATGAATTTTTCATTTAAAGCATCATATAATGTTAAATATTTACCTTCATTGTTCTTACCACTTTCATGAAATATTTCTTGTTCTTCGAAAGTAGAAATGAATCTAGTTGCTTTTGGAGAAATAAGTATTTCTTTGGTGTCTAAATTAATTAGAGCATTTTTATAATTATCAGTAGTAATTATAGCTATATTTTTTATTTTCTTTACGATAGTATATGGGATATTTTCAGTAGTAGAAAAAGTATTTTTTTCCATAAAATCACCTCTTTAATTGCCTAAATATTATACTAAAAAAATAAAAAATGTCAAATTTGATGTGATAGTGAGAAAAGAGATAATAAAATGTTTGAAAATCGTAATTATAGATGGTATAATTAAGACATTGGAAATGGGTGAAGAAAGATGAATAAAAAAGGATTTACTTTAATAGAACTTATAGCAGTAATTGCTATTTTAGCAATAGTTATGGGAATTACTTTAGTTACTACCACTACAGGGTTTGGTAATGCTAAGAAAAAGAGTGAAAATGTATTTATTGGGACAGTTAAGGATGCAATAAATATATATATTGATAGTAGTGATGCGAAAAAGTTAAATTATAGTAAGATGGGGTGTATGATTACTAAGACTCATGGAAATGTTTCAGTGTATAAAGCTGAAATAACGATTAATGATATAATAAATTCTGAATATAGCCCAATATCTCAAGGGGATTTAGTTAATCCGAGTGATAAAGATAAGACATGTAATGTGGGGGCAAAAATAACAATATATCGAGATGATGATATGGTATATTATTATTTAATGGAAAGAAATAATTTGGATTGTTTGAGTACATGTAATGATAATGATTGTAAATATATTACTAATTTACCAGATGAGTTAGTTATGAAAGGATGTATATAATATGACAATAATACTTACAATAGTTTTTTTATTACTTGATATTATTAGTAAGTTTATTGTTAAGAAATATTTGATATTAAATCAAAGTAAAGTTATTATTAAGAACTTTTTTAATTTAACTTATGTTAAGAATACGGGGGCTGCTTTTAGTATTTTTTCTAATAGTACATTGTTGGTAATTATAGTATCTTTAATTATTATTATGATGATTATTTTATACGTTTATAAGAATAAGGGGACTAAGAAATTAGAAAAGATTAGTTATGCTTTAATACTTGGGGGAGCTATAGGTAATTTAATAGATAGAATAATACATGGGTATGTAATAGATTTTTTGGATTTTTATATATTTGGGTATAATTATCCAATATTTAATTTAGCCGATGTGTTTATAGTCGCAGGAGTAATAATCTTACTGATAGAAATGGGAGTGTGTTATGGAATTAAAGGTAATGGAAGAAAATAATATAAGAATAGATAAATATTTAATAGATAAGGTAGATATAAGTAGAAGTAAGGTTCAGAGATTAATTGAATGTGGAAATGTAATGGTAAATGGGAAGAAGGTTAAGGCTAATTATAAAGTTAAGAATTTAGATAGTATCATTATTGATATGGAACAAGATGAGGAGATAACTGATATTGAAGCTGAGAATATACCACTTTCTATTGTATATGAAGATGAATACTTACTTGTGGTTAATAAACCATCTGGGATGGTAGTACATCCAGCAAATGGTAATTATCATCATACGTTAGTTAATGCTTTGATGTATCATTGTAATAATAATTTATCACAAGTAAATGGAAGTATTAGACCGGGAATTGTTCATAGAATAGATCAGAATACTTCAGGATTACTTTTGGTAGCAAAGAATGATATGGTACATAATGATTTAGCTAAACAGATAAGTGAGAAGAGTGTAGTTAGGAAATATGTAGCTTTAGTATCAGGAGTAATTAAGGAAGATAGTGCTACGATAGATGCTCCGATAGGAAGAGATATAAAAGATAGAAAGAAGATGTGTGTTACAGGAGATAATTCTAAGGAAGCTATTACACATATTAGGGTTCTTGAAAGATATAAGAGTGCGACACTTATAGAATGTAGATTGGAAACAGGAAGAACACATCAAATAAGGGTACATATGGCATATATTAATCATCCAGTAGTAAATGATATAGTGTATGGACATGGAAAGATAATTGATAGAGAATTTGGTCAGATGTTACATGCTAAAGAGATTGGCTTTATTCATCCAATAACTAAAGAATTTATGGATTTTCAGGTAGAAGCTCCAAAGAGGTTTATGGAAATACTAGAAGAATTTAAGAATAAGTGATATAATATATGGACATGAGATGAGGTGATATACATGGAGAATATAATTATTGATGAAAAAGAAGTTATTGTTATGAATTTAGTGCATTATTTTGTAACAGAAAAGGGTTATAATCCGGTAGTAGTACATGGAATAAATGATGAAATATGGCTGGAAAATATGAAGGATGATTACAAAATAGTTAGAATTGTGTCTAGATATATTCATAATAATGATCAGTTAGATTTTAATAAATTTAGAGCTGGGCAAATAGCTAAGAAACTTAGAGTTAAAACATTATCTTGGAAGATGAATGTACTTAGTATTTATGTATCTTTAGGTGATAATGTAACAGAACTTACTAGTGATGGTGAGAATAAGATATTTAAGATAAATAGTATGAAAGATATAGGAAAAAATAAGGAACTTTTAGAGATATATCCAGATATTGATAAGAAGACTCATCATGAAGAAAAGGGAATGGAATTATTGTTTAAGATTACAGATGATATAAATCAGAATAATGAGAAGAAAGGAAAGATTATGGATAAAATATTTTCAGCAAAGAAGCCAATTATTACTTATTTAATTATAATAATGTGTATTATAATGTTTTTAGTATCTAGTGGGTATAGTGAGAACTTTTATGTATTAGTTAAATATGGAGCTATTAATTCAGAATTAGTTAGAGGTGGAGAAATATATAGATTAATTACATATATGTTTTTACATGCTGGAATATTGCATATTGTTTTAAATATGTATTCTTTATATATAGTAGGTCCTAGGGTAGAAGATTTTTTTGGTAAATGGAAGTTTGCTTTAATATATTTATTTAGTGGTATTGGTTCAGGACTTTTATCTATAGGTCTTGGAAATTATACTTCGGTAGGAGCTAGTGGAGCGATATTTGGTTTATTTGGAGCCTTAATATATTTTGGTAATAGTTATCGTGGATATATTGGAGCTCTTGTTAAAAGTCAAGTAGTACCGATAGTTATATATAACTTGTTAATGGGATTTTTTATTCCTGGTATTGATATGTGGGGCCATGTTGGTGGTCTTATATCAGGTATAATTACTGCCAATATGTTAGGTACTATTGAGAATAAGAAATATGATATAAAGAATATTATATTATTTATAGTTTATTTTGGATTTTTAATATACTTGGGTATATTTAGATAATTTTAATAAATAGAAGTCATGATTACTTGTAATTATGGCTTTTTAAATTGGGGAAAATTATATATCTATCTAATTGACATATAATGACTTGTTTGATATAATTTTTATAGTATGGAATAGTAGATAAAATATATGAAGGTGATTATATGAAAAAGTTATTTAATGGTAAATTCTTAGTTATTGTAGCATCTAGTATTGTAATGCTTATTTTACTTATAGTAGGAGCATTTTCTTTGTTTAATAAAGATGAAGATAAGTTTGTTAAGAGTGGTTATATTATTAATCCACTTAGTGAGAAAACCGAGAGATATTTTTTTGATGAGGATACGGGATATCATGTTAATTTGTCACAAATGGTAGAATTTACTGATGTTGATAAGAAAGATGTAACTGTACTTAAAGATAGCTTTTTACATTATACAGATGGTTCTTTATCTTTTTTAAAGAATGGAGCAATATTGGATTTAGATTCAGTTAAAGGTGATAAGGCGGTAGTATTTTATAATATTACTAGTAAGTCTATTATCGATAAAACTGGTGATGGTTATGTAATTAGTAATCAAGGAAATGATATTAAGATCAATAATTTTATTGGAAGAATTAATGATGATAAATATATTGTTGTTGGTAAATTAAATGCTAAGATACCGGGTAATACAGCAAATATTCAAGGAGATTATTTTGAGATAGTATATACGACAAATGGTGTTGTCAATATTGAGAATAAGGATGTTAAGTATCAGGTGGCAGCTGAGGGAACAATGATATATGTTGGAGATTTAGTAATAGATCTTGGCAATAAGAAAATTACTAGATTAGATGAAGATGTAATGTCAATTACGGCGATTACAATAGATGGCGATGAGAATATAGAGATTATTCCTAAAGAAGATAAGGAAGAGGATAATAAAGGCGATGATGGTAATGGACAGGGTGATGGTAATCAAGGTAATGGAGGTATAGATAATCCAGATAATCAGGGCGGCGATAATCAAGGTGATGGTAGTCAGGATGGTAATAGGGAACCAGAAGTTACTGATGAGATGGTGGTATCATTAAAGGATGTTAGTATTGGTAGTACGAATATAGATGTTATATTTGATATTATTAATAAGAAAGATGATGAAATATTAAGATTACATGTGGTAAATGTAGATAGTGGTAGAACGGTTGATAATACAATAGCAGTTAATGATAATGAACTTATTAGAGTTAATTTGTTATCGCCAAAGACAAAATATTTGCTAGCGGTAGTTAGTGAAAAGAATGGAACAAAGTATTTTCAAAAGATGTTTGAAACGAACGATTTTGGCGTTAAGTTAGAAAAAGCTTATGCTACGGATAGTTCTTTAGGATTTAAGGTTAGTATATTAGAAAATACAGATATAAAGAGTGCTAAGTTATCTTTATATAAATTTAATGAAGAAACTGGTAAGAATGAGATCGTTAAGATTGGTTATTATGATGAAGCAAGTGATACGACAATATATAAAGATAGAGTTATTAGTATTACAGATTTAGAAGGAAATATTGAAGGGGTACATGAAGTATTGTTTGATGGTTTGGATAGTAATTCAATATATACAGCAGTACTTGATCAATTTTCATTAGAATCAGCTAATTTTAAAGATATTTATAATTTAACTTTGACAACAATGACCCTTAAAAAAACACCATCATTTAATGAGATGGTAGCTTTGAAAGATGTTGGTAAGGGAAGTTTTAAATTATCTTTAGATAATATCGTGGATGATGATAGTGCAATTACATCATATACTTATTTAATATATGAAAAGAATAAAACTGATAAGACGGCTATAAATCCTATTGTTAATACGTCAGCTGCTCCAATAGAAGTTAGGGTAGGTGCTGGTAAAAATGAGCTTAAGAACGATACGAATTATTTTTATAAAGTAATTATAGAATACTTTGATAATGAAAAGTATATTGAGTATATTACGAGTGATAGTATTAATTTTGTTATGGGGAGTGATCCAATTGTAACAGTGGTTCCGGATAATACAAAGATAAGTTACGACCGCGTTGGAGGAACCATCTATTTAACCGATAATAGTTGTTTGGTTACATTGCCTGATCGTGAGGGATGTGCTGGTACTTCTTCAGTTTTAGTAGAAGCAACAGAAATTAATAATATTGGCAATACGAGAGTTTTTCCAGTAGCTTGTGATTTCTTGGTAGATGGAACAGAAATCAAATGTGATTTTAGTCTAGATGGTTTAACAGCAGGTACTATGTATAAGATATCTGTTAAGAGTAGTTTAAATGATCGTGAAGGAATACATGAATTAGAAAATTCGGATACTTCAAAACCAAATATATCAACAAAGACTTTATCTAGTTTTAAAGCTGAGTGGATAGATAAGGGAAGTAGTTATAAACATGTGGTAAATTTGGCTTTACAATTAAAGGGGAAGAGTGGTACTGGTACTTTAACACCAGAAGAAAGTGCTGAGGCTTTAAGAAAAATAACTTTAAAAATATATCCAGGTAATAATATTGAAGATATTTATGCAATGGAACCAATTGGGGTTAAGAGTTTTGTCAATACAGAAGAATTTAATTTAAAAGAGAATTTCTATGATAATAGTTATATTATTACAACAGAAGAAACCTTTGGATTAGATATAGATACACTTAAATCTCTTTCTTCAGATGGTAAATTGAGTGAGTATTACACAATTATTGTCGAAGCTTATTATGATGATAGGGCGACGAATAGGGCAATAATAGATGATGATATTCATCCATATATGATATCTCCGGAATTACTTAAGGAAAATGTAGAAGATCCGACGGTAAGACTTGAAAAAATTACCAATAAAGCTAGTGGATATATGTTTGAAAATATTCAAGGAGATACAGTAGTTGGTTATATTGTTCATGCTAGTTTTGATAGAGCAGGACTTGTTAGCAATGATTTGATTCCGAAAGATATTAAGATATATGTTTATAATGAGAATGGACAAAGAGTAGATTTCTATATAAAAGATGATAGTGGTAATTTGGTAACAGTTTCAAATATTACTTCTTTATTAGATGAATCTGGTTTTTATGATCATGAAATATATATGACATATGGAACTGATTATGAGGTTGAAGATACGGTAATGAGTAGAGGTAATGGATACTACATCGGTTATGAATTAACGATAGATTCCGCTAAGGGAGAAATTAGATATCCTAGTACTTCTGATAATGTTACATATAGTGATTATGGTGTATTTGAACATGTTATAGCAGATAAGGAAAATCCGAAAGTGCAGATGTATATTGCTAGAAGTACTAGTGATAGTATTACTTATAATTATACAATAAGTGATTATGATAAGGCACTATATAAAGAATATGGTAGTTATGCTTATTATTATCGTATTCTAGGAGGATCTGAGAATAAGATCACTCTGGGAGAAAATGAAGATGCACTTAAGGGAGAATTCACTATTTCTTCGTTATCTAAAAATACTTACTATGAACTATATTATAAGAAAGCGGTTAATAAGACTTCAAATAAGGATGAAGATGTTAAACCTTATGTTGAAGGGGGAGAAAGATTATTTGAAGGATACTATGACGGAGATAGTTTTAGATATGAAATAATTAATAATCCGTTATCAGATAATAAAGTAACTATTAAAGTATTAACAGATAAAGAATTATTAGATAGAACAACTTGGTATAAAGTAAAACTTAGTGATAGTTTGGGAAATACTTTAGATAGAGAATTTGGATTTTTAACGAAGTGTAGTGTCGACGATACAGAAAATAGATGTTATACGATAGATTATGTAGAACTTAAAAATGCTGGAATGAAGTCTGATAAGAATAAGATTAATAATATTAAAGTAGAAATGGAAGCTTATTATGATAATGGTATTGTGGGGTATGATTATTGTAATGGAAATGATTATGTTATTATTCAGAACAATAGTACTAAAGAGAGTATTGGGGACTATTTAATTACGGCTTATAGTATGAAAAATGGTAACAAAAATTTCTACTTAACTAAATGGAATACTGATAGCGATTTAGCTAGAGGATATTATACATGTAAAGTTAGAGGTAATTTTATTGATTATTATAATGTTCCTTACGATGGAGAAGCATCTTTTAAGATTACTAGATTAACTAGTTTAGGAAATGATTCAAATTATGGTATTATTAATCCTAAAAAAATATCTACTAAGAAGATGAGTACAGATAATGATAGTTTCTCTTTTAGTAGTATTACGCCAGCTATTAGAGTTAGTGATAATACGAAGATGTTAAATGGAGAAGTTAAAAATTTAACTTTATCAGGAATAGATTTGGATGATATTCAGGAAGAGAATGGAGAATATTATTTATATATCGAGACTTTTGGTTCTTTAGAGGATGCGCAAAGTGGCGATAATACAAAGATAGTTAGACCTACTTTGAAGGTAAAGATAGATAAAAGCAATCCATTAAATACTATTAGTGCCGAAATAGATAAATTAAGAAATGGTAAAACTTATTACTTTAATGTTTATGCTTATATGTATAAGGGTAATAAATATGTTTATACACAGTTATTCGATGATAAATATAAGGATAGTTATCAGGTAGAATCTTATAAATTAACACCTATTAGTGCTAGTGAGATATATTCTAAGAAGGAGTATAGTGTTATTAATAATCCAGATGCTTATGGTAGTAAAGATTTTAAATTTATGATAACACTTAAGAATTATCCATATAATTTTGATATTACTTATGTATTTTGTCCAATAAATGTTAACTGTGATATTAATGGTGGCTATATATATAAAAAGACAATAGATAGTAGTAATGTTAAGAATATTAGTGAGGATATTACTAATATAACAGAGTATGATTTAGAATTTAATAAGAATTATGTAATAAAGGCTTATGCAGTAATCGATGTATATAATGATAGTATGAATATTGAGAAGAATAATATTTTACTTAATAATTATGATGATTCGGTTAAGCTTATAGAACTTGCTACACCATCTTTTGTGGTAACGAGAAAAGCTAAATATGAAGATGGAAAGTATTTAATTGATTTAAATATTAATGTCGTAGATAAGAATGAGACCTTAAAGAATGGTATTTATCATATTAAGCTTACTAATGCCGACGGAGAAGTAGTTGGTACGTTAGAACAGCTTGGGAATGATGGAACTTATGTGGTAGTTGGAAATTATGATAGTTATAATTTTGATGCTAGAGAAATAAATAAGAGTATTAGAATTACAGACTTAAATCCAAATGAAAGATATACATTACTTATATATGGAGAAGCATATGTCAATAATTATAGTGAAGTTATACCAAAAGAAGATAGAGAATTTAGTGTAAGTCGTGAGTATGTAATATATACGACAAATAATTATGGAGTTGCTTTTGGTAAAGATGTTGTAGCTAGTGTAGCTGAAAGTAGTGTAGCCCTTACTTTTATAGGTGGATCTAACTTTGATAAGGTAGAAGAGATAAACTATACGATTAATCTTGTCGATGGAGTATCATCAGCAAATACTTATAGTGGAACAGATATTAAGGGTGAAGAAAATAAGAAGTTTGAGATATATGCTGGAACGGATAACTATAGTTATGTGATAACTCCGGAAGGAATGAAAAATGAAAATGGAGCAGTATTTAATATTAAAGTACAATTTAAAGTAACGGCTCCGGATGAACCTTTAGGATATGTTTTATTAGATGTATTTGAAGGTAAACAACAATATAGATTAGATGAAGAATAATTTATGGAGGTAGATTATGAAGAGAAAATATGATGATAGGAATAAGAGAAATTTTGTAATAATTATGGTTTTATCTTTACTGGTTATTGGTATTTTCTCTTTATTCATCTATAAATATAATAAAGCTTCGAAAATATTTTATGTTTTATCAGCGGAGACAGCAGTACAAGATATTAATAGAGATTATTTCTTAATAGATGAAGATGCTACGTTGAAGATACGTTGGAATGATAATTATTATTTAATGTATAAAGATAATAAGATAGATTTAGGTAAGAAGATAATTACTTATAATACCGTTACAGGTCAGATGAAAATATATGGTAATGTATATAGTATTTTAGAAGATGGAAAAGTAGAAAATACTAAGGGTGAAACAATTGTAGAGAATGTAACGGATACGAAGTTTTATAAATTAGCGGATCGTGAATATTTACTTGTCGATAGAACGATAGTTAGTGAGGATAGAAGTATTGAGGCTAGTAATTATTTATTAGTAGAGTTAGATAAGATGGGAAATGCTAAATTATCTAATAATAAATTAAATTTAAAGACAATTAGTCCTACGGTATTAGTAACTTCTAAGTATAAATTTGATATTGCTAATGAGATACTTAGTTATGGTAATCTTGAAATTGATTTGAAGAAGATTATTGGGACAAGTAATCAGTATAAGCCTGATGATAAAAAGGATAATGATAAAGATAATGATGAGGTAATAGATAATAATCAACCTAATCAAGGACAAGGTAATGGTAGTGGAAATGGCAATGGTCAGGGACAAGGAAATAATAATCAAGTTATTAATAAGAATGATGATAAGAATTATGAAGATATGCCAATAGAAGAGATTATTAGTAAGACTAAGATGACGTCGGTAGTTAGAGTATTTGAAGGACTTACACAGATAGATTTTGATTATGTTATATATGATCCATATAATGAGTATAAAGCGGTTTATGTGGAAGTTACTAGGGATAATAGAATAGAAAAGATAGAACTTAATAAGAATGAAACACATTTAGTAGTAGCTTCATTAAATCCAGATAGTACATATCGTTTTAAATTTGTTTATACTACTATGATAAATGATGAAGAGGTTAATAATACTTTTGATGAGATGACTCTTAAGACTAAGTTACCTAATTATTCAATTGGGGTGCAGAAGATTAGTAAAGTTAATAATACTTTGAGTTATAAGGTTACGTTGGATGAAAATTATTTAGTAGATAAGGTATTAGTTAATATGTCATTTAGTTATAATTATGTAGATCCAGATACGATGGAAGTTAGTAAGAAGAATGTATCGGTTAATCAGTATGTAGATGTTAGTAAGGGAAGTAAATTTGTAATAGGAACTTTTGATATTAAAGATTATGATATTGATAAAGATACTTTAATTAGACTAAATATTGATAGTGTTAGTACAAATGGAATAAATCTTAAGATAGATAAAGCTTATACTTTTAGATTTGGGAGGTAGTTATGAAGAAGATAATTGATTTTATAAAGAAGAAATATAAAATATTAATTCCAATAATGGTAGTTATAGTTCTTCTTGTTACAGTATATTTTCTATATCGAGAGTATAAGTATGATAATTATAGAAATAAGGTAGAAGAAACGGTTTATCAATATTTTGGTGGTAATAGGATTGATTATACGGCTATAGTTACTTATAATTTAAAGGATAATATTATAGATGTATCTGCTAAAGATAAGAAGATTCAGTATGATGGAACACCAATATATTATAAAGATTTGAATAAGGTGCTATTTCCTAAGGAAATGAGTATTGTTTTTCCGACGAGAGATGGTTATCAATACAGGTTATATAAATATACGGTATATGAAAAAGATGGAGAGACTAATAATATTTATGTTAATGCTAAGGCCAATAGTTATAGTTATTTCTTCTTATATGATGGGGAAGGAGTATATTTCTTTCCTGATGAAGTAGAACTTAGTATTGGTTCTAAAAAGATTAATCTTAGTCCCATGTCTTATGTAAGTACGGATGGAGGATATACACTTATTTATTATGATCATGATAAAGATGTTTCTTCAGTAATAGATTTGGGTAAGGAAACAGTGATGGTTAAAAATGATGATATGGAGATAAATATTCTGGAAAATTATTTTTTACATTTTGGAAAAAAAGTATTATTATTTAAGCCTTATAATTTGGATTCGATAGAGAAAATGAATTGACAAATATAGAATTGTTTTGATATAATTAAGTGAGAATAGGAAAATATAGATAAGGAGTGTTTATATGGAAGTTATATTATCAAATACGGCTCTTGCCATAGGAATTATGATTGGTCTTTGCTTTTTAGGTGTTGGTATCGGGGTAGGAATACTTGGAGGCAGAGTAGCTGAAGCAATTGGAAGAAATCCGGAAACAAAGAATGATGTTGTACATTCAGTAATGACAATACTGATAATTACAGCAGTATTTTTGTTGTTCTTATTTGCATTTTGTTTCTTATTATTATTCTTTAATCCACTAGTTACATATTAATATGGCTATATTGTTTTTAATTGTTGGTTTGATTATTGCCTTTCTTGTATTTTTAATGTTTATGATTCTTAAAAAGACGGTAAAGATTGTCAATTCTCAAACTAAATCATATTTTGTTAATAAACTACAGGGATATGACGATTTAATTACTGATAAAGAGAATAAGCTACAAGAGATTGATGAATTAATTAAGAATAAAGAAAAGGGAATAAAAGAAGAAGATAATAAAAACAGGGAAAATGTTGGGTATGCATTTGATACGAATGTAATAAATTTATTTAATGCAACGCAATATCAAGATAAGAATATATATCAGATTAATAAAAAAATTGATGAGAATTTTGTAGTAAATTATGAAGAACTGGTAAAAGATTTTTTGGTGTTATGTGATGATTCAAAAGATTATGATTTTTGTCTTAATTTAAGGGGTAAGTTTAGTAGTGATGTAATCTACAATCTTAAGAGTAAACCTTTTGGAGAGTATGAGGAAGAACTTAAGAAGATGTTAGATAAAAAAGAATATAAGGTGTATGAAACTTTTAAACTTATTGTTAATGAACCTAATATTGAAAATTTTATTGATTATTTAGATCAACTGGTTAATTTGAATAATCCATATATAAAGATACTTACAGGTAATAAGAATGAAAATTATGATCATCTAAGTAAATATATTGAAACGGTATTTAGTGATAGAATATATAGAGGTATTAAGATTATATATCGTAATAAAGTATATGACTTTAGTTTAAGTGAAAGGAATGTATAATTATGGATGATATTTTAACGAGTAATTTGAATGAAACAGTTGATAGTATTAAGAATAATGAAAATATTTATAATACAGGTCATGTTATTAAAGTAAATGATTATAATGTTGAAGTAACTGGTTTAAATGAAGTATCTTTTTATGAAGAGGTCAATATTGGGGATAAGGCATCAGGGTATGTTTTTGGAATATATGCTGATAGAGTTATTGTAGCTTTAGTTAAAGTAGATGAAGAAATTAAACCAGGTGATATGGTATATGCACTAAAAAAAGAGTTTAAATGTTTATTTAGTTTAGATTCAGTGGGTAAGGTTATCGATATATTCGGAAATGATTTAATAGCTAATAAGAAGTTTGAAAATTTAGTAGAAATGAGAGTTGAAAATGACCCATTACCACTTATGGATAGAGGTCTTGTTAAAAGAGAAATGTTAACAGGAATTGCAGGTATTGATTTATTATATCCGATTGGTAAGGGACAAAGACAGTTAATTATTGGCGATAAAAAAACCGGTAAGACACAGATTTGTTTGGATACGATAGTTAATCAAAAAGATAAGAATGTTTTATGTATATATGTAGCTATAGGTAAAACTAAGAAGGAAGTAAAGGATATCTATTATGAACTTACTAAAAGAGGAGCAGCATCATATACGATAATTATTGCATCATTTAATGATGAACTTCCTACGAGAACTTATTTAACGCCTTATGTAGCTTTATCTATTGCAGAATCTTTTATGTTACAGTCATATGATGTTTTGGTATGTTTAGATGATTTGAAGAAACATGCCGATATATATAGACAGATAAGTCTTGCTAGTAAGAAAACTCCGGGACGTGATGCTTATCCATCTGATATTTTTTATACACATAGTAGATTGTTAGAAAAAGGATGTCAGCATAAAAATGGTGGTTCTATTACGGTGCTTCCGGTAGTAGAAACTAAAGCAGGAGATATTACAGATTATATATCTACGAATATTATTTCTATATGTGATGGACAGATAGTGTTATCGGCAAAGAATTTTGCTAAAGGTGAAAAACCGGCAATTGATTATGGACTTTCAGTAAGTAGACTTGGTGGTAATGTTCAAGATAATATAATGAAGAAGGTTGGTAGTAAGGTTAGAATAGATTTACTAGCATACTTAGATGTTAGACAAATATATGAACTTGCTAATATTGATGAAATGAGTGAAGAATTACAAAAGAGATTACGCGATGGAAAGAGAATTCTTGATAATTTGCGACAATATAAATTTAGTCCAAAAACGAAACAAGAAATGATAGATAGTTATAAATTTTTAGAAGAAAATAAATAAGGAGTTGGGTGCAATGGTAGTTGGAAAGATTATTTCAATTTTTGATATTAGTATTGAAGTAGTTCTTAGTGATAGTAGTGTAAAAATTGGAGATATATTGGCGGTAGCTGATGATAATAGATACCAATTTGAGGTAGTTACAATTAATAATATTAGTGCTACATGTATTAGTTTGCATTCAACTAGAGGACTTAAGAAAGGTGTTAAGGTAATTAAACTTAGTGAGGGTATTTTATTTGAATATTCTGATAAGATATTGGGAAGAGTATTCGATTCATATGGAGTACCTATTGATAGTAAAGCCCTTGATAGTGTTAAAAAGAGAAATACAAATCATGATACCGTAAGTTTAAAAGATGTCGATGTAGAAGCACCAATATTATGGACGGGTATTAAAGTAATAGATTTCTTTGCTCCACTTCAAAAAGGCTTTAGAATGGGACTGTTAGGTGGTGCTGGTGTTGGTAAAACAGTTTTAATTAAAGAGCTTATTCATAATGTTTATTCATCAATTAACGCTAATGCTGTTTTTGTTGGAGCTGGTGAACGTAGTCGTGAAGGTAAAGAACTATATGAAGATATGAAAGAGTCTAATTTGCTTGATAAAATTGGAATGGTTTTTGGAGCGATGGGAGATAATCCGGTATCGAGAAGTAAGTCTGTTTATGCTGGACTTACAATGGCAGAATATTTAAGAGATGAAAAACAACAGGATGTACTATTATTTATAGATAATATATATCGTTTTATTCAAGCTAGATCAGAAATAGCTACCGAACTTAAAGAATTATTAATTGAAAATGGATATCCAGCTGATATGGCGAGTGATATTAGTAAGATAGAAGAGAGAATTAGTTCTACGGATAAGGGTTCTATTACGTCTTTTCAGGCTATATATATTCCGGCAGATGATTATAATGATGAAGCGGTACAAACAATTACTTCTTATATGGATGGACAAATAGTACTTGATAGAAAAGTAGCAGAACTTGGGTTATATCCGGCAATTGATGTTTTTAAATCTACTTCTAAATTAGTAGATGTTGAAAAAATAGGAGAGAGACATTTCAAATTAATTGAAGAAGTTCTTAGATATTTAACTAGATATAAGGAACTAGAAGAAATTATTGCTATTTTAGGTATAGAAGAACTTAGTGAAGAAGATAAGAATATATTCTATAGATCGAGAAAATTAAGATATTATTTTTCACAACCAATGTTTGTAGCAGAACCATTTACCAATATTCCGGGACAATTTGTTAAAATTGAAGACATTTTAAATGATGTTGAAAATATTTTAATTGGTACTTATGATGGGGTAGATGAGAGTAAGTTCTTATTTATAGGTAAGTATAATGGATAATAATGTTAATAATGATGGAATTAAGGTTAGAATATTTGATCTAAAAAAAGGTCTTATAGAATATGAACATGTTAAAATAATTAGAATAGTTAGTAAAGATTATAATTTATTAATTATGCAAGATTATTTGCCAATTATGGGGGAAATAGAAGGTAGTGTTGATATTAAGAGTGAAGAGGTAGAGATAAGTTTTAAAGATATTAAGGCTTTTTATATGAATAGTGGCAATGTCTTTAATTTAATGATAAAAGAGGGTAGTTAGTATGGATATAAGTATTGATATCTTGGGTAATATGGTTAATTTCTTATTGGTAGCAATAATATTTTTAGCAGTATTAGCAATTACTTTTAAGATTACACTTAAGAATTATAATGTTAAATCTAGTAAGATTAAGTTTTATGGTTTATTCTTAGGAATGGATAATAGATCTATATTGGCTTTTAGTTTGATTACATTAAATTATATATTCTTAATATGGTGTACAGCTACATTTTCAGGTATTAATATTGTATATTTTGCGGTAATGGTTATTTTTATGGTTGGTTCTTCAGTAGCTTTAAAGGATTATAAAAGAATACCTATAGATATGTTATTTTGTATGATAAATGCATTATCAATATATGTTACTAGTATGATATATGATTATTTAACTAATCAATATACAACGGTATTCCTACTGATAATATTAGGATTAGTAATTATATTTATATTTTTATATTTTACATATATTACTTTTAAATACTTAAATAATATAGTTTTAAAACAGGAGAATTTACAAAAGAAGAATTATAAAAAGCTATAGGAGGGATATACCATGAAGATTAAGAATGTCGTTAAAGTTATGAATTTTCAGGCGATGCTTAGAATGGATAAAGCTTTAAAAGAGGCTTCAAAATATCATGATGTTGGTAAAGAGATTACGGCAATTTTAACTAGGATAATGTATAATAAGAATTTAATTTTGGATAAAAAGATTATTACACCAGATCCGGAATGTCCTAAATTAAATATTTATATTGCTAATGATTATGGTTTTTGTGGTAGTTTTAATTCTGCTATTTCAAGGCAACTGAAAAGAGATCCTGACTGTTATAAAGTAATAATAGGTAGTAAGATAGTTTATAATGATGATAAAGTACTTTTGAAGATTAGTAAAGATGATTTCTTTAAAAGATTTACAGAGATAGAGAGATTAATAGATGATGGCTTGGATAATATGAAGTATAGTGAAATTAATGTTTATTATAATCACTTTTATTCGATTACTTCATTTGATTTCTTAAGAATTCAGCTATATCCAGTTGAATTTAAGGGAGAATATTATGAGGGTGAAGATTTTGTATCTGAGACAGATATTAATAAAGTTATAGGAAGTTTATTAACTTTTTATATATGCTATCAATTAAAGATGTGTGAAAGTATTTCTTATGCAGCAGAAAATGTTCTTAGAAGTCAGATTACATCTTCGGCATTAGATAAGATTAAAGAGAAAGAAGAAGAAATGAGGCATGAAGAAATGAAAAAAAAGAAAGAGAAAAATGTCTTAAAAAGCGTAGAAAACTTTAAGAAGGTTATGTAATACGGAGGTGAAATAGAATGATAAAACAAAGTTTAATGGTTAATGATTCAATATTAGAGAAAAAGTTTAAAATTTTAAGAACTAGTATTATGCTTGGAAATGTTAAAAATAGAGAGGAAATCTTAAAAGAATTTGAAGAATGTGCAAGAGATGTCGATAAAATAAGAGCTATGGCTTATGAAGAAGTTCTTGCTAGTAAGATGTATACTACAGCTACATTGGAAGAAGAAGAAACTAGATTGGAAGAGCTGATTGATTTAATTCAAAAAAGAATTGATGAGAGAAATGATTTTATTGATGATTATATTAAAATTACTTCAAATTTCTTAGATGGATTAGATAAAGTTAGTCATGAAAATGATCTTGATGAGTATAAAGAAAGACTTAGAAATATTTCAGAATTTTTGTCTAATTGTAAAGAAATTAATGAGATAGATAGAAAGTTAAAAGATTTAAGAGATGAATTAGAAACAAAATATGAAAATAAAGCTAATAATGATATAGTTAATAGTAAATTAGAAGATGAACTTATCGATAATTTTAATAAAGTTATAGCTAATAATTCATATTATACTAGTTTAAATTATACAGATATTGAAACAGAAATTAATAAGATAGATATTTCGGCTAGTGAAAAGAAAGATGTAATGAATACATTTACCTCTTCTTATGAAGCCTTAAGAAGTGCTGGTATTACAGGCGCTGAAAGAGAAGAATATTTATCTTATGTTCAGGATGCAAGATATGATTATTATAATGAAATAGAAAAGAAATTTATTTTAAGTATATATAAGCTTGTATTAGATAAAGAAACTGACTATGATAAGTTGTGTGAGAAAAGGGCTAATATAGATAGTATTCTTGCTGAAAGAAATAAGGTTAGAAATGAACTTGAGATCGATACTTATGATGAATTTGAACATTTTGTTAGTTTATGTAAAGAACAATTTAATATTATTAAATCACAAAAATTTAATATAGAGGGAATTGATAAATTAATTGTTGAGATAAGTAGTTTTGAAGATAGACTTGAAAGATTAGAAGTGGCTAATAGTAGGAAAGAAATAACAGAATTACTTGATGAGTTTTCTGTTTCAAAACCAGTAATAGAGAAGATTGATTTGCCTATAGAAGAAGAAATTCAAGAAGAAGTAATTACTAAGAATACTATGGAAAATAAGAAAGAACCTAATTTGGTTGTCAGAATATCTGAACCTGTAAAGATGAATGTAAAGATAGCTAGTGATACAGCTAAGTTGGTTATGAAGAAAGTGGTTATTGTTCTTGAACCTAAGAAATTTAATGGTAAGAGAGATAAAATTAAAGAAGCGGAAATAGAACTTGCTAAGTTAAAGGAAGAAGAAGAAAAAAAGAAAGAAAAAGCTAAAGAAGAGGTAAAAGAAGAAATAATACCGGTAGAAATGCCAGAATTAAAAGAGGAAATAGATAAAGATAATTTGTTTAATGATTTAGATAGTTCTTCAATAGAAGTTAAGGTAAGTAATCCTTTGGATAAAGAAGAAAGTAATCTTTATGTAGAAGTGCCTACTGATGGAGAGATATTTGTACCTACGGAAATAAGTGTTGAAGAACCTGAAGAAGAGAAAACAGTAGATTTATTTAGTGAAACTGATCCCTTCTTAGATGATAATGAATTTGAAGTACAAGATAGTAATATTGATAGTAATAAGATGGCTTCAAATATGCCGGAAATTAAAAATATTGGAACTGTTAGACCTAATAATTTAATCAATCAAGTAGAGAGCGTGGCAGCCGAAAATACTAATATTAATTTACCTACGATGGGACTAACTGAAAGTGGTAGTGAGAATGTTCCAATAGTTTCTGAGAATTACATAAGTTAATAAAAAAAATCGTAAAAAGATATTGCTTTTTAGACAATATTCTGGTATCATGTTAATAGTAAGGAGGATAGAAAAGAAATGGAACAAAATAACGGAAGAGGGATATTTTATGGAGTTATAGGTGTTGCTACACTTGTAGTTGCTATAATTGGTGCAACATTTGCATACTTCTCATCTCAAAACAATACTGCTGATGATGCAATCCAAACTGGTACTGCTACAGTTGCTAACTATACTTTAGTAGCTGATAGTGCAGTAGATACTAAAACAGGTTTAATTCCAGTTAAATCTAGTGATGCTAATTTTGCTAAGCATATTGGTACTAGTGCAACTTCTTGTTTAGATGATAGTGCAAATAAATATCCAATGTGTACAGTATATACATATACAATTGGTAATGAATCAAACGTAGCTCAAGAAACATATGTAACTTTAAAACCATCTGCATTAAGTAAATTTACAAATTTACATTATGCTATTTATGATGGAAAACCTGCTGATGGAGCATTTTCAGCACCTGCTGATGCTTTAGCTACTGATAAATTTACTGGTACTGATCCAATTAATTTAACTACTGCTTTAGGTACTTCTGGTGTATTAACATTAGGAGCTAAAGGTACTGCTACAGCTACTAAAACATTTACTATTGTTTTATGGCTAGAAGAAGCTGGCGCTGATAACAATGCTGAAGTTGGCGGAACATTTGCTGCTGGATTAACTGTTTCAAATAGTGCTACTGGTAATACTGGTATTACTGCAGTTTTAACAGCGTAAGTAATTAATTATGAAAATGAGAATATGATGGATAAAAAATCATATTCTTTTTTTAGTTATTGAAGTAAAAAGAATATTTTTTGGTAATAATATATATGAGGGGGAATATATGATACAATTTAAAAATATTCCGGATAATGATAAACCTAGGGAAAGATTATATAATTTAGGAAGTGAAAATTTATCCGATGAAGAACTTCTTTCTATTATTTTAAAGACAGGTACAAAAGGACTTAGTGTTAAGGAAGTATCTTTAAAATTACTTGAAAACATTGGTGATTTGAGAAAACTTAAGGATATAGGAATAAATAGTTTAATGAAGATTACTGGTATTGGTTTGGTGAAAGCTACGGAGTTAAAGGCAGTAGTAGAGCTTGGAAAAAGAATATATTTTGATAATAATGATCTTGATAAGATAAAAATAAATAGTCCTTATTTAGTATATAGTTATTATAAAGATAAGTTAATGGATAAGAAACAGGAATATTTTTATTGTATATATGTTGATACGAAAGGTTATTGTATAGGCAAAAAATGTCTTTTTATAGGTACTATTAATAATTCTTTAGTGCATCCTAGAGAAATATTTAAAGAAGCTTATTTATTATCGGCTAATGGAATAATATGTGTACATAATCATCCTTCGGGAGATGCTACACCAAGTAAAGAAGATGAATTAGTAACTAGAAAGTTAAAGGAAATAGGTATAATACATGGTATTAATATAATAGATCATGTTATTATTGGTAATAATAATTTCTATAGTTTTAGGGAAGATAAAAAATTGTAAACTCATAGTAAAAAATGGACAAGATAGGAATATTTTGATACAATTAGGTTGTTATTAGTAAGAATTAATAACTATGTATTTTATAACATAGAAATGGAGTGATTATTTATGGCAACAGTTCATATAGAGAGTAAGAAAGAAGATATTTCGGATATAGTATTAATGCCGGGAGATCCTAAGAGAAGTGAATATATTGCTAAGAAATATTTAAAAGATTATAAGATTGTTAATACTGTTAGAGGAATGACAGCTTATACGGGATATTATAAGGATAGATTAATAACGATTTTTCCTTCAGGGATGGGTTGTCCTAGTATGGGAATATATTCATATGAATTATACAAAGAATATGGAGTAGAAAATATTATTAGAATAGGTTCTTGTGGAGGATATTCACAAAGATTAAAATTAAGAGATGTTATTTTAGTAACTGGTAGTTATAGTGATAGCAATTATGCTAAAGCTATGGGTGGTTATAAAGATAAATTAATACTTTCAGATAATAGTTTGAATAATGTTATTGAAAGTACTGCTAAAGATAAAGATATTAGGTTAGTAAAGGGAAATATTTATTGTGGCGATGCTTTTTATGAAGTAGAATACGATTATAAGAAAAGAGCAAATGATAAGGATGTATTAGGGATAGAGATGGAAACGTTTGCTTTATTTAGTAATGCTATTAAGTTTTCTAAAAGAGCAACAGCTTTACTTACGGTATCTGATATGTTTAGTTCGGTAGAAAAGTTAAGTAGTGAAGATAGAGAAAAAGGTCTTAATGAAATGATTTTATTAGCATTAGAAAGTTGTTTAAAACTTTAATTATTGGTAATAATAGTAAGGAGGAGGAACGGTTATGGAATATACAAAATATGATATGAATGCATACAATTTACATATCGTTAAAACTGATAAGTTTAAAACAGTAACTGTTAGTGTAGCTTTTAGAAGAAAAACTGTAAAAGAAGAGGTAACTATTAGAAATCTTTTAAAAGAATTAATTGTTAATTCATCTCTTAATTATCCAACAGAGAAAAGTTTAATTATTGAGACAGAGAAATTGTATGATTTAAAGTTATTAGCATCTAATTACCGTATAGGAAACTATACTATTTTATCTTTTAAGGAAAGGTTTTTAAATGAGAAATATACGGAAGAAGGAATGAATGAGGAATCAATTAGATTTTTACTTGATTTAATTTTTAATCCTAGACTTGATAATGATGTTTTAAAATGTAAGAAAAAGATTGAAAAGAGTATTTTATCACTTAAGGATAATAAAGTTAAATATTCGTTACTTAAATTATTAGAAAGTACTAATGATATGCCATACTCTTATAATAGTTATGGAAATATAGATGATGTAAATAAGATAACAAATGAGGATATAGTAAATTATTATAATAGTGTTTTAAGAGATGATATAATTGACGTTTTTGTTGTGGGAGAAGTAGATGATGTCGAAATAAAAAGAATATTTAAAGAATATTTCAAGGTAACTACTTTTCATAAACAAGAATGTGAAGTAGTGGTAAAAGAATTACCGAAGGTTAGGAAAGTAGAAGTAATTAAAGAAGAAGATAATGTAAATCAAACACAATTAGCTATTTTATATAGTTTAAATGGAATAACTGATAAGGAAAGAAAGTTTGTTTTACCAATATTTAGTGAAATGTTGGGCGGTTCTTCTAATTCGATTTTGTTTGATTCAGTAAGGGAAAAAAATTCATATGCTTATTATGTTAATTCGATAGTAAAATCTTATGATAATATTATGATGATATATGCTGGTATTGATGGAAATAATCAAGATAATGTTAGAAAGATAATTGATAAAGAACTAAAAATGATCACTAAAGGACATGTCGATAAAGAAAAACTGGAATGTGCTAAAAAAACAATGATATCAGCAATTAAAGCTAGTTTGGATAATCCAATAGGAATAATTAATGGTTATTATGCAATGGAATTAGTAAATGCAGATGAATTTGAGGCTAGAATTGAAGGAATGGCAAATGTTACGATGGAAGATATTATAACAGTAAGTAAGAAGATATCTATGTATAAATCATTTGTATTGGAGGCGTCTTGTGAAGAAAATAACGATTAAAAGAATAGATGAAGATATTTATTATGAAAAATTAGATAATGGATTAGATGTATATTTTTATGTTAATAAAAATATACATAATAACTATGTAACTTTTACAACAAAGTATGGCTCTGTATATAATGAATTTGAGGATTTGAAACAGGGAAAATTTAAGAAATTTCCTAATGGAATAGCTCATTTTTTAGAGCATAAGGTTTTTGTTCAAGAAAAAGATCCACAACCAGAAGATTTTTATGCGGAAAGTGGGGCAATAACTAATGCTTATACGACGTTTAAGAATACAACTTATTTATTTTCAGGTATAGATAAGATTGAAGAAAATATAGCTTTTTTATTAGATTTTGTTCAAAATTTGTATTTGACTTTTGAAAATGTTGAATCAGAAAAGGGAATTATTATTCAAGAGATTAATATGTGTGATGATAGACCAACAGATATTTTATATGAAAAGATTAGACAGAATACCATTTTTGAAAATCCTTTTAAAGAGAGCATTATTGGTACAGAGAGTGAAGTTAAGAGTATTACTAAGGAATTATTAGAAAAATGCTATGACAAGTTTTATAATCCTAGTAATATGTTTTTAGTGGTAACTGGTAACTTCGATATGGATAATGTTTTAAAGACTATTAAAGAAAATCAAGATAAGAAAGAATTTAAAGAATATAAAGAAATAAAATTAAAAGAATTTAAAGAACCGGATAAGATTGTTAAAAAATATGAAGTTGTTAAGTGTAACACGAATATTCCTAAGATAGCTTATTCGATAAAGATACCATTAAATAAATTTAAAATGGATAGAAGAAAACTTAGTATTTATATGTTTATTATTTTTAATTTATTATTTGGAGATACTTCAGTATTTGATGAAGAATGTAAGAAAGATGGTATTATTACTAATACGTTAGCTTATAATAATTTGAATATCGATACCCATTTTATTATTTCTTTGGTTAATTCAAGTGATAAATATAAAGAACTTATTGAGAGAATAGATAATGAATTTAAGAATATTAAATTTAAGAAAGATGAACTTGACAGAAAGAAAAAAGTATTAATTAGTAATGAAATATTTAGTTATGAAAATATTGAAATGGTTAATGATATGATTATAGATAATATAATTTTTGATAATCAAATAGAAACTGATATGGTAGGAATTATTGAGTCACTAAATATAGATGAATTAAATGAAGTTGTTGAGAAAATAGATTTTAGTAATAAGAGTATAGTAATATTAGAGAAATAGAAACATTGTCTTATTTAAGAGAATGTTTCTTTTCACTAATAAAATGTCTTTAAATATAGTGTTAGGAATATCTTTCTATCTTTATTTAACTTAATATTATTGTTTGATAATAGTAATTTAGATATATTTATATACTACGTTAGTCCCTTAGGGATAATAAAATGGAAGTAACTATTTAAGTTATTAATATAAGTTAGATAAGAAGAATAAAATATTAAAAAATGGTTGAAAAGATAGAATTTTTATGATAATATAAGGATGGCTTTTCAAAAAAATAGCACAAATGTTGATTTAGATGTCTAGTGCCATAAATAATAAGGTGATATCTAAAAATGAGACATTTGGAAGATTAAACAAAAGGAGAGTGAAAAATATGGCAGTAGTAGCGATGAGTTACTTATTAGAAGCTGGAGTTCATTTTGGTCATCAGACTAAAAGATGGAATCCAAAGATGAAAGAATATATTTTTAACACTAGAGATGATATTTATATCATGGATCTTCAAAAAACTACAGAAAAGTTAGAAGAAGCTTACAATGCTATTAAAGAAATTGTAGCTAATGGTGGAAAAATATTATTCGTTGGTACAAAGAAACAAGCAGCAGATGTATGTAAGGAAGAAGCTGCAAGAACAGGCATGTATTACATGACTGAAAGATGGTTAGGTGGAACTTTAACTAACTTTAAGACTATTAGAAATAGAGTTTATTACTTAGAGAAGATTGAAAAAATGGAAGCTGATGGTATTTTCGAGAAGTTGCCTAAGAAAGAAGTAGCTGCTCTTAAGAAGGAATACGATAAATTAAATAAGAATTTATGTGGTATTAGAGAGATGGATAAGTTACCACAAGCAGTTGTTATTGTTGATTCAACTAAGGAATATAATGCAATTAGAGAAGCTAATAGATTAGGTATTCCAGTATTTGGATTAATAGATACAAATTGCGATCCAGATAATATCGATTATGTTATTCCAGGAAATGATGATGCAGTTAAATCTATTAAGGTTATTCTTGGAGCATTAAATAATGGAGCTGCAGAAGCTTTAGGATTAGAAGTAGTAGATTATGTTACTGAAGATGAAAGTAAGAAACAAGTAAGAGTTCACGATAAGCCAATGAAGAAAGAAGAAAAGAAAAAAATAACTGAAGAAAAAGTTTCAGAAGTTAAAGAAGTAAAAGAAGAAGAAAAGCCAGTGGAAGTTCATGAAAAGACTCCAAAAATTGATTTAACTATTTTAACTGTAACTGAACTTAAAGAATTAGCTAAAAAGAAAGAAATTAAAGGCTATTCAAAAATGAAAAAAGAAGAATTAATTGAAGCCTTAAGATAAATTGAAAAGGAGCGAATATGCATGATTAGTGCAAGTATGGTAAAAGAGCTAAGAGAAGCAACTGGTGCTGGAATGTTAGATTGTAAGAAAGCATTAGAAGCCTCTAATGGTAGTATGGAAGATGCTATTACTTGGCTTAGAGAAAAAGGAATTTCTAAAGCCGCTAAGAAGGCTTCAAGAATAGCAGCTGAAGGATTAGCTGAAGCTAAGGTAGAAGGTAATAAAGCAGTTATTGTGGAAGTAAATTCTGAAACTGATTTCGTAGCTAAGAATGAGGAATTTAAGAGTTTAGTTAATATTATTGCTGATACATTACTTAGCAATAGTGATGTTAAAACAATTGAAGAGGCTAATAAATTAATGCATGATGGTAAAACTATTGAAGAGTTAGTTATTGAGAAAACTTCTACGATTGGAGAAAAGTTATCTTTTAGAAGATTTCAAATAGTAGAGAAAGAAGATAGTCAAGTATTTGGAACTTATTCACATATGGGTGGTAAGATTGTAGCCCTTTGTGTTCTTAGTAAAGATACTGAAGTTGCTAAAGATATAGCTATGCAAATAGCAGCAATGAAACCAATATATTTGAATAGAGATGAAGTTCCTTCAGATGTTTTAGAAAAAGAGAAGACTATTCTTACAGAACAAGCTGAAAATGAAGGATTAGATGCTACAAAGATTCCAATGATTGTTAATGGAAGAATTAATAAATACTATGAAGAAGTTTGTTTAGTAGATCAAGGATTTATTAAAGAAAATAAGATGAAAGTTAACAAATATGTAGAGTCTAAAGGTACAGAAATAGTTTCATTTGTTAGATATGAAGTTGGCGAAGGAATGGAAAAAAGAGAAGAAAACTTTGCTGATGAAGTAATGAAACAAATTAATGGATAATAATATAGACACTAGGAATGTAAAATTCTAGTGTTTTTCTTTACTTTGAGATAAACTCCGCGTAAAATAGAAATAGAGGTAGTAAAATGGAAATAAAAAAAGTAGAGAAGACTAAACTTAATGATGTAACGTTAGCTCTTTGTAAAAGATTAGATATCTATAAAGATAGTGTTAAGAGAGATATGACTAAAGGTGATACTAAAGTAATGGCAGGAGTAGAATTAGTACAAGAATTTATAAGAGAAATTAATCCTTGTATATTAGAAGAGAAAATAAGTTATGATTCAGAATTTATGTTAGATAATTATAGAAAATTAAAAGAAGGCAAAATGCAGTGTATTGTTATATGGTATTTTGCAATCTAAATGGATATTAACTAACTATATTCATCGTATGCTAAGTAATCAGGATATGAATATAGTGAAAGTAAAAAGAAAATTAAATAATATTTGAAATATATAGTTATTCATGATAGAATATGGCATGAAGATGGGAAAATAGGGTATATACAGGTATATTATAAATATGTTATTATAGTATAACCATCTTGTGAGGGGAAGTAGTATGAGAAAAGAAGATTTAATTAAATTAAAAGAAAAGATTAATGATTTATCAAAGAGAAAAGAAACAGGGTATCCAAGTATTGACAAGACACATATGAAAGGAACAACATTATTTGAAAGACATCCAATTATTCCATCAATGACTTTTTCTCAAATACTAGACTTAATGTTTATGTTGCAGGGAAATCATAATATAGTAGATTGTTTGGATTTGAGAGTGGATGTAAATGATTTTAAAAAAGATAGTTTGATAGTAGCTAAAGCATTACTTGAATTGGGAGTAAAGCCTAAAGATATTATTACGGTATCTATGCCTAATTATTATCAAGCTATTCCGGTATTTAAAGCTGCTAATATGATTGGGGCTACAGTTACATATTTGAATCCACTTGCTTCAATTGAAGAAACTAAAAGATATTTAAACTTATATGAATCGCAAATATTTATAAATACTGATAATATGAGTATTTACAATGAAGATATAAAAAGAGACACTAAAGTTAAACATATTATTACTATGAGAGAAAAATTAAGAAATAATAGAGACTTTAATCAAGATAATGGTTATAGTATAGGTAATAATGATAATGTAGATTTTCATGAATTAGAGAGAGTTGGAAGTTATCAAAAGGGAAGAGTTGGAAAGAGTTTTGGAGGAAAACAAGATGCATTAATATTGTACACTAGTGGATCTACTGGTAAAGCTAAGAGTTTACTTTTTACAAATGAAAATTTAATTGCTTCTTGTATATATCTAAAAAATTCTACCCATGTTCTTAAAGTTACTCCTGATGATTCTCGTTGGATGAATGTAGTACCATTTATGTATCCATATGGATTTGGAGCTTCAGTATTACAAACATTTTTGAGTGGTAGAGAAGTAATTTTAACACCTAATCTAAGTCCTGATAATATTGCTTACTATTATAGTAAAAATCCACATTTAGTATTTGGCAGTCCAGCTCATTTAGAACTTACAAAGAGAAATTTACCAAAAGATCAAAAACTTCCTGGTCTTAAAATATATTTGTCAGGTGGAGATTACTTGTCAGTTAATCAATCACATGCTGCAATTGAGTTTTTTAAAGAACATGGAGCAAATGCTACGATTAGTAATTCTTCAGGTACTGGTGAAACTTTAGGCTGTAGTACTAATGCAATGAATGTACCATATCGTCCTGAAACAGTAGGACAATTAGTAGTTGGTCCAAAATATTTAATAGTTAATCCAGATACAATGGAAGAAGTAAAATATGGAGAGACTGGAGTTTTATGTACTTCAGGTAAACATGTATTTAAGGGATATTATGGAGAACCTGAAAAAACTGAAGAAGTAATGACAACAATTAATGGAAAAAGATATTATAAGACTGGTAATATTGGATATTTAGATGAAGATAGATATTTTACTCTTATAGGTAGATCTTCTAGATTCTTTATTATAAATACTTTAAATAAAGTATATTGTGAATTGGTACAACTAGTGGTTTCTAATATAGATATAGTTGATAGTTGTGCTATTGTTCCTAAACCTAATGATGATAGTTTATATAAATGTAAAGCTTATGTAGTACTTAAAGATGGAGTAATGCCTACTAAAGAAGTAGAAGAATATATAATTAATAAATGTCATGAAACATTTTATGATATAACTACACAAGAAAGTATTACTTTGAAAGACTATGAAATACCTGAATCAGTTAGCTTTTTAGATACTTTACCTAGAACAGAAGTTGCTGAAAAGATTAATTATGAATTGCTTAAAAAGATGGCTTCGGAAGAATATGAGAAAGAGAAAAATATTAAAATAAGAAAATTAGAAAAATAGTTTAGAGAATAACAGTAGTTTATTCTCTTTTTTTGAGTATTATGATATAATCAATTTATATGATAGGAGTGATATGATGGCTAGTGGTATTTATTTTCCAATAGCGGCTTTGGGTTTTGCATTGTTGACAGTTATTACATTTTATGTTAAAAAGCCGATTAAATCAATGGAAACAAGAATATATAAATACTTGATGGTTTCTAATCTTTTGGGATTGGTATTAGAACTTGATTGTACATTTGCATCTTATATTAGTAATACATTACCAAAAGTTAGTGATTTTATTTTGAAAACTTATTTGGTGTATAATTTAATATGGACATTAATTCTTACTATATATGTTTTATATATATCAGTCAATATTAATGTACTTAGTAAGTATAAAAATAATTTAAAATTTCTTATAGGATTGATATCAGTAGTTAGTATTTATTTTATATATCATTTGGAATGCATTTTAGTAATACAAGATAATTTTAGAGTTAGATATACTGAAGGGCCTAGTGTTAATTTTACTTATACAATATGTGGTGTTTTGATATTTATAATAGTTTTATTAATGTTTATAAATAGAAAAAATTTAAGTAATAAAAGATATATACCTATTTTTATATTTTTAGTTGCAATAGTTTTGGGAATTATTATTCAAAAAAATATTCCTGGATTATTGATTATGACTTATGTTGAAACACTTACTGTAGCTATTATGTACCATACGATAGAGAATCCAGATATGAAACTACTTAAAGAAATGCATGAAGCTAAAGAGATAAGTGATAATGCTAATGAAGAGAAGACTTTGTTTTTATATAATATGACACAAGAGATTAGAGCTACTACTAAGAATATTGATAATGAAGCAGATAATATAATAGATAGTGATGATATAGAATTTGATAGAGATAGTGCTAGGAATATTAAGGGAGAGACTTCTAAATTTAGAATGATGACGAATGATATCTTAGATGTATCAGCAATAGATTCGGCTAATATTAAGATATATAATAGTAGTTATAATTTAAAGTTATTACTTAGGAGTATTATAAGTAATTATACGGAAATTTGTAAGAATAAGAATTTAGAATTTAGAACTAATATAGAACATAATATACCAGAATCTTTATATGGAGATAGTATAAATTTAAAGAAAGTAATTAGTCAGTTACTTACATATTGTGTTAAGGATACTAGTAAGGGATATGTAGAATTTGATATTAATACAATTATTAAAGGTGATATAGTAAGATTAATAATTACGATAGAAGACTCTAGTATGGGGATTAAGAGTAGTGATTTAGAACAGATAAAAGTAGATGATAAGAATATATCTGAAAGTTATAAATTAATAACACTTATGAATGGAGCTATGGTAATAACTTCTAATTATGGTATTGGTAATAAAATAAATATTATTCTTGATCAAAAGATAAATAAGAATAATAATAAAGATAAAAAGAAATATCAAGAAATATATGATAATAAGAAGATATTAGTAATAGATAATAGTGAATCTAGTATAAAAATAGTAGAGAAGTTACTTAAGAATAGTAATATAGAAATAGATTATTCATTAAATGGGAAAGATGCTTATAAAAAGATTGTTACTAAGAATAGATATGATTTAATATTATTAGATGAAGAACTCAATACCATTACTGGAGAAGAAATGCTTGAGAATCTTAAGAAAATAAGAAATTTTAATATACCAGTAATCTTACTAAGTAAAGATAATAAGTATGAATATAATGAAGAATATATTAAGATGGGCTTTAGTGATATATTGATTAAACCTATTAAGAAGGAAGTATTATTAGAAAAGATAGATAAGAATATTATTAAGAGAGAGGATATATTTAGTGATAAGAAATAATCCAGGAAGGTTATGATGGAATTAGAAGTTAGATATTATTATAATAATGAAAAGTATGATGAATTAGCGAAATTGATTAAAGATAGGACTAGTCTTTTGGATAAGGGAGAATTTTATGAGAAGACTATTCAATATAATCATCCGATGAAAGAATATGATTTTTATTCTAAAGAGATAGATGGAAGATTTAGAATTAGAATTACTAAAGGAAAAGATGATAGTAAATGTATGATATCTTGGAAGAAGAGAATGGGAGAAGTAAAACAAGATGATATTAATCAAGAGGAGGAAATAGAAGTTGGTATTAATAGTCAAGATTATAATAATTTGATAAAGTTAGTTAGTGATACACTTCATATGGTAAGAGTAGAAAGTTATGAGAGATATCGTCATGTATTTAAAAATGATGAAGTAGAGGTAGTAATAGATAGATATCCATTTGGTATTTGTTTAGAGGTAGAAAATAAAATAGATAGTGATGATATTGATATGATTAAAGATAATGTTAAGAAATGGGTATCAATGTTAGGACTTAGAATAGAAGACTCTTATAAGTTATCTTGGGATGATAAATATAGTGAATTATGCAAGGAACAGGGAAAGACTATATATAGTGACGTATTATTTAATAAAGATATGCCAGAAGTGAAATAAATACTAGACAAACTATAAAAAAAGTTATATAATAATTTGCGAATCAAGAAAAACTATGATTAGGATACGATTATATTATTAGATTTAGAGAGAGTTAGTGGGTGGTGGAAACTAATATGAAGATGATATGATTACTACCTAGGAGTTGCTACTGAAAAGATAGCCGGGATATAATCTCGTTAATTAAATTAAGACCAAATTAGGATGGTACCGTGTTTATATACACTCCTTATAAGGGGAGTGTTTTTTAGTTATATGAAGGAGAGTGAATGATATGATAAATATTAAGGAAAATGAAAAATTAAGTAAAATGAATCATAGTTGTGCACATTTGTTGGCACAAGCGGTAAAGCATCTATACCCACAAGCAATGTTTTGGGTAGGACCAGTAATAGAAGAAGGCTTCTATTACGATATTGATTTAGGTGATACGGTAATAACAATAGATGATTTAGAAAAAATTGAGAAGGAAATGAAGAAAATTAGTAAGGATGGAAAAAGGATAGTTCGTCATGAATTATCTAAAGAAGAGGCTCTTGATATGTTTAAAAATGATCCTTATAAGATTGATTTGATTTCGAGAATGGATGAAAATGAAACAGTAATTAGTTGTTATACGCAGGGCGATTTTACGGATTTATGTCGTGGTCCTCATGTAGATAGTGTAAAAGAACTTAAATATTTTAAATTGCTTAAGGTAAGTGGAGCTTACTGGAAGGGTGATGCTAAAAATAAGATGCTTCAGAGAATTTATGGAGTATGTTTTGAAAATCAGGAGGATTTGGATAATTGTTTAAAAGAAATAGAAGAGGCTAAAGCAAGAGATCATAGAAAGATAGGCAAAGAATTAGATATTTTTATGTCACATGATTTAGTTGGTAAGGGAATGCCTTTATGGCTTCCTAATGGAGCAATTATTCGTAAGCAACTGGAGAATTATATTTATGAAAAAGAACAAAAATTAGGATATTTACATGTTTATACTCCTTGTGTTGGAACTGTTGATTTATATAAAACTTCTGGACATTGGGAACATTATAAAGATAATATGTTTCCTTCAATGAAGGTAGATGACGAAGAATTTGTACTTCGTCCAATGAATTGTCCACATCATATGTTGGTATATGGTAATAAATTACATTCTTATCGTGATTTACCAATTAGAATTGGCGAATTTGCTGCGGATTTTAGATATGAAGCAAGTGGAGCAGTAAAAGGTCTTGAAAGAGTAAGGTGTATGTGTCAAAATGATGCACATTTATTTGTTAGACCGGATCAAATTGGTGATGAATTTAAAAAAGTAGTATCTTTGATATTAGATGTTTATAAGGATTTTGGTATTAAGAATTATAAGTTTAGATTATCATTAAGAGATCCTATGGATAAGGAAAAATATTTTGATGATGATGATATGTGGAATGAAGCGGAAGCAAAACTTCGTGAGGTATTAAATAGTTTAGGTTGTGACTATTATGAAGCTATTGGAGAAGCAGCATTTTATGGACCTAAGTTGGACGTAGAGGTAAAACCAGCTGTCGGACCTGAAGTAACTTTATCAACTTGTCAACTTGATTTCTTGTTACCTAGAAGATTTGAATTATCATATATTGATAAAGATGGTAATAAGCAAATACCAGTAGTAATTCATAGGGCTATACTTGGTACTTTTGATAGATTTACGGCATTTATTATTGAAGAGACTAAGGGAGCATTTCCTACATGGCTTAGTCCTGTTCAGGTAAATATTATTCCGGTTAATAATGAATATCATTTAGATTATGCTCATGAAGTAGATGAAGAATTTAAGGAATTAAATTTACGTACTGAGGTAGATGCTAGAGATGAAAAGCTTGGTTATAAGATAAGAGAAAGTCAAACAAAGAAAATTCCTTATACGTTGGTTCTTGGGGATAAGGAAAAAGAAGAAAATAAAGTAACTTATCGTAAATTTGGTTCTACAGAATTGGTGACTTTAGGTAAAAATGAGTTTATTAAGATGATTCAAGAAGAAATAAAGAACAAAAGAGCATATTAATGCTCTTTTTAAATGTAAAATTAATGTCAAGTATATAGAAAAACAAAAAGAATATGCTATAATTAATTTGAATGATAGTGATAGTAATGTGGCTATCATGAGGAGGTGCTTTATCAGGGGAACTAAATTAAAAGTACACAATAAATAGAAAAGGAAGGTAGAAATGAAAAAGATTCAAGAAAAATTAAGTAAGTTTACTAAGATTCTTCTAATTCTTGGATTATTATTTACTAATTTAATGCCTTTATCAATGGTTTTTGCTTATGAAAAAACTGATGATTTTGTATTAGAATTACTTGATAATAATAAAATAAAGATTTCTGGATTGGAAGATTTATTAGTAGATGAAGAAAATAATGAAGCGACATTAACGCTTAAAGAAAATTATACTTATTTAGATGGTGAAACAGCAACAAAAGAACCACTAGTAAGTACTAAAGATGTTACGCTTGGAGAAATTAAGAATTCTGTAGTAATGGATACGCAAATACTTAGTTCAGTAGAGTTTGATGGATTATATGAAGCAAGTGTTTCGCTATTTGATAATACTTCAGCAAAAGAATTAGGTACGGTAACATTATCTAAAGATATAAAATTTGCTAGAGGATTAAGTTATAAGTTATATGATAGTGAAGGAATAGAAATTGTAGAGAATGATGGTATATACAATATTACATCTTCTGTAGATGTTAAAGCTAGACTATTATTAGGTGGTTATGCTCCAAGTAGTAAATTTACTTATGAAGGAGTAGAATATACGGCTAGTGATTTACTAGAAAAAGAATTTTCATTTACAAGTGAATTTACTGGATTATTATATGGAGAATACAATAAAGTATTTGAAGTAACTATGTTAGATGAAAATACTGAAGAAGTCGTATTTAGTAGTGATATCGATTATATGTATTATGAGTATAAGGATAATGCCGAAGTACTTAATACAGTGATTGGAACACATTTTACTGATTATATTGGTAGATATGCTTTCTTCGGAAATGAAAAAGATGGAATATTGACAGTTTTAACTGATAATAAGGGATATTCTGTTTTAGAACTAATTTCTATATTAGATAAGGCTATAGAAAATAATGATAAAATATCTTATGTAATAAGTAATAGTACTAGTAAAGATTTAATGGCTGATTATATAGAAGCACTTGATGGTAATCCAGAGCTTAAAATAGAGGAGTACTTTGGTGATATTTTAGTAGATAATTCAACAGTTATATCTTTAACTTCAGATGATTTAACAATTACTTATAAGTGCATTTTATCAGGTGATTTGAATAATGATAATATTATTAATGAAGATGATTTATTATTACTAATTAATCAAGTTATTGGTAGAGATGAAGCTAACTTAGAAGTAGGAGACTTAGTTCAAGATGAAGAAATAAATATATATGATGTTTTATATTTTAATCAAGTATTAGAAAATAATGATTGGAATGTTTCACTAGAAGAAGAAGAAGTTTCTTTTGAAGCAATACTAAAAAATAATAGTGAAGATATTACTAGTGGAGATGAATTTACGGTTGATTATGTAGTAACGGTAGATGAATACGCTTTAGGTGGTATTGCTGGAATAATTGATTATGATAAAGATTTATTTGAATTAGTTGATGTTACAGAAAAAGAAGAATTTATTGGAAATATATATGAAGGTAAGTATTTATATTTAACTAATGATAGTTTAACTGGGACAGTTAATGAAACGGAAGATGGACAAGAAGAAACTACTCCAGAAGATTATGTATTGTTAACTTTAACTTTTAAAGCATTAAAAGCTGGTACTGGTAATGTTAGTATTAAAGATAGTGAATACTTTAATGAAAATGTTTATTATGTTGCTTTAAATAATGATATTTCTTTAGAAGTAACTATTAATAAATCAAGTGATAATACTTTAGAGTCATTAATAGTAGGTGATAAAGTAATTGAATTAGTTGATGGTACATTAAGTTATGAGGTAAAAGTTAGTAATGATGTAACAAGTGTAGATGTATCAGTTATTGTTAAAAATCCTACAGCGACAGTTTCAGCAGTAAATATGCCTTCTTCTTTAGAAGTAGGAGAAAATAAGATTACAATAGTAGTAACCGCTGAAAATGGTGATGAATTAATTTATACAGTTATAGTTGTTAGAGAAGAAGCTCCACAACCAACACCAACTAATTACCAAGATAATACGACAAATGGTGATGATGATAATATTTCAGATAATGTAGCACCAGTAGAGCCAAAAGATGATGATGTGAAAGAACCAGATGAGGAAATTAAGAAAGAAGGTAGTGTTTCTAGAATTATAATTATTATTTTGATTTTACTTGTAATTGCTGGACTTATATATTTAATCTTTAAAGATGATAAAGATGATGAGGAAACAAAACAAGTAAATAAAGATATCGATAAAATGAAAAAAAATCAAGAATTTACCCCAAAGAAAAAAGAAACCCCTGAAAAAAAGATATCTGGAAATAAAAATAATAATAAAAAAGGAAGATAATTCTTTCTTTTTTTTTATGGTAATGATATAATTATTATGATAGAAGATAGGGGTGGTAGTTATGAATAAACGTGGTCAAGCATTAGTTGAATTTGTCCTTATATTACCACTATTTATATTTTTAGTAATGGTTGTGTATGATTTTGGAATGATATATACGAAAAAAAATACTTTAGAAAATAAGAGTAATGATATACTAGAGTTATATAGAAATGGTAAGAGTATAGCTGATATTTCTTTATTATATCCCGATGTATTTATAGACTTTTCAGTAATAGATGATTATGAAAAAATTACAATATCTACGAATATAAAAACAATAACTCCAGGATTAAATAGAGTATTTGGAAATCCTTATAAGATAGAAGTAGTGAGGTATATTCCAAATGAATAATAGAGGACAGAGTTTAGTTTTATTTGTATTAGTCATACCAATAATATTACTCATATTAGTAATGGTTGTAGATATAGGAAAGATGGTTTTGAAAAAGACAGAGATGGATAATATTAATAAACTTGCTATTTCGTATGGGCTTGATAAGATAGATAGTGATCCATATAAAATTATTAATGATATTATAAGTAAGAATAATAGTGATATAAATATTAAAAAGATAGATATTAAAGATGAAAAAATAGAAGTAAAGTTAGAAGAAGAAGTTAAATTTATTTTGTTTAAGAATAGTAATTTGGTTAAAATTAATTCAAATTATATTGGATATATAGATAATAATAAAAAAGTTATCGAAAGAAATTAGGTGAAAGTTATGAATGAAAAGGGTAAGATAGTGACAATTTCATCAGTTAAGGGTGGGGTTGGTAAGACGACATTAGTACTTAATTTAGCTGGATTATATTTTCTTATGAAGAAGAAAGTTTTAATAATTGATTTAGATTTGTATGCAGGGGGAGTAGCTACTTGTTTAAATATTAATAATAAGAGAGATATATATATGCTTGTAGATGCTCTTAGTAATAATAAGTCTGTATCTTTAAGTGATTACGTAACGGCTTATAATAGTGGTATTAGTGTCTTAGCAAATCCAAAAGATCCACGTGATGTTTCAAAAATGGAAAGTAAATACTTAATGCAGATATTTGATTTAGCTAAAAGTGAATACGATGTGGTGTTGGTAGATACTTCACATTCACTTGATGAAACTTGTTTAGTAGCATTGGATGCTTCAAATTGTAGTGCTTTTGTGATTACTAATGATTTAGTAGATTTAAAGAATATGAAGAGTTTAGTTAGTATTTTTAAGGAAATGGATAAAGAGAATTATAAGATAGTTTTAAATAATTCTAGAGATACTGGAAGAGATTATATAAGTTTGTTTGATATTAGAAATATGATTAAGAGAAATGTTGATTATACGATATCTAGAAATTTTTATATAAAGAATATAGATAAATATGTTTTAAATGGAGAAATATTAACGCTTAATAAATTTATTACAAGGTTTAATGGGGCAGATATTGCTAATATGAATAAATTGGCTCTTTCCTTGATCAATTATAGTGAGGAGGGAGAAAATGAGTAGTAATGGAACATTATTAAGAGAGTTTAATGTTAAGAAAAAGGAAAAAGAAGTAGTTGATGTTAAAGATTATGAAGTATTTTCGGATAAAGAAAAACTAGATGAACTTAGAACTAAGATTGTACAGAATTTAATCAATAATAAGATACCACAAAATGTTTCTTTGGAACAATATATTAACGATGAGATAGATGAAGTATTACAAGATTATGAACTTGGTTCGATGGAACGTAATCATATATGTAATTTAATTCAGAATGAAATAAATGGTTATGGACCGTTGACAGATTTACTTAATAATGATACGGTTACTGAAATAATGGTTAATGGAACAAATGAGATATATGTTGAAGTAGATGGTAAGCTTGTTAAAGATGAGTCAGTATCTTTTATTAATGATGAACATATAATTAGAACTGTTCAACGAATAGTTCAACCTTTAGGAAGAACGATAGATGCAGTTAATCCAATGGTAGATGCAAGACTTAGAGATGGTTCAAGACTTAATGCGATTATTCCACCATTATCTTTAAAGGGACCAGTAGTAACTATAAGAAAATTTTCAAAGCAGATGAATAGTATTGATGATTTGCTTCGTATGGGAACAATGACGGCCCATATGGCCCAGTTTTTACAAGCCTGTGTTAGAGCAAAATTAAATATAATTATATCTGGAGGTACTGGTAGTGGTAAGACAACGTTGTTAAATATTTTGAGTGGTTTTATTGATGATGAGGAAAGAATTATTACTATTGAAGATGCGGCAGAATTAAAACTTCATCAATCACATGTTATTTCTCTTGAAACTAGAATGGTTAATTATGAGGGTGAAGGAGAAATTACAATTAGAGATTTAGTTAGAAACTCTTTAAGAATGAGACCTGATAGAATAATTGTTGGAGAAGTAAGAGGAAAAGAATCTTTTGATATGTTACAGGCTATGAATACTGGACATGAAGGTTCTATTACAACATTACATGCTAATAGTCCAGAAGATGCGATTAATAGACTTGAGACGATGATGCTGATGAATGATATGGAACTGCCAGTTAGTGCTATAAGAAATTATATAGAAAAGGCTATTAATATAGTTATTCAGATAGAAAGACTTAGTGATGGTAAAAGAAAGATTACTTCGATTGAAGAAGTAGTAGGCTTTAAGGATGATAAAGTTTCTTTAAAAGAAATATTCTCATTTAAAGAAACGGGAGTTAGTAATCAGGGAAATGTTATTGGAGAATTTGTGGTTTATAAACGTGTACCAAAGGTATATGATAAAATTAAAAGAAAAGGAATTGTTTTAGATAATATATTTGGTGAATAAGATGAATGGTACTAGTAGATATAAAATGATTAGTTATATATCTTTATTGTTAATTATATGTGTATGCTCATTTTTAGTAGCGAAATATATTGTTAGAGAAGGTATTGATAATAGTAAGATACCGGTTGATACGAGTGAAAGAATATAAATAGGTGGTGATAATTGTGGATAAAAAATTATTGATTGTTTTTATACAGATAATATTGGTATTTTTAGTGGTAACAATTATCACTTTGTTTATTAGACTTAATAATGCTGTTAAGTTAGAAAAGAGAATATCTAGATATAGTGTTAAGTATAGTAAAGATTATGAAAATTTATCTTTATTTGATAAATGGTTTGTAAAGTATATAAAATTTGTTAAGATGCAAAGAAAAAAAATGAAGAAGTTATTTCCAACATTAATAAAAAGATATGATAAATATGTAGTTAGTTCTTCAGTAAAAGCCGTTGATTATGTAACACATAAGGTGATTTTAGCAATTATATTTGTAATTTTAACAATTATAGGAAATGCTATTCAAGGAAGGTTTATTACTATTTTACAAATTATAGTTAGTCTTTTATTTGGATTTTTCTCATTAGATTTATTTTTGATAATTAGACATAGAGTTAATAAGAAGAAGATTGAAAATGATATGTTAAGAGCAGTTATTATTATGAATAATGCTTTTAAATCTGGAAAATCTACGATTCAGGCGGTAGAAATAGCGAGTAATGAATTACCCAAACCAATTAATTTTGAATTTAAAAAGATATATGATGAGATGAAATATGGAATGTCTGTTGATACGGTATTTGATAGATTTGCTAGAAGAATTAATATAGAGGAGGCTGAATATTTATCTTCATCTTTAACAATACTTAATAGAACTGGTGGTAATATTGTTAAGGTTTTTGATTCAATAGAGAGAACTTTATTTGATAAAAAGAAACTGAAGGAAGAACTTAAGAATTCAACTTTAGTATCTAAATTAGTAGTAAGAATATTACTTATTGTACCTATTTTATTTGTACTTATTATTTATTTATTTGATCCGAATTATTTTGATCCATTCTTTGAAAGTACTCTCGGATATATTATGTTAGGTATTATATTTATTATGTTTATAATATATGCATATTTACTTGATAGGATTGTGAAGGTGAATTACTGATGAATAAAGAAGATTTTATAAATAGGTTATATAGTAAGAGTTATGTTAAGAAGATAAGTGATAAGGTAAAATTATTGGGAGTAGGTAATAAGTTAGATTATAAAGATTTAATAATAGGGAGATTGTTATCTTCAGTAATATTATTTTTGTTTATTATTTATGCGAATAGATATGGGTATATAATAGCCCCAGTAGTAACAATTATATATCATTTTCTATTTAATAAGATTGTTTTAGATGATAAGATAAAGAAAAGAGTAATTACGCTTGAAAATGAAGCTATGCATTTTTTTGAGGTTTTAACTTTATCATTAGAAACTGGTAGAAACTTAGTAGAAGCGATAGAAGTAACGACGAGAAATGTTAGTGGTATTTTATCAGATGAATTTAAAGAAGCAGTAAGAGAAGTAGGTTTTGGTAAGAGTTTGAATGAGGCTTTAAGAGATATGCAAGAGAGAATACCATCTGATACGATTAATAATATAGTTTTATCTTTAACACAAGCTAATTTATATGGTAATAGTATTATAGATAATTTATATCAACAAGTAGATTATTTAAGAGAAAAGAGAAAATTAGAAGTAAAGGGAAAGATTAGTAAGGTGCCTATTTTAATTAGTGTAATATCAGTATTATTCTTTATACCACTTTTACTATTTATAATACTAGGACCAATTCTTTTAGATTATTTAAGTTAATATATAGAAAAAACTTGTAATAATTAAGAAATTTATGATAAGATAATTAAGTGAAGAGGTGATAATATGTCAGGACATAGTAAATGGTCAACAATCAAAAGAAAAAAGGGAGCTATAGATGCTGCTAGAAGTAAGGTTTTTCAGAAATTAGCTAAGGAATTATATGTTGCAGTTAAGGGAGGAGATCCAGATCCTGCTAATAACGCTAGCTTAAGAATGGTTGTTGAAAAATGTAAAAGTGAAAATATGCCAAAAGCAAATATCGAATCAGCAATTGCTAAAGCCGCTAGTAAGGGAGCAACAGATAGTTATGAGGCTATTAGGTATGAAGGATATGGTCCTGGTGGTATTGCAATAATTATAGATTGTTTAACAGATAATAAAAATAGAACAGCTGGTTTTGTTAGAAGTACTTTAACTAAAAGAAATGGTAATTTAGGAACAGCTGGATCAGTTAGTTATATGTTTCATAGAAAAGGTTTAATTGTTTTAGAAGGACAATACGATGAAGATAAAATAATGGAAGATGTATTGGATCTTGATATTTTAGATGTTTCAGTAGATGAAGATGTTACAATATATACAGAACCAGATAAATTTTTGACAGTTAAGGATGCATTAGATAAAATGGGATATGATAAATATTTAATTAGTGAGGTAACTTTTATACCAGATAATTATATTTCTTTAGATGAAGCCACAAAAGAAAAAGCTATTTCTTTAATTGAAGCTTTAGAAGATATCGATGATGTACAAGATGTTTATCATAATTTAGAGTTGTAGGTGAATATATGGAAAAAAGCTTAGATGAATACAGAAAAGAAAGAGATTTAATAATTGGAGAAATTGGGGAATTTGACGAAGAAGACTTTGTTAAATCAGGTATTTCTTTAGAAGAATATACGAATCCTTCAGCGGAAACAATTAGTAAGTTAATTAAGTATGTTAAAGAAGAATATGATCAAACAACTATATATAGTGAATAGATAGTAGATATAATACTATCTTTTTTCATATAATTAAGTATGAGATTTAGAAGTTATAAAAAAAATAAATTAGGTGAATTTTTTTCTCGAGGAGTTATAATTATTTTCTTTGCGGTAGTAAGTGCTATTTTTGTGGTGAAGTATTTTTCTTCAAAGGTGGATAAGGTAATTGTACCAATGGCTGAAGATAAACTTAGAAAAGTAGTTACGACAATTATAAATGATTCGACAAATGATATGAAGTTTGATGAAGATTTAATCAATATTAAAAAAAATGAAAAGCAAGAAATACAGATGGTTACTTATAATACTTACGAGGCTACGAAATTAATTAATGAAATAACGGGTAATATTCAGAATAATTTAGAGAAATTTATGGAACATGAGGAGTCTTATTTGAATGGTTATATGATACAAGAAATTCCATATGGAGCAATATTTAATAGTTCTTTTTTAAGAAATGTTGGGCCGAAGATTAAATTTAAAACAGAAATGAATGGAAGTATTATTAGTAATATAGAAACGGAAGTAAAACCATATGGTATTAATAATGCTTATATAGAAACAAGGGTATTTTTAGAGGTTGAAGGAAGAATATATTTACCATTTGTTAGTAAAATTATTAGAATTAGTAATGTTATTCCTCTTTCTATGAATATTGTACAAGGGGTAGTACCACAAGCTTATATTACTTCTTTTAAGCAATAGAAAAGATGTTACCCTAGAGCAACATCTAAAATCATCATAATGGAAAAACCAATAATTGTAAAAATAGCCATAAGTTCTTTTTTTTCGTTTGTTTGACTTTCAGGAATTAATTCGGAAACGACAACATATATCATAGCTCCAGCAGCAAAAGCTAAAAAGACGGGAAGTAGGATTTGAACTTTTATGACGAGAATAGCTCCGATTACGCCGAAGATGGGTTCAACAATGGCCGATAATTGACCAAAGAAGAAAGCTTTTTTTCGAGACATTCCTTCGCGAAGAAGAGGAATTGAAACAGCGGTTCCTTCAGGAAAGTTTTGAAGTCCAATACCAATTGCTAACATAATTGCAGATAAGGTTGTAGCCCCATTTAGAGCATAAAAGGTAGAACCAAAGGCAATACCGACAACCATTCCTTCAGGAATATTGTGAATGGTTATGGAAGAGATAAGCATTAAGACACGTTTATTTTTTTTACTTAATAATTTACTAAATATTTTATCGGCTAAAAGGAGTAATAATCCGCCACAAAAGAAACCAATAACAGGAATTAACCAAGGATTTAATCCTAAAGATTTACTAGTATCAATAGCGGGGGATAAAAGTGAGAAATAAGAAGAAGCAGTCATTACACCAGCGGCAAATCCTAACATGGCATCCATAACATTTTTACTTATTTTTTTGAAGAAAAAGACTAAAGAAGCACCAAGAAGAGTAATAAAATAAGTAAATGATGTTGCTATTAAAGCTTGATAAACATAGTTTAAATTAATGAACCAATTATACATAAATACACCTCATTTATAGTTTATGAGAATATTTATTTTTGGTTATTATATAGAGAATTATTCTTCTAAATCTTTTAAATGAATATTCCAGTTTAAGATATGTTCATATATTTTTTCAACGGGCATACCTAAAATATTATAATAACTACCTTCAATATTTTTAATGAAGTTTGAAACAATAGTTTCTACTAAAAAGCCAGATACATTCATAATATTTGGTTCATTTTGAATATAATAATCAATATCTTCTTTAGAAATCTTATTAAGAGTTAATTTAGTTTCTTGATAATCTTGAATTATTTCATTAGTTTCTTTATTAATAAGGGCTATTCCAGTAATAACAGAGGTGGTTTTACCAGAAGATATTTCTAAATTATGACGTGCTTCTTCAATAGTTTTGGGTTTTTCTAGAATAGTGTTATCAATATATACGATAGTATCTACTCCTAAAATGATACCTTTATCAACCTTATCAATAATACTTTTAACTTTACCTAACGACAAATCTTTTACATATTGATAGACATTATCTTTATTTTCTGAGTATTCTTCAAAGGTATTATCAATTTTAGAATGTTTTATACCAACGATATTTAAAATATCATTTTTAATTTTAGAGGTACTTGCTAGTACTAGTTTCATATTATCACCTTCATTATTAATTATAACATAATATAATTGTAATTAATAACTAATTATGTTATATTTATTTGGGAAGTGATTATTATGATTAGATATTCAGAAGAAAAAAAGGCTGTAATAAATCCTTGTAATTTTGTTAAGAAGATAGATAATATGCCTAGTATAGCAATAGCATGTTATTCACATATATTATTTAAAGAAATAAGAGATAAGTATCATTTAAAAAAGATAGGTTCATTAGATTATACGGATATGAATAAGGAAATATATCAAATTTCATATAAGGGAGCAAATTATGCAGTATTTATGATGAGTGTAGGGGGACCAGCAGCAGCTACTTGTATTGAAGATATGCATGCTATGGGAGTTAAGAAATTTATTGTTTTTGGTAATTGTGGGGTATTAGATAAAGAGATAGAAGATTTAGCAATAATTATTCCTAATAAAGCAATTAGAGATGAGGGGGTAAGTTATCATTATATTCCAGATAGTTTGGAAATAGAGGTCAATCAAAAATATGGTAATTTATTTAAAGAGTTATTAAATAAACTTAATTATAGTTATGTAGAGGGGAAGACTTGGACAACTGATGCTTTCTATAGGGAAACAAAAGAAAAAGTAGCATGGATGAAGGAACATGGAGCAAAGTGTGTAGATATGGAAGTGGCTTCTATTTCGGCGGTATGTCAATTTAGAAATATTGATTTGGTAACTTTCTTTTATGCTGGAGATAATTTAGATAATGAGTATTGGGATAAGAGAAGTTTATCCGGTAGTGATAGGGTTGATGATAAGATAAGAGTTATGGATTTAGCTTTGGAATTAGCTAGTATAATAGAAGAATAATCTATATATTACGTAGTCCCTTAGGGATAAAAAAATAAAAAGTTTTATTATAATGATAAGACTTTTTTTACGTATAGTTAATAAAATTGACAAAGAAATAAATATCTAATATTATTAAGATGTCTAACTTTCATATTAATATGGAGGAATATGTTACAATTAAGAAATATATCTAAATATTATATGTATGGAAAGAATAAAAAGATGGTATTAGATGGGGTATCTATTGATTTTAAAAGGGAAGAATTAGTATTTATATTAGGAGCATCTGGATCAGGTAAGAGTACATTACTTAATATTATTGCAGGTAATAAAAGGTGTGATAGTGGAGAAATATTATTAGATGGTGAAGATATTAGTAAGAGGAATGATAAATATTTAGATAATTATCGTGGTAGTATGATTGGATATGTTTATCAGGATTATAATTTAATAGAATATTTATCGGTATATGATAATGTTATGTTGGGATGTACTAAGAAGGTAGATAAGAGAAGGGTTACTTTATTATTAAAACAACTAGGGATAAGTGATAAGAGACATATAATTGTCAGTAAGCTATCGGGAGGAGAAAAGCAAAGGGTAGCTATAGCAAGAGCTATGATTAAAGATCCTGCAATAATACTTTGTGATGAACCTACGGGTGCAGTTGATAGTGTTAATAGTAGGAATATTATTCAAATACTTAAGATAATATCTGAGAAAAGATTAGTTATTGTAGTTAGTCATGATGAGGATTTAGCTATGGATTATGGGGATAGAATTATCAGGATAAAGGATGGACATGTCAATTATCAAAAGATAAATGATAATAAGTTAATAGGTAATGTTAGAGAGAATAAAGTAAGAAAAAGAAGTCTTCTTTTAATGGCTATTAAAAACTTAGGTATGAAGTTAGGAAGAACTATATGGTCATCTTTAGCTTTATCTTTAGGTATTATCAGTATGTCTTTAGTAATATGTTTGGGAAATAATTTTAATAAAGAAATAAATAGTTTAGAGAAGAAAATAGTGGGATTATTTCCTATTAGTATAATAAATGAAGAAATAGATATTCAAGATACTACTAAAAATACTAGTAATAAGATAATTATAAAGAATAATAATTATAAACATATAAATAAGATAGATAATAATTATTTAGAATATTTAAAAAATATTAAAGAAATTAATTATATTAGATATAGTTATGATGTATTAATACCTTTTATTAGTGATAGATATAAGTTATTAGATAATAATTATTTAGAAATGATTCCAGATAGTGAGTTTATAATAGATAATTATGATATTATTTATGGTAATAATATAAATAATAAATTTGATATTCTTATTAAGATAGATAGTAATAATAGTGTAGATAGGGAATTACTTAATTATTTTAATATAGTTAGTGATATTTCTTATAATGATATTATAGGGAGAAAGATAAAAGTTATTTTAAATGATAGTTATTATCAGGAGAATAATGGTTATTATTATATAAATACAAATAATAAGGAAATGTATAATGATAGTTTAATAGAACTTAAGATAGTTGGTGTTGTTAAAGAGAAGGAAAGTATTGATAATAATAGTAAGATTATATATAGTAGTGAATTATTTGCGATGATAATAAATAAGAATATGGATAGTAATATTATTAATAGTCAAAAGGTTAATAGTTATAATGTCATTGGAATTAATAAGAATAAGGAAGAAATGTTAAATTATTTGGGATATAAAAGTAGGCCTACAGGGGTATTTATATATGTAGATAATCTTAATAATAAGAAAATAGTTATTAATAAACTAGATGATTATAATAAGAAAATGGGCGATAAATATTTAAAGTATTCGGATACTTTTGAAGATATGCTTAAGATAGTAAGAGATTTTATTAAGATAATTACAGTAGTACTTTTAGTATTTTCAATTATATCTATAATAATATCTTTAATAATGGTGGGAATACTTACTAATGTTAGAATATTAGAAAGAAGAAAAGAAATAGGAATACTTAGGGGTCTTGGTTTTAGTAAGAGAAATATAAGATGGTTATTTAATATGGAGAATAGAATTATAGTTATTTTTTCTTCAGTAATAGGAATATTTGTTCTTAAAGGGTTAGAAACTCCTGTTAACAAGATAATGTATAAGGTAATGGAGGTAGATAATATATTTATAATAGATTATTTTTATGTATTAGAAATAGTAATTATTAATTTATTGCTTGTTAGATTAATTAGTTTTATTCCTTTAAGAAGGGCTAGTAATATGGAAATTACTAAGTGTATTTATAATAGATAGGTAAGATATGGGGATACGGGTATTAATATAGCTATATGTATAGAGGAATTTATTAGCTAGAATTAGGAATAGATAATTAACTAACGGTAATTCTAGCTTTGTCATATTTATAATATTAAAGAGTATAATATTTAGAGGTTAAGTATTAAAGATATGAAAAGATAGATATAAGAAGGGTTATGAATAATATATGAAGTGTAATAAAATTAGAGAAAATACTTGACTAAATAATAATAATTTGATATTATTGAAATGTTCATGAATTTAGGTTTTGCTTTTGGCAAGACTTATATTTATTAAGCAAAATGAAACACCTGGGTATGTGTATGCAAAACATACTTAAAATACTGGGTGTATAAGTGAGAGGAGGATAAGAAATGCCTACAGTAAATCAAATAATTAGAAAAGGTAGAGGTAGTAAGAAGAGAAAGAGTAAATCACCAGCTTTATTAGTTGGAATGAACACAATTGAAAGACATCAAACTAATCAAACTTCACCACAAAAAAGAGGTGTATGTACAAGGGTTGGAACAATGACTCCCAAAAAACCAAACTCTGCTTTAAGAAAGTATGCGAGAGTTAGATTATCTAATGGAATGGAAGTTACTTGTTATATTCCAGGAATTGGACATAATTTACAGGAACATAGTGTTGTTCTAATTAGAGGTGGCCGTGTTAAAGACTTAATCGGTGTTCGTTATCATATTATTCGTGGTACAATGGATACTGCTGGAGTTCAAGATCGTAAACAAGGAAGAAGTAAATACGGTGCTAAGAAACCTAAAAAGTAAGATAGAAATATATTAAATATATTGAAGGGAGGATAAAAATGAGAAAGAGACAAGCTGTTAAAAGAGATGTACTACCAGATCCTATATATAAATCTAAAGTAGTTACTAAACTTATCAATCAAATAATGAGAGATGGTAAAAAGGGTACTTCACAAAAGATTTTATATGGTGCTTTCGATATGATTCGTGAGAAAACTGGTGAAGAACCAATGACAATATTTGAAAAAGCAATGAATAATATAAAACCAGCTCTAGAAGTTAAATCAAGAAGAGTTGGAGGAGCTAACTATCAAGTTCCAGTTGAAGTTAAACCTGAAAGAGCACAAGCATTAGCTTTTAGATGGTTAATTAATTATGCTAGACTTAGAAATGGTCATAGTATGGCTGAAAATTTAGCAAATGAAATTATTGATGCATCAAATGGTATTGGTGCTTCAGTTAAGAAGAAAGATGATACCCATAAAATGGCAGAGGCTAATAAGGCATTTGCACATTATAGATGGTAGAAAGGATAAAACAATATGGCTCGTAAAATTAGTTTAGAGAATACAAGAAATATTGGAATTATGGCTCATATTGATGCAGGTAAGACTACTTGTACTGAACGTGTTCTATATCATACTGGTAAGATTCATAAGATTGGTGAAACACATGATGGAGCTAGTCAAATGGACTGGATGGAACAAGAACAAGAAAGAGGTATTACTATTACATCAGCGGCAACGACAGCCTATTGGAAAGGTCATAGATTTAATATAATTGATACTCCAGGACACGTAGATTTTACTATTGAAGTTCAAAGAAGTTTAAGAGTACTAGATGGGGCTGTACTATTATTAGACTCTCAAGCTGGTGTTGAACCACAAAGTGAAACTGTATGGAGACAAGCAAATGAATATAAAGTACCTAGAATAATATTCTCAAATAAGATGGATAAGATGGGTGCAGATTTCTTTATGAGTTTAAATAGTGTTAAGGATAGACTTGGTGCGAAGAGTGCTGCTATCGAATTACCTATTGGGGCTGAAAATGAATTTAGAGGTGTTGTTAACTTAGTTACAATGACAGCTTTAGAATTTGATGGAAGTCAGGATGAAAACGCTAAAGAAATAGAAATTCCTGAGGAATTAAAAGATAAGGCTTTAGAATATAGAAATATATTAATTGAAGCAGTAGCTGATTATGATGAAGAATTAATGATGAAGTATCTAGATGGTGAAGAGATATCTGTAGAACTTTTAAAGAAAGCTATTAGAGAGGCTACTTTAAAAGCTGAATTCTTCCCATTCATGTGTGGAACAGCTTTAGGAAATATGGGTATTAAACCACTTCTTGATGCAGTTATTGATTATTTACCTAGTCCACTTGATGTACCTTCAATTGAATGTACAGATGCAAATGGTAATGAGGTACTTAGACATCCTTCTGATTCTGAACCATTTACAGCTTTAGCATTTAAGGTTATGACAGATCCATTCGTAGGTAAGCTTACTTTCTTTAGAGTATATTCAGGTACTTTAAAGAGTGGTAGTTATGTAATGAATTCTACGAAGGGTGAGAAAGAAAGAATTGGAAGAATCTTATTAATGCATGCAAATCACAGAGAAGAAATTGACGAAGTTTATGCTGGTGATATAGCAGCAGCTGTAGGACTTAAAGATACAACAACAGCTGATACATTATGCGATGAAAAGAAGATTGCAATTCTTAAAGGTATGGAATTCCCAGAACCAGTTATTACTCAAGCTGTTGAACCTAAATCAAAAGCTGATCAAGATAAGATGGGAATTGCTTTAGCTAAATTAGCGGAAGAAGATCCAACATTTAGAATGAAGACTGATCATGAAACTGGTCAAACAGTAATTAGTGGTATGGGTGAACTTCATCTAGATGTACTTATCGATAGAATGAGAAGAGAATTTGGTGTTGAAGCTACAGTTGGTGCTCCACAAGTAGCATACCGTGAAACTATTACCCAAGCTGCTGATTGTGTTGGAAAACATATTAAACAATCTGGTGGTCGTGGACAATATGGACACGTTGAAATTCACTTTGAACCAAATCCTGATAAGGGATATGAATTTGTTGATAAAATTGTTGGTGGTGTAGTTCCAAGAGAATACATTCCAGTAGTTGATAAAGGATTACAAGAAGCAATGGCTTCAGGTATTTTAGCAGGATATCCAATGGTAGATGTTAAAGCAACATTATTCTTTGGATCATATCATGATGTCGATTCATCTGAAATGGCCTTTAAGATAGCTGCTTCACTTGCTTTAAAGGAAGCTAAAGCTAAATGTAAACCAGTATTACTTGAACCTATTATGAAAGTAGTAGTAGTTGCTCCAGATGAATATACAGGTGGGGTAATTGGTGATATTACTTCAAGAAGAGGTAAACCACTTGGTCAAGAATCAAGAGGAAATGCAATAGCATTTACGGCAATGGTTCCCCTTGCAGAAATGTTTGGTTATGCAACAAGTTTAAGATCTAATACTCAAGGTAGAGGTACATTTACAATGACAATGGATCACTACGAAGAGGTTCCAAAATCTATTGCTGAAGAAATTATTAAGAAAAATGGTGGAAATTAGTAATAGTACTTGCAAAAATTTTAAAATTTGCTAAAATTATATATATAAAGAAAGAGAGGAAATTAAAATGGCAAAAGCAAAATTTGATCGTAGCAAACCACATGTTAACATTGGTACAATTGGCCACGTTGACCATGGTAAAACTACATTAACAGCTGCTATATCTGCACATTTAGCTGGAAAAAACGGAAATGAAAAAGTTGATTTCGCTAATATCGATAAAGCACCTGAAGAAAGAGAAAGAGGAATTACAATTAATACTGCTCATATCGAGTACAGTACTGAAAAGAGACACTATGCACACGTTGACTGCCCAGGACATGCTGACTACGTTAAGAACATGATTACTGGTGCTGCTCAAATGGATGGAGCAATCTTAGTTATTGCTGCTACTGATGGACCAATGGCGCAAACTAGAGAACATATCTTACTTGCTCGTCAAGTTGGAGTTCCTAGAATGGTTGTATTCATGAACAAGTGTGATATGGTTGATGATGAAGAATTACTAGACTTAGTTGAAATGGAAATTCGTGAATTATTAACTGAATATGGATATGATGGAGATAATACACCAATCATTAGAGGTTCTGCTCTTAAGGCTCTTGAAGGAGATCCTGCTTGGACAGCTAAGATTGATGAATTAATGGATGCTGTTGATACTTGGATTCCAACTCCAGAAAGAGATAATGACAAACCATTCTTAATGTCAATTGAAGACGTATTTACTATCACAGGACGTGGAACTGTTGTTACAGGTCGTGTTGAAAGAGGTATGTTAAAACTTAACGATGAAGTTGAAATCGTTGGTCTTAAAGATACTAAAAAGACAGTTGTTACTGGTATTGAAATGTTCAGAAAACAACTTGACTTTGCTGAAGCTGGAGATAATGCTGGTGTACTTCTACGTGGTATTGCAAGAGAAGACGTTGAAAGAGGTCAAGTACTTGCTAAACCAGGAAGTGTTCATCCACATAAAAAATTCAAAGCACAAGTTTATGTACTTTCTAAAGAAGAAGGTGGAAGACATACACCATTCTTTACAAACTACAGACCACAATTCTACTTCAGAACTACTGATGTTACTGGTGTAATTACATTACCAGAAGGAACTGAAATGGTTATGCCTGGAGATAATGTAACTATGACTGTTGAATTAATAGCTCCAATCGCTGTTGAAAACGGAACTAAGTTCTCTATTCGTGAGGGTGGAAGAACTGTTGGTGCTGGATCAGTTTCTGAAATTATTGAATAATTAAACTAAAACTATCAAGAAATACTTGGTAGTTTTTTTCTTTATGTATATCTTTATTTTTCTTTTAATATGTGTTATATTTAAAATGGTGATAGATGATGTTAATATATGTAGCTAGTGCATTAATATTAATGCCATACATTATTTATTTTTTTAATATATTGATTAATAAAGATAAAAAGGTAACTGATGATAATGGATTTAATGTTACTAAGGATATTGTATCTTCATATGATAAGATTAATATTATAGAGACAACAGGATTAGTTACTTATTATAATCCTAAAAGAAAAGTAATTAAACTTAATAGTAAGTGCTATTATGGATCTAATTTAAGTGTAATAGCCATATCTTTATTGGAAGCAGGAATATCGGTTACTGATAATAAAAAGAATAAATACTTAAAGATATTTAAAGTATTATTTAGTAATTTAAAATTACTTTATATATTTCCATTAATAATATGTTTTATAAATACCCAAGTATATGAATTATATGATGCAGTAGTTGGTTTAATTTTAGTTATACTTTGTACAACAATTACTTATATGTTTAATAATATAATAATTTTGTCTTTTGATTGGGTAAGTAATAATATTGAAAAAGTTAAATCTATCTCAAAAAGGAATAAAGAATTAGTTATTAATTATATTAAGAATATTGTTTTTATGAATAGATTTATCTTTTTTGGAGAATTATTAATAATTATTAGAATGGTAGCAATAATTATTAGTAAATAATAAATAGTACTGATATAATTAATTTAAGGTAGGAGTATATGAATGAGTAAGAAGAAAATAATTAGGGGTAATGGTATTTTGTTTAGCATTGGTATTGGGGTATACAATATTAAATAATAAGAATGATAAGAAAGATAATTCAGTAAGTATAGATGATAAGGTTGAGTCTGTAATTACTTTAGATATTAATCCAAGTATAAAGTTAGAAATAAATAAAGATAAACAAGTTATTAATATGATATCTTTAAATGAAGATGGAAAAGATATCATTATAAATAATTATAAAGGAAAGAATTTTGAGGTAATTATAGATAATATTACTGATAAATTAATTGATAAAGGATATGCCAAAGATGAATTGATTATTTTAGTAGGAGTTAAGGGAAAGATTCTTGAAGAAGAAGTAAAAGAGGTTTTTGATAATAAGTTAGAGAATAAGGATATTAAATATAATATAATTATTCCAGAAATTAGTGAGAGTTCTTCTTTAATAGCTAAAAAGTATAATATTACTGATAGTAAGGCTTCATATTTAGAGGATATTTTAGAAAAATATACAGATTTAAAAATAGAAGATTTAAAAGATATGAATATAAAAGATATTATTACTAAAACTGAAGAAATAGATAAATCACTTGATAATGATAATAAGGAAGAGAATAATAATAGTGATAATCAGGGAAATGGCAATTCTTATGGTGGAGGGTATGGAACACTAGAGAAATGTAATTATGTAAGCAGGGCTTTAACGAATGAAGAAGCAGGTAAGAAAGTGGCTTCATTAATGGGAGCTAGTGTTGGTACGGGAAAATACTGCGATAAGTTGGCACCGGAGTCGGTGGCAGATTTGTCGGCTGATGGTACATGTGTATATAAAGTAACATTTGCCCATAGGACTAGATCATGCGTTTATTATGTAGGGGTTGAGACAGGTAATATAATAGGAGAACCTAGTTGTACTTCAAAATTAGTAGATGAAGGAGAAGTCCAATGTATTGTTATGGAATCAATGGGAATTACAAAGCGTGAACAAGCATATTTAAAAAATAATAGAGATAATGGTAGTGGATGGATATATGATGTAGAAGATGTATATGGAACACCTGATGAAGAAGGAAAAAAATATATTTATGAATATCATGTATCTAAATATACGGGAGAGATTACTAGTAAAATAAAAATTGGGGAATTATCTTGAGATATTTTAGAATAAATGTATAAATAAAATTATATATTTATTCTATTTTTTGTAAAATAAATGATTTGTTTTGGAAATAGTTTGTTACAAATTATTTATGTTGCCTTTTAATAAAAAAAATGATATACTCTAAATAAAGGATAGTGGGTAAATTATATGAAAAAGAGTGATAAGAAATTAATTATAGTATTATTGATTATGTTAGTTGTTTATGTTGTAAGAAACGTAAGTATTAACATTGGAAAAAGTGTAATATTTAATACAGATAATGTTTTGAATATATTATCTTCTTATGAGAATGCTGATTTAGAAGATAATATAAAATCTTATGCTAAAAGGAAGAAAATTAATTTGAAATTTACCTACATGGGGGATTTGGATATAGTAGATGAATTAAATATTAATTCTAAGAATTATGATGCTGTATGGATAGCTAATTCTATGTGGTTATATATGTTAGATAATCCATATTTAGCGAGTGATTCAAAGAGTATTAGTATTAGCCCAGTAGTATTTGGAGTTAAGAAAAGTAAGGCTTTAGATTTGGGATTAACATCAGGTGATGTTTCAAATGAAGATATATTAAATTTAATTATGGAAAATAAATTAAAATATATTATGCCTTCGGCTACTAAAACAAATACTGGAGCTACGGCGTATATCGGATTTTTAAATTCACTTGCCGGTAATCCAGAAATATTAACAGAAAGTCATTTAGATAATGAAGAACTAATTAGTAAATTAACTAATTTATTTAAAGGAGTAGAACGTGTAAGTGGTGATGAAAACTTCTTAAGGGAAATGTTTTTGAATAATGATGAATATGAAGCTGTTATATCGGATGAGGCATCTTTAATTAATATTAATAAAACATTGAAAAGCCAAGGAAAAGAAGAATTATATTTGATCTATCCTACTGATGGGGTAGCAGTTAATGATTCGACACTAGGATTTATTGGTAATGATGAAGAAAAAAAAGATAAATTTTTAGTTATCCAGAATTATTTACTTAGTGAAGATGGACAAAAAATGCTAAATGAGGTTGGTAGGAGAACTTGGTATGGGGGAACAAATGATAATGTAGATAAGAGTGTATTTAATCAAGATTGGGGGATAGATACTACTAAATATTTAAATGTAACAAGATTTCCTTCTAAGAAAGTAATAACTAAAGCAATTAATTTATATATCGAAGCAATAAGGAAACCTACTCATACAGTATTTTGTTTAGATTATTCAGGAAGTATGTATGGTGATGGTATTAAAGAATTAACTAATGCTATGAAGTATATTTTAGATTATAATGAATCTTCCGTAGATAAATTACAATTTTCTAAGAAAGATAAAATAACTGTTATAACATTTAGTAATGAGGTAAGTAATGTGTGGACTACTGATAGTGGTTATGAAACGGAAACTTTGATAAATAATATAGAAGGCTTTAATACAGGTGGGGGAACGGCTTTGTATGATGCTATAGAAAATGGGTTATTAATATTAAATGATGAAACAGATGATTATACAAAGACGATAATTGCGATGACCGATGGGGCTGTTAATATTGGTAGTTTTAATGATTTATCAAGAACTTATAGAAATTTAGATAAAGAGATACCAGTATATAGTATTACTTTTGGAAATGCTAATGAAACAGAATTATCAAGAATTGCAACACTTACAAATGCTAAAGTATTTGATGGTAAAACAGATTTACTTAAGGCATTTAAAGAAGTTAGAGGATATAATTAGGGGGTGATATTATGAAACATAAGGATACAGTATCTGCAGTTATTGGTAGTATGTTCTTCGCTGTTCCTTATTTAGCATTATCACTTCCGGTATTACCATCGCTTGCTATTGGAGTATCAGCCTTTTGTGCAGGAGAGTTAGTGTTTGGTAAAACAAAAAATCCTAGTTTAAAAGAGGCAAACTTTGATTTATATAAAGTATTAGAAAATGCTAAAAAGCAAAATAAACATATATTAGAAATGAAGTCATGTATAGATAATGAAGAAATAAATGCATATTTAACTCAAATACATGATAGTACTGCAAAGATAATTAAAACAGTAGAAAAGAATCCTAAGAAAATTAAAAATATAGATAATTTCTTTGATTACTATTTACCAATAACAGTCAGAATAGTAGATAGATATGATGAGATAGAAAATCAAAATTTATCTTCAAAGGATAGTAAAAAGTTTATCAGTTCTACATCTAATATGCTTGAAGCAGTGAGTAAAGCTTTTAAAAATATATTAAATAGTTTGTATCAATCGGAAATAGTTGATATGGATGCAGAAATGAAAGTATTTAGTTCGATGTTAAGAGCAGATGGATTTGATGATAATGGAATAGAAGTTAATAAGGAGGATAATAATGGATAAGAAGAAATGGATTGGTATTTTGGTGTTCATTGTACTTATTCTATTGATAATTGGAATAAAAACATTTAGTGGATCAAGTACAATAGGTAATTTAACGACTGTTTATGTAGCTACAGGTGGCGGAAAAGAAGATTTTCTATCTGATGAAAGAGTTCAAGAAATACTAAGAAAAAAATATAAATTAAATGTAGTATTCGATACTTGGAGTAATGGTAAAACAATAACGAAACCATTAATAAGAGAATCTGTTAAATTAGGTAATGAGAGTATAATTAATAGGATTAATAATGGAGAAGATATAACTATTAATACTAGTGGGGTTACTAAGTATGATGTATTGTTTACTTCAGATCAAAGATTTTATGATTATTATAAGTTATCTCCAAATAAAGAAAATGGTGAAGCTGATAGGTATACGGTGTTAGCAGGAGGGTTAACGTTAAATACACCAATTGTGGTATATAGTTGGAAAGAAGTAGTTAATGCTTTGATAAATGAAAATATTGTTACAGAAACTGATGGAGTATATTATATAACTGATATGAATAAGTTAATAGATTATATACTAAGTAATAAGAAATGGAGTGATATAGGATTAAATGATTTATATGGTAATATTAATATAGCATCTACTGATCCAGTATCATCTAGTCCTGGAGCAACTTATTATGGATTACTTTTATCAGTATTAAGTAATGGACAGATATCTGATGATAATATAGATGAAAATTTAGTAAAATTAAAACAATTTTATCAGAAATCTGGTTATATGAATAATACGCCAGCTGATTTATTTGAAAGATATTTAAAAACAGGTATGGGTGGAGAACCAATGATTGTTGATTATGAAAAAAGTATAATAGATTTTGCTAATTCTAATCCTAATGGGTTTAATCAAGTAAAAGATGATATTGTGGTATTATATCCTAAACCTACTATATGGAATTCACATTGTTTAACAATATTTACAGAGAATGGTAAGAAGTTATATGATGCTTTTGAGGATCCTGAAATAGGACAGATAGCGTGGGAAAAATATGGATTTAGAACAGGTATTTCTGGAGGAACATATGATGTATCTACGATTGGAATTGGCGTACCACAAAATATAACTAGTACAGTTACAAGTTTAAAAATGGATTATTATAATAAATTAATAGATTATTTAAAAAATTAGGAGTGAGGAATATGGAATTAAAGGTAGAGAATAAAATATCTGCACAAACGGCAGAGAAGTTAACCGAGAATGTGGGAAAGATAACTGATGAGAAGATAGAAAAATCATTAAATTATGATGAACTGTCTAAAGAAGAACAGAAGGCTGTTGATGAATTTAATGCTAAGATAGATGTTATGGATTCAACGCAAGTATTACAATATGGAGCTAGTGCTCAAAATAAGATAAGTGAATTTTCTGATTCAGTACTTGAAGATGTTAAAACTAAGAATGTAGGGGACGTCGGAGATTTATTAGCAAATTTAGTATCTGAAATTAAGTCATTCGATTCAGCAATCAATAAATCTTCACCAAAAGGATTGGCAAAGTTATTTCATAGTTTTAAAAAGGAAGTAAATTATATTGTTGCTAAATATAACAAAATAGAAAACAATATTGATACTATTGAAAAAGGACTTGAAAGTAATAAATTACAATTATTAAAAGATATTAATTTATTTGATACGATGTATGAGAAAAATTTAGATTATTTTAAAGAAATATCTTTATATATAATTGCTGGTGAGAGAAAACTTGAAGAATTAAAGACTAAAGTATTACCAGAATTAAAGAAAAAAGCGCAGGAGTCTAATGATCAAATAGAAATACAAAAAGTAAATGATATGGAGACGCAAATAAATAGATTTGAAAAGAAATTATATGATTTAAAAACAACTAGAATTATTTCTATTCAAATGGCTCCACAAATTAGATTACTTCAAAATAATGATGCTGAATTAGTAGAAAAGATTCAAAGTTCAATTACTAATACAATTCCTTTATGGAAAAATCAGATAGTATTGGCACTAGGAATAAATAATTCTAAGAAGGCATTAAAACAACAGCAAGCAGTATCAGAATTAACTAATGATATGTTAAAGAAAAATAGTGAGACTTTGAAACAAGGTTCTATTGATATAGCAAAAGAATCTGAGAAAGCTATTATTGATATTGAAACATTAAAGAAAACTAATAAAGATATAATTGATACATTAGATACTGTTATTAAGATTCATGAAGATGGTAGAGTTAAACGTGCTGAAGCAGAAAAAGAACTTGAAACTATTGAGAAAGAATTAAAAGATAAGTTATTAGAAATAAATGTAAAATAAAAATAAAGCATAGTAATATGCTTTTATTTATAAGGGATGAATTATGAATAATCGAGTTAATTTTAATGAAATATATGAGGATTTTTTTGGGAAAAATGCTAATCTTGTATTAAATAGTAATGAAACAAATAAAGAAGAAATAATATCAATAGATGAATACAGTAATAAAATAGATAGGATGTATTTATCTGATTCATCAAAAGAATTATTAAAGAAGATAATTAATTATATGGCTAATTATAAAGAAGATAATATTTATGTTAATTTTAATATAATAATAGAATCTAAGAATAAAGAATTAATTAAAGATATAATTGATCTAATTAATAGTGTAGGTTTATCAAGTAAATATATTAAAGGAAATGGTATAAGTAATATATCATTATATAGATTAGAAGTTATAAATATATTTGAAGAATCTTATAATAATCATAGTATGATAATATTAAGTGATTTAGAGGGGTTATCATTACATGATACAAATTATAATAAGAAGATATTATATATAATTAAAGAACATTTAAAAGATAAGAAAATAACAATAATTACAGGAAATAAGAATGAGATAAATAATTTGTTTTTAGATGATATAGAAGAGAAAAATAATTGTTTTAATTTTATTCTTACAGAGATATTACCAAAAAGTAATGAAATAGTAGAAAATATTATAGATAGTTTACCAAATAATTTAGTTAATGATAAGTTTAGAATAGATTTATTAAATTATATTGAAGAGACATTTATAAAGAGTGGATTAGATTATCCAACATATAGAGATAATCTATGTAGATATATTACATTTAATCAAGAATTACCTAAGTTATATATAAATAAAACAACTGAAGAAATATTTAGAGAGTTAAATTCACTAGTGGGATTGACTAAAGTTAAGAAATCATTATATGATCTAGTAGATTTAATTACTTTGAAGAATAAAACTAAAGGGGATTTAAAATTAAATAATATAAATTTGCATATGTTATTTTTAGGTAATCCAGGTACAGGTAAGACAACAGTAGCTAGAATGTTAAGTAATATTTTATATAATTTAAAGTATATTAGACAGAATAAATTAATAGAGGTTAGTTCTAAAGATCTAGTTGCTGAATATGTTGGACAGACAGCTCCTAAAACAATGGCAGTAATTAACAAGGCATTAGGAGGAATATTATTTATTGATGAAGCATATTCTTTGGCGGTAGATAAAAATAATTCTTATAATGCTGAAGCTATCGCTACCTTGATAAAAGCAATGGAAGATTATCGAGATGACTTGGTAGTAATATTTGCTGGATATACCAAAGAGATGCAAGATTTTATAAATTCTAATTCTGGTATAGCTTCAAGAATTGGATATACATTTACTTTTGATGATTATACTAATGAAGAATTAAAGAAAATATTTACTAATATGATGGAAAAATCAGGATTTAAAGTAGTACAAGAAGCATTAGTTAAATTAGATGATATAATTAATAAAGAAAGATTAAATAACAATTTTGGTAATGCAAGATTTATTAGAAATGTATATGAGAAAACTATTATTAATCATGCTACAAATACTAAGAATATTAAAGATAAAAATAAATTAAAAACAATAACAGAAGATGATATAATTATTTAAGATTATTATTTAGAGAGATAAGTATTAATATTTAGAATTTAATTGCATAGTTTTTACTAGGTGAGAAAATGAAAAAAATATGGATATTTATCTTTTTAATTTTGTTTATACCTGTAAGAGTACATGGAGAAGAATTAAATTTGGCAGAGAATGCTAAAAGTGCAATAATGATTGAGGCAACTACGGGAGAAATATTATATCAGAAGAATGCTAATGAAAGATTGGCTCCGGCTTCGATGACAAAGATTATGTCTTTAATTTTGATAATGGAAAACATTGAAAAAGGTAATTTAAAATGGAATGATATAGTGGTAGTATCTAAGAATGCTGCTTCGATGGGTGGAAGTCAAATATTTCTTGAAGCTAACGAAATGATGACGGTTGAAGACTTGGTTAAGGGAATATGTATTGCAAGTGGAAATGACGCCACGGTAGCTTTAGCTGAAAAAATAGCTGGTACCGAAACAGCATTTGTTAAATTAATGAATGAGAAGGCTAAGAGTTTGGGACTTAAAAATACTAATTTTGTCAATGCTACAGGTCTTGATGCAGAGGGTCATTATTCTACGGCTAATGATATGGCGGTAATGGCTAGGGAATTGGTTAAACATGAAAAAATATTAGAATTTTCATCAATATATGAAGATTATTTAAGAAAAAATACAAGTAAAAGTTTTTGGTTAGTTAATACGAATAAATTAGTAAAATTTTATTCCTATATAGATGGGCTTAAAACAGGATTTACTAATAATGCTGGTTATTGTTTAACAGCTACCGGTAAGAAGAAAGATATGCGTTTAATTAGTGTTGTAATGGGAGAAGCAAGTACTGATAAAAGAAGTACAGATACTTTAGCGATGCTCGATTATGGATTTAATATGTATAATATAGATAAAGTTGTTGATAAAAATAATTCTTTAGGAAAGATAAAAGTTAATTTAGGTAAGGAAGAAGAAGTAGATATTAAAGCAATGGATGATATTACTATTTTAAATAATACTCAAAAAGATAAAAGAAATGTTACATATGAAATAAAAACAGATGATATTAATGCTCCGGTAAAAGTTGGAGATATTATAGGTAAGATAGAAGTATATGAGAATGGTAATTATAAATTTTCGACAGATATTACTGTTAGTAAGGATATAGAAAAAGCTAATATATTTAAGATTTTTTTAAGAAATTTAAGAGATGTCTTTAGTATAAATATATAATACTTAGAATGTTAATTCTAGGTATTTTTTTAGTTTCTTGGCTTTTATAATTATTTATGTTATAATATAATTATTAAGATTGGAGGATGTATTATGAAGAAGAAATTTATTTTGATAGGCGGATTATTTGCTATTATTATGGTAATTGTTGGCTTAGTAATGATATTTAATGGTAAAAAGGTAGAGAGCAATATTAAGACGGTTGCTGATATTGAAAAGATGTTTAATAATATTTATAATGGGGTTTCATTACCTGCGATTGAAACTATAGAAGTTGAAGTAAATGAAGATAATGTAAAAGCTTATACTGGTTTATCATCTGCGGTAGATATTGAAAAAATGGTTGTATCTGAGCCAATGATGAATGCTCAAGCATATTCAGCTGTAACGATTATTGTAAAAGACGGTTCTGATATAGAAAAAATAAAGCAAGAAATATTAGATAATATTAATATGCAGAAATGGATATGTGTTTCAGCAGAACAATTATATATAACTAATAATGGCAATGTAATATTTTTAGTTATGGCTTCTGATGAATGGGCTAAGCCTGTTTATGAAAATTTTAAAGAGTATGTTAATAATGAAATTGGTAAAGAATTACATAGAGAAAATAAGGAAGAAAATATAGAACTTCCACCTGAACGACCAATAGTATAGAAGCACCTTATGGGTGCTTTATTTCTAAGGAGGGTAATATGTTATTTACAAGTATTAGTTTTTTGTATTATTTTTTGCCAATAGTTTTATTGTTTTATTTCATCTTACCAAATAAATTTAAGAATGTTGTTTTATTTTTAGCATCGATGTTCTTTTATTTCTATGGAGAACCTAAATATATATTTTTAATGTTATTTGAAATATTAGTTGCTTATATTGGAGCTATTTTAATAGATAAATATAGAAGTAAAACAATTTTTATAATTATTCTTATAATTCATATTGGTCTTTTAGGAATATTTAAGTATACAGATTTTTTTATTCAAAATATTAATAATATATTTAAAAGTAATCTTTCACTTTTAAGAATAATTTTACCAATAGGAATATCTTTTTATACATTTCAAATTATTAGTTATATTGTTGATGTTTATAATGGCAAAGTTAGAGTACAAAAAAGTTTTTTAAAGTTAGCTACTTATATTGCTTTATTTCCGCAACTAATTGCGGGACCTATTGTTCGTTATGAAACTATAGAAAATGAATTAGATAATCGAACTCACAGTATCGATGATTTTGCAATTGGAGCAAGGCGTTTTACAATGGGATTAGTTAAAAAGGTTTTAATAGCTAATGCTTTGGGGGAACTTTGTTCTAAATTTGGTTTGGAAATGGAACGTAGTGTGTTATTTTATTGGATTAATGCAATTAGTTATATGTTACAAATTTATTTTGATTTTTCAGCTTATTCGGATATGGCAATTGGTCTTGGAAGAATGTTGGGATTTCATTTTTTAGAGAATTTTAATTATCCTTACATTTCTAAAAGTATAACAGAATTTTGGCGGAGGTGGCATATTTCTTTAGGTTCTTGGTTTCGTGATTATGTTTATATTCCTTTAGGAGGTAATCGCAAAGGTAAATTAATTTTACTTAGAAATATTTTAATTGTTTGGTTTTTAACAGGATTTTGGCATGGAGCTAGTTGGAATTTTGTTATTTGGGGATTAATGTTTGGTATTCTTCTTATTATAGAAAAATTGTGGATAGGTAAATATTTAGAAAAATTACCTAAATTTGTACAAAGATTATATGTTTTATTTATTGTTATGATTAGTTTTATTATTTTTAATGCTGATAATATGAAGATTGCTTTTAAAAATATAAGAGGATTATTTGGTTTGAATGGTGAAAGTTTTATAAATGATTATACTATTTATAATATAAAAAGTTATGCTATTGTTTTAATTATTGCTATAATAGGGGCAACACCTTTGTTTAAAAATATAATAGCAAGATTAAAGAAAAATAAGTTTATGAATAGAACAATTAATATTTTAGAACCAATATTTATGATTATTTTATTATTAATTGTAACGGCTTATTTAGTTGATAATTCTTATAATCCATTTTTATATTTTAGATTTTAGGAGGATTTATGATAGAGAAAAATAAAAATATTGTTGTTACGATTATCTTTTCTTTGTTTCTATTTAGTTTTTTCTTAGTTAATATCTTTAAAGAGGATGCGAAGGTGTCAGTATCTGAAAGACGAAAGTTAGAACAATTTCCTGAATTTTCTTTTAAATCTTTATTTGATGGGACTTTTTTTCGGAAGTTTGATAGTTATACGACAGATCAGTTTGTTATGCGTGATGATTTTAGATTATTAAAAGTTAATTTAGAATTGAATATAAAACATAATTATGATGATTTATATGTTTATAATGATTATATAGTTAAACAACTGTATCCAATATCTGAAAATTCGATTATACATTTAACAAATAAAATTGATTTTATTAAAGAAAATTATTTAAAAAATAATGAGATTTATTTTAGTATTATTCCGGATAAGAATTATTTTATTTCTAATGGTAATTTAAAGATTGATTATGAAAAAATGGAAATGATTATGAAAACAAATTTAGATTATGCTCATTATATTGATATTTTTGATTTATTATCTTTAGACAATTATTACAAGACAGATACACATTGGAAACAAGAAATGTTAAGAGATGTTGCTAAAGAATTTGCTGATTGTATGGATTTTACTATATCTGATAATTATAAAATAGAAAAAGTAACTGATTTTTTGGGTGTTTATGCTGGACAATTACCCATTAAAAGTGATTATGAAGAAGTAAATATTTTACTTAATGATACGATTAAAAATAGTAAGGTTTATAATTATGAAAATAATAAAATAACGGATATTTATGATTTTACTAAGATTAATTCAATTGATAAATATGATGTTTATTTATCGGGAGCCGTTTCTTTACTTACTATAACAAATAATATAACTGATAGTGAACGTGAACTTATTGTTTTTAGGGATTCTTATGGTAGTAGTTTAATTCCGTTATTTACTTCAGGATATAAAAAAATAACGGTTGTTGATACGCGTTATATTTCTCCGAAGATATTAAATCAATTTATTAAATTTACTGATCAAGATGTTTTGTTTCTTTATAGTACTTTATTAATTAATGATAGTTCATCTTTAAAATAATTTATGTGCTGATATATCGGAATATAAACTATTAATAATATTTATTATTTTAAAATATATGATTCAAATGTATAGATAAATTATATTAATTATGATTAAAGAATATTTAGATATTATGCAAGGCATTCTTTTTAAATAAATTTATATTATTTCATGATATAATATGTGTAGAAGTGATAAAAGAGAAAAATGGAGGAATAAATATGAAAAAAACAATGTTAGCTATTTTAATATGTGGAGTTATGGTTTTAGGTTTGTCTGGATGTGGTAAATCTTCTTTAGAAAATGATAAAAAGAATTTACAAGAAAGTCAAGAAAAGTATGGGGCTGTTGAAAAAGAAACTGTTGATGAATTAGTTGCAAAATTTAATACAGAAGTAGTTGATAATAGTTCGTTAAATCCGGCATCAACTGATTATTTAACTGAAAGTGATAAACAATATTGGTATGGATTAATAGAGGGGATTTATTTGGTAGTTGTTCCGGAAGATTATACAGGAGATAAAACAACTGAAATTGTGAATTATATGCTTTTATATGTAAATAAAACTAGTGAATATGAGTCAGATGCTATTTCATATATTAAATATTTAATTAAAGCAAATAATAAGCAAATTACTGATACAGAAATTGATACATTATTAGAGGATGTAAGAACAAAAGCTAATTCTGGTAAAATAGCAAATAATGGAAAAGGTATTTCTATTGGTTATACAGAAAATGATGAAGTATATCAATATCAAGTTTTAAGATTATATAAGTAATTATAATGTGTAGGAAAGAAAAAGATAATGACAGATGAATTTATATGTAAAATAGCTAATTTATGTGAAATGAATACTAAATGGGATTACGAAATAAGTATAGCTGATGATAAGAGTAATTGGAAAATATGGAAAGTTAAGAATATTGAAAGATTTAAAAAAGGTTTAATTATTCCATATTATGGAGTATTAAATGGCCAAATAATTTGTGAAGCAACGGCTATGTTAGACGCTAATATAATGCAAAATAGTACTGATTTAATAGGAAATGGAGTAGTATATTTATCTGGATTTAGAACAAATAAAGAATATCAAGAAAAAGGTTATTTTTCTAAACTGTTTAAATATATGATTAATGATTTAAAAGAAAAGGGATATACAAAGGTAACTTTAGGGGTAGAACCAAAAGAATTAAAAAATAAAGAGATATATAATCATTATGGATTTACGGAATATATAAAAACATCTTATGAAACATATCCGGATGGAACTAAAATTAAAGTAGAATATTATGGAAAAAATATATAGAAATATTTTATAAATTACTATTTTGAAATAAGTAAGATAGAAGTATATGAAGAATGATAAGTATAAATTCATTGTATTTATTAAAGAAAATAACATAGAACTTTATAGTAGGTATTTGAATAATAACTAAAAAGCAAATGAATGTGATTGAAGAAAAAAGTAATTGGCAATAGGACTTGGAAGATGGAACTTATTAATAGTTGAATTAATTATTTATTTAATTTTAAAAAATATAATTTTGTGATATAATAATTTAGACATTAAATGCTGTCTAGTCTATGTCTGCGACTAGATGGTATTTTTTCATTTTTTAGAAAAAGTACCAATGATTTTTTAGAGAAAGGAGGTAGGATGTAATGCCTAAAACAAAGTTGCAAAATTTTATATTTACGTTGATGACTGCTATTTTAATGGCTTACTTTATGATAGTTTATAGTGTAGCAATAAATTCTAAAGAAGGTTTAATAAATCAAACTTTTTTAATAGCATTAAAAGAATTTCCATTAGAGGGAATTTTAGTCTTTGTATTAGCGTATTTTGTTGCAAGTCCTATGGCCAAAAAATTAGCCTTTAGGATAGTAAATCCTAAAGAGGATAATAAGATGTATATTATTTTATCAATTCAAACATTTACGGTATTAATTATGGTAGGATTAATGAGTGTGTACGCCTTATTTATTCAGCACTTAATTAATAGTAATATTATATGTAATTATATAAAGAATAGATAGTTTAAAATATTTAGTATAACAAGTTTGTTAATATAAAGATAAATACTTAGAATATTAATTCTAGGTATTTTTATATATGGGGTAATAAATTTTATGGTAGAATAATATATAGAAGAAATAATTTTGAAATGAGGTTGTAATATGATTAATATAAAAGAGAATATAAATGATGTTAAGGAATTTAATTTGTTATATGATTTAGTTGGTTGGGGAGCAAATGATGAAGTAATATCACAAAAGGCATTAAATAATACATTTTATTCTGTAAGTGTATATGATGATGAGAAAATTATAGGTTATGGAAGACTTATTGGAGATGGAATATGTTTTATGTATATACATGATGTGATGGTTGATCCGGAATATCAAGGTAGAAAAATAGGGACAATGATAATGAATAAATTATTAGAAAAAATAAAAATTATTGAAAAAGAAAATCCTTATTTAAGGACATATTTAGGAGCTTCTAAGGGGAAAGAAGGTTTTTATGAGAGATTTGGTTTTGTTAAAAGAATAGATGATGGGTTAGGATATGGGATGATTTTAAAAAAATAATAGAAAATTAATAAGGAGGATTATTTATTAAATGAAAATAATTGAATATGAGGAAAAATATTTAGAAGATGTAAGAGATTTATTGGTGGAATTAGAAGAGTATATACTTGAGATAGATAGAGATAATTTAGATCAGTTACATGAAGAATATAGAGAAAAGATGGCTGTTTTAGAAATAGATGAAGTTAATAATAATAATGGAAAATGTTATTTAGCTGTAGAAGATGATAGGGTTGTTGGTTTGATTATGGGGTATGTTAGGAAGTATGAGGAGTATGATTATTTAGATTATAAGTGTCCAAAGAGTGGCGTGGTATCAGAATTAATTATTTCTAAAAATGTTAGAGGAAGAGGGATTGGAAAAAAATTAATGAATAAGATGGAAGATTATTTTAAATCTATCGATTGTGAATATGTTTTTATCGATGTTTTTGCCTATAATGAAAAGGCAATATCTTTTTATGAGGGACAAGGATATCATACGAGAGGGTTAATAGATGTTAAAAAGTTATAGGAGTTAATTTATGTTAGAAAAAAATAGATGTGTATGTGAAAATGTTAAAATAGAGGATTATTTAAAACTATATAATTATGTAAGAGATAATATGGAACATCCTGAATGGTTAGGTACTTTTACAAGGGAAGAAATAGTTAATATATTAGATAATGGTGGAAAAATATGGCTTTATTATGATAATGATAATTTGGTATGTTCTATGTTATATATAACGATAAGTAATGAGAGTTTAATAAAACATAATGTATATTATGACTGTAGTGTAGTGGGAGCATTAGGACCTATAATGGTAAGTCCTCAGTATGTAGGTAATTGATATCAAAGTGCAATGATGGATGTATTAGAAGAATACTGTAAGAAAATAAATAAAAAGTATATATATGCTAAAGTGGCAGAGGATAATATATATTCATTAAATAATATGTTGAAAAGTAATTATAAGATTGTAGATAGATATATTAATGAAAGAGGTAAGAATATAGCTTTATTAAAAGAAATAAAAATGTAGATTTTAATGGATATAAATTATATGTCGGAGGGGTAGCTATTAATTAAGACTTTAAGAGTCTTTTTTCTTTTATATATTTATTTTGTTTTAAAAAAATGGTAGAATTGTGTTAGAGGTGTATTATGAAGAAAAAGGTAGCAGTTTTAATTCCTTGTTATAATGAGGCATTAACAATAGAGAAAGTTGTAAAGGATTATAAGAAGGCTTTGCCAATGGCAGATATTTATGTATATGATAATAATTCAACAGATAAGACAGATGAAATAGCTAGAAAGGCTGGAGCTATTGTTAGGTATGAATATAAACAGGGAAAGGGAAATGTTATTAGGAGAATGTTTCAAGAAGTAGAAGCAGATTGTTATTTGATGATTGATGGAGATGATACGTATCCTTGTGAAAATGCCAAAGAAATGTGCGATTTGGTATTATCAGGAAGAGCAGATATGGTAATTGGTGATAGATTATCATCAACTTATTTTACAGAGAATAAAAGACCTTTTCATAATTTTGGAAATAAAATCGTAAGAATGCTTATTAATAAGTTATTTCATAATAATATTAAAGATATAATGACTGGATATAGAGCATTTAGTTATCAGTTTGTTAAGAGTTTCCCAGTTTTGTCTAAGGGATTTGAAATTGAGACAGAGATGACAATTCATGCTGTGGATAAGAATTTTAAATTAGAAGAAATACCGGTAGCTTATCGTGATCGTCCTGAGGGTTCAGCTTCAAAGTTAAATACTTATAGTGATGGATTTAAGGTATTAAAGACAATTGCAATATTGTTTAAGGAATATAAACCAGCATTTTTCTTCAATATTTTAGCAGGAATATTAGCTATAGCGGCAATATTATTTATGATGCCGGTATTTATATATTATTATCAAACGGGATTAGTTCCTAAGTTTCCCACTTTAATTGTAGGATGTTTTATTTTACTAGTAGCTATTCTTCTTTGGGTAGCGGGAATTATTTTAGAAGTAATTACTAAAAAACATAAGCAATTATATGAATTATATTTAATTCAGTTAGGAAGTAGAAATGAATAAATTGATAAAACAGTTATTACGTTTTGGAGTAGTTGGAGGAATAGCTTTTTTAATAGATTACTTACTTTTGTATGTTTTAACAGAATACATAAATATTCCAGTAATGTTTTCTTCAGTAATTTCTTTTTCAGTATCGGTTATATTTAATTATATTTTAAGTACTAAATGGGTTTTTGATACGAAGAAGAAACAAGGAATAAAAGAATTTATTATATTTATAGTACTTAGTTTGATAGGTTTAGGAATAAATCAGATAATTATGTATCTTGGTATAAATAAAATTAATATATATTATATGATAGTTAAATTATTTGCAACGGTTATAGTAATGATATATAACTTTATAACAAGGAAGCTTTTTTTAGAGAAATAGATGACTTTTTATTGAGATGAGTAAGAAAGTATATGTTAAAGGAGTAGTGAACTATAATGACGACGGTATATTTGATTAGGCATTCAAAACCGGGAAAGTGTAGTATATTGTTTAAATATTCAAGTTTACAGATAAAAAATGAAAAGAGAAAACTAACAAGAGAAGGCAAAATGATGGCTCAAAAGTTTTTTAACAATAAAGAATTTGCTTGTATCGATGAAATTTATTCTTCAAATTATCTTAGAGCATATCAAACAGCAAATATATTATCCAAAAGACTAAAATTAAAAGTCAATGTTGTACAAGCTTTTGGAGAGAGAAAGATTGGTATAAAATCATGGGATGAATATCCGAATGATTTTGAACTCCACCAATTTAAAGATAATGACTATAAATTAAAAGATGGGGAGTCTTTAAATGAAGTTAGAAAAAGAGAATTAGTAGCTTTAAATAGTATTTTAAATAAATCAAAGGCAAATAACATTGCTATAGTTTTTCACTCAACAGCTATGATGACGTTGTTAAAGACTTGGTGTGATATAAGAAATGATTCAAATTATTATTTTAAAGACAAAGTATTTTTTAATGGTAAATGGAATTATTGTGAAACATTTAAGTTAGAATTTGATAATGAAAATAAATTGATTAATATTGAGAATATAAAACTTAATTAGGAGATGAATTAGATGAGTAAATATGTAAAAGTAATGTATGGAACAACGAGTGGAGCAAAAAGTGATTTTAAATATAAGATAGGCGAAGTTAATGTAAGTGAACATTGGAATCCGGATGCTAAAAATGGAAAAGATTTTGGAGGGTTTAATTATTGCAGTGAAGACTGTATATTAAGATGGCTTCATCGGGGAGATACAATTTATGATGTTGAAATTCCAGAAGATGCGGAAAACATTAGGTTAGATGGAGCAACAACAATATATAGAAGTAATAAAATAATTGTAAAAAATCCGCGAAAAGTAGATGATGATTTAGCATTTCATTTTTATAAGATATCGAATATTCCTGAAAAAGCATATTATAAGGCATTAGGTGTGGTTAGTATTATGAATTATAAGAAAACTGCTTATGCCATATTAAGTGATAAAGTAAATAAAGATAATATCAATGAGGTTTTAGAGGAATGGAATGATTTTATTTTACATGGCGGTAAAGATGATAGAAAAGATATTAATAGTCTTATAAAAGAAATTGAAAGCTGTTTATATGAGATTAAATCAACAAATAAGCAAGTATAGTAAAATAAAAGCAATCTAAAGTTATTTTAAAGATAGAAAAATATAATAAAGTTAAACATTTGAAGGTATTTATGGAAAACTATACGGCTGATTTAAAGATGATTGTGGATAACTTTTCTTATTATGAGTTTATTGATCTATTAAAAAAATAGATAGTGAAGTTATTAATGGTAATATACATTTTGATTCTGAATTTATATATTATTTTTATCAAGTAATAAGTATGGTTAATGATTTCAGGTAAGCTTGGTACACTTGGACATATTATTTAAAAAATGATAAAAATGTTGATGAATATAATTATGATATGATGTTTGATATATTACATGAATTAACACATGTATATCAATTAATAAGAACAGAACAAACTAATAATTCAATTGATAAGTTAGTATGATTATCAAAAAGATAATATATTAGTTAAAAACGGATGAAAGACGCAATAAATGGTGGTAATAATGGGCGAATCCACGAATGTCATTTGAAAAATTAATATTTGATATACGAAAACTGTATGAAAGATATTCAAATGAAAAAGTTCTCCGAGTATTAGATGAGGTAGAAAAACTGTGATAGTTATTATAATATATATTTAAAAACATTATATCATTTTGATGGTAAAAATATTGTATTAAATAATAATTTACCAAGAAGAATTTGAGGTATCGAAACTTATATTATAAATTAAAAAAAGTGGAACAAATTTGTGGCCACTTTTTAGTTTATGTTTTCTTTTTTTAGATTTAGAGAAAAGGCTATAATAATGGGAAGCATTAAGGTAAAGGAAAACATGTATCTTTCTGATGATGCTAAGGGAGCAGCTACCATCATACTTAACCATACAGATAATATAGGAATGTATGTTATTAGGTAGGCCGATTTCTTTTTATAGATTATTACTAACATAGAAATGATAGTGAGCCAGAAACAGATGCCACCACTTAGGAAAGTTGTATATTCATGATAAAAGTTTTCTAATTTATTTTGAATGTTTGTGGGTAGTAAGTTATCACAATAAATATCATATTCATCTTTTTGTCTTCCTACAAAACCATCTGTTTGACCAGTTTGGGTATCATAATACATATTTTTACCAGAGGTCAAATTAGAAATAGTCCAATATCCTTCGGTTTGAAGGGCATAACTTTCGACATAAGTATCAAAATTTTTAACAAGAATGGTAGTCCAATGTTTTAAAAAACGTAATTTGTTTGCTTCGAGATATTCTCTGTTAAAGTTAGAATGCCATTTAATTGCATCAACGGTTTGAGGATTATAAGAAGCTTTAATTTCTTCAATAGTTAATAGATTGTTTATAAAGTCTTTTTCTTGTTCGGTTAATGAACCATCAGTGTATACGGTAGCTGATATTTGTTGAAGAGGAATCGCCATACTTTCTTGAAAATAATGTTTTACATGATAACGCATAGATGTAATTTTATTAACACTATAATTAAGTAAGATAGGTATTAAGAAGATTATTATAAAGTATTTATTTAGATATTTATGGTAATAGATAATTATTGCCAGAGTAGAGAGAATATATATAATAAAAGCATTACTACGTATGAAATAAAGAGAAGTACTTAAGAATATATATAGAAATACATATTTTTTGTTTTGGAGTATTTTACCTTTGGTTTCAACAAGTTTAATTAGTAATAAGAATATATATATTAAGATGGTAGCAAATAAGACATCTTTAACAGCAAATAGAGAATAGGTAGCATAGATAGGAATGAAGGTGTAGATAATAATTAGGGAGAAGATAAGATATTTATTTAGGTTTCTTTTAGCTAGAAAACAAATAGTATAAGAGAGAGTAAAGATTATAAAGCACATTTGTAGAAAACTAAAGATGGCCCATCCAGCAATGGAACTTCCTAAAATATTATAGCCTAGTTTAACAATAAAGAAATTAAGAAGATAGCTATGGACTATAGGGTGCTGGGTAGAAGCAGCTCCAGGAGCTGATAATTGATAGTAGGTATCATAATCGCCACCACCAGGAAATACGGTTATGTAACAAATAAGCCATATTAAGAACATAGAGATGGAAGATATAATAAATATCTTTTTAATTTGTTTATCATTATAATTTTGATGAGAGATATTTATTAGACTTAATTTTTTAATAAGATATTTAAGAGGAAAGTAATAAATAAATGACAATAATATAATTATAATAAGTAAGATAAAGAAGTTTATATTATTTAGAAATTTAATTTTATTAGGGTTAGTTTTTATTAGATATTCAAAGGTAGTAACTATTCCTAAGAGAATAGATGTTATAATTATACTTAGATTATTTTTTAGATTTTTTTTCATATATATCACTCTTTCTTCTAATATTATAACATGTATATAGAGCAAATAAAGAAAAAATAGCTAAATAATTAGCTATTTATCTAAATCTTTGGTAAGAATACCAATATTAATAAGTCCTGATACCATTACTAGTACGTAGACGATACGGGTAATTAGGGAACCATCTCCAAGTAGGTATTCAACTAGATTAAAATTGAATAATCCTACTAATCCCCAATTGATACAACCAATGATACTTAAGACTAAAGTGGTTTTAAATAATGTATTCATAATTTCCTCCTTGATAATTTTATTTTTCCCAAAAATTATATAATTATTCATCATATTAAGAAATTAGAGCCATATAATTTACCATAAGATAAAAAGAATGAGGTGAAGAGTGAAGAAAATATTTTTATGTTTTGTTTTAATATGTTTAATTTTGACAGGATGTGGTAAGAAGGATGAGAAAACAGTATTAAAAGAATTTGGAGATAAAGTAAATAAAGCTAATTCATACTATTTAGCAGGTAATATGGAACTAGTTAATAATGAAGATGTTTATACTTATAATATAGCAGTATCTTATGAAAAAGAAGATCATTATAAGATAGAACTTACTAATGTAATAAATGATCATAAACAAGTAATACTTAGAAATGAAGAAGGAGTATATGTAGTAACACCATCACTTAATAAAAGTTTTAAATTTCAAAGTGATTGGCCATATAATAATTCACAAGTATATTTACTATCTAGTTTATTAGATGATATTACAAATGATGAAGAGCGTTTATTTGAAAAAACTGATGAAGGTTATATCTTTACTTCAACAGTTAATTATCCAAATAATGAGAAGTTGGTTAATCAGAAAGTAGTTTTTGGGGATGATTATTTACCGAAGAAAGTATCTGTTATGGATAAAGATGGTAATGTTCAAATTAAGATGGAGTTTAGTAAGATAGATTTAAAGACACAATTTAATGAGACATATTTTAATTTAGATTCAATACTAGATACGAAGAATATTGAAACTAGAAAAGATGATAATAAAGTAACAAATAATAGTAGTAATAATAACAATAATAATGTTAATGAAAATAATAATCAGAATAAGACTAATGAGGCACAGGAACCATCTGATAATAATAAGAAGGAAGAAACTAAGACTACAGCTACAATAGAGGATATTATATATCCAATGTATTTACCAGCTAATACTTATTTAACTAATCAAGAGAGAGTAAGTACAGATGATGGTGAGAGATTAATTTTAACTTTTACTGGGGATAGTTCCTTTATCTTAGTAGAAGAGACTGCTAAATATAGTGATGCACCAGAGATTATTCCGACTTATGGTGATGTAGAATTAATTGGAGCATCTTTGGCGGTTATTAATGATAATTCAGCTAATTGGTTTGATAGTGGAATTGAATACTATGTAGTAAGTGATGTAATGAGTACAGAAGAACTTTTACAAGTAGTAAAATCAATAAGTGTTTTACCAGTTAGTAAATAATATATATGGGAATAGTTGAGATAACTATTTCTTTTTTATGAGTAATAATTTAATAAAAATAGCATATATTTAGTTAGGAGGTGGCTATGAACGAAGTAAATAATATGGCAACTTCAAGTGGAACGTATGATAGTATTCCAACTTCTCTTACTTCAAATACTTCTGTGGTAAATCTTGTCGATGGACTTACTTTGACAATGGATGCAGATAAAAAGACGTGGGTGAGTGGATATCTTACATATACGATAACACTTGATAATACAACAGATAAAGCATATTTAAAGCCAATTATTAAGGATGAGATAGATACTAGTAAGATTGAGTTTGTAACGGGTAGTGTAAAAATTAATGGGGTAGAAGCTACAGAGGGACAACATAGTTATGATGATAGTACACATACATTGACAGTTAATTTGGATGATGTAGCACAATCTTCGACAACTATTGTTACATTCTCTGTCAAAAAAAAAATATAACAAGTTTTTCTATTTAAAAAATATGGCTACATTATTAAGTGAGGGATATAATATAGTTAGTAATGTTGTAGTAGTAATTAGTCCGATAAATAAATATTCAAATGATAACTGTGGTTGTGATGTCCCTTATTGGAGAATTTAGTATTTGACAATTTATAAAAAGAATGATATTATTTAGTAAATGTAGGGAATAGGAGAAGTAGCAATAATAAAATAATACAGTGAGTTAGAAGTAGTGAGAACTAATAAAATTGATTATTGTGAATAACACCTAGGAGCAGGTTAGCTGAAATAAGGAGTAAGTTAATTCGGAAGACAAACCGTTATCAGATTGTTAGGCTTGATGGAGCTAAAAGAGTGATTATAATGAAAGTTATAATAATGTAGGTGGTACCGCGGATACACAGTGTTCGTCCTATTTGGGATGAATACTGTTTTTTCATATTAAAGTATTTATCCTTAGAAAGAAAGGAGTATAAAATATGAAGACAATTTATAGGGACCACTTATGTGGTATGATTAGTGAAAAAGAAATAGGAAGAGAGATTAGAATTTCGGGATTTGTCAGTAATATTAGAGATCATGGAGGAATATTGTTTCTAGATATTAGAGATGAATCGGGGGTTATGCAAGTAGTTAGTATGGATGATAAGATACTTATGGATATTAATAAGGAGAGCAGTGTAACAGTAACGGGGATAATAAGAGAAAGAGATATAGATGATTATAATGATAAAATAAGTACAGGAAGAATAGAATTACTTATATCTAAAATAGAATGTTTAAATAAGGTAAGAAAAACTTTACCTTTTGAAATAATTACTTCTCATGAATTATCAACTGATATTAGATTTAAGTATCGTTATTTAGATTTAAGAAACAAAAAAATTCATGATTTAATAGTAAATAGAACAAAGGTAATTAAGTATTTAAGAGATATGATGAGTAGAGATGATTTTTTAGAAATAACAACGCCAATAATTACTTCTAGTTCTCCCGAAGGCGCAAGAGATTTTATAATTCCATCAAGAAAATTTTATGGGAAATTTTATGCTTTGCCACAAGCACCGCAAGTATTTAAACAGTTATTAATGGCTTCAGGGTTTGAAAAATATTTTCAAATAGCGCCTTGTTTTAGAGATGAAGATGCAAGGGTAGATAGGTTATATGGGGAATTTTATCAATTAGATTTAGAGATGGCTTATGTTACTGAAGAAGATGTTTTAAAGGTTGGTAAAAAGATATTTCGTAATATTTTTAAAAAGTTTGTAGGTTGGAAGAAAATAGAATTTCCAGAAATTACTTATAGAGAAAGTATTAGTAAATATGGGACGGATAAACCTGATTTGAGAATTCCATATATTATTCAAGATGTAAGTAAGGTATTTGATACGACAACTTTTAAACCTTTTAGAGGAGTAGAAGTAAAGGCTATTGTTGTCCCTTCTATATATAATAAAAGTAATAGTTGGTATAATGAACTTCAAGAGTATGCTAAGAGTATTGGTTTACCGGGTATAGGTTATTTTAAGGTAATGGATGATATGTCTTTTAATGGACCAATAGATAAATTTTTAACAGATAAAGAGAGAAAAGACTTAATAGAGATAGCTGGTCTTAAGAAGAAGGATGTAATATTTTTTATTGCAGATAAAGATAAGGCTTTAAAATATGCTTCTTTAGTTAGAATAGAGTTAGGAAGAAAAATGGGATATTTGGATACTAAGGAATATAAATTTTGTATTGTAAAGAATTTTCCAATGTATGAATATGATATTGAGACTGATAAATATAAATTTTGTCATAACCCTTTTTCAATGCCTAAATGTAGGATTGATGATATGACTATGGAGAATATTGATAAGATAGAAGCATATCAATATGACTTTGTATGTAATGGAATAGAGATGGCTAGTGGGGCAGTTAGATGTCATAAGATAGAGATGATGAAGAAAGTATTTTCTTTGATTGGATATGGAGAAGATAAAATACGCGATAAGTTTGGGGCTTTGTATGAGGCATTTTGTTATGGAACACCACCACATGCTGGAATGGCTATCGGAATTGAGAGAATGTTAATGCTTATAAATGATACGAGTAGTATTAGAGAAGTCGTGGCATTTCCACTTAATGCATCGGGAATTGATATGATGATGCAGACACCAGATACTATAACGGAAGAACAACTTAGAGAAACACATATAAAAATAAGATAAAAGTATTAAATAATTGGTAGAAATATGTTATACTAAAGTGTATATGAAAGAGGGATAATTATGGATAAAGAAACTTTAAAGATGTTAGCTTCAAAACTTATGTTTACGATGAATGAAGAGGAATATGATACTTTATCAGAGGAATTTAAGGTTATTTTAAAGCAAATGGATTTAATAGGAAAAATTAAAGATATTAAGGATGTTTCACCAATGATATATCCATTTGAATTAGAGGGAGTTACATTAAGAGAAGATGTAGTTATAGATGAATTACCAATAGAGGAGATATTACTTAATAGTGGTAGTAATTTATATAATCAAGTAAAGTTACCAAAGGTAGTAGAATAACTAGTATAAGTGGGTGATAGGAATGAAGAATATAAGTGAATTAAGACGTGAATTAGATAATGGAGAGATTACTAAGGAGAAGTTATTTGAAGAGAGTACTAAAGCAGCTATAGATACACAAGAGGAATATAATTGTTTTGTAACTATTATGGATAAATATGATGAGGTAGATAGTAATAGTATGATAAGTGGTATTCCATATGCTTTAAAAGATAATATATCTACGAAAGGAATTTTAACAACAGCTTCTTCAAATATTTTGGCTAATTATGTACCGGTATATGATGCTACTATATATAAGAAATTAAAAGAAAGTGGAGCTTTATTAGTAGGAAAGACAGTATTAGATGAATTAGCAATGGGAGGAACAGGAACAACGGGACATACGGGAATTGTTCGTAATCCTTGGGATAAAGATAGATTAATAGGAGGTTCTTCAGCTGGTTCGGCAGCGGCTGTTGCGATGGGAATAGTACCGTTTGCGATTGGATCTGATACAGGAGATTCTATTAGAAAACCGGCGGCATATGGTGGAGTAGTAGGATTTAAGCCAACATATGGAAAAATATCTAGATATGGTTTATTTGCCTTTGCTTCTAGTTTAGATCATTTGGGAGTATTCTCTAGATGTGTAAGAGACGTTGCTATAGTTACAGATATAGTAAAGGGACATGATAGTCATGATATGACAAGTTTACCTGATGATAATAAGAATTATGTTAGGGAATTAGATAATGATGTTAGAGGAAGAAAATTATTTTATATCAAAGAAGCTTTAGAAAATAAAGATAATGATAAAGATTTAGAAAAGGTATTAGGTAATTTTTATGAGACAGTTAAGAAGTGTGAAGATTTAGGAATAGAGGTTTCAGGAGAATCTATTGATAAAGAATTGTTATTAGCATTGTATCCAACATATATGTCAATATCATGTGCTGAGGTTACTTCAAATGATGCTAATTTAACAGGAATTCATTTTGGAGTAAGAGGAGAAGGAAATACTCCGGATGAGATTATTAGAGATGCTAGAACTAAGGGATTTAGTGAATTAATTAAAAGAAGATTTGTTTTAGGTAGTTATATTTTACAAAGAGAGAATCAAGAAAAATTATTTTTAAATGCATGTCGTGTTAGAAGAATGGTTGTTGAGAGAGTTAATGAATTATTTACTAAGTATGATGGAATTATTATGCCGGCAGCTGCTAGTATAGCACCAAGATTTGATAATAATAGTGGGGATAAATTAAGTGATAAGTATTTAATACTAGATAATCATTTAGTTATTGGCAATTTTGGAGGATTTCCAAGTATTACAATACCGTCAGGATTAGTTGATAAGATGCCGGTGGCGATAAATATTACTGGTAGAGTTAATGAAGATGATGTCGTATTAAATATGGCTAATAAGATAGAAGAAGTATTGGAATTTGATAAGTTAAGGGAGATGAAATAATGTATAAGACAGTTATTGGGTTAGAAGTTCATTGTGAGCTTAAATCAAAAAGTAAGAATTTTTCATCTAGTAGAAATAGTTATTCGCAAATTCCAAATAGTAATGTTTCAGTAGTAGATTTGGGAATGCCAGGAATATTACCGGTAGTTAATAAAGAAGCTGTTAAGAATTCTATTAAGATGGCTTTGGCATTTAACTGTGATATACCAGAATATTTAACTTTTGAAAGAAAGAATTATTTTTATCCAGATTTACCTAAGGGATATCAGATTACGCAGTTTAAGCATCCAATTGGAATAAATGGATATGTAATGATAAATGTCGATGGTAAAGATAAAAAAGTTTTAATTCATGATACGCACTTAGAAGAAGATACAGCTAGTTTAGATCATTATAATGCATATTCTTTAATCGATTATAATAGATGTGGAGTCCCATTACTAGAAACCGTTACAGAACCTTGTTTGAATTCAGCTGATGAGGCCGTAGCTTTTCTTGAAGGACTTAGAAGTATATTTTTGTACTGTGAAACATCAGATGCTAGAAGTGATAGAGGACAGATAAGGTGTGATGTTAATGTTTCTTTGATGAAAGAAGATGATAAGGAACTTGGTACAAAGGTAGAAATGAAGAATATAAACTCTTTTAGTAGTGTTAGAGAAGCTATTATTTGTGAGGTAGCAAGACAGACAGAAATACTAGAAAGTGGTGGGAAGGTTTTACAAGAAACGAGAAGATTTGATGAAAATCTTGGTAAAACTTTTACAATGAGAAGTAAGGAAGATGCGATTGATTATAGATATTTTACGGATCCTAATTTACCTCCTATTAAGATAGATAAGGAATGGATTGAAGAGATAAGGAAAACTATTCCTAAACTACATAATGAAAGATTTAAAACTTATACAGAAGAGTATGCTATTAATTCTAAGGATGCTAATACTATTGTTAAGGATAAAGATATATCAGATTATTATGAAGAGTGTTTAAGATTGGGAGCAGATCCAATAATTACTTCTAATTGGTTAACAGGTGACTTGATGGGTAATTTGAATAAACAAAGTATGACAATTAAGGAGACTTCTTTTAAGCCAGAAATGTTGGTATCTTTGATTAAGATGATTAATGAGGGTAAGATATCTGGTAAGCAAGGTAAATTAGTTTTAGAAAAATCAATTGAAGATGGTAAAACACCGGATAGTGTCGTTTCAGAACTTGGTCTTAGTCAAATAGGAGATGAGGAAACGATTAGAAATATTGTACTTGAAGTAATTCAAGAAAATGCTAATTTGGTGGAAGATTATAAGAATGGAAAAAGAGTATTTGATTATTTTATAGGACAAATAATGAAAAAAAGTCGTGGAAGAGCAAACCCGGTTATAACATCTAAAGTATTAAAAGAAGAGTTAGATAAAAGGTTATAAAATTAAAAGTATATAGATTATATTTTTTAGATAATTTATATACTTTTTCTTTAAGATTATGAATATATGTTTGACAGAAAGAATAATATTTGATATAATCTATATCAATTGATGGCACATTATTCTAGTCAATTGATTCGTTAGGAAGACGGGAGTAAAAAACCGTTAAAGAGCATATCTATGAAACCTTTGGTGTTTGCTTTGGATGCCCAATCTAGGGTGGATGCTGAAGATGAGAATACTGGATAGAATGTAATGGCATATATTTGATTCCATTATTCGTGGAGACCTATCTTTGTAATGTTGATTATTACGAACTAGGATTAAACCTGCTATGTGGTGTTAAGCTATGAGCAGTGTAGCTTGTCTTGAGTGAAGGCTTTGGGATTAGTTTAGGAATTATTGTAACTGGCCAATTACGTAATGCCCGTACTATGAAATTACTTTTGCAAAAGAGAACTAATAACGATGCGTTGGTGAGGAAATCTCCTAGAGTGTACTATGATATGGGATTGCAGTGGGAACTAAGTGGCAATCAAGTCGTATGATGTGGAAACACCATGCTGTCTTCTTTAAAGGGGAACCGCAATACTGGTAACGGTATGTAGAAGATAGGGAAATCCAACTTGACCTAAGTCTCAAAGTTAACTATATCTATAAGCCATTATTTTTTTGGAGGAAAAAATGAAGAGTAATTATAAATGGAGCTTAATAGTAACATTAATGGCATTTACAATATCTTTAATAATGTCATTGATATCTTCTTTAATTCTTAAGAATGTTACTTTATTAATAGCTATATTAGTTACTTTTCTTTTTATTATAATAGGAATAGTTTTTGATATAGTAGGGGTAGCGGTTACTAGTGGTGATATTACTAAATTTCATTCAATGAGTGCAAGAAAAGTAAAAGGAAGTAAAATTGGAGTTAAATTAATGAAAAATTCTTCTAAGGTATCGTCAGTTTGTTGTGATGTTATTGGAGATATATGTGGTATTATTTCGGGTAGTGCAGGAGTAACAATTGTAGCTTTAATAATTAAATTAACTTCTGCAAATCAGCTGGTTGTTTCTTTATTAGTTACTTCTTTGATATCGGCTTTAACTATTGGTGGTAAGGCTCTTGGTAAGAATTTAGCAATAAATAAGAGTACAGAGGTTGTAACTTTTGTATGTAAGATATTAGCTATATTTAGTAAGAATTAGAATAAGTAATTATTCTTTTTTAATTGTAAAAAAATGTTTGTAAAATAAAAAGTTATATGATAAAATATTATCATAAAGAGGTAGTGAGTATGGATAGTAATAATCAAAATAATAATAATAATAATCAAAATACTGTTAATAACAGTCCTTTTGGTAATCAAGAAAATAATTTTAATAATCTAAATACTTCGGGAATGGCTTTTAATAATGTTGATATGACTAATCAGAGTATTAATCAAATTAATAATGATATGATTAATCAAAACATTAATCAAGTTAACAGTGAGATGAGTAGTCAAAATATTAATCAAAGTAATAACGGTATAGTTAATCAACAAGTTAGTAATAGTATGACTAATCAGAGTATTAATCAAGTTATGAATAATTCAATGGCTTCTTCACAAGTAATGGGAAGTCAGCCGGTAAATAATAATGGACAGACTGTAAATGTACAATCAATATATGCTAATCAGTTAAAAAATGATGGTCAGGATTTTTCAGAACCTAAAAAATCTAAAGCTGGTATGATTGTAGGAATAGTATTAGGAATTTTAATTATTCTTTTAGGATGTGGCTATTATTTTATTATAGATAGTCCTAAGACAATATTTAGTAGTTTTGTAAATAAGACATTTTCTGAAAGTAAAATAGGAAAAAATGATGCGAATAAGGTATTTTCTACATATGAAATGAAATATAATATAGATGTTTCAGCAGGAGAATATAAAGATTATCAAGAGATATTTAATATTATTAATAAATTTACTTTTAAGGCTAGTGTAGGAATTGACAAAGATAAGGATATATTATCATTAGGATTTAAGGCAGTATATGGAGATGATGAAGTAATTAATGTAGATGCAATGACAAATACTAATTCTTCAGAAACAGTGTATTTTGATTTGCATGACTTATATGACAAAAAGATAAAGATGTCTTTAAATGATGATACGGGAAGTTCTAATAATGGAGAAGATACCGATATAGATACGATCGTTGAATCTTTAAAGAAAGCTTTAACGGAAACAATGGATACAGCTGATTATTCAAAAGAAATTGTTAAATTAGATGGAAAGAATGTTAAAAAGATAACATTACATATTAATAATACATTTGTAAATACACTTGGTACAAAGTTATTAAATGATAGTAATTTTATGAGTGATGTTTCTAATATAAGTGGTAAGAGTGAAGATGATATTAGAAGTATTATTAATGATTATATGGAAATGGATTATAAAGAGGATATATCATTATATTTATCTTTATTTGGAAATGACTTTATAAGGTTAGTAATTGGTGATGATAGTGATAATATAACTATATGGATAGATGGTAATAAGTATATGTATGAGTATGCTTCTAATTATACACTTACATATAAGGGTTATGTTATGATAGATAAAGAAAATTCTATTCTTGGTATTAATATAGAACTAGTATCTGAAGGAATTACTATAGGAATAACAGAAAAAATAACTACTAGTTATGATAAAGATATTCCACAGATAGATACATCTAACAGTATTGATTATACAGAATTAACAGAAGAAGATATGAGTAAGATAATTGATAATTTACTTGAAAAGAAAGCTATTAATAATTTGATTGCTGATATGGGATTAGATCAATTATTTGATTTTCAGAGTGATATTTAGATAATAAATAAGCTAATAATTATTTTATAATAGTTATTAGTTTTATTTTGTGGTATTATATTTATAGGATGTGATATTATGAAGAAGGTAATACTGGTAGATGGTAATAATTTAATGTTTAGAAGTTATTATGCAACGTTATATTCTGGTAGTGTGATGACTAATAAAGAAGGATTTCCTACAAATGCTTTATTTGGATTTGTCAATATGATGAATAAAATTATTCATGAAGAAAATCCAGAATATATTATGGTAGCTTTTGATATAGGAAGAACATTTAGACATGATAAGTATGATTACTATAAAGGAAAAAGAGATGAAACGCCAGAAGATTTAAAGAAACAGTTTCCAGTAGCTAAGAAGATTCTTAATGCTATGGGAATTAAATATTTTGAGTTAGAGGGATATGAAGCTGATGATATTATTGGAACATTTGCTAAGAAAATAGATCTTGATGAAGATTATATAGGTACGATTATCAGTAGTGATAAAGATTTATTACAGTTAATATCAGCCGATGTATCGGTTAAGTTATTGAAACAAAAAGATTATATAAGAATGGATGAGAATACTTTTAGAGAACATTATGGAATGTTAGATCCAATAAAGATGATAGATCTTAAATCTTTAATGGGTGATGCTTCAGATAATATACCGGGAGTTAAGGGTATTGGAGAAAAGACGGCTTTAAAATTATTACAGGAATATGGTTCATTAGATGGAGTATATGAAAATATTGATAAGATAAAAGGAGCTACTAAAGAGAAGTTAATTATAGATAAAGAGAATGCTTATATGTCTTATGATATAGCTACAATATATAGGGATGTACCAATAGATACATCTTTTGAGAATATTAAATATAAGGAAGAAGAAACTGATGAACTTATTAATATATATAATGATTTAGATTTTTATTCTTTTTTAAGAAAGAGTAATCATGAGGTAAGTAAGAAAGAACTATCTTATAAAGAGGTTAGTAATGTAGATGAGATTAAGATAGATGGTGATGTAGCTATTAGTTTAGAACTTGATAATGATAATTATCATCATGCTAATATTAGAGGAATTAGTATATATAATAAAGATATAGCAATATATATTAAGGGGATTAATTTAAGAAATACAGATTTTTTGAAAGATGTATGTATATATACATATGATTATAAGAAATTATATTCAGTATTTAAGAGAAATAATTTATATATTCCAGAATGTAGTTTTGATACGATGTTAGCGGGATATTTACTCAATTATTCAGTTAAGGATGATATTGCTTATTTAGCTAATGCAATGAAGAGGGAAATACCTTTTTATGATAAGAAGATGGATGTAGATAGTCAGGAATATAAAGATATAAGTATTAGAAGAGCAGAATTTATATATGATAGTTATAATGAATTATTAGATAGATTGAAAGAAAATGATCAGGTAGATTTATTTTATAAGATAGAATTACCTTTATCTGTAGTACTTGCTAAGATGGAATTAAAGGGAATAAGGGTAGATAAAGAGATACTTATTGATATGAAGGAAGATATAGTAAGAAGAATAGATGAGGTAAGTAAAGATATTTATAATTTAGCAGGAAAAGTTTTTAATATAGCTAGTCCTAAACAACTTGGAGAGGTATTGTTTGATGAACTTAATTTACCTCATGGTAAGAAGAATAAGACTGGATATGTAACTGATGCGAATACTTTAGGCAAATTAATCGATTATGAAATAGTAAGAAAAATTTTAGAATATCGTCTTTTAAATAAGTTGTATACTACTTATATTGAAGGGATACTTAAAGCTATTTCTCCGGATGGGTTAATTCATACGATATATACTCAGACTATTACTAGAACAGGAAGGTTATCTTCAATAGAACCTAATTTACAAAATATTCCGGTTAGAAATGAGTTTGGAAAATTAATTAGAAAGGCTTTTGTACCATTTGATAATGCTTTAATTATGTCTTCGGATTATTCACAAATAGAGTTAAGGGTATTTGCCCATTTATCTAATGTTAGTGAGTTATTATATGCTTTTAATAATAATATGGATATTCATACGAAGACAGCAATGGATATATTTAAAGTACCAATGGATAAGGTAACTAAGAATATGCGTAGACAAGCTAAGGCAGTTAACTTTGGTATTCTTTATGGTATTAGTCCTTATGGGTTAGCTGAAGATATTGGAATATCTCCCAAGGAGGCTAAGAAATTTATTGAGACTTATTTTGAGACTTATCCAGGTATTAAGGATTACATGAATAAGGTAATTGAAGAAGCACATCAAAAAGGCTATGTTAAAACTATTATGAATAGAGTTAGAACGATTGATGAATTAAATAGTTCTAATTATATGCAAAGAAGTATGGGAGAAAGAATGGCTTTAAATACTCCGGTACAGGGAAGTAGTGCAGATATTCTTAAGAAAGCTATGGTAGAAATTGATGAAGAATTTACTAAAAAGAATATTAAGAGTGAGATGTTACTTCAAGTACATGATGAATTAATTTTTAATGTTTATAAAGATGAACAAGAAGAAGTTAAGAATATTGTTAAAAATATTATGGAGAATACGGTTAAGTTAAATGTGCCATTACTTGTAGATATAGAGTTTGGTGATAACTGGTATGATGCTAAATAGAAGGAAGGGATAAGAATGCCAGAACTACCAGAGGTTGAAACGGTAAAAAATGGTTTAAAGGAAAAAGTAAGGGGAAGAAAAATATTATCTTGTAATGTTTTATGGCCGGGTATTATAGCATATCCAGATAAAGATACTTTTATGAAGGAAATAGCTAATCAAACTATTTTAGATTTATCTCGTAGAGGAAAATTTATAATCTTTCATTTAGATAATTATGCACTTATTTCACATTTAAGAATGGAAGGAAAGTACTTTATTAAGAAAGAAAATACTAAATTAACAAAACATGATCATGTGGTATTTAATTTAGATAATCAGGAGAATCTTATATATAATGATACGCGTAAATTTGGTAAAATGTATTTATTAAAGAGTAAAGATGATATTCATAGTCCGTTAAATAAATTAGGTAAAGAACCATGGGATAAGGATTTAACGGTAGCTTATCTAAAAGAAAAATTAAAGAAGAAGAAAGCTATTAAGACACTTCTTTTAGATCAAGAGATAATTACTGGTATTGGCAATATATATGCTGATGAAATATTATTTTTAGCCGGTATTAATCCGGAAGAATATGGAGTTAATCTAACTGATAAGAAGTTAGCGGATATTATTAAATATACTAAGGAAATATTAGAAAAATCTATTTCTTTAGGAGGAACTACTATTCATTCTTATGCTGCTGTCGATGGAGTAAGTGGACGTTTTCAACAAGAGTTATTAGTTCATGGTAAGGCGGGAGAACTTTGTCCTAATTGTAAGAATAAGATAATTAAAATAACGGTAAATGGCCGGGGTACATATTATTGTCCACATTGTCAGAAATAGATAGATAGTGGAGGTATTATATGAAATATATTGCATTATTAAGAGGAATAAATATTAGTGGTAAGAATAAAATAGCGATGTCAGAACTAAAAAGACTTTTCGAAGAAAATAATTATCAAAATGTATCTACTTATCTCAATAGTGGTAATGTTATCTTTGAAAGTAATATAGATAATAAAGAAGATATTATGAATAATATTTATAAACTTATAGAGATTAATTTTTCGCTTAAAATACCAGTATATATCATGACGGATAAAGAATTAGAAAATATTTTAAATAATAGTCCAGAATGGTGGGGTAATAAGAATAAAGATATATATGATAATTTAATATTTATAATTCCTCCGACTAAATATGAAGAAGTATATAATACGGTGGGGTTACCAAAAGAAGATATTGAGAAAATTAAAGAATATAATAATACTATATTTTGGTCATTTGATTTAAATAATTATCGAAAATCTAATTGGTGGATTAAAACAGCTAGTACTGATATAAAAGATAAGATTACGATAAGGACTGCTAATACGATGAAGAAAATATTAGAAATATGTCAGAAATAGATTATAAGATTAGTTAAGAAGAGTATCACTTTTATTAGTGATGCTTTTTAAATATTATATAAGTCTCTTTCTTAAAATAGTAAAGTTATGATATAATATTTATATATATAAACAGATAAAAGGTGTAAATATGGATTATAGTATTAAGATAAATGAATTTGAGGGACCATTAGATTTACTTTTACATTTAATAAAACAGTCTAATATAAATATTCAAGATATTGATATAGCAGTGATAACAAAACAATATTTAGATTATATTAATAAGATGGAAGAGTTAAATATTAATGTAGCAGCAACTTATATTGTTATGGCAGCAGAACTTATGGAAATTAAGTCTAGATCTTTACTTCCTAAGAAGGAAGATGAAAATATAGAAAATGAAGAAGATGAAGAAATATCTAGGGAAAATCTTATTAATAAACTAGTGGAATATCAAAAGTATAAAGATATGACAGGAAAGTTTAAAGAGTTAGAAAATGAGAGAAAGATGATATATGTTAAAGCTCCAGAGAAAGCTAATAATTATATAGATAATACAATAGTTAGAGATGATAGTGTATCTTTAGATGACTTGGTTAATGCTTTTAAGAAATTTTTAGAGAGAATTGATAGAGAGAAACCATTAACAACGAAGATTACTTCAAAAGAGTATAGTGTTAAGGAAAGAAAACAAAATATTAGAAAGATTCTTCGAGATAAGAAGAAGGTATTATTTACAGAGTTATTTGAAGAAAAAAATATTGCTTATGTTGTAGTAACTTTTTTATCAATATTAGAGATGACTAAAGAGCATGAGGTTATGTTAAAACAAGATGGTAATTTTAAAGATATTTTAATAGAGTTGAAGGTGAAATAATGAAAGGTATTATTGAAGGACTTTTATATGTACAAGGTGATTTAGGTCTTACTATAAATCAGGTGTCTGAGATATTAGAGATATCTTTAGATGAGGCAAAAGAATTAATTCTTTCATTGAAACAAGATTATATAAATGAAGATAGAGGACTTAGGATTAATTATTTGGGGAATTCTTTTAAGTTAGCTACAAAGGAAGAACATAGAAAGTATTATCAGAAGTTATTAGAGAATCCTAAGAATAATACTTTATCTAATCAAGCATTAGAAACTTTAGCTATTATTGCTTATAATGAACCTATTACTAGAGGGGATATCGATGAAATGAGAGGCGTAGATTCAGTATATGTAATAAGAAGATTATTAGCTAAGGGATTGATTAAAGAAAATGGTCGTAGTGATAAACCGGGTCATCCTATTTTATATAAGACGACAGATGAATTTTTAGATTATTTTGGATTATCTACTAAAGAAGATTTACCGAAGATAGAAATGCTTGATAATATTAATAATGAAGATAAGGATTTGTTTAAATCAACTTATAAAGATGAAATATAATATATAAAGGAGATGGAAAAATGAATTTTATTGATTTGATTAATAAGAAAAGAATGGGTTTGGAATTAACGGATGAAGAAATTAATTATATGATAAAAGGATACTTAGATGGCAGTATTAAAGATTATCAGATGAGTGCGATGCTTATGGCGATAGTATTAAAAGGAATGACTAATGAAGAAATATTTTCACTTACTAAATATATGGCAACATCATCAGATATGTTAGATTTATCAGTTCTTGGTGATAAGACAATAGATAAGCATTCAACGGGTGGGGTTGGTGATAAAACAACGCTTATAATTAGTCCAATAGTGGCTGCTTGTGGAGTAAAGGTAGCTAAGATGAGTGGACGTGGGTTAGGACATACGGGCGGAACGATCGATAAGTTAGAAGCAATTCCCCACTTTTCAGTTAATTTATCGAAAGAAGATTTTATTAAACAAGTAAATGAAATAGGCGTGGCTATTACGAGTCAAACAGAAAATGTAGCAATAGCTGATAAAAAAATATATGCTTTAAGAGATGCTACAGGAACTGTACAATCTATTCCATTAATCGCATCATCTATTATGAGTAAGAAAATAGCTCTTGGAACTAAAAAGTTGGTAATAGATGTTAAAGTTGGTCAAGGGGCTTTGATGAAAACGAAAGAAGATGCTTTAGAACTTGCTAGACTAATGATAGAGATAGGGCATGCTCATGGCATGCAAGTAGTGGCAATGCTTACTAATATGGATATTCCTCTTGGTAATAATATAGGTAATGCTTTAGAAGTAGAAGAAGCTATTGATATATTAAAAAATGGCAAAAAGGGTAATTTAAGAGATATATGTATTCTTCTTGCTACGGAGATGGTTAGTTTAGGACTTGATATTTCACCAGATTTAGCTAAAGATAAGGTAATTAAGGTACTAGATGAGGGCGATGCGTATAAGAAATTTATAGAGTTAGTAGAATATCAACATGGCGATATTACAAGGTTACCTAAAGCTAAGAATTATTATGAAATAAAAGCTAGTGATGAGGGATATTTAACAAATATTGATGCTTATAAACTAGGAGTATTATCAATGCATTTAGGAGCAGGAAGAATTAATAAAGAAGATGAGATCGATTATAGTGCTGGAATTGTTTTAAATAAAAATTTGAATGATTATGTAGCAAAGGGTGATGTCTTAATGACTCTTTATACGAATAGAGAATTACCTAAGATAAGTGATGATATATTTAAGATATCTCCGGATAAAACAGAAGATGAAAAATTAATTATAGATATTGTTAAATAGCATTTAGTAAGAAGACTAAGTGCTTTTTATGTGGAAGATTAGGCATAAAAAATGTTAAATAGGGTTGATATTATATGAATAAGTAGTTATAATATAGAATATGTATTCGTTTTAAAGGGGGATATTATGAAAAAAGAAGAGCTTAATAATTATAAGAAAAGGATAGGAGAATTATCTTTAGAAGAACAAAAATTAAGAAGTTTATATTTAAGAGAATTATCTTTAGGGAAAATTCAGGGACCAGGTACGGGATATTTGTCAATTGATAGACCATGGCTAAAATATTATAGTGAAGATGCAATCACTAGTGATTTACCTAAAATGACAGCTTATCAATATATGTGTCATGAGAATGTCGATAATTTAAGTACGAAGGCAATATCATATTTTGGAAAAGAAATTAGTTTTAAAAAATATATTAAAAAAATAAATAAAATGGCAAAAAAACTTCAAAATATGGGAGTTAAAGCAGGAGACGTTGTAACGGTTATGTCTGTTTGTAATCCGGAAGTTGAAATACTTTTCTATGCACTTAATAAAATAGGAGCTGTAATTAATTTGATTGACGTAAGAAGTGATAGTAAGGCTATTAAAAAGTATGTTAATGAAGTTAAATCTAATATAGTGATGGTTATGGATGATTTCTTACCTGAATTTGATAAAGCTATGGGAGAGATGTCAACAGTTAAAAAAGTTATGACAGTTTCACCTTTTGATTCAGTACCATTTCCTTTTAATAAAATTGCTAAATTAGCTAATGATAAAGATGATAAAGAGTTATCTAAGATGATAAATGATTTATCTAATAAAGAGAAGAAACCTAGTTTTAAGAATATTAAAAATTTTATTAAAAAAATAAGGGAGACTAGAAAGAAGAAAAATAGTCAAGTATGTGATGAAATAAATAGTATAAAGAAAATAAATAAATATATATCTTTTAGTAAAATTATGAATAAGTTAACTTTTAATAGAACAAAGGAAGTTCAATATAAGAAAGATAGTTTGGCTGTTTTAGTTCACACTGGGGGAACTACTGGTATTGCAAAGACAGTAAAGTTATCTAATGATAATCTTAATGCAATGGCTGTACAATATAAAACACTTAATACTGGATATAATAAAGGAGATACATTTTTGAATGGTATAGTACCTTTTGTAGCTTATGGTGTGGCGGTAACAATACATATGCCAATGTGTTTAGGTATTACTAATATAATAGCTCCAATATTATCACCAGAAGAGTTTACAGAATTTATGATTAAATATAAACCTAATCATACTATTACTATTCCTAGTTATGTAGATGATTTTATTGATAGCAAAATTGCTGATGCAATGGATTGGAGTTGTATTAAGCACTTAGGTGTTGGCGGTGATAGTTTTTCTAAAGAGAAAGAAATGGCTGTTAATAAGTTTTTAAGTGATCATGGAGCAAATATTCTTGTTGAAAAGGGATATGGTATGACTGAACTTTCATCATCAGCGGTATCTTGTATTGGTGAAATTAATAAACTAACTAGTTTAGGTATACCACTACCTATGAATAATATGGGGATGTTTGATGAAGATGGTAATGAATTGCAATATGGAAATGAAGGAGAGATATGTATTTCTGGTAAAACTGAAATGTTAGGATATCTTAATAGTGAAGAAGAAGAAAAATTAGTAATAAAGAAACATATTGACGGAGTTAAGTGGGTACATTCAGGTGATTTAGGAGTTACTGATGAAGATGGCTTTTTATATTTAAAAGGTAGAATTAAGAGAATGATTATTCATGGGGGATTTAAGTTATATCCAGCACTTATTGAGGGAACAATTGTAGAACACCCAGATATTAATAATTGTTGTGTAATAACTATTCCTAGTAAAGAATTTGGCTCTTCACCGGAAGCACATGTGGTACTTAAAGAGGATAAAATTAAAGAGTGGAAAAAAATTAAAGAAGAATTAATAGAGTTATGTAAAGAAGAACTTCCAGATTATTCTCAACCAGTTGACTTTATCGTAGAAGAAGAATTACCATTAACAGTAGTTGGTAAAGTTGATTATAAAAAATTGGAAAGAAAAAGAAATATAGAAATAGAGAATGAAAATAAATAAAAACTTTTATTCTCTTTTTTCTTGTGATATAATTTTATTATAGAGAAGAGAGTGATATTGTGATAAGTGTAAATAGTACTATATTTTTTACAATAATTAGCTTTTTTTATAGTTTGCTATTATTTGTAGTATATTTTTCTAGAGAAAAGATTAAAACACCAGAGAATAAAATATATTCAAAATTAATTATAATTAACTTTATAGGAATAGTTTTAGAACTATTATGTTGTATTTTTGCTGGTAAAGCTTTGGAATTTATGAAAGTATATACTATTATTAATAAATTATTTTTACTTTATTTGATAGTTTGGTGTTCAGTATTTGGAGTTTATGTATTTTTGATATCTGCTAATATTGATGATAAGAAGGCTTTAAGAAAATATATAAATAAAGTTATTTATTTTTACTTATTTCTTGATATAATATTTGGAGCATTAATATTCTCTTTGCCAGTTCAATTTCATTTTGTAGATGAAGTGGTAATGTATTCTTATGGAACTGCTGCTAATATTGTATATATAGGTAGTTTTATATCAATAGCATTAATGATATTTTGTTTAATTAAGAATTATAAAAATATTAAGAGTAAAAAGTATTTACCTATATTCGTGTACTTGATATTAGGTACTGCTACGACAGCTATTCAGAAAATTTTCCCTAATTTACTTATGGCTACTTCAATGGAAGCTTTTGTAACGGTATTAATGTATTTCACAATAGAAAATCCTGATATGAAATTACTTAAAGAGATGCATGAAGCTAAAGAGATAAGTGATAATGCTAATGAAGAGAAAACTTTGTTTTTATATAATATGACTCAAGAAATTAGAGAGACTACTAAAAATATCGATGATGAAGCAGATATAATAATAGATAGTGATAATCTTGATGATGACAAAGAAAGTGCTAGAAATATAAAGAGTGAAACTTCTAAATTTAGAATGATGACGAATGATATTTTTGATATATCAGCAGTAGAGGCTTCAAGTATAAAGATATATAATAATAAATATAATATTAAGACGATTCTTAAGGAAGTAGTAAATATATATAATAATAGTTGTAAGAGTAAAAATATAGAATTTAGAACTAATATTGAACATAATATTCCGGATACACTATATGGAGATAGTATTAGTTTAAAGAAAGTATTAAGTTTAATTCTTACTAATAGTTTAAAATATACGAATAAGGGATATATAGAAATAGATGTCAATACAATTATCAAGAATAATATCTGTAGATTAATATTTACTATTGAAGATTCTGGACCTGGTATTAAAAGTAGTGAATTAGAAAAAATAAGAGTAAACAATAAGAACTTAAATGAAGCATATAAAATGATTACCTTAATGAATGGTACAATGTTAATAAATTCTAATTATGGAGTAGGAACAAAAGTAAAAATAATAATGGATCAGTTAATGGAAGTAGAACAATCTAAAGAATTGAAACAATATAATGAGATATATGATAATATGAAGATTTTGGTAGTAGATGATAATGAAGCCACATTCAAGATAATTGAGAAGATGTTAAAGGGTAGTAAAATAGAAATAGATACTTCTTTAAATGGAAAAGATTGTTTAAATAAGATTAAGAGTAAGAATAGGTATGATGTAATATTGTTAGATGAAGAATTATCGCAAATAACAGGAGAAGATTTACTTAATAAATTAAAAGAAATAAGAAATTATAATACTCCGGTAATATTACTTACTAAAGATAATAGTTATGAATATAATTTAGAATATAAGAATATGGGATTTGATGATTATATTGTAAGACCATTTAAAAGGGAAGTATTACTTAGTAAATTAGATAAGTTTCATAAAAAATAAAAGCTGATAAAATGTAATTGTTTTATCAGTTTCAGACTGTTGACAAAGAAATTATGTTGATAGTCTTTTTTATTTATTAATTTGTGTATGATTAATTTGTGAGGTTGTTCATTATTTTAATAATTTTAAGTTTACTAACTTAATTATGGCGTTGAGATGATATGAAAGTAAGTAATAAAATTAAAAAAATGCAAAATATAGATGATTTTTAAAAGTATTTTTAGATAAGATAGTTTTTTAATGAAAACTATGAAAAAAATTGAAAGAATATCTGTATTTGAAAAGATAATTGTTAAAATATTGTAAAATAGATTTAATATATTTATTAAATATGTTAAAATGTTTAATGAAGGATTGATTAGTATGATGCAGGAAAAACTAGAAAAATTATTTAAAGAAATAGGTATAGAAGAAGAGATGTATGCTTATTTTGATGAGGCTTCTATTTATAAGGTAGTGGTATATGATAAAAATAAGATCCTAGAATTTATTATTAATACTAAAGAGTGTTTACCAATAGAGGTATATAATAATGTTTTATATAAACTAGGTATAAGTTTTAAAGGTTTTGAAGTTGTTAAATTAATAATTAGACCTAGTAATATTGATAATTCTAAGATTAGATCATACTATCAAAATATTATGAAAAATATATGTTTGGAAAGAATAAAGTATAATATATTTTTAGATAGAGATATAGATGTATGTGATAATGTTATTACTATTAAGACTTATAATAAGATGGAATGTATGAGTATGTTTCAATTAAAGGAAGAATTAATAGATAAATTTAAGTGTTATGGATTTTCTTTGGATATTAATATCGATTTAGTTACTTCTCATGATGAGGATTTGATTAATAAGATAGAACAAGAAAAAGAAAGTGTTTATGTGGCTCCTAGTAATACTAATAAGGTAGATAAACCTAAGATGGTGGAAGAGGGAGAAAAGAAACCAGTATTTAAAGCTAAGAAGAGTAAAGAAGTAACACCTATTAAAGATGTATTATATGAAGTAGATAATATTAATATTGCAGGTACTATATTTGGAGTAGATTATTTTGAATCTAAGAGTGGTTATAAGATAATTACGATAAAGGTAACTGATTATACAGATAGTATGTATGTTAAGATGTTTACTAAGGATGAAGATGAATATGCTTTAATTAAGAAGTTATTAAAGGAAGGTAAATGGTATAATTTTTATGGTAGAGCTTCAATGGATAAGTATGCTAATGAGATTGTTTTTAATACAAGATATAAAGATACATATGAGATAGAAGCTCCAGTTAAAGAAGAAATAAAAGATTTAGAGGAAGTTAAAAGAGTAGAATTGCATGCTCATACGATGATGAGTCAAATGGATGGTATTACAAGAGTTGATTTAGGTAAACATACATGTGAACTAGTTAGTAAGACTATTGAAATGGGCTATAGAGGGGTTGCTATTACCGATCATTCGGGATGTCAAGCATTTCCAATAGCCTTTGGTTTAATAACAGATCATAATAAAAAAATTAGAAAAGGATTAAAAGAAAAGTTAGAAGAATTAACTAATAAACTTAATGAAGAAATAAGTGATAGGGAAAATATTAATAAAGAAATAGAAGATGTTAAGAAAAAGATAGATAATCCTCCAATATTTAAGGGACTATATGGAACAGAATTAACTTTAGTAGATGATTCGGTAGATATTGTAGTTAGACCAAGTGATTTATCTTTAAAAGATAGTACTTATGTGGTTTTTGATACAGAAACAACCGGTTTTAATGCTGGTGGCGGAGATCAAATGATCGAAATTGGAGCAGTTAAAATATGTGGTGATGAAATAGTTGATAGATTTGATGAATTAATTGATCCAGGAAGACATATTCCTAATAAAATAACAGAACTTACATGTATTACGGATGAAATGGTTCAGGGTAAAGACAATGAAGAAGAAGTTACTAAGAGGTTTCTTGCTTGGGCAGGAGATGCTCCAATGGTAGCTCATAATGCTAAATTTGATATATCTTTTATAGAAATGGCGATGAAGAAATATAATTTAGGAGAATTTAAAAATACTGTTATTGATACTTTAGAAGTGTCTAGGGCTTTAGATCAAGGATTTGCTAGACATAATTTATCAGCTTTAGTTAAAAGATATAATGTTCCATGGGAAGAAGATGCTCATCATAGAGCTGATTATGATGCTGAAGGAACAGCCCATGTATTTAGTAAGATGATTCAGAAATTGGTAGCACAAAATTATGAAACAATTAAAGATTTGAATAAACTGGTATTAATGGATGAAATATATAAATTCGGTAGAACGTATCATTTTAATGCTATAGCAGTTAATAAAAAGGGACTTAAAAATTTATTTAAAATAATATCATTAGCTAATACAACATATTTATATAAAACACCGAGAATACTAAGAAGTAAACTTTCAGAATTACGTGAGGGATTACTTATAGGTAGTGGTTGTTATGAATCGGAAGTATTTCAAGAAGCAAGTAGGAAAGAGGGACAAGAACTTACTAATATAATTAATTTTTATGATTATGTAGAGGTTCAACCACCTGAAGTATATGGACATTTATTACAGACGGGGGACTTTGGTAGTAAAGAAGAACTTATTAATCATATTAAGAAAATAATTACGGCTACGAAGGAAGCAGGAAAGATAATTGTAGCTACGGGAGATGTACATCATTTTAGTAGAGAAGATAAAATATATAGAGAAATTATAGTTAATCAGAAAGTTCCCGGAGGAGGAAGACATCCACTTGCTAAAAGTAATATTACTGAAATTCCTTCACAACATTTTAGAACTACTAGGGAAATGCTTAATGATTTTGATTTTCTTGATCAAGAGTTAGCTTATGAAATAGTAGTTACTAATACAAATAAGGTATTAGATATGGTGGAAGAAATTGAAGTAATTATTGATACGGGAGGTATTCCTTTTTCACCAAGAGTAAAGAGCGATGATGGTAATTCATATTTGGATTGTCCTAGAGTAGTAACAGATTTAGTATTTTCAAAAGCTTCTTCTTGGTATGGAGATGATTTACCACATAATATTCTTGAACGTATTTCTAAGGAATTATATGGAGATATTGTTTATAAATGTTGTTCTTCTATAGTAGATGAGGAAAATAAAGAGCTGGATTCTTCACAAAAAGAAGATGAAATATTTAAAAGATTACATGATATTATATTAAAAGGCTTTGATGAAGTAAAAAAAGTTGTTGGTGAATATGTTAAGAAACATTGGGATAGTGAAACTTTAGAGCTAGATGAAAAAACTTTGGCTAAACAAGTAAAAAATGAACTAGGAGGAATAATTGGTGGGGGATTTGATCCAATATATTTGATTGCCCAGAGACTTGTAAAACACTCTAATGATGAAGGATATTTGGTAGGATCACGTGGTTCTGTCGGTTCTAGTTTTGTGGCTACGATGATGGGAATAACAGAAGTAAATCCATTACCAGCACATTATCGTTGTAAGAAATGTAAGTTGAGTATTTTTGAAGATGATAAAGGTAATTCTTTAGGAGCTACTTATTCGTCTGGATTTGATTTACCTGATAAGAATTGCCCTAATTGTGATGTGCCAATGTATAAAGATGGCCAAGATATGCCATTTGCGACATTCTTAGGTTTTAATGCTGATAAGGTTCCAGATATCGATCTTAACTTTTCAGATTTAAACCAAGCTTCAGCGCATGAATATACGAAAGTATTATTTGGGGTAGATAATGTATATCGTGCTGGAACTATAGGCACGGTAGCGGAAAAGACAGCTTTTGGTTTTGTTAAAGGTTATTATGAAGATAAAGGGATTTTAAATAAACGAACTTGTGAGGTTGAAAGGCTTGCTATGGGATGTACCGGAGTTAAGAGGACAACGGGACAACATCCGGGAGGAATCGTTGTTGTTCCTGACTATATGGATGTATCTGATTTTACGCCTTTTCAATTTCCAGCTGAAGATCCGACTAGTCCTTGGAGAACAACGCACTTTGATTATCACGCAATAGATCAAGATTTATTAAAACTAGATATATTGGGGCATTCCGATCCAACACAGTTAAGATTGATTCAGGATTTAACAAAAACCGATATTTTACAAGTACCTTTAGATGATAAAGATACAATGTCAATATTTACTGGTCCAGAAATATTAGGAGTTACTAAAGAACAGATAATGTGTAATACGGGTACTTTGGGAATTCCGGAATTTGGAACACCATTTACAATAGGAATGGTTGAGGATACTAAACCGAAAACATTTGCGGAATTGATTAAGATATCTGGTTTATCACATGGAACTGATGTATGGCTTGGAAATGCTCAGGATTTAATTAAAAATAATGTAGTGCCATTTAAAGAGGTAATTGGATGTCGTGATGATATTATGGTATACCTTATGTATCATGGAGTAGAACCAATTAAGGCATTTAAAATAATGGAGTTTGTTAGAAAGGGAAAAGCTTCTAAGGATCCAGAGACTTGGAAGGGTCATGTTGAAACGATGCAAAAAGCAGGAATTGAGGAATGGTTTATTAATTCATGTGCAAAGATTAAATATATGTTCCCAAAGGCGCATGCGGCAGCTTATGTTATTAGTGCTTTTCGTATAGCATGGTACAAAGTGCATATGCCAGCATATTATTATGCTTCTTGGTTTTCAACTAAGGCTACAGATTTTGATGTCGAAGCAATGATAAAAGGATATGATGCAATTAAAGAAAAATTGATTGAAATAGATAATAAAGGGTATGATGCAACGAATAAAGAAGCTGGCGTATCTGAATGTTTAAAATTAGCTCTTGAAGCTACGGCTAGAGGAATAAAAATTGCTAATGTGGATTTATACAAAAGTAAAGGAGCAACTTTTTCAGTACTTGACGATAAAACAATTATTCCACCATTTAGGGCTATTGATGGACTAGGGGACGTTGTAGCTAAAAATATTGAGGCGGAGGCGAAGAAAAATCCATTTATTTCAATAGAAGATTTTCAAAATAGATGTAAAGTATCAACTACTTTGATAGAAAAAATGAAATCAATGGGATTATTTACTGGTATGCCGGAAACAAGTCAGTTAAGTTTATTTTAACTGATTTGTTTTAAAAAAAATTTTAAACTTTATCAAATAATATTGCATTTTGTAAAAAAATTTGCTATTATTAGTATAGTAAAGGAGGATAAGAAAAATGGAAAACAAAAGAGGAAGTGAGATATTCTTAGGTGTTGTAGGTGTTGCTACATTAATAGTTGCTATTATTGGTGCTACATTTGCATTCTTCTCTGCTAGTATTCAAGGTGACAACAATGTTAACGTAGAATCATATACTTATAGTGCTACGTTATCTGTTGAAAGAGTTGATAATGCGAGCGGACTTAAATTAATTCCAATGAAGAGTTCAGAAGTAGATAATGCATTAGCAACTGCAGATAGTATTTGTAAAACAACAGATGGTTTTGCAGGTTGTGCATTATACAAATTAACATTTACTAATACTGGTTCTGGTGCGTTAACACTTGATGGTGTTTTAACTACTACTAAGAACGAAGGTGTTACTGAAACAACTAAAGATACTAATAAATTTGAAAACCTAAAATATCAAATGTTAACTTCAACAGACGGTACTACTTTCACTAAGGATGGAGCTGCTGTAGCAATTTCTTCATCAGTAGATGGTACTGCTAATATGCCTCAAGTTGTAGGTATTTCTAATGCTGAAGGTAACAATACTGCTGTTAGATACGTTTTAGTATACTTAGATGATACTGGAGCAGCTCAACCTACTGAAATGGGTGTTTCTTATGAAGGAACATTTACGTATTCTAGTGGAGATGCTACTAGTGGATTAACAGCATCATTTGGAATTGGCGGATAATAGAGATAAAGAAGTGAGCAATCACTTTTTTTCTATGGATAAAAGAATTTATTTATCTTAAAAGTGTTGCAAAAAAATAATATCTTTGTTATGATTAAATAAGAATAGGGTTGATAGTCATGAAAGATAAAAAAGATAAAGAGAAAAAGATGTTATTATTTTTAATTGTGGCAATTGCTACTAGTATTCTTATTGCGGTAGGAGCAACGTATGCATTTTTCTCGACTACTTTAAGTAGTGAGAATGGAGCAGTTAATTTTGCTTCATTAAAGTTAGATATAGATTTATCTGATGATGTTTCATTAATTAAAGATAATATTATTCCTTCTATTGAGGAGTATGTCGATATAGCTACAAAAAATAGAGTAGATAGTGATGGCAACTTTCTAAAACCATATGAAGATACTAATACTGGCGAACTTATTACCGCTAAGACTGCTTGTATAGATGATAATTTACGAGATATTTGTAGCATTTATTCTTTTACAGTATATAATAAAATGGTTGATACGGAATTACCGATAGTTATTACTTTAAATCCTAGTTATAATAGCTTTGAAAATTTATATTTTAAAGTATTAGATAATAATAAAAATGAAGTAATAGGAGCGACACATTTAGTAGATAGTAGATACGAATTAGATGAGAAGGGTAATTATAAAAAAGATAGTGCAGGTAATTTAATTAGAAAATCAGGTACAGAAAATGATCCTATGCCTAGTATAACACTTACTAATTTAAGTCAAACTTTAGCCAAGGCTACAGATAGTGAGACACCTACAGCAGTTACTTATTCAATAGTTTTGTGGGTAATGGAAGTTAATGCCGATCAAACTAAGGAAGATAGTGGTAAGAAATTTTCTGGAGGAATAACAGTAACAGCTGCGGGTAATGGAAATAATGGAATTACCGGAATTATTTCAGCTTATGGTACAGAGTAATAAAGAACTTAACAGTTCTTTTTATTTGCTTGTAATGATAAAAAATATTAATTAGGTGATAAAAGCTTTAATTAGGGTTGATATTATATAGATAAACAGTTATAATATAGAATATATATTCGTTTTAAGGGGGGATATTATGAAATTAGAAGACTTAAATAGACTAAAAGATAAATTAAAAGAGTTATCTAAAGTTGAACAAAGAAGAAGAGATAAGTATTTGCAAGAGATAGCTAGTGGTAAAATATATGGACCAATGGTCGGATATGCTAGTATTGATAAACCTAATTTAGGTCATTATGGAGATGAGGCGATTGATTTAGAAGTGCCCCAAATGACAGCGTATGAATTTTTAGAAAATTGTTGTAAAAATAATTTAGATTATACTGCGATTGAATATTTTATGAAAAAATATTCTTATAAAAAGTTGATGAGAAAAATAGATATAGTTGCTAAAGGATTTATGGAGTTAGGTGTTAAACAAGGGGATAAGGTAGTTTTAGCTTTACCTAATATACCAGAAAATGTGATTAGTTTTTATGCTTTAAATAAAATTGGGGCTGTTGCTTGTTTGGTAGATTTAACTTCTAAAGCTGATGATTTAAGTGAAGCTATAAATGATGTATCGTCTAAATATTTAGTAGCAACAGATTTATTTATGTCCGAGGTTAAAAAGGCATTACCTAAAACTAGTGTAGAAAAAGTTATTGTAACTTCACCAGTTAATTCTTTACCATTTGTGGTGAAACTATTATTTGCGATAAAGAATAAGACTATATTATCAAATAATAAATTTAATTTTAATAGTTTAATTAAATTAGGAAAAAAGAGTAAGAAATTAATTACTTATAAAGGAAATGCTCATGATACGGCTTGTATTTTAAGGACTAGCGGAACTACAGGAAAAGCCAAGGCAGTAGAATTATCAAATATAGCACTTAATATAAAGCCTTTACAATATAAGAGTGCAGGTTTTGAATTTAATCCACAAGAAATATTTTTTAATCAGGTACCACCATTTTTAGCTTATAATATTATTATGGCAACCCATTTACCACTTTGTTTACTTTTAACTGTTAGAATGTTACCAGATTATTGTCCTTCAAAATTTGCATATAATGTTATTAATACAAAGGCTAATCATGCTATTGCCGGACCGGCTGATTGGAATAATTTTTTAGATAATAAAGAGTTAGTTATGAAACATGATTTTTCTAGACTTAAAACAATGGCTAGCGGTAGTGATAAGTATGAAGAAGATAAGAAAAGTATGGTAAATGAAATGCTTAGGGAAAGAGGTTGTAAAAATAAAATAATCGAGGGATATGGTGCTACAGAAGGAGGTTGTGCTGATACGACTAATATTCCAAGTTATATTGTTCCATCTAGTGTTGGAATAGCTTTACCAAAGACTGATATATGTATATGTGATGTTATATATGATGAAAATGGAGAGTATACCATTACTGAAAAAGAACTATTATATAATGAGATGGGAGAAATATGTATAGCTGGTGATACCTTAATGAATGGTTATTTAAATAATCAAGAAGCTACGGATAAAGTATTAATTAGACATGCCGATGGTAAGTTATGGTATCATACAGGGGACTTAGGTAAAATAGATAGTGATGGTAGTCTTTATTATAGTGGAAGATTAGGAAGAATAATTAAAAGACATGATGGAATCAAGATATCACCATTTAAAATAGAAGATATTGTATCAAATGTTCCTAATGTACGTGAATGTTGTGTTGTAGGAGTTGACGATATTTATCATGATAGAGGACAAATGCCAATTGTAAATATTTCTATTAGTGAAGATTATGATGGAAATAAAGAAGAAGTTATAGAAATGGTAAGAAAAGAATGCCTTGATAAATTAAAAGAAAAAGAATTACCAATGGATTATTATATATGGGATGGAGAACTTCCTAAAACACATGTAGGAAAGATTGATTTTAAACAAATAGCAAAAGTAAAAACAAGAAAGAGAATAAGATAATGCTTTTATTCTCTTTTAAATTATGGTATACTTTTATTGATAGAGGTGAATAGAATGAATAGTAATATGATATTTTCTTTATGTAGTTTTTTCTATATTTTACTTACAATTGTATTATATTTTACAAAACCAAGAATAAGAAATATAGAAAATAAGATATATTCTATACTAATTATAACAAATATAATAGGACTTACGATAGAACTTGGAAGTACACTTTTAAATACTTATTTGGTTACTGGTAGTGAATTAAAAATATTTTCTTTAAAATTAATTATGATATATTTTCTTACATGGTTATATATTTTTACAGTATATATTTATTATATATCTGAGAGAAAAGAAAATGTTGTTAAGAATAAGTTAATTCCATTAGTATTAGTTTTGTTTATTGCAATAGATTTAACTTTACCAATATATCCTAAATATGAAAATGGAGTAATGGCTTATACATATGGAGGATGTGTTGACTTTGTATATGCAATATCTTTTGTACTTATTATAATTAATCTCTTTTTAGTTATTAAGAATTTTAAAAATATAAAAAGTAAGAAATATATTCCCTTGCTAGTATTTATGATACTGGGAATAATATCAGCAATATTACAATCTGTTTTTCCACAGTTATTAATATTGGCATCGGTAGAAACTTTTGTAGTAGTTGTGATGTATTTTACGATAGAAAATCCGGATATGAAGATGTTAAAAGAAATGCATGATGCTAAAGAAATAAGTGATAATGCTAATGAAGAGAAGACCCTGTTTTTGTATAATATGACTCAAGAAATTAGAGAGACTACTAAAAATATTGATAATGAGGCGGATATAATAATAGATAGTGATAATCTTAGTGATGATAAAGAGAGTGCTAGAAATATAAAGGGTGAAACTTCTAAATTTAGAATGATGACGAATGATATTTTTGATATATCAGCAGTAGAGGCTTCAAGTATAAAGATATATAATAATAAATATAATATTAAGACGATTCTTAAGGAAGTAGTAAATATATATAATAATAGTTGTAAGAGTAAAAATATAGAATTTAGAACTAATATTGAACATAATATTCCGGATACACTATATGGAGATAGTATTAGTTTAAAGAAAGTATTAAGTTTAATTCTTACTAATAGTTTAAAATATACGAATAAGGGATATATAGAAATAGATGTCAATACAATTATCAAGAATAATATCTGTAGATTAATATTTACTATTGAAGATTCTGGACCTGGTATTAAAAGTAGTGAATTAGAAAAAATAAGAGTAAACAATAAGAACTTAAATGAAGCATATAAAATGATTACCTTAATGAATGGTACAATGTTAATAAATTCTAATTATGGAGTAGGAACAAAAGTAAAAATAATAATGGATCAGTTAATGGAAGTAGAACAATCTAAAGAATTGAAACAATATAATGAGATATATGATAATATGAAGATTTTGGTAGTAGATGATAATGAAGCCACATTCAAGATAATTGAGAAGATGTTAAAGGGTAGTAAAATAGAAATAGATACTTCTTTAAATGGAAAAGATTGTTTAAATAAGATTAAGAGTAAGAATAGGTATGATGTAATATTGTTAGATGAAGAATTATCGCAAATAACAGGAGAAGATTTACTTAATAAATTAAAAGAAATAAGAAATTATAATACTCCGGTAATATTACTTACTAAAGATAATAGTTATGAATATAATTTAGAATATAAGAATATAGGCTTTGATGATTATATTATAAGACCATTTAAAAGGGAAGTATTACTTAGTAAATTAGATAAGTTTCATAAAAAATAAAAAAAGACTACTTGACAATGAATTAATTGGTGATTATAATGATATTAGTTTTCGGTTTATGAGTGACACATAAATATTAACGAAACTGACAATTTATTAATTGAAATAAGAGCACGAAAGTGAAATAAGGTGGCACCGCGGATGATAGTCCGTCCTTATAGATTACTTTGCGTGCTTTTTTAGGAGGAAAAAATGAAAGAAAATATTTATCGTAATGTTTACTGTGGAGAAGTAAACAAAGAATACGTAGGTAGGGAAGTCAGACTTGCCGGGTGGATTAATTCAATTAGAAATTTGGGGGGCTTATTATTTATCACTTTAAGAGATGAAACAGGAATTGTACAGTTGATTAGTGAAGATGGAGAAAAATATAGCAATGTTACTAGAGAAAGTGCGGTTACTGTTACTGGTGTTGTTCAGATGAGAACAGATGATATGATTAATAAGAATATGAAAACAGGGGAAATAGAAGTAAAATTATCTAGCTTAGAAGTAGTTGGAGAATGTGAAAATGTTTTACCATTTGAAATTGCTCATTCAAAAGAATCTACTGAAGATACAAGACTTAAATATCGTTATTTGGACTTAAGAAATGAAGAGGTACATAATAACATTTTATTTAGAAGTCAAGTAATTGATTTTATTAGAACTACAATGAAGGGAATGGGCTTTACAGAAATACAAACACCAATAATTACTGCTACATCTCCTGAAGGAGCAAGAGATTTTATTGTTCCTTCCCGTAAATTTAAAGGAAAATTTTATGCTTTACCGCAAGCACCACAAATATTTAAACAATTATTAATGGTATCTGGATTTAATAAATATTTTCAGATAGCACCATGTTTTAGAGATGAAGATCCACGTAGTGATAGATTGTATGGAGAATTTTATCAATTAGATTTTGAAATGTCATTTGTTACTGAGGAAGATGTATATGATGTTGGTCAGAAAGTATTTTATGATATATTTACCAAGTTTTCTTCTAAAGAAGTGAGTCCTATTCCATTTAAAAGAATTCCTTATAATGAAGCAATGCTTAAATATGGAACAGATAAACCAGATTTAAGAAATCCATTAATTATTCAAGATATTAGTTCTATTATGGAGAAATCTTCTTTTGAACCATTTAAGAATACTACAGTTAGGGCAATAAGAGTACCTTCAATAGATAAATCTAATTCTTGGTTTAAACAAATGGAGGAATATGTCAAGTCTATTGGTGGAGTTTTAGGTTATATTAGAGTATTAGAAGATGGTAGTTTTAAATCATCATTAGATAAATTTTTCTCAGATGAAGTAAGAAATGAATTAAAACATACGTTAGAACTTAAGGAAAATGATGCAGTATTTATTATTGCTGATAAAGAGAAATGTGCTAAATTAATAGGTCAATTAAGAATTAAGTTAGGTCAAGAATTAAATTTGATAGATAAAAATAGATATGAATTTTGTATTGTAAATGATTTTCCATTTTATGAAAAAGATGAAGAGAATGGGGGTATTGCCTTTTCACATAATCCATTCTCAATGCCTCAAGGTGGTCTTGAAGCATTGAATACACAAGATCCACTTACTATTAAGGCATATCAATATGATTTTGTATGTAATGGATATGAAATGGCTTCAGGTGGTGTAAGAAATCATAGTAGAGAGACTTTAAGAAAAGCTTTTGAACTTGTTGGTTATGATGAAGAAGTTGTTAGAACTAAATTTCCTTCTTTATATGAAGCATTTAGATATGGAGCTCCACCACATGCCGGAATGGCTCCTGGAATAGATAGAATTCTTATGCTTTTAAAAGATGAAGAAAATATTCGTGAGATGGTAGCTTTTCCACTTGGGGCAAATGGAGCGGATACCATGATGGGTTGTCCTGGTGAAGTATTTGAAAAACAACTTCGTGAAACACATATTAAAATAAGGGATTAGTAGATGAAAGAATTAAAAGAAATAGAAAAAAGTATTCAGAAAAAATATCGAAAAGAAATATTTTCTAAGTTTGTTAAGGCGGTAAAAGATTTTAATTTGATAGAGCCTGGAGATGTTATTGCTATATGTATATCTGGTGGAAAAGATTCTTTTCTATTAGCAAAATGTATGCAGGAGCTTAAAAGACATAATAAGTTTCAATATGAGCTTAGATTTATAGTGATGGATCCCGGATATAAAGAAGAAAAACTAGAACAAATTAAGGAAAATGCTAGAATCTTAAATATTCCTATTGAAATATTTGATACTAATATTTTTGATGTGGTAAAAGACACTACCAGTCCATGTTTCTTATGTGCCCGTATGCGTCGTGGTTGCCTCTATGCCAAAGCCCAAGAATTAGGATGCAATAAAATAGCTTTAGGACATCACTTTAATGATGTTATTGAAACAATTCTTCTTAATATGATTTATAATGGAAAATTTTCTGGGATGTTACCAATATTAGATAGTGATCACTTTGAGGGAATGAAATTAATTAGACCCCTATATTATGTAAAAGAAAAAGATATTTTATCATGGGTTAAATATACAGAATTAGAATTTTTAGATTGTGCTTGTAAGATAACTAAGAAAAAAATTGGTTCAAGAAGAGAGATAAAAGCATTATCTTATGAACTCAAAGAAATGTATGAAAATGCTGATATAAATATTCTTAATGCAATGTTTAATGTCAATCCAAATACAACTTTTCAAGACAAAGCTATTAATAAAAAAAATAAGTAATAAAAAAATACTTATTTTTTTTCAAAAATAAAAGTAAAATGTTTTATAAATTTTGAATATAACTAGTGAGAGGAAAAGAAGGAATTGACATATTGAATTAGAATAAAGGAATAACTTTAATATATTTGACTACCGTTGTTTTCTATGTTAAACTTAAAATGAAGGTGATATAGATGAAATTAAATATAGGTGTAATATTCGGAGGAAATACTTTGGAACATGAATTATCTATTATTACTGCTTTACAAGCTATGAATAATATAGATACGGATAAGTATGAAATAGTACCAATTTATATTACTAAAGATTTAACATGGTATTCTTCAGGTTGTTTGAGATTTATTGATAGTTTTAACAACTTTAATTTAATTGAGAAATATGCTAAAAAAGTTAATTTGATTAATAAAAATGGTCGTTTTATTTTGCAGACACAAGGTTTGATTAAAAGGGAACTTGCAGAACTTCATCTAGTAATTCCAATGGTTCATGGTCATGGAATGGAAGATGGAACTATTCAGGGATATTTACAATTGGTAGGGGTTCCATATGTTTCAAATAATATATATTCTTCAGTAATATGTCAAGATAAAGTTTTTACGAAGCAGTTACTTGAACAGAATGATATATCTACGGTTAAATATGTATGGTTTTTTGATAACGAGTATAACAAGAATAAGGAAGAATTATTTAAGAAGATTGATAAATTAGATTATCCGTTGATTATTAAACCAGCAACACTTGGTTCTAGTATTGGAATAGTTACAGTTAAAAGAAAAGAAGAATTAGATACGGCAATAAACTCTGTTTTGAAATATGATCGAAAAATCGTGGTAGAAGAACTTATCGAAGATTTGGTAGAATATAATATTTCAATCCTTAAAACCAATGATAAGCTTTATGTTTCTTCAATTGAGGAAATAGAAACTAGTCTGGAATATCGTAATTATAAAGATAAGTATAATTTAGAAAATCATCTTAATGGTAATATAGTAAGAACGGTACCAGCGAATATATCTGAAAAGATGGCTGATGATATTATAGATTTAGCTAAAAAGACAATTAATTTTCTTAATAATACGGGATTGTCAACAATAGATGTTTTGTATGATAAGAAGAAAAAGAAATTATATGTAGATGAGATTAATAGTATTCCTTCTTGTTTCTCTCATCATTTATGGGAAGATGCTAATATATCTTATAAAGAATTATTTAATATTTTAATTGATGATACGATTAAAAATATTAATAAGTCTAATGAGATGGTAACGACGATGGATATGGATATTTTAAAAAATTTGAAAAATAGTGATATAAAGGATTATAAATAATATGTACGGGTACATTAAAGGTATTATTAAAGAAATTCAATCCAATTATGTAGTTATTGATAATCATGATATTGGATATATTATTTATGTTCCCAATCCATATTCATATAAAATAGATGAAGAATATACTATTTATACATATACACATGTAAGAGAAGAGGAATTTTCTTTATATGGTTTTCATGATAAAGAACAATTAGATTTATTTTTAAAGCTTATTTCGGTAAAAGGACTTGGTCCTAAGATGGCTTTACCAATGTTAGCAACAGGTAGTGCTAGTGGTATAATAGATGCAATAGATAGAGAAAATATTTTATATTTAAAGAAATTTCCTAAAATCGGTGATAAGGTTGCTAGGCAAATTATTCTCGATTTGAAAGGAAAATTATCAGGTAATCAAATGAGTTTATTAGTAAGTAATAATGATAATAATGAGCTTATAGATGCCTTATCAGCTTTAGGATACAAACAAGCAGATATTAAAAAGATAATTAAAAATGTTGATATGAATTTATCTATTGAAGAACAGATAAAAGATGCATTAAAATTGTTATTGAAGTAGAGGTGTAATTATGCGGATAGGTATAGATGTAGATGATACGATTACTGATACATGGGAAATGATAATTCCTTATTATGTATCTTTATATGGAATGAATGCCAATGATTTAATTAAGAGTAATCCTTATTATCAAGCTATTAAAGATAAAGTAACTGTGGATGAATACTATAAAACAATTAAGCCTATTTTGCATAAAAATATTCCTAATGTGCCTATTAAGAAGGATGTTTCTAGAGTAATTAATAAGTTACATGAAAAGGGTAATGAAATAATATTTATCACATCGAGAAGTAGTAATGATAATATAGAACCTTATCAAAAAACGGTAGATTATTTAAATAAGCATAATGTTTATTATGACAAAATAATTATTGGACAAGATAGAAAAGATGAGGTATGCTTAGAAGAGAAGATAGATTTATTTATCGATGATAGTAATAAACATTGTGATCAAGTAGCCACTGCGGGTATTGATGTATTAATGTTTGAAACGGCATATAATAAAAATAATTTAAAACATAGACATGTTTTTTCTTGGAAAGAAATAGAAAACGATATTTTGGGGGAAAGTAATGGGGAATAATAGAATTTTGACAAATGAAATTTTAGAAGAAGATAAGATTGATAATATAAGACCACAGATGTTAGATGAATATATAGGTCAAAGTGAAGTTAAAGAAAATATTAAAGTTTTTATTAAGTCGGCTTTGATGAGAGGTGAAAGTCTTGATCATGTGTTATTATATGGGCCTCCGGGTCTTGGTAAAACAACTTTGGCATATATTATTGCAAATGAACTAGGTGTTAACATTAAAACAGCATCTGGTCCATCCATTGAAAAAAGTGGAGATTTAGCTGCTGTTTTATCTTCATTGGAACCGAATGACGTTTTATTTATTGATGAAATTCATCGTATTCCAAGGTTTATTGAAGAAATATTATATCCAGCTATGGAGGATAATTATCTAGATATAGTTATTGGTGGCGATGGAACAAGTCGTAATATTAAGATAGAATTACCCCCTTTTACACTTATTGGAGCGACAACGAGAGCGGGAGATTTATCTAGTCCTTTAAGGGATCGTTTCGGTATTATTGCTAAGCTTAACTATTATACGGAAGAAGAACTTTATTTGATCGTTAAAAGAACATCAAGAGTTTTATCTACAGATATTACAGATGATGCTGCGATGGAACTAGCTAGAAGAAGTCGTGGTACGCCAAGAATTGCGAATAGACTTTTCAAAAGGGTAAGGGACTTTGCTTTAGTGAATGGCGATGGAATAATTACAAATGAAATTTTAAAAGATGCTTTAGCAAGGTTAAAAGTTGATAAGTTAGGATTAGATGAAACGGATTATAATTTACTTTTATCAATAATTGAAAAATTTAATGGTGGTCCAGTCGGTATAGAAGCTTTGGCATCTTCAATTGGTGAAGAAGTTTCGACAATTGAAGATGTTTATGAACCATATTTACTTCAACACGGTTATTTGAAAAGAACTGCTAGAGGAAGAATGGTAACAGAAAAAACTTATGAACATTTAGGACTTACAAAAAAATAAAAAAGATTTCAACTTTATAATGAAATCTTTTTTTAATACTAAAATTTACGATATAAACCGATAGCCTTTCCTAAAATAGTAACATTTTTTAAAATAATTGGTTCCATATAATCATTTTCTGGTTGTAATCTGAAATGATCTTTTTCTTTATAGAATGTTTTTAAAGTAACTTCATTATTGTCATTCATGGCTACGACCATATCACCATTTTTAGCATCATTACATCTTTCGACAATAACAATATCATCAGAAAGAATACCTTTATTAATCATACTTTCGCCATCTACTTTTAAAGTAAATACTTCTTTTTTCTTAGGTATTAAGTAAGTAGGTAGTGAGAAGAATTCATTGGGAACTTCAATGGCTTCAATAGGATTACCAGCAGTTACTTTGCCAAGCAATGGAACGTTTACTACTTCTTCACCTTTCTCTTCGTATTCATTTGGTACAAGTAGTTCAAGGGCACGATTTCCTTCTTTACTTCTCTTTATGTAACCCTTATCTACTAAATGATTAATATGTACGTGAACAGTAGCTGGCGATGATAGGTTAATAGCACTACATATTTGTCTTATAGAAGGTGGGTATTTATTATCAGCATGAAATTGTTTAATAAAATCTAAAACTTCTTTTTGTTTCTTAGTTAATCCGTCTGTTTTTTGTCTCATAAAAAACTCCTTTCATATACATATTAACATATTTATTTATAAAAGTCAAACAAATGTTTAAATAATTATTTTTTTTAAATTCTTTTTTAAGTTTGTATAAAAATATTCTTAATTGATAATAATATAATTAGAAAATATTTTTACCATATTTTTCTAATTATAATGTTAAAAAATATAGTTTTGAGAATTTTTTGAATTAAAGTAAAAAAATTATTAAAAAAAGTAGGTCAGTACTTGACACTTTTTTAATTTTTGATTAGAATATTAAGTCACAAAGAGAATGATTGGTCAGGGTTACTTAAAGTGTAATAATTATTAACTACTTAAATATTATTATAAAGTAAAGGTGATTTTCATGAACAATAAAGAACTTAGAAAATTAAATAGAAAAGAATTACTGGAAATTATACTGGAACAAATGAAGAGAATTGAAGGTTTAGAACTAGAGTTACGTAAGGCTAAAAGTGAACTAAATTCGAAAAAAATTAATATTGAAGAATCGGGATCAATTGCGGAAGCAGTTATAAAATTAAGTGGTATTTTTGAAACAGCACAAAAAACAGCTGATCAATATGTTAGTAATGTCAAAGAAAATAGTAGAAAATTAGAAATTAAGATGCAAAAAGATTATGAAAAACAAAAAGAGAAAATGTTAAAGAAAGTAGAAAAAGAATGCCAAGATAAAAAAAGACAAGCTGATGAATATTTTAAAGAAGTAGAACAAAAGGCGAAGGACTTAGCTAAAGATAAGCCAGATGTTATTAAAAATGTAAAAAAGACTAAAGGAAAGAAAAAATCTTAATGAATAAAGAACGAGTAAATAATTCGAAAAAATTAACAGTTTCTCAGGTTGAAGAAGAATTGAAAAGGGAAGTATATAAATCAAAATATACAAAAATATTGCGTAGTACAATTTATGCTTTAATTATTATTGCGGCAATAGCAGCAATAGTTGTAACGCAGATTATGCCAGTATTAGAAATTAATGAGACTTCAATGGAACCAACTTATGAAAATGGTGATATTGTTCTTTCGTTAAAAACAAAGAGTTTAAAAAGTGGGGATATAGTAGCTTTCTATCATGGAAATAAAATACTTATAAAACGTGTTATTGCTGGATCTGGAAGTTGGATAAACATAGATGAAGTAGGAAATGTCTATGTAAATGGAGAGGCTTTATCCGAAGATTATATTTCTAATAAAATGTTAGGAGAGGTAGATATTGAATTTCCATATCAAGTACCTGAGGGAAAGTATTTTGTACTAAGTGATGATAGAGAAATACTAATAGATTCAAGAATGTCGGAAATAGGATGTATAGATAAAGATAATATTATTGGAAAAGTTGTTTTTAGAGTATGGCCTATTAAGAAAAATAAATAGATTTGATAAGGAGGTAAATGATGAAGGGAATCAAGAAAGCATTTTTACTACTTATGGCTGTTACAATGCTTGTTAGCCCTATTATTAATGTAATGGCTTTACCATTAGATGGTTATAAACAAGTGGCAAATACCGGGGGATGTAATTCTTCAGCTAGTGATGGGGTTACAGTATGTAAGAAAATTAGTGAATCTAATTTAGAAAATTATTTTGATATTACTTTATCAGTAGAAACGACAAGTAAAATAGAGGAAATAACAAAAGCACAAGATTTGGCAGTAGTACTTGTTATGGATATATCTAATACGATGAATGATAAATTTAAAAATGGTAGTAGTGATACGAAACTTAAAGTAGCTAAGGACTCAGCAAATGAATTTATAAATAAATTTTATGAATATTCAAAAAATAGTAATGCAATAAGACAAATAGGGTTAGTTACTTTTAATAGAGATGCAAACGATGTATTTGGAGGATTAAAAAATGTTAATGATACTTCCCAAAGTACTCTTAATAAAAACGTTAATAATATAACTGCTCCGGGTGTAGTAGGAGATAGCCAAGAAAATAGGGAAATAAGATGGACTAATATGGAAGCAGGTCTTAAAAGAGCAAATGATTTACTTAATAAAACATCTGTTAAAAATAAATATGTGATATTTCTAACAGATGGATTACCTACGACGTATATAAAAAGTGGGTATGAAGGATATACGCCAAGATTGGCTATTCATGATGCAAGAAAACAATATGTTGAAGGAAATTTCTATAATTTTGAAATAGGTGTTGGGATATCATCAGGAATAAACGATGGTACAAATTATAGTGAGTTTGGTGCAAGAAAAGCCGAAATACAAGCTTATAACATGAAAAATAATGGAATTAAAATTTATTCAATTGGTGTAGGTATAACAAGTCAATATACATTATATCATCTCCAATATGAAGGTTATGCTAGTACAGTAGATACGGATAAGGAAGTAAATAATTATAAATATACATCAAATATGACATATAGAGCTTCAAGATATTATACAATACTTCCGGGAGTAGATGTTCCTAGTAAGGATGCCAATATAAATAATAGTGTGAAGGCAAAATATAATAATACATCTTATTATAAAACATGGTTAAGTGAATATATAGGTTCTGATACCTTAGGAACAAATGAAGAAAGTAGAAAATATTATCATGACTCTGATAATACGAAAGCTTTAGAAGATGCATATAATAATATATTTGAAGATATTAAAGAAATGACAAGTCAAGAGATAAATGCTTCATGGGTAGCAGAAGATCCGATGAATGCAAGTGGAGCAATAAATAATATTGAGTTTGTTGGACTATATGATGATAATATGGTATTAAAAGATAAATTAAATATTAATAATACAGGTGAAAGTGATACGGCAAGTTACGATACTGATAGAGATACTATTTCTTGGGATTTAAAGAATTCTACAAGAACAGGAACAAAAAAACAAGAAAATGGTAAAGAAGTAACTTATTATAAATATGAAATTAAATATAGAATTCGTTTAGAAAATGAACTTGATAAATTTATTCCAAACAGCAATTATTTTACAAATGGTAATACATACTTAGATTATGTTGTAATTGAAAATATTAATGGAGAAAATGTAAGGACGGATAAAAGAACAGTAAATTTCCCTATACCGGAAGTAGTAGGTTATTTAGGAAGACTTGAATTTAATAAGATAAGTAATTATAAGATAAGTAATTATGATAATAGTCCATTAAAGGGAGTTAAGTTTAAATTAGTTCATGATAGTAAATGTCCATGTATGGAAGAAGAGAAACACATTGATGAATTTTACTTTATAGAGAGTTTATCAGATAGTGATGGAAAAGTAATTTTTGATAAAATTCCATCAGGACATAATTATAAATTATATGAAGAATCTAATGATGGACTTCATGAGGTAGATACGAAAAAGTATGATGTTAAGGTATCATACGGAGAAACTACAACAAGTATTAAGGAAAATGTTATAGTAAACAATTATATAAAGAAAAATTTAACTATAGAAAAAGAAGTTCAAGGAATTAAAACCGATAAGACATTTACATTCTCTATTGAGGCAATGTATAAAGGAAATAAATTAACTGGAACGTATAATGTTTCAAAAATAAAAGGTAATAATGTAGTTAATAGTACCGTAACGTTTGTCGATGGTAAGATTACATTTACTTTGACGGATGGTGAAAAGATAATAATTAAAGATTTACCATATACGACGGAATATATAGTTAAAGAAATAGATACGAATGGATTTGTAGTTAAGTATCAGGTTAACAATAATGAGATTAAAATATTTGATATAAATAATATGGAAGGAAATAAACTTGATGAGGATATGTTAGTTAAGTTTATAAATGTATCTTCCTATGAATTACCAGCTACGGGTAGTAGTGGTATGTTAATTTTGATAATAATAGGATCACTATTATTAATAGGACCTGTTATTTATATAGGATATGATATTTATAAGAAGAAAGGTAAGCTGACTTTCTAATTATGAATAAATTATCAGAAGCAGAGGGAAAGGAAAAAATAAGATGAAAAAGGTAATGAAAAAAATTATTAGTACATTATTTGTATTAGCTATGTTACTAATACAAATAGTACCAGCTACTAGTGTAAATGCTCAAACATTTAGTGGTAGAGGTACAGAAGACAAAGGATCTATTACAATTAATAAGGCTATTAAGGATAAGACATATACAATTTATAGAATCTTTGATTTAGAGTCATATTCTTATGACATGGATGATGCTGGAAAAATAACAAATAAAGCATTTGTATATAAGGTAGCATCTAAATGGTCTGGTTTTATCAACCAAGCTAGTATTAAAGGAGTTTATGTAGAAGTATCAAATGATAATATTGTTACATGGGTGTCTGGAGCAGATCAAAAGGCTTTTGCTAAACTAGCAATCGAGTATGCAAAAACAAACGGAATAGCAAATGATGGTCAAAAACCAGCTACTACTGAAGAAGTAGTATTTGATGAGTTACCATTAGGATATTATTTAGTAGATTCAACAGTTGGTACATTATGTGGTTTAGATACTACTAAACCTAGTGCTATTATTAGTGAAAAAAATGATGTTCCTACTATAGATAAAAAAGTAAATAATAATGGTACATGGGATAAAGAAAGTAATGCTAAAATTGGTGATACGGTTGAATATGAAACAACAATTATTGTAAAAGCAGGTGCTGAAAAATATAAATTAACTGATATAATGACTGCGGGATTAACTCCTAATGAGGATGTTAAGGTAACTGTTAATAATACATTAGTGAGTACTAATAATTATACAGTTATTTATGAAAATAATGGGTTTGTATTAACACTAAATGATGAATATGTTAGTACACTTCCTGTTGATACAAAAATAATAGTTACTTACTCAGCTACTTTAAATGAAAATGCAGTAGTTTGTAAGGTAGGTAATTGTGGTCACAATGATAATAGAACATATTTAGAGTATGGAGATAATAATAGAACAAATGAAGATAGTACAAAGACTTATACTTATGAATTTAATTTAGTTAAAACAAAGTCAGATGGTACTACTCAACTAGAAGGAGCAGAATTTAAATTATATGATGCTGAAACAAACGGCAATGAAATAATAGTATACATGGTAAGAGAAGGCGTTTATAGAGTAGCTAAAACTAGTGAAGAATTAGCGAAGAAAACAACTATTAAGGCCGGAAATGTAATGATTGAAGGTTTAGATAGTGATGAAACTTATTATTTAGAAGAAGTTGTTCAACCAGCAGGTTATAATAGATTAACAAATCGTGTTGAAGTGAAGATTGTTCCTTCAGAAACAAAAGACGAAGTAACAACTATTGAACTTACAAAAGTAGTTGTTAAAAACTATACAGGAACAGAGCTTCCATCAACTGGTGGAATGGGAACAGTGTTATTTGTTACTATTGGTTCAATCTTAGTATTAGGATTTGGAGTATTATTAGTAACTAAATTAAGAGTTTCAAAGATGTCAATATAATATAAATAAAATTCAGCTTATATAGTTATTTCTAGAAGAGGGTTTTATCCTTCTTCTAGATAATAATTATTTAAAAAGGAGGTAAAATACTTATGAAAAAGCGTAGGACAACGTTTATTATGGTGTTATTCTTTTTCATAGGCCTTTTAGTCCTTTTGTACCCGGCAATTAGTAATTTTGTCAATCAAAAGTCACAATCAAGGGTTATTACGAATTACGAAGAAGTGTTAGATAAAAATCTAGTAAAAGATTATTCGGAAATATTTGAAAAGGCGTATGAATATAATAATAAATTACAGAGTTTGGAATATCCATTACTTATGTATGATAGTATAAGTAATTATAATGAAATATTAAATATTAATAATGATGGCATGATGGGATATATAACAATTGATAAGATTAAGGTAGAGTTACCAATATATCATGGTACAAGTACTAGAGTACTGAGTGCTTCAGTTGGACATTTAGAGGGAACAAGTTTTCCTGTCGGTGGAAAAGGAACACATAGTGTTTTATCTGCTCATAGAGGACTTCCATCATCAAAATTATTTACAGATTTGGATGAGTTAGAAATAGGAGATACTTTTAAGATTACGGTTTTAGATCAAGTATTAACTTATGAAGTAGATAAGATAACGATAGTTAAACCTACGGAAGTTGATGATTTAGCAATAGATTCTTCTAATGATTATGTAACTTTATCAACATGTACACCATATGGAATAAATACACATAGGTTACTTGTTAGAGGAAAGAGGATAGATACAGTTACTAATAAAAAGGTATATATTACAACAGAAGCTTTTAGAATAGATAATTTAATAGTAATGCCATTAGTAGCTTTACCAATAATATTAGCTTTGTTATTAATAATAATATTTAAACCAGTAGAAAGAAATAAATTTGATATAAAGAAATTTATTTATCCATTAGAAAATAAATAGGAGGTATAAAATATGAGAAGAATTAAATATTTTATAATATTAGGATTATCTTTATTGTTAGTAATGCCTAGAGGTAATGTTTTAGCAAATACTAATATAGTTGATTTTTCTAAGAAAGGAACAATTACATTAGAACTTAAAGAAAGTACGGATAAAACGAGTGTTTCTTCCGCAGAAGTTAGTATATATTTGATAGCTAGAGCAACGGAAGTGGATAATAATTTAGTTTATGAATATGTCGATGAGCTAAGGAATTGTCAGGTAGAATTAACTTCATCAGAAATTGATAGTGATAAGCTAGTTGAATGTACTAAAGATGTTAATTTAACGATGCAAAAAGGAATTACGGATAAGAAGGGAATAGTTGTATTTAATAATTTGGAATTAGGTTTATACTTAGTAAAGCAGACTAATAAATTGGATGGCTATTCTAGTTTTTCACCATTTTTAGTAATGTTACCACAGGATATTAATAATAGTTGGGTTTATGAAGTAATGGCTACTCCTAAAACAGATATTATTAAACTTATTGATTTAACTGTTAAAAAGGTATGGAATAATAGTAAGAATACAAAAATACCTGATAGTATAAATATTCAACTTCTTAAGGGAAGGAAAGTAATTGATGAGATAACTTTAAATAATGATAATAATTGGACTTATGTATGGAATGATATTGAGAAGAGTGATGAGTATTCGGTTAAGGAGGTAAATATACCTTTAGGATATACAGTAAGTTATCGTAATGATGGTTATATTTATATTGTAACCAATACAGATACACTTATAAAAACAGGGCAATCAGTATGGTTAATAGAATTGTTAGCTTTACTTGGAGTTTTATCAATAGCAGCTGGTTTAATCAATGAAAAAAGGAATAATAATGAAGAAGGTAAGTAAATATTTAATTATTTTAGGTAGTATATTTATTACTTTAGCTATTTCTTTAGTAGTACGTAATATGATAATGGAAAAGGTGGCTTTTGAGAGAGCTATTTCAGTTTTAAAAGAAATAGAAGGTAATGATGATAATATAGTTACTATAAATGATGGAGATATGCCTAGTGTTAATATTCTAGATAATGATTATATAGGAATAATAGAAATTCCTTCATTAAATTTAAAACTTCCAGTTATGAAAGATGCTAGTTATGAAAAATTAGATACTTCTCCGGGGCGCTATTATGGATCAGTATATACTGATGATTTAGTAATATGTGCACATGATTATGCGAGACATTTTGGATATATAGAATCATTAAAACAAGATGATATCGTTATTTTTAGAGATATGAATAATACTGAATATGTTTATAAAGTAGAAGTAATAGAAGTATTAAATCCTACGGATGTTAAAGAGATGATTGAAAGTGAATTTGATTTGACGCTTTATACCTGTACTTATGATGGACTTAGAAGAGTTACGGTAAGATGTAATAGGGTTAAAGATAATATTTAAGACTGTTCTTAGGAATAGTTTTTTTCTTGACACGAAATGTAAAATACAAACAAATGTTTAGAAAATTTTGTTTTTTTATTGACACAAACAATCGTATGTAATAAAATATAATCATGAAAGGGTGATTGAAATGAAATTTTTAAAAAATAATAAGGGAGTAATAATTTTTTATGCAATTATCTTAATATCTTCTTTGATAATAATAAATGATGTTAATAATGATAATAATAGGGAAAGTAGTAAGTATGTAATGACTACTTTAGAAAAATAAAATACATATCATAGTTTGTTACCTTGATATGTATTTCTTTTGACCATTTCTTTATCTATGTCATTTAAAAGTTGACATTTTTCTTTTAACCATACGGGTTCTATTAAAGTATCTTTATCCGGATCAGAAGTAATTCTATTGATAATTATTTTAGGGTCTAGAACTTCTAATTGTTTAATTACTATATCAATATATTCTTCTTTCGTTAGGACATGAAATTTAGTTTTTTCATATAATTTAGCCATGGCAGTATCTTTAATAATATGTAACATATGAATTTTTATACCTTGGATATCGAGAGTATTTAAATATTTAGCAGTTTCTAACATCATTTTTTCTGTTTCATATGGAAGACCATTGATTATATGAACTACTACATTAATATGTCTTTTACGTAATTTCTTAACCATAGCAGTAAATTGTTCTAAGGTATGACAGCGGTTAATTAATTTAGTTGTAGATTCATGAATAGTTTGCAATCCTAATTCAATAGTTAAATAAGTTTTTTTATTTAGTTCGGTTAAATAGTCAAGACATTCATCAGTAATAGCATCGCATCTAGTAGCAATATTTAAGCCAATTACTTCAGGAATAGCTAAGACTTCATCATATTTTTCTTTTAATATATTTACAGGGGCATAGGTATTAGTTCTAGCCTGAAAATAACCAATATATTTACAGGGAATATGGCGTTTATTAACGACTTCTTTCATTTCATTAAATTGTTCTGTTAAGGATTTATTAATATCGCCGCCAAATTCACCACTACCAGATTTAGAACAATAGATACATCCTCCAGTGCCAACAGTACCATCTAAGTTAGGGCAACTAAAACCACCATTTAAACTAACCTTAAACACCTTAGTACCAAATTTAGTTTTATAAAAATAATTTAAGGTATGATATCTTTTATTATCTAGAGTATATTTAAACATAATAATCACCACGAAGTAATTTTATCATAAACAATAAAAAAAGACAAATGTATAAAAAATAGATACTGGTTATTTGGTTCTTTTATCTATATAGTTTAATTAAATAATAAAGAAAAGTTTAAGATATGAAATAAAAAGGCAGTAAGTTAAATATTAAATAGATATGTGTAGAAAATACTATTAAAAATGTATTAACTATTTAAATCATATATTACAATATATATTCAAAATATATGATGTTGTGATATAATTAATGTGGATGAAGAGAGATGGAATTTAAAGAGTTTAGGGAATTTGATAATCCAGAAAGAGCTGATTATGATATTATTAGTAGTCTTAAAGAAAAGGGTAGTAAAGGTAGAAATGAAGTTAAGACTTTAACTAAAGAAGCAGCAGCATTTACAGAATTATATTTTGATTTAGGGGCTCCGGAATCATTTGAACTAGAACCTTTTGGTATAACAGAAAGAGAGCTTGATCATCCAACGAAAGAAACAATAGAAAAACTAAAGAGATATGCAGAGAGTTTTCAAAAAATAAATACACATAAAAGTAGATAATATTTAAAAGATATGTTATGATATAAAAACGGGAAGTGATAGAATGACTTTTGCAATACATACATTTGGGTGTAAAGTTAATATTTATGAATCAGAATACGTTATTAATTTGATGCAAGAAAATGGCTATAAGATGGTTGATTTTAATGATAAAGCCGATATTTATATAATTAATACTTGTAGTGTTACAAATGAAGCAGATAAAAAGGATAGAAAATTAATTCATACGACTAGAAGTAATCATCAAGATGCTATTTTAATAGTTATGGGATGTTATTCACAATTAAATCCTTTAAAAATAGAAGCTGATATAGTAATTGGTAATAAATATAAATCAGAGATTATTTCTTTGATTAATGAGTATATTAGTGAAAAAAAGCCGATAGTTAAGGTAGATAATATTAGGAAGATAAATTTTGAAGATATGTATATAAAGAGATTTGTTGAACATACGAGAGCTTTTGTAAAAATACAAGATGGTTGTAATGCTTTTTGTGCATATTGTGCTATTCCTTATGCTAGAGGGGGATTAAGAAGTAAGAATTTTGATAAGGTAGTGGATGAAGTTACTAATTTAGTTAAGAATGGTTATAAAGAGATAGTTTTAACAGGAATACATACAGGAAGATATGGTGTTGGAGAGGGAACTAATTTAGAAACTTTACTTAAAGAGTTGGTAAAGATAGACGGTATTTTTAGAATAAGATTATCTAGTATAGAGATAAATGAAATAACAGATGGAATAATAGAACTTATTAAAAATAATAATGTTATGGCAAAACATTTACATATACCACTTCAATCAGGAAGTAATGAAATATTATCTTTAATGAATAGAAAATATAAAAAAGAATACTTTATAGATAGAATAGACTATATTAGAAAAGAAATTCCTGATATATCTATTACGACTGATTTAATAGTAGGTTTTCCGGGAGAGACGGAGGATAATTTTAAGGAAACTATGGATACATTAAGAAAAATTAAATTTACAAAGATTCATACTTTTCCATATTCAAAAAGAAATGGTACAAAAGCGGCAATGATGGATAATCAGGTAGATGGTACTGTTAAGAAATGTCGTGTTAAAGAAGTGATAATGCTTTCTGATAATGGGGAAGTTGAATTTTATGAAAGTAAAATTGGTAATACATATGATGGTATTGTAGAAACTAGAAAAGATGGTAAAAAGATAGTTATTACTACAAATTATATTCCGGTTATGATTAATGAGGAAGTAGAAAATAATACGAAGGTTATAATAAAGATAGAAAAATTAAGTAATGGTAATGTGATTGGTAAATTACTAGGAAATATTAATTAATTACTATCTTTTTTCTTTACTTAAAATAGTTATTTTGATATATTAATATTATAGGAAGTGATATAAATGTCGAATGAAACTTTGAGACAGAATTTTATTGGAGAAATAACACCTATTGTTCAAAAATATGCAGAAGAGTATGGATATAGTCAGGAAGTAGTTCCAGCAATAGTAGCACAAGCTTGTTTAGAAAGTGGTTATGGTACTAGTAATATTGCAAGTAAAGCTAATAACTTTTTTGGAATTAAACATGGAGATAAAACTTATTATAACGGAATGGCCTATGATAGTGTAAGTGGTCAAACGTATAAAACGGATGAAATTTCAATATATCCGGATAGTAAATATTGGAGATCATATAGTAGTATGGATGATTCAGTAAAAGGATATTTTGAATTTTTAGATCAAGATAATGTCAAACAATATTATAGTGAAAAGCTAAGACCATGTGCAACAGCTGAATCTTATGTTGATACGATAGCTAGAGGGGGATATTGTGGAAGTAGTACTTCAAGTGAGTATGCGAATAAGATAAAAGGGGTAATGAATGAAAATAATATAGTAGAGTATTGTAATAATAATAGTAATGCTAGTGTTAGTACTACTTCTTTAGAAATAGATGAAGCTTTAAATATTGATTTTGGATTGCTTCAGGAAAATAATTTAAAACTAAAAGAAATGGCAACTAAATTACAAAATAGTTATTTATCTAATAATGCTGAATTTTTAAGTAATTATATTACTAATTTAACTAATTTAATTAATGCTACAACTTTTTTAGGAGGAATAAGTAATAATAGTTATCAAAGTACAGTAAGTTCTCTTTTTAAGGAAGATGATTTAATTATGGAATATTTTAAAGTAACTTCTTCACTTTTAGAAAAAGTTACTAAAGAGATAGAAAATGTAATTAATACATCGAATGGTATTATAGAGATGGATAATAAATTAGGAGAACAGGCGCAAAATTTAGTTTCACAAACTAGTATTTCCGGAGGTGGTTCTTCTTTAGGAGTTGGCGGATTTATTCCAACACCAATAAATAATGTTTTGAAGGAAGAAGATAGTGTAATAGATAATCCTGAAACAACACCAATTACTAATGATGATGATGTCCAAGAAGATATATCATCAACAGTGAGTACGGATAATAATGTAAGTTCTTCCGTAACCGATATGGGTAATAAGGTGGATTTTTCTAATGATATAGATTTAGAAGAAGTAACAAATGGGGTAACTGATAAGGTATCAAATGCTTATATAAATAATTTTTCTCCTTCTAAGAAAGATAATGTATCTGGTAATAGTTCTACAATAGCAAATAATAATAATTATACTTCAACAGTATCTGATAAAGATAATGGCGTTAGTCCGTTAGGAATAGCTCTTGGAGCAGTAGCTTTAGGAGGCGTAGGATATGCGGGTAAGAAGACATATGATAAGATTAAGAAAGATAAGGAAGATGAAGAAGAATAAAGTATCTTAAATTTCGTGAAAAAATTAAATATTTTCTAGTATTTTAAGTGATTTTATGTTATTATATTAACAAAGGAAAGGGATAGTTTTTTATGGAGACAATTTTGTTAAATGCAGAAGAAAAGATGGATAGTACAATTAATTCATTGGAATATAAATTTACTAATGTTAGAGCTGGAAGAGCTAATCCAAGTATGTTAGATGGAATTACGGTAGATTATTATGGAGCAGAGACTCCTTTGAAACAATTAGCTAATATAAGTGTTCCAGAAGCAAGACAACTTATGATTAAACCATTTGATAGAGGAATACTTGGAGGAATAGA
>CAKOPG010000002.1 GCA_934098745.1 uncultured Bacilli bacterium
AGCTTCCAATAATAATTGAATATTACTTCAATGTTCCACGTGAAACATATACTTCGCTTTATATCTACAATAACTAGTTTCAATAGTAATCGAATATTACTTTAATGTTCCACGTGAAACATATATATAGTTTTATCTCTAAAATAACTAGCTTCCAATAATAATTGAATATTACTTCAATGTTCCACGTGAAACATATACTTCGCTTTATATCTACAATAACTAGCTTCCGATAATAATCGAATATTATTTCGATGTTCCACGTGAAACATATACTTCGCTTTATATCTACAATAACTAGCTTCAATAATAATCAAATATTATTCCAATGTTTCACGTGAAACATATATTGCGCTCACTTGAAATAAAAATATTAAATAACAATCAACATAAAAGTATCTATCAACAATTAATTAAGAAAAATAAACAGAAATTAAAAATCTGTCAGTACATATTTACAGATTTTTAATTTCTGAAACAACAATGAAATGTGTCTATCAACAGGTGTATATAAAAAAAAGAACATAGTTATATTAACTATATTCTTTTAATCAAACATTTATTCTTCATTATTGTTGCTTTCAATATTTTCCATACTGTCAGATCTATCATCAATTTCCTTTTCTTCATCTGTATCAACAATTGAAATTGAACTTACTGCTTGTCCCTCACGTAAATTAATAAGTCTAACACCCTGAGTTACTCTACTCATTTCTGATATCTTATCAACAGCTAATCTAATAATAATACCCTCATTTGTTATAATAATTAAATCTTTTGTATTATCAACAGTCTTAAATGCTGTAATTGGTCCATTTTTTTCTGTAACATTTAAAGTCTTAACACCTTTACCACCACGATTAGTAATACGATATTCTTCAATTGGAGTCTTTTTACCATAACCGTTCTCCGTTACTACCAATACATCTTCATTATCTTTGGCAATTTCCATACCTACAAGAACACTACCATCTAAATTAATACCTCTGACACCAGCCGCTCCACGACCCATTACTCTAATTAAATCCTCATTAAATCTAACCATACGACCATTAGAAGCAGCCATCAGTATATCACATTTACCATCAGTATTTTTAACAGAAATTAGCTCATCATCATCCCTCAAAGTAATAAATTTTTTACCACTTGATCTAATATTAAAGAACTCTGAAACGTCAGTACGCTTAATTAAACCACTTCTCGTCGCAAATACTAAATATTTACAATCATCGTTCTTAGAACCATTTAAAAGTGAAGTAACATATTCTCCTTGCTCCATATTAAGTAAATTAACTATTGGTAATCCCTTTGATTGCCTACTATATTCAGGAATTTCATAACCCTTAACACGATATACCTTACCCTTATTAGTAAAGAATAAAACATAATCATGTGTTGAGCAATTTAACATTTGTTCAACAAAATCTTCTTCATTAATTGACATTCCTTTAATACCAACACCACCACGATGTTGAGTTTTGTATGTATCAACAGGTAATCTCTTAATATAACCTTTCTTAGTTAAAGTAATAACAATTTTATTTTCTGGAATTAACGTCTCATCATCAATATAATCTATTGCCGTCATATCAATATGAGTTCTTCTTTCATCTCCATATTTATTCTTAATTTCAAGTAATTCATTTTTAATAATTGTTAATACCTTTTGCTCTGAAGCCAATATAGATTTTAATTCCTCAATTTCAAGTAATAAATCTTTTAATTCAGCTTCTATCTTATCTCTTTCCAATCCAGTTAAACGACGTAATTTTAATTCAAGTATGGCATCAGTTTGAATATCAGTTAAATTAAATCTAGCTATTAATTTTTCTTTTGCTTCGACATCACTCTCAGCTGATTTGATGATCTGAATTACTTCATCAATATTATCTTGAGCAATTTTATAACCTTCTAGTATATGAACACGACGTTCATCTTTTTCAAGATCAAATCTAGTTCTACGAATTATAACTTCTTTTTGATAATCAATATATTTAGAAATAATATCTTTTAAGCCTAACGTTCTAGGTGTACCATTGTCAATCATTAAAAATATTATTCCATACTGAGTTTGAAAATTAGTATGCTTATATAAATTATTAAGAACAACTTGTGCATTTGCATCTCTCTTTAAAGTAATTGTAATCTTAATTCCATCTTTTAAATCAGTATGATAATCAGAAATTCCATCAATTACCTTATCACGAACTAATTCTGCTACCTTATTTTTTAACTCCATAGTATTTACACCGTATGGAACTTCCGTAATTACTATCTGATTATGATTATTATGTTCTTCTATCGTTGCTCTACTTCTAATTGTTATTGAACCTCTACCAGTTTCATATGCCTTTTTAATACCAGAATTACCCAAAATAATACCTCCCGTAGGAAAATCTGGTCCTTTTATATATTGCATCAAACCTAATGTATCAATTTCTGGATTTTCTATATAAGCAACACATCCATCAATTACTTCAGTTAAATTATGTGGTGGAATATTCGTCGCCATACCTACAGCTATTCCCATCGTACCATTAACTAATATATTAGGGAACCTTGATGGCAAAACAACAGGTTCATCTAAAGTTTCATCAAAGTTTTTCATCATATCAACAGTATTTTTTCTGATATCACTAAGCAATTCTAAAGATAATTTTGAAAGACGAGACTCTGTATAACGCATAGCTGCTGCACCATCACCTTCAATATTACCAAAATTACCATGTCCATCGATTAATAAATACCTTTGACTAAAATCTTGCGCCATTCTTACCATAGCTTCATATATAGAAGAATCGCCATGTGGGTGATAATTACCCATAACTTCTCCCACTGTTTTAGCAGACTTACGATGTGGTTTATCTGGAGTATAACCAGAATTATACATGCTCCATAAAATCCTCCTATGAACAGGTTTTAAACCATCACGTAAATCAGGAATAGCACGAGAAGTAATTACACTCATTGAATAATCCAAAAAGGAATTTTCTACTTCTTTAACAATATTGTTTTCAGACAAACTATCTCTTTCATGAAAAACATCATTAAATTCTGAAGAATTAGTAGTCTCATTATCATTATTTTTATCTGTATCAACAGGTTCATTTTCTAACTTATTTTCTTCTTCCATTTTTTCACCCCCTAAATATCAAGATTTTCAACAAATCTAGCATTTTCCTCTATAAATTTTCTTCTAGGTTCTACGTCATCACCCATTAACTTTTCAAATACCTTATCAGCCTCTACACAATCAGATACTGTAATTCTTCTTAAAATGCGCTTATTTATATCCATAGTAGTTTCATTTAATTCTTCTGCATCCATTTCACCAAGACCTTTCATACGTGCAATCTCAGCTCTATTACGAACTCCTTCAGGAAGTGATGATAAATAAGCCTCTTTTTCTTTTTCATCAAGAACATATTTTCGTGTTTTACCATGCATTATTCTAAATAATGGAGGTTGTGCTGCATAAACATGTCCCTGTTCAACAATAGGCTTAAAAAATCTATAAAATAAAGTTAATAATAATATTCTAATATGTGATCCATCAACATCGGCATCGGTCATTATAATAATTTTATCATACCTAAGTTTTGATAAATCAAATTCTTCGCCAATACCAGTTCCAAAAGCTGTAATTATTGTCCTTATTTCTTCATTAGATAAAGCCTTATCAAGTCTAGCCTTTTCTACGTTTAATATCTTTCCTCTAAGTGGCAGAATTGCTTGTGTCATTGAATCTCTTCCCTTTTTAGCTGAACCACCAGCACTATCTCCTTCGACTATAAATATTTCAGAAATCTTTGGATCCTTACTTTTACAATCAGATAATTTACCAAAGAAATTAGTCGTAGCCAAATCTGTCTTTCTAGTAATCTCTCTTGCCTTTCTAGCAGCATTTCTAGCTCGACAAGCCAACATAGCTTTATTAACAATAACTTTCGCATCATCCGGATTTTCTAATAAAAATCTTTCAAATCCTTGTGAAAAAACACTATCAGCTAATTTTCTTACCTCTGAATTACCAAGTCTTCCCTTAGTTTGTCCTTCAAATTGTGGATTCGGATGCTTACAAGAAATAATCATTGTTAAACCTTCTTTAACATCATCCCCTGTAAGTGAATCATCTTTTTCTTTTAAAATTCCATTCTTTCTTGCATAGTTATTAATTACTCTTGTTAAAGCCCTACGTACACCCTCTTCATGAGTACCTCCATCATGTGTATTAATGTTATTAACAAAAGAATATATATTATCATTATATCCTGTATTATATTGCATAGCTACTTCAAACATAACACCATCTTCTTCACCAGATAAATGAATAATATCCTCATGAATTGGTGTTTTACCTTGATTGATAAACTTGACATATTCACTAATACCACCTTCATATAAGAAAGTTTCTCCCGTAGTATCTTCCATATCACGATCATCTCTCAAAGTAATAGATAATCCCCTATTCAAAAAAGCTAATTCTCTAATTCTAACCTTTAATATTTCATAATCATATATTTCACTATCAAAAATTTCGGGATCAGGTTTAAAAGTAACTGTTGTACCAGTTCTATTTTCACTACACTTATCGATTACTGTTAGTGGAGCAACAGGATGTCCACCATTTTCAAATCTTATAAAATATACTTGTGAATTCTTATATACTTTAACTTCAACCCATTTACTTAAAGCATTAACTACTGATGCTCCAACACCATGAAGACCACCAGATACCTTATATCCACCACCGCCAAATTTACCACCAGCATGAAGTACTGTATATACAGTCTCAACAGTAGATTTTTTTGTTTTAGGATGAATATCTACAGGAATACCACGTCCATCATCTTTTACTGTTATTGAATTATCTTTATTAATAACAACCTCAATATTATGACAATATCCTGCTAATGCTTCATCAATTGAATTATCAACAATTTCCCATACTAAATGATGTAATCCTTTAATATCGGTAGTACCAATATACATTCCAGGCCTTTTTCTTACCGCCTCTAATCCTTCCAAAACTTGTATATCCGAAGCATCATAATGTTCATTTTTATTTTCCTCCATAATTATCACGTCCCTTCAATTAGTCATAATTTTTATAAACTACTTTTCCTGCTTCTATCTTTGTAATATAACTATTACTAATATTTTCATTATTAACACTATCAACATCTGTTGTTGTTATAATTGTCTGAATATCTCTATTCAAATAATTAATTATTCTATTTCTTTTATCTATATCTAGTTCACTAAACAAATCATCCAAAAGTAAAACTGGATACTCTAAACTAACATCTTTAAATACTTCTATTTCAGATAATTTTAAAGATAGTACCGCCATTTTTAATTGTCCTTGTGAACCATACATCAATAAATCATTTCCATCCAAATAAAAACTAAAATCATCTCTATGTGGACCAATCATTGTACTACCATAAATTACTTCTTTATCAAAATTCTTTTCTAATTTTGAAATCAAACTAGTCTTCATCTCTTCTTCCGTAGTAATATCTATATTAGTAATATACTTTAATTTAAGGCCATCATAATCTGATATCTCTTTATAAGTTTTATCTAAATAATAATTTACCTTATTAATAAAAGTCTCTCTATATTTATATATATCTACAGCTAGTAAAACAAACTTAGTAGTAAGAACATTAAAATACAAAGTATTATATTCCCCATTTTTAATAACTTTTAAATATTCATTTCTTTGTTTTAAAACAACATTAAACTCATTTAATATATTGATATATTTTCTATGTAATTGACTAATTTCTATATTTAAAAATCTTCTACGATTAGCAGGTCCTTCTTTAATCAGTCTAAGATTATCTGGACTAAATATAACAGTTCTAAAATTTCCTATATAATCGCTATGTTTTTTTATTTCTTTATCATTAATTTCTGTCTTCTTACCATTTTCATTGATTAAAACAGCTAACTTTTTACTACCAGCAACACTATTTATTTTTCCACCTATTTGTGAAAATAAAGCATCTCTCCTAATAACACATCGATCACTTACAGATAAAAAAGATTTAGTAATAGATAAATAATAAATAGCTTCTAATATATTTGTCTTTCCTTGAGCATTATCTCCAATAATAATATTTAATCTATTATTAAAATCAATCAACAATTCTTGATAATTACGAAAGTTTTTTAAATGTAATTTTACAATATTCATTTGTTCTTTTTTTCATACTCAAACCATTCCCACAAATATACATTATTTATTAATTATTACAGTATAATTATATCATAAAAACCCATAAAATAAAAGAAAAAGTCCTATTTTTCCAAACTTTTTCTTCTTTTATTTAATTCATAATCTAACATCAAACTTCTAGTTACCTGATTGTCTATAATGTAATAAGAAAAATCAATTAAATAATCAAAATCATTTTTAAAATGTAACAATGTTTTTTTATTAACTTGTTCATATTTTTTTAAATTATTAAATGATATCCATATATTATTTTTATCTCTTGAAGATTTTAATGGGAAAAAAATAATATTTCTCGTATCTTCAATTACTATTGGAGACTTAGAAACAATATTAATCAAATTATTTGTCATTTTTGTTCTTGAAATTAAGGAATTACCAAAAAAGCGACAACTATTATCAATAATTTTTTTAACATTTTCCTCTACTACAAATTCTCCATCATATGTAATTACCCTCGTTGTATTATTTTCTTCACTAATAAGTAGAAGTGTTGATAAATCTATTTCATACATCATATTCCCCCCTTAACTCTTTATTAAAGCACATTATAATGTCGAAGTTTGTCAAAATATGTAGAATCATAAAATATTTGTAGAAATATATCTTATTATTGACAAATATAATGTATTAGGAATAATATAACTAATGGAGGATATTATGACAAATTTATATACAGCAACAATATTTCAAGTAAATAAAAAACTAGGATATCTAAGTACTGGCGTATTTCATGATCATTTTTTAACAGATAATTCCAATAATTCTTGGCATCATGAAAGAACTTTTTATAAAAAGAAAGAAATAATTGGTAGTTTTTTAAATGAATATTATTTTAAAGAAAGAAAAACCGGACTATGTTTTCCCATTATGAAAATTAGCAAACAAGTCGGTTTAGGATACATTGAAGACTGTCACAATCACGAATTACATACTTTTGTTATTAATTCAGATGACTATGATAAATCAAAAGATCAATACAGCTTAAAAGAGTTTTCACCTTTAATAGGGCCCTCTTACGGAGTTATAAAGCCAATTCAAAGTCCATACGAAATTGCTTCTTATTTAACTCTAAATCACAATTCAGTTATTCTAGAAACAGAACTGTTAAATATAATAAGTGAAGGCGAAAATAACTATCAATCTATCAAAAGAGAAATGACACCAGGAATTATTACTTCAAAAAATCAAGAATTAATAAAACAAAGAAGATTAACCAAAAAAAAATAACTAAATCAAGAAATGAAGTTCATTTCAAATTTAGTTATTTTTTTATATCAACAAAACCTGTTCATAACTAATAAGTTTTTATAGGTAAAACTAATTGAATTAAAGATAACTCTTTATCGCTTTTAACAATAATAGGTGAATTGTCATTATTCATAAGTAAATGAATTTTTTCTGAATTGAAACTTTTTATTGCTTCTAACATATATTTAGAACTAAAAGATATCGATATTTCATCAGCATTATCTATAGCAATTTTTTCTTCTACTTTACCTATTTCTGGAGAATTTGAAGATATAGTCAATTCTCTATTTCTAAGATCTAATTTAATTGTATTTTTATCTTTATCTGAAGTAAGTAATGAAGCTCTATCAATCATATCAAATAAAGAAGAATAATCACATTCAATATCAATCTTAAATTCTTTAGGAATAATATTTGAAGTCACTGGATATGTACCACTAATTAATCTAGATAAAAATATAATATTTTTATACTTAAATAATACTTTATTATTAAATATATGCATATATACATTTTCTTTATCATCTTCTAATATTCTAGAAAGTTCTAATAAATTCTTTCCAGGAATTACTAAATTAAAATCATTCTCATATTTTTCTGGCAAATCTATTTGCTTTCTAGCTAAACGATAACTATCCGTAGCTATTACTTCTAATAAATCATTAGACTTTTTAAAGTTAATACCTGTTAATAAAGGTCTAGTTTCGGATAAAGAAGTTGCAAAAAAAGTTTGATTAATAATATTTTTAAATACTACAGGATTTAAAACAATTGGATTTTTTGTTTCCTCTAAATCTAAATTAGGAAATTCATTAGGATCTATACCATTCAAATTAAATTCAGATCCTGCTGTTTGAATAATCATATTATATCCATCAATTACCTCAATAACAATATTACTATCAGGTAATTTTCTGATAATTTCTACTATATACTTTCCACTAATAACAATACTTCCTACTTGTTCAATTTCTTCTATTTTATCTTTTGGTATAAAAGTTCTAATAGATATATCTGAATCACTTGCTGATAAATATAAACCTTCTTCTGTTAAATCAAATTTAATACCTGTTAAAATAGGAATTAAATTTTTGTTAGAGATAGCTTTAGAAGTATTTAATAAGTTCTCTAATAAAATATTTTTTTTAATTACAAATTTCATTTTTTTTCCTTCTTTCTTTATATAATTATTACTATTATTATACTTGTTGAAACTGTTGAAAACTTACTTAAACCTTTTATTTATAAAGGTTTTATTATCAACAACCATGTTGATAAGTTAAAAGTAATAAACAGTTTATAAACAACTTATGTTAAATTCCTTTTTAAATCTTTTATTACTTCCCTTAAACTTTCATTCTTTTCTAGCTCTTTTCTTATATGATTATCAGCACTAATGATAGTAGAATGATTTCTTCCACCAAAATAAGATCCTATTTTAGGAAAAGATTCCGTAGTTAATTCTCTACATAAATAAATAGCAATTTGTCTTGGAAAATTAACTGAATTATTCCTATTTTTTCCTTTCATTTGATCAATACTAATTTTATAATAATCGCACACTACTCTCTGAATTCTTTGTACATCATTCTTATAAAAGCTTCTATCTTTAAGTAAATCTTTTAAAGCATCCACGGCTATGTCTAATGTTATTTTTCCTTTTCCAAACATTGAAGAATAAGCCAAAACTCTAGTAATTGCGCCTTCAAGTTTACGAATATCTGAATCAAAATTATTCGCAATATATTCTATTACATCCGAAGGAATATCATTAGCTGCCTCTTTAAAAGCAAGTTTATTCTTAATAATATTAATTCTTAAGTCATAATCAGGTGTCGTAATATTTGCCGTCATTCCCCAATTAAACCTAGTTAATAATCTATTTTCTATCGAATTTAAGTCATCTACTGGTCTATCCGAAGCAATAATAATTTGTTTATTAGCATTATGCAATTCATTAAATGTATGAAAAAATTCTTCTTGCCCTTTTGGCGCAGTACTTAAAAACTGAATATCATCAATAATTAATACATCAATATTTCGATATTTTTCCTTAAAAGCATCTATTTTTTCAAAGTTACTTTTTTCACTATATCTAAAAATACGTGTATATTCATCGACAAATTTATCACTAGATATATATAAAACTTTTTTATTAGTATTCTGAATTAAGTAATTACCAATAGCGTGCATTAAATGAGTTTTACCAACTCCACTTTCTCCATACAAAAACAAAGGATTATATGAACCGGGCGATTCAGCAATAACTCTAGAAACTTTATAAGCAAATTTATTACTATTACCAACAATGAAAGATTCAAATGTATAATTAGGATTCAAATTAGCATTATCTGAAGATTGTTTTTCTAAAGAGTCATCATAATCTATCGATAACTGTTTATTTTTTTTCTCTTCTTCTTTAATTTTATCAACATCACTTTCCAAAATAATGTTAAATGTGACATTTGAATTAGTAACTTTTCGCATTCCTTCAGACATTATATCTAAATAATTTTCTTCCAAATGTTTCTTTGTAAATGCATCTTTTACCACAATGGTTACAGTATTTCCGTCAAATGAATATAAATTCGTATCTTCACCAAACCAAATATTATAAGAAATATTTGATACTTCACTAGCAATGTTTTCTAAAAATTTACTCCAAAGTTCACTATTACTCATCATTGTTACCTCACTTAAGTTCTAATTTTATTTTAACATATTAAATAATTTTGTCTATTACTTTTTTAGTTACCGACAAGTTATCAACAGGTTATGAACAAGTTATCAACAATATAATATCATATTTTATAAGGGATTAAAACACTTTTCGACAATTTTCGCATTTTTTCTGTCATGTTTATATTTTTTTCGACAATCTTCTTAACATGTTGAAAAATAAGGTTTTTGTTGATAACTGCAAAAAAGTTATGAACAATACCTGTTGATAGAACAAAATTATGAACATTTGCCTGTTGATAACTTCTTTTTTTCTTTTTTTCCTGTTGAAAAGCAAAAAAATATTTCCCAAGAAATAAATTTTAAATAAATATTTCCCGGGAAATATATTAATAATAAAAAAACAAAGATTTATACTAATTGTATTTATCTTTGTTTTTAAATTTAAAAATTAAGTTATTGTTTCCATTCAACTATCCACTTATCATAAATAGAAGCATTAGAACTCTGTGGCTCTGGATTTGGCATTTGCATTTTTACAATCATTGGAATACGCATCATTCTACCAAAAGCTACACAAGTACCCGCTTGTAGAGATTTTTGCTTTTCAATAACATCAGAACTTATATTTGGCACCATTTTTCTAATATACTCCAAATCAGTCGGATGGTTTAATTTAAAAATGATAAAGTTAGAACATTGTGACAATACTGTTTCGGATAATTCCGTAGGTCTTTGCGTAATTAAATCCATAATAATACCAAATTTACGACCCTCTTTAGCAATTCTTTCAAAAATATTATAACCAATAATGTCAATATCTTTATCTTTTTGAACATATCTATGAGCTTCTTCCAACATTATATGTATTGGCATTGCTCCACGAGGTTGCAACCTCTTAACAAACTTAAATAAAATACGTGACATTATTTTTACAATACTCTTAGCAAGACGATCATCGATTTCCTCCAAAACAAAATTAACTATTTGAACTCTACCGTTGTTGTTAGTTACCAAAAGAGAATTAATAAATTGTTCAGGAGTAATATAACTAGGAACACTAAAGAATTCCTTACTAGAGCTATTATTAATCGTATGCAATTTAACCTTAAGAGCAATCGCTTCACTATAAGATTTCTCATTAAGAAGTAACCCCTCACTAATCAAAGCAAAGTTTAAAGCAATCTCTAATTGATCCAACGTAAAAAATATTGGAACATAATCTTCTTTCCACTTAGTCTCATTATCAATAAAACTCTGAATATACTTAGTTACTAATATTCTTTCAACAAACTCTCCATGATTATCGATATCAAAACATTTTCTAAACTCTCTAGTATATCCTATACCAGGAACTTCTGCATCAAGATTTAACTCAGCGGTATAGCAATCTTGTAATATATTAAATATTTGATCACGTATTTTGGCCGCTACTTGATTAGAATACAAAACAGATATTATAGCTTTAGCAATTAAATGATTCTTATATCTAATAGATTCCGGATCATTTCTTGCAAAAACTGAAACTAAACTTAGCATTTTTTCTATAATATTTATTTGAAAATATTCTGTTACGTCAAGCAAATTCGCATAATCATCCGCATCCATAATCCAAAGAGGAATCTTTATTTGATTACCCGAAGGATCTGTTTTATCGGTAGTATATAATTTATAATTGAAATTATTGTTAATCTTATTTATATCTCTAAATGCTGAATCATATTCACTAGTATTATTAAAGATAAAAATATTACTATTAAAAGGAATTTTATCTTTCATATTAAAGAAATTCTGAATAATTCTCGCTACTCCACAAGTTTTACCAGATCCAGTATTCCCAAAAATAGCCATATGATTACTAAACATCTCATTAATATTAACCTTAATTGGATAGTTATTATATAGTGGACTAACTCCTAAAATCATAGTTCTACTATCATTATCACCTACTAATTCCCCAAGTTCTTGATTATTAATAATTCTAATTTTAGAATTTAAAGTAGGTCTACGGATAATACCACTATAAAATCTGTCATTTATAAATTCTCCAAGAAAAGAAATTTTAGCTTCGTCGTTAATAATTTCATCGATTTCACCTAATATTTTCTTATCGTTGTCCTCTAAAATGACATTATAGTTAAGTATATCACTACTAACATTGTTTGAAATTTTTACTATCGCATAGTTCTTTGTAATTGATAAAATATTTTCAAACATAACTATCCCTCTACTCTTTCATAATAATTATAGCAAAAAAAAATGTAAAAAAAAAGCCAAAAATGTTAAAAAATAATTTTTTTGTGTTGACATAATCGAATTGTTTCTATATAATAAAGAAGATTTTAACTTGGAGGTGTTAATTTATGAAAAGAACTTATCAACCAAATAAAAGAAAAAAAGCTAAGAAGCATGGTTTTTTTGCAAGAATTGAAAGCAAAGTTTTAAATAAAAGAAGAGCTAAAAAAAGAAAAAAATTAAGCGCATAGCCCCATAAGTGGTGGCTTTTTGTTTATAAAAAACTTATATACTAAGGAGAATTTCCATGAATAAAAGCAAAATAATTAAAGATAGTAAAATTTTTACTCAAATAATAAAAACAAATAATGCTGTAAAAAATAATTATTTCAAAATTTTCTTCATCCCATCTGATAAAAATTATTATGGTATAACAGTTCCTAAAAAAGTTGGCAAAGCTCATATTCGTAATAAACTTAAAAGAAGACTTAAAAATATTATAATTACCAATGAAAAAGATATACAAAACAACATGAAATATGTTATAATCATTAAAGAAGCCTCATTAAATTTAGATTATCAAAATATGGAGCGTATTTTTCTAGATTTAATAAAGAAAGTGAGAAAATAGATGAAAAAGAAATCCTTAAAAATTTTAACAGTAATAATTTGCCTACTACTTTTAACAGGTTGCACGAAAACCTTAAAAAATAGTGACAATAAACCAATTAAAAATGAAGAAACTGGTCAAATATTAACTGAGAATATTATTTGTAAACCAGAAGTCGAATCAACTATAAAATTATATGAAGATAACAACGTTGATCTAACAAAATTACCAAAATGTAGCAATTTCAACCCAACAAAAAATTATGAAGGGCTATGGACAAGTTTATTTGTAAAACCATTAGCGTGGGTAATTATTAAAATTGGTAATCTCTTAAATAATTATGGTTTATCAATAATAGTAACGTGTTTAATAATTAGATTAATTTTATTACCATTTACTAAAAAAACAGCTATGCAATCTGAATACATAAAAAAAGCTCAACCAGAATTAGCTAAAATAGAAAAGAAATATGAAAATAAAACAACCCCAGAAGATCAAAATAGAAAAGCGCAGGAAATGATGCTTGTATATCAAAAATATCATATTAATCCTATATCAGGTTGCCTATTAGCATTTATTCAAATCCCACTATTATTTGCCTTCTACGAAGCTATTAATAGAACCCCTGCTATCTTTGAAGATAAATTATTATTCTTCGAGTTGGGAAAAACTCCGTGGGTTGGTATTATGAATGGTGAATACCTATACATCCTTTTAGTAGTTTTAATCTTCTTAGCTACATTAGTATCATTTAGAAAGACCTTAAAAGATCAAGAAGCAAGTCCTGTTAACATGAAATTTACCTTATATTTTATGCTAGCATTAATTACATATAGTTCATTTACAATTGCCTCAGCAGTTGGAATATATTGGATAACATCTAACCTATTTACAATTGTTCAAAATTTATTGGTTGAAAGAAAGAAGGTCAAATAATGAAAAAAAATTACTATGAAGGAAAGACAAAAGAAGAAGCTATAAAAAAAGCTTTAGAAGAACTAAATACTGAAGAAAAAAATATTATTGTAAATATCCTTGAAGAAAAAAATAGTCTTCTTAAAAAAAATGTTAAAATAGAAGTAATTGATTATAATGATATTATTTCTAGTATCAAAGAAACTATTGAAGAAATCACTAAACTAATGGGAATAAATGTTAATTTAGAAGTAAGACGTCGTGAAGAAAGCATTACTATCAAATTATTTTCCGACCATAATGCCGTATTAATAGGTAAAAATGGTACAACTATTGAAGCTTTACAAACAATTATAAGACAAATAGTTCATACAGAAACTAAAAATTTTGTTCCTATAATTTTAGATGTTGAAAATTACAAAGATAAAAAAATTAAGAATTTAGAAATATTGGCTAAAAAAGTAGCTCGAGAAGTAGCTAAAACTAAAGTAGAAACAAAATTAGATAGTATGAATTCCTACGAAAGAAGAATAGTTCACAGCTTATTAGCAAATGACAAATATGTATATACGGAATCTATTGGTGAAGAACCAAATAGATGTGTTGTCATTAAACCAAAAGAAGACTAAAAGATATAGAAAAATATATCTTTTTTTCATATTGTGTGATAAAATATTATGAAGATTTAAAAAGGAGTGATTCAAATGCCAGAAGATACTATTGCTGCCATTTCCACTGCTCTAGGTGTTGGAGCAATATCAATTATTCGTATAAGTGGTAAAGAAACCATCAATATCGTAAATAAAATATTTGATAAAGATTTAACTAAAGCCCAAACACATACGATTCACTATGGTCATATCATTGAAAAAGGCCAAATAATCGATGAAGTTTTAATAAGTATCATGTTAGCTCCCAAAACCTATACCAAAGAAGACATTATAGAAATTAATTGTCACGGTGGAATAAGTACCACCAATAAAATTTTAGAACTAGTCTTATCAAACGGTGCCCGCTTAGCTGAACCAGGAGAATTTACCAAAAGAGCTTTTTTAAATGGTCGGATTGATTTAACTCAGGCTGAAGGAATTATGAACCTAATAGAGTCTAAAACAGAAGTATCTAGAAAAATGTCTATTAATCAATTGACCGGAAGTGTTTCTCATGAAATAATAGATTTAAGAAATGAATTAGTAGGAATTATTAGTAATATTGAAGTAAATATTGATTATCCAGAGTATGATGATATTGAAGTATTAACTAATGAAAAAATATTAAAACCCTTATTATCATTTGAAAACCATCTTCAAGAAATAATTAAAAAATCAACTACTGGTAAATTAATAAAAGAAGGAATAAATATTGCCATAATTGGCCGCCCTAATGTTGGTAAAAGTAGCCTATTAAATTGCCTTTTAGAAGAAGAAAAAGCCATAGTTACCGATATCGAAGGAACAACTAGAGATACCGTTGAAGGAAGATTTATTTTAAATGGTATAGTATGCAATATAATAGATACGGCTGGCATTAGAAAAACTGATAATATTGTCGAAAAAATCGGCGTTGACAAAAGTTTAGCCACCATAGATAAAGTAGATCTTATTATTATGATTTTAAATAATAATGAACCATTAACTAAAGAAGATGAAACTTTATTATCATTAATTAAAAATAAAAACCATCTTTTAGTTATTAATAAAACAGATTTACCTAAAAAAATAAATATCGAAAGTAAAAATACTATTTCCATCAGTGTTAAAAATAATACCGGTATTAATTTATTAAAAAATAAAATAATTGAAATGTTTAATTTAGAATTAATTGAAACCAAAGATTTAACATATCTAAGTGATGCTAGAAGTATAGCACTATTAAAATCTGCTTTAACAAAATTACAAGAAAGTATAAAGAATATTAACGCCAAATACCCCATTGATATTGTTGAAATAGATTTATTAGATTGCTATAATACTTTAGGTGAAATCATCGGATTAACCTATAAAGATGAATTAATAGATGAAATGTTTAGTAGATTTTGTCTTGGAAAGTAAGTGATAAAAATGAATTATGAAGTAATAGTCGTCGGAGCTGGTCATGCCGGCTGTGAAGCAGCTTTAGCCAGTTCCAAAATAGGTAAAAAAACCTTACTAGTAACATCAAATTTAAAAAATGTTGCTACCTTGCCATGTAATCCCTCAATTGGTGGCTCAGCAAAAGGGATAATTGTCCGTGAAATTGATGCTCTAGGAGGCATGATGGGACGTATAGCTGATAAGACAGCCCTTCAAATGAAAATGTTAAATTCATCTAAAGGCCCAGCTGTAAGATCACTAAGAGCCCAAGTAGATAAAGTAACATACCCTAAAGAAATGCTAAAAGTTCTTGAAGAAACCGCAAATTTGACCTTAAAAGAAGCCATGGTAGAAGACTTAATAGTTAATAATTCTACCGTACAAGGAATAATCCTTTCTGACGGTACAAAAATAACCAGTAAAAAAGTAATATTAACAACTGGGACCTATTTAAAAGCCGATATTTTAGTAGGTAGTGAAAGAACTCGAAGTGGACCTCATGGAGAAAAACCATCTATGCATCTAAGTGATAAATTAAAATCATATGGTTTTGAAATATTGCGACTAAAAACAGGAACTCCCCAAAGAATAGCAAAAGATTCTATTGATTTTTCTAAAACTCAAGAAGAGCCTGGAGATCCAATATGTCATTCTTTTAATACCGAAGAAGAAAATCATTATGATGTAACCAAACAAATACCTTGTCATCTAATCTATACCACCGCCGAAACTCATAAAATAATATTAGATAACTTAAATAAATCGGCTATGTATGGTGGTCGTGATGATATCAAAGGTGTTGGTCCTAGATATTGCCCATCTATAGAAGATAAAATAGTTAGATTTAAAGATAAAGAAAGACATCAGTTATTCATCGAACCAGAAAGTATCTATTATGATGATATGTATCTTCAAGGATTTTCTACCTCAATGCCTCGAGATATCCAAGAAAAAATGGTTCATTCCCTAAAAGGTCTAGAACATGCCGTAATTAATAAATATGCTTATGCTATTGAATATGATGCTATTTATCCTACCCAAATTAATCGTGATCTTGAAACAAAAGTCCTAAAAAATCTCTATACTGCTGGCCAAATTAATGGTACAAGTGGTTATGAAGAAGCTGCTGGCCAAGGAATTATCGCTGGTATCAACGCTGCTTTATCCATAGATAACAAAGAACCACTAATTTTAAAAAGAAATGAATCATATATCGGTGTTTTAATAGATGATTTAGTTACCAAAGGCACCATTGAACCATACCGAATGTTGACATCTCGTGCCGAATACCGTCTATTACTTCGTCATGATAATGCTGACCTTAGACTTACCGAATATGGCTATAAAGTTGGCTTGATAAAAGAACCACGTTATAAAAAATTTCTTCAAAAAAAACACGATATTGAAGAACTTACTACCTATCTAAAAAATAATAAACTTAATCCTACTAAACAAAATAATGAAATTCTATCAAAATTAAATAGTGCTCCTTTAAAAGATGCTATCACCTACTATGATTTATTAAAAAGAACTGAAATCACCGTAAATAAATTAAAAGAAAATAATTTACTAAGCTGTGATTATCCATCTGAAGTAATTGAACAAGTAGAAATATATGTTAAATACGAAGGTTATATAACCAAAATAATGAAAGAAGCTAATAAATTGCTTAAATATGAAGAAAAGCAAATTCCCCCTCATCTGGATTACCAAAAGGTCCCTAACTTAGCCTCTGAAGCCAGACAGAAATTAGCTAAAATAAATCCTACCACTCTAGGTCAAGCTCTAAGAATAAGTGGCGTTAATCCGGCTGATATTTCAATATTAATGATATATTTAAGGAAGTATTACCATGAATAAAGAAGAATTTATTAGTGAAATAAAAAAATTACAAATAGACATAACAGCTGATATTTTAAAAAAATTAGATATATATTATCACTTATTATCTCAAGAAAATCAAAAATATAATTTAACCGCCATCACCGAAGAAAAAGAAGTTTATCTAAAACACTTCTATGACTCCTTAACTATTATTAAATCTGTAAAATTAAATAATCAAAAAATACTAGATATCGGAACAGGAGCTGGTTTCCCCGGCATGGTCTTAAAAATATTTTTTCCAAATTTAAAAATAGATCTTTTAGATGCTACTACTAAAAAGTGTCAATTTTTAAATCTCGTTATAAAAGAATTAGCTTTACAAGATATAAATGTAATTAATTGTCGTGCTGAAGAATACACTAAAAAAGTTCGAGAACATTATGATATAGTTACCTCTAGAGCCGTTGCTCCCCTAAAACATTTATTAGAATATTCTATCTCTGCTCTAAAAGTAGATGGCTATTTTGTCGCTCTTAAATCCAATTTAACCGATGATTTAAAAAATATTTCTAATTATTATCAAAAATTATTTTTAGCTGATGAAAACATTATTACCTTTACATTACCTATAGAAAATAGTCAACGTTCAATATATCGAATTCAAAAAACTAAACCGACAAATTTAATATATCCTAGAGTATATTCACAAATAAAAAAGAAAGAAATATAGAAAAAACTTCACCCTAAAAAGTGAAGTTTTAAAATCCCCAAATTATTTATTAGTATAATTATAATATACCAATTCCGCCAATTGCATCCCAACATTATCGAGTTCTAAATTATATTCCTCATTTAAGTATTCTTCTATTTCAAATAATATATCTTTAATATTACCATATTTATTATAATCAATTCCATATCTTTTTAATACTTCTACTTGAAAGTCACTTAAAAGCATATTATTACTTCTTCTTTTTAAAAGCATTTCTTCATTCTTAGCAAAATTAATTGCTTCATCTACACTAACTTCTTTACCCGAAATTTTCAAAAAAAATCACCCCGCAAGACAAACCTATAAAAAATTATATCATAAAAATTATAATTTAATAAATAAAATTATTGAAAAAAAATATTTATTATAGTATTATATTAATATAGGGTAAAAAAGAATAGATAGAGGTGGTAACTTGCACGAAGATAAAATAATTAACATTAGTATTTCAAGCCTAACTCCAAGTACTAACCAACCAAGAAAAATATTTGATGAAAAAGCTATTGATGATTTAGCCAACTCAATTAAACAATATGGCATTTTAAATCCCATAATAGTAAGACCAAATAATGGATCATATGAAATAGTAGCTGGAGAAAGAAGATATCGTGCCGCAAAGAAAATTGGTCTTGAAGTAGTACCAGTAATCATAAAAAATATTGACGATACCGAGTTATCAGAACTTGCTTTAATTGAAAATATTATGCGAGAAAATTTAACTCCCATTGAGGAAGCAGCAGCTTATAAAGAAATATTACAAAAATCAAAAATAAATGAATCTGATTTAGCTAAAAAAATAGGTAAATCACAATCATTTATCTCTAATAAAATTAGACTTTTAACATTACCAAAAGAAGTTCAAACAGCCCTAAATGATAAAAAAATAAGTGAAAGACACGCAAGAAGCCTCTTACAAATTAAAAATCCCAGTGAACAAATTAAATTTTTAAATCGTATAATTACTGATAGACTAACAGTAAAAGAACTAGATGAAATAATTAAAAATCTTATTAATGAAGAAGAAGATATCAGTACTGCAATAAAAAGTATCATGAGTTCATTAAAAAAAGATCCAGAGGATCAAGAAATAATTCAAAAAGAAGAAAAGGAAAGTGATAATATGAATCAAGGAAACTTTTTTCCAAACTTTAATCAACCAATGCCAACTCAACCTTCAGTAGAACCACAAATTAGTGGTGGTCAGACACTTAATACAATGAATATGCAAACAATGGTAAATCCTATTGTAAATAATCAACCAAGTACAAATGCTACACCAACGACACCATTAACCATGCCTCAAATAAACAATACCGAGTCAATTCCAAATCCCGCACCTGTAGAATCTCTAGCAAATAATATAACCAACCAAGCAAATATTAATCAACCTTTTGTAGAACCTTTATTTGCCAATCCTACAATGCCTCAAAATCAAGAAATGACCACCGTTCCTGGCGTAGAACCATTATTTACTCCTACAATTGAGCCTCCTATGGCTCCAACTGCTCCAGCAGTACCAAATTTAACCCCTGATCAATTGCCTAACCCAGAACCAGCTGTTTCAACACCTACTGAACCAATAGCTCCAATTATTGAGGATATCCCATTATTTAATAATATGACATCTACTCCAAATCCCGCACCGGTAACTGGATCAGTCGAAATACCTGTGGTAACTTCCCCTGTAGTAGAATCAACACCTGTCAACCCCGAACCAGTAGTTCCCCCAGTTATTCAGGAACAACCAGCTCCTATAAATCCATCAACAGCTCCTGTTGAAACACCCCAAGCTGAAACACCGGATAAATTAACTCAAACAAAAGAATTTTTAAATCAAAACAATATCCCTTACAAATTATATAATAATGAAACCGGACATTGCATAATTATAGAAATTTAAAGCCTATAGAAATATAAGCTTTTTTCTTTTAATCCTTATCTATTCATTTAAAACCTCATCTTGCATATTATCATTTTCCTCTTGATTATCCTCATTTCCTTCCTTAAAAGCTGCATCCAAATCGTAATTAGTATCACTATATGGTTCAGTTCCCTTTAAAAAGTAAAAAATCTTCCCTTTCCTATCAGTACCATTAACCATTTCTCCTGTAATTGGATCTACTAAAACTCCGACAATATTATTGGGAGCCACATACCAATTATTTTTTTTATCCTTTAAATAAACTTCCATCGTATCTGCCCAAATATCCTTATGAATTCCTGTATCAGTAGTAGTCAAATTACGATTATCATCATATCCCGTCCAAATTCCTAACACCGCATCCTTATTGTATCCTATTATCCACATATCTGTATTTGTAGTACCTGATTTAATAGCATACCTCTTAGTAAGTTTTGGTAACAAACTAATCATAGTAGGATAATTATAATTTATAAAATCCTTATCATAAGTATATGTTAACATTTCATTTAAAATATAAACCAAACTTTCATTTAAAATATTTACCTTTTCTTCTTTATATTCATATAATACATTTCCATTATTGTCCTCAATTCTTTCAATTAAATGTCCCTTAACCTTGTATCCCATATTGGCAAAAGCAGAATAAGCACTAACCATATCCATTAAACTAATTTCTTCAGTACCAAGAGCCAAAGAAGGCACCGCCTCAAGTTCATTTTCAATCCCTAACCTATTTGAAATGGACACCAATTTTTCTTCTCCCAAAAAAAGATGCGTTTTAACTGCAAAAATGTTATCCGAGTATGCAATAGCTGCTCCCATACATAAAGGACCATTTGCATAACGATCATTATAATTTTTAGGAGTATATTTCTTACTATTAGCTAAAGAGAATGTTGTTCTTTCACTAATAAAAGAAGAAGCTGACGTAAAACCACTCTCTAAAGCTGAATAATAAAGTAATGGTTTCATCGTAGAACCAACCTGTCTTTTAGCATTAATTGCTCTATTATATTGACTATCATTATAATTAGTTCCTCCGACTAAAGCTAAAACAGCTCCATTATCCGGATTCATTAAAATAGAAGCAATCTGTAATTCTCCTAAATTCTTACTTTCAATATTCTTTTCTAGTTCATTCTGCCCAACACTATCCATAGTGGTATATATCTTAATTCCACCTGTAGTTAATAAAGAATTAGGAATACTAGGAATTTCCTTTAATTCATTTAAAACCGCATCCTTAAAATACATTCTTCCCGAAGTTATATTAGAACTTTTATTTCCGATATAAGTTAATTCCTCATTATAAGCCTTATTAACCTCTTCATCAGAAATTTTATCATTATTATACATAAGTGTAAGAACTGTCTTCTGCCTTTTTTTAGCTAAATCCAAATTATATAAAGGAGAATAATTTGATGGAGATTGTGGAATACCTGCTAACATCGAAGCTTCCGCTAAAGTTAAATCCCTAGCCGATTTATTAAAATAATATTTAGCAGCATTCTCAATTCCAAAAATTCCGCCATAATTAATCGTATTTAAGTATCCCTCTAAAATCTCGTTTTTAGTATAGTGAGTTTCTAATTCAAAAGCCAAAATAGCTTCATCGATCTTTCTTTTCCACGTTTTATCATAATTTAAGTATAAATTTCTCGCATATTGTTGTGTTATTGTCGAAGCTCCCTCTGATAAACTTCTAGAAGATATATTCTTAATAATAGCCTTTCCTATTCTTAAATAATCAAATCCAATATGCTTATAAAAATGTCTATCCTCTGTTGACAAAGTTGCATCTATCAAATAAGGACTAATATCATCTAGTGAAACCCAACTATAATTATTAAAAATTAATTCATTCTTATTATCGTATAAATAATATGACTGATTTCTAGATATTTGTATTTTAGGAGTAATTAAACAATATATATACATTCCTACATTTCCTAAGATAAAAATAATTCCCAAAAAAACTAAAAATTTTCCTATTTTTTTAAAAAATTTCATCGAATCACTCACATTCTTTCTATCTATATTTATTATTTCTAAAAAAAGTAAAAATATGAGTTCTATTTTTATATAACTTGTGATATAATGTCTAGTGAATTCTTATTGGAGGTGTAATTATCAAAATAAAAATTAATAATTCTCTTACAAATAAGACAGATAAAAGCCAAGAAAAATTTGAAACTTTTGGCCTAAAAAATAAAAATAAAATAACATATAATAATGAATTAACAAAATATAAAGTTGAAATATTACCTCAAAAAGTAATTTTAATAAGAGATAATTCCGAATTTACCCATTATATGTCTTTTGAACTTGACAAAAAGACTACGACAGATTATTATATAAAAGAATTAAACACCAGCTTAGATATTGATATTTTAACAAACAAGTTAATTTTATCGGATAAATTAATTGAAATAAACTATATTATTATTGATACTGGCCAAGAATATAGTTATAAAATAGAAATGAGTGATTGATGTGAGTATTAAAAAAGAACTACAAAAAATAATTAGAGAAAGCTTAACCACATGTCAAATTGATCTAGACTTAAATAAGATAATTATAGAAGTACCTAAAGATAAGACTTTTGGAGATTATTCTACCAATGTTGCCTTAGTATTAACAAAAATTCTTAAAAAGAATCCCCTAGAGATAGCTAATATGATTAAAGATAATATTGCTAGTTCTTTAATAGAAAAAGTAGAAATAGCTCCTCCTGGATTTATTAATCTATATTTATCTAAAGAATGTTACTTAAAAGAAATAAATAAAATACTAACCGAAAATAAAAACTATGGAAAAAATAACCTTGGTAATAATAAAAAAGTTGATATTGAATATGTCAGTGCTAATCCAACTGGTACTCTTCATATAGGCCATGGTCGTGGAGCTACATATGGTGATAACTTATCAAGAATAATGTCTTATTGTGGCTATGATGTTACAAGAGAATATTATATTAATGATGCCGGTAATCAAATGTATAATCTAGGTATCTCTATTAAAGAAAGATATAAAGAAGTATGTGGCCAGGATTATCGTATTCCTGAAGATGGTTACCATGGTAAAGAAATAATAGCTATAGCTAAAGAAATATACAATAATTATCAAGATAAAAAATTAAATGAAGATATTGAATATTTTAAACAAGAAGGTTTAAAAATATTAATGCAACAAATAAAAAAAGATTTAGATGTATTTCGTGTAAATTTCGATGTCTTTACCAGTGAAAAATCTTTATATGATACTGGTCAAGTAGAAAAAGTATTAAATTCGTTTAAAAAGAATGATGAATGTTATATTCTAGATGATGCTTTATGGTTAAAAACCTCTAAATATGGTGATGAAAAAGACCGTGTCATAGTAAAAAATGATGGCAATTATACATATCTATTACCCGATATTGCATATCACGCTAATAAAATAGATCGTGGTTTTGATGAATTAATTGATGTCTTTGGTGCCGATCATCATGGATACATTAATAGATTAAAAGGATCATTAGAAATACTAGGATATGATAGTAGTATTCTCGATATCAAAATTCTTCAAATGGTAAGATTACTCCAAGATGGTGAAGAAATTAAAATTAGCAAAAGAACTGGAAAAACTATTACCCTAAATGATCTTATCTTAGAAGTTGGAATAAATGCTACAAGATATTTCTTTGCATCAAAGAGCTTAGATACCCAAATGGATTTTGATTTATCATTAGCGGTTAAAAATAGTAATGATAATCCAGTATATTATATTGAATATGCTAATGCCCGTATTTGTTCAATTTTAAATAACTATCATCAAGAAATATTACCTAAAAAAGAATATACCACAATTAAAGAACCATTAGCATATACTATTATGAGCAAATTAATGAATTTTGAGGATACTGTAATTTCTGCATGTCAAAAGAAACAACCTCATATTATATGTAATTATGTTCATGAATTAGCAACCCTATTCCACTCTTATTATGCTAGTCAAAAATTTATTACTGAAGATACAACTTATACCGAAGAAAGAATAGCCTTGCTAAAATGTATCAAAATAGTTATTAATAATTCGTTAAATTTAATTGGTATAATACCAAGAGAAGAAATGTAGGAGGACAAAATGAAACTAAGTAAAATGAAAAAAGAAGACCTTGAGTTATTATCTTATACTAATATTGCCAAATTATATTTAGAGGAAAACAAGATAACTATGTCTACAGCTGATTTATTTAAAAAAGTATGTGAGTTATTAGAGTTATCCGATCGTGAATATCAAGATAAAATAGCCGATTTCTTTCAATCATTAACAACATCTAAAGAATTTATCCTTTTGGAAGACGGTAAATGGGATTTAAAAGCCAATCATAAAGTTAAAATTGTTATGGATGATTTATATGAAGAAAAAGATGATGACGAAGATGAATATGCTAAAGAACCAGATACCGATGACCTTACCGAAGAAGATGATTTCAATACTATTGATGATGAAGATGAATACGCCGAAGACGATTTAAGTGATTTAACAATTTTAAATGAAGATGAACTAGAAGATAATGAATAATATCTTCTTTTTTTATCTATTATGATGTAATAATTTCCTTCATCGAGCATATATTTTGTTAGGTGACATATGAAAAAAATTAAAATAGGCATTCCCCGAGCAATGCTTTATTACCGTGATGGAGTTCTTTTCAAAAATTTTTTTGAAGGCTTAGGTTTAAACGTAGTTCTAAGCCCAGAAACAAATCAACAAATTATCACTCTAGGAACTAATAATACCATTGATGAATGTTGTCTATCATATAAAATATATATTGGACATGTTCTCTATTTATCTAAAATATGTGATTATATTCTCGTATCGCGTCTATGTGATTATGGCAAAAAAGATAAAACATGTACTAGATTAAATGCTACATATGACAACATCAAATACCTCATAGACCCCAAACAAATAATTGATTATGATATTGAATATACTCATCATAAATATCAAATAATTGGTTTTATTAAAATGGGTTTAAAATTTACTAAAAATATTTTCAAAATAATTATTAGTTACATCTTAGCAGCAAACCAACAAAAGAAATTTAATATAAATAAAATTAATGAAGAAAAAAATAAACTATCAAAGTCTAATACCAAAATATTAATTTTATCTCATTTTTATAACCTTAAAGATAAATTTATTTCCGGATATATTACAAAATATTTAGAAGATCATAATATAATTCCTATCTATTCTAACAACATCGATAAAAAAATAGCCAGAACCTTTTCTGAATACTTTTCTAATACCATATACTGGAGATATTCTAAAGAAATGATGGGTTCACTTTATTATTATAAAAATCAAGTAAATGGTTTAATATTTATATCAACATATCCCTGTGGCATAGATGCTTTAGTTAATAACCTTGCTATTCTAAAAAACAAAGATATCCCTATCCTAAATTTAGTAATTGATGAAAATACTACTGAATTAAGTTTAGAAACTAAATTAGAAAGCTTTATCGACATAATTAAAGGAGATTCCCATGAATAATAAAATAATTTCATTTCCCCATTTAGGGCCTTATTATATACCTATCAAATACATCATAGAAAATATTACAAAATTACCTGTATTAGTACCTCCTTATAATAACCAACAAACCATATCCCTTGGAGCAGCTAATAGCCCGGATGACATCTGTATGCCATTTAAGTACAATCTAGGTAACTATATAAATGCTCTCAATGCTGGAGCCACAATCTTAATACAAGCTGGTGGTGGTTGTAGATATGGCTACTTTGCTGAATTACAAGAAGCAATACTAAAAAATTTAGGCTATAAATTTGAATTTGTAAATCTAATTAAAGATAATCATGTATCATTAACAAAATTGTATAAATTTGCTAAAAAATATAACAAAAAATTAAATTACATTACTTATTTTTATTATCTAATACAAGGATTTTTAATAATAATATTTTTAGATAAATTAAATAAATATCAAAGAATAAACATGGGAATATCTACAAATATTAAACTTTTTGAAACCAAAGAAAAACAAATGCTTAATGCATTCTCTATAAAAAAACTTAGTATAATTAAAATAATTAAGATCTACCATAAATATAAAAAAGCATATCAAAGCATTCCCCTAAAAAATGATAAGCATATCAAAATACTATTAATTGGAGAATTATATTCACTAATGGATTTAGCATCGAGTAATAACCTAGAAAGAAATTTAATGAAACAAGGTATTAGTATCTATAGATATACAGATTTAACATATCTTTTAATTACTAAAAGATTTAAAAGACATAGCCTCCTTAAAAGAGGTAAAAAATATGCTAAATATACCCTAGGAGCTGATGGCCTAGAATCCGTTGTTCATGCTAAAGAACATAGTAGTAGTAACATTGATGGCATAATTCATATTAAAAGTTTTAGTTGCGTTCCTGAAAATAATGCCATTCCTATTTTAAATCAAATTAGTGAAGATTATAATGTCCCCATCTTATATTTAAGCTTTGATGGTGAAAATAATATAGCTAATATTGATACAAAATTAGAAGCCTTTTATGATATGTTAGAGGCCAAAAAAAATAAAACTATACATCTTTAAGAAAAAGGTACAAATATATTTTGTATCTTTATTTTTTGTGGTATAATAAATATTGAATAAGAAGGTGGACATATGGAAGAAATAATATCATTAATATTAATTGCCCTAACTATGTTAACAACATTTTGCTTATATAAAATATTAGATAAAAGAGGATTATATTTTTCTATGATAATTATGAATCTTATCTCATTTGTTTTAACATTTAAAATATCTACAATTCTTAAACTAAATGTTAACTTAGGTATTATTCCGCTTCTTGCAACTTTTACAATAATGTATCTCTTTATAATTAAATATGGTTACAAAGAAGTTAAAAATCTTATAATAATCTCATTATATGCCAATGCTATTACCAGTTTATTACTAATAACTATGAATTATTTTATTCCTGCTATTACAGAAACAATTTCTATAAATATGCAAGGTGCCTTTGAATATAATTTCAAAATATTGATAACATATCCAATATTTTTATGTTTAAGTCAATATATCACTGTTAAACTTTTTAAATTAATTAAAAGTATTCAAGATAACAATTATATTTGTATTATGTTGACATATATTATAACTGCTTTACTTTATACTGTAGTTATGTATATATTATCATATCTAAAAACTATTGATATTGAAGCCTCTATCTTCGTTGGCATATCTACCTATATTGTTGGCTTAGCAATTATGATTATTAATTCTATCTTTGTAAATTATTTAACAAGTAAGAAGGTGCAAAAATGAGAAATATAATCTTAATTATTGTTGAAACTATTATATGTTACTTGTCAATGATTATGCTTTATAAAAAGTTTAAAACTGATGGCTTATATGTATATGGTATTATTTGCACATTCATGTCATGTATCATGAGCTTAAAACAAATAGATCTCATGAATATATCTGTTCCTCTTGGTTTTGGAGTAACAACAAGCCTAGTTCTTGCCGGAAATTTAATAACCCAAAAAAGAGGCCCAGCAGAATTAAAAACCTATATATTATTAATTTTAATTACTTTCTTAGTGAGTTGTTGTTTCCTTAATTTATCTGGCATAATGGAAAGTAGTAAATATAATGAATATGCCAACAAAGCCTATGATAGTATTTTTAAATATAATTTACGTATATATATAGCTTTAATCATATCTACCATTACTAGTATTTTCTTAAGTAGTAAACTCTATTATTTACTAAAAAGATTACAAAATAAAATTATTCTTAGTAATATCTTTTCCTTTATAATAATTGAATTATTAGAAAATATATTATTTATTTTAATAGCTTATCTCTTTACACAAGATGTCATCAATATTGTACTATGTATTATATTTAGATATATGATAAAAACCATTATTGGAATATTTGGAACTATTCCTATATATATATCAAACAAAATAAATTAAAGAAGGAGTAAACCATATGAGAACAAGAAAAAAAGAATTAATAAGTGATGATTTAAAACCCGTAGTTGGGAAATTAATTAAAGATAATCGCATAAAATATAACTATTCACTTGAAGACCTCTCTAAGGCCCTAAATCATCAAAAAAATCGCCAAACATTACACAAATATGAAAGTGGTATGTTAAATATTCCTTATGACTTGTTTTTTGAAATTTGTAACATTTTTAATATTGATACTTCTATTTTAAATGAAGTTAATATCAGTGATGACGAAAAAAAATTACTAGAAAACAAATTTATTAAAAATTATGTTAAAAGTACACGTACTGATAACAATTTAACTAATAAATTTGAAAAAATAATCAATACTTATAAAAATGCTAGTTATGAACCCCTTATTGGAAAGTCAGAAATATCGGTAAAAATATTAGATGATTCCATGGCTCCATATTACTTAAAAAATGATCATATATATTTTAAAAAACAAGATGATTATAAAAATGGTGATGACATAATTATAGCTACTAAAAGTAATATTCTATCCGTTAGGAAGCTATATAAATATCCTAAAGGTATCATATTACAAGCAATGAATCCTAAATACCCTAGTTTAAATGTTAATATTATTTCTCCAGATATGATTTTAGGAAAAGTAATTGCTATTCATAGAGAAGTCAAATAACAATTTATAATATTATCTATAAAAATGCCTAATCAGCATTTTTTTAAATCCTAAAAAAACAACCTATAATTGGTTGTTTTATCTATAAAAGACTAATTTAAAGCATCTTTTAATTTGTTTCCAGCTTTGAAACCAGGTACTACTCTAGCAGCAATCTTAACTTCTTCACCAGTTTGTGGATTTCTACCAGTTCTAGCAGCTCTCTCTTTAGCAGAGAAAGTTCCAAAACCAACTAAAGTAACTTTTCCTTCCTTTTTTAATCCTTCTGTTACACCTTCTAACATAGCATCTAATGCTCTAGTAGCATCAGCCTTTGTTAAATCAGCTTTTTCAGCAATGTATTCAACTAAACATGCTTTTGTCATTTTTAATTACCTCCGTTTTCTATTTAAGCAAGACATCATCTATGCTTACAAATATACAATAACATGAATTTCTTTTAAAATCAATACTTTATCAAAAAAAAGCCTTATTTTAAGACTCTTTTTTAATCCTTATTTACATATAGTGTCTAACTTATAAAACAATTGCAATCATTGTCGAACTTCCCTTATTAATTATCTTAGTTAATGTTTGACATAATTTATATCTTACTGATTCAGGCATCATAGCTAGTTTAGCTTGAATTCCTTCTTGGACGATAACATCAAGGCTTCTACCAAATATTTCACTTTTCCAAATATCAGTATTTTTACTATTATCAGTTAAATAACTAATTAGTTCCTTACTCTGCATTTCACTTCCTATAATCGGTTCAAAGGTAGATTCCACATCAACTTTAATCATATGTATTGATGGTGCTTTAGCTTTAAGTTTAACCCCATATCTACCACCTTGTTTAATAATTTCTGGAGTTTCTAACTTCATGTCAGCCAAAGTAGGAGAAGCAATTCCATATCCAGTTTGTTTTACTGTTTTTAAAGCACTTTTAATTTGATCATATTCAGTTTTAGTTTCATTAAAATCTTGGAATAAATATAATAAATCTGCTTTAGAAGACACATCTATATTTATAATTTCTCTTAATACTTGATTATATAATTCATCCGGCGCTGATAAATTAATTGTAACTTCCCCTGTTGAAGTATCAACTTCCGATAGATATGACTTATTAATGTATTCACAATCATTAAAGAAATCTGTAATTGAATTAACATCTCTTATTTTATCAATAGATAAAACACTTTCCTTAATCTTATCTATATAACATTTCTTTACATAATGATCTGGTTTTAATATAGAAATCCAATCCGGAATATTTACTTTAACTTCTACTACTGGGAATTCATATAATGCTTCTTTTAATATATTATACATATCCCTTTCTTGCATCATTTCCACATTAATAGGAAGTACCGGAACATTGTATTTTACCTTTAATTCATCTGTTAAACTAATAGCACTATCCGCAGAAGGATTAGCTGTATTTAAAAGGACAATATAAGGTTTTCCTATTTCCTTAAGTTCATTAATAACAGTCTCTTCTGCCTCGACATAATCATTTCTTTTAAATTCTCCAAATGATCCATCTGAAGTAACCACAATTCCAATCGTAGAATGTTCCTTAATAACCTTTTCCGTTCCAATTTCTGCTGCCTCTACAAAAGGAATAGGTTCACTATACCAAGGAGTCATAACATACCTAGGACCATTTTCATCGTCAACTCCTTTAGCATCATTAATTACATATCCCACACAATCAATCATTTTAATATTTGCTGAAAATTCATCAATTGTAATTTTAGCAGCATTAGCAGGTACAAATTTTGGTTCCGTAGTCATAATCATTTTTCCACTAGCAGCTTGTGGTAATTCATCTAAAGCCCTTTTTCTTTCAAATTCATCTTTAATATTAGGAATTACCATGTTCTCCATAAATCTACGAATAAAAGTTGATTTACCTGTTCTAACAGCTCCGACAACACCTAAATATATATCTCCGCCCGTTCTCATCGCAATATTTTTAATAACATCTATTTTTTCCATTAATTTCCCTCTCTTCAATAAATACTATGTTAACATCTTTAATATATTCAAAAAAACAAAAAAAAGATGAACAATTAATTCATCTTATCTAAATAATATTCAAGTATTTTTTCATCTCTTTTAACCATAAATTTAGTTTTATATAAATCATCATATTTACTACCTTTTAAATCATCAAAACAATTCTTAATAAGTTGTAATGCTTCATTTATGTCAACCCATATAACAGTAGTATCTTCATCACTCTCTTTTTCTGTTAAATGTAAAATTCCTGTATCGTCAACTACTTTACCAACAAATACGTGAGATATTTGTTTAAAATTATTCTTGTTTTTTTCCTCTATTGCCGTACCTAAATATTCGGATATCCTAATATTACAGCCAGTTTCTTCAAGGGCTTCTCGTATAAATGCTTCTTTTGGTATTTCCCCATCTTCTACTCCTCCACCAGGTAGTTTATATTCATTCTTTTGCCTTTTGTTAATTACTGCAATTTTACCATCATTATTAAAAATAATTCCTCTGGCACCCACTCTTATTACTGGGTTATCTAACTTTCTATAGTCTAACCCAAAATCCTTATCACTAACTAATAAAATTTCCTTTTCCATAACTATCTCCTAGTATTTATTTCATATACCCTTTTTAATACTTCTCCAACCCCATTATTAATACGATCATAACTAATGATGCTACTTCCATTAACAAATCTTTTTCTATCTATAGGACTTGCAAAATAACCCGCAACTCTTTGCATACTAAGGTCATTATAATCATTTCCAATGGCTAAAACGTCATTCGTAGATATATCCAAATAATTACATAGATTGATTATTCCACTTCCTTTAGAAACTCCAAAATTATTTACAGAAAACCAAGGTGTCTCATTTCTTTCACCATAAGAAATAAAATCTTCACATTGATTACCCAAAGTAACTTTGCCACTGAAAGAACCTAATATATTATCTTTTAACATTTGTAATTTTACAAATCTGATAGCTCTAGTTAAACGGCGTATTTCTATTTGACTTAAATCATCTAACTTTCTAGAACATATAAGTTTATAAACTAATTCTTCGCCAACAAACTGACTAACAATATCTGCATAACGTATAATTTCTCTCTTTAAAAGGAAATAACAAAAGTTTTCATCTATATTAGCTTTCTTTTGACTAATATGCCATTGTAAAACATCAAGTGAAGATAAATCATCATCACTAGTAATAATTTTCGCATTTTTATTATATTCATTGTATGTATTTGATAACTCTCCATCTCCAAAACCTATAATAACATTATGTTCTGGGTGACACATCTCAAAAATACTATTTAAAATATCTTTATCTAAATAACTAGCACTAATTACTTTATCATTTTCTCTATCATATACATCTGCTCCATTTGAAGATATTACATATTTAGAAGCATTAACTTCTTTACTAATTTCTTTTGTTATAAATCTAGGCAATCCACTAGTTATTACCACAGGAATATCCGCATCTTTTAATCTTTTTAAATATTCTTCTGTCATTTCTGATAAAGATCCATCAATATTTTTTAAAGTTCCTTCAATATCAACAAAAACAGCTTTAATTTCTCTCATTTATAATTAACCTCCATAATTCATCAAACCCCGTAATCTTTTTAACTCTTTTATCTAAAGACTCATTATTGGCATTTTCCATCATATATACTTTAACATTCTTAAGTTTAGCTACATCTTGACAATTACTATCCATATCATCAATAAATATATCTACTTTTTCTTTTAGACAAACCTCATCTTTTTTTAAAGATTCCACAATTAACTTAGAAAAAGGAATTTTATGTTTTCTCAACCAATTATATGTATATTCATATGGATTATTATAATATTTTGCTTTTCTAGCAGTAATGATAATAACTAAATATCCTTCATCTATGCATTTTTTAAAAACTTTACGTGCATTTTTTCTAATTTTAGCATTATCAACAACATGAAGACGTTCTTCTTTAAAAAACTTTTCCTTTGTTTCTTTACTCCATCCAAACTTTTCACCCATAAAATATTCATCTTCTTTAATAATTCCCGTTCCTCCGATTTTTTTATCAAATTCTTTAGCCTTTATTAACATATCATCATATATATCGGTAATCGTATCATCTAAATCTATTCCTATAATTTTGCCAGAAACAAAAATTTCATATTCACTTTTAATTTTTTCAATACAATCAATAACAATATTTCTCTCATTTTGTCTATTAAGTGGCGTAATCATATCCTTATCGAAATGACAAAGACAACTATAGGCCACGCCTATTTCATTATCATAAGTACTAACTATTAAATTTTTTGTCTCTTTTAATAATAAACAATTAATTATTTCAAGAGCAACCATACAAACTCCATAATTTGTATATCCTTTTAAAGAAACAATTTCAAGTGGTATATTATTCACATAATTAGCAATATCATTTTTTTCCTGAGAATTTAAAGTAATTTTTTTCTTATTTATTAAAATTTTATCTAATTGCATTACCTGCGTAGCTCCATGCTCCCCAATAATTTGCGTATCTATCATAGATATATTATAACCCTTGTTTTCTGCCAGAAAATATTTTAAGCGATAATTATCAAGAAGAGTTCCGCTTCCCAAAACCTTTTCCGTATACTTATAATTTTTTGCAATATAAGTAGTAATAACATCATTTGGGTTTGACAAAACTAAAACATATCCCTTAAATTTAGTTTTATTAATTTCCTCAACAATATTTCTAATCATATAAAAACTATTTCTTAGAAAAGCTTTTCTATTACTACTATTTTTAATACCACAAGCAATCACAATCATATCACAGTCATCTATATCATTATAACTACCTAAATATATCTTCTTTTCTTTAAATAAACAATGTCTAAAATCTTCAACATTTCCTTTACCACGCGCTTCGTGATTATCAATAAGTACTATTTCTAATTCTTCTTTAAATCCATTAAGCAAAGTATATATTAAAGTACTGCCAACGTTTCCGCCACCAATAATTGCAACCTTATTTTTCATAATAATCTTTCCAATCAAAATTAATTTTACCTTTATTAGAAGCAATAGCCTCACACATTTTTTCTAGCAACAAAATACTCTTTTGATGTTCTAGTAAATCAGAAGTTCTTTTTTCAGTAAATAAAAAGTTATAAAAACATCTTTCCCTAGCTTTCTCATTATTACCTAAAAATTCAGTTTCACTTTTCATTGTTAAATCTTTAATACTTATTTTTTCAAAAGGTTTACCTGCAATAATTTTTTCATTTCTAAAAATATAAATATCAAAATGGTTTAAACCACCAACATCATACTCATTAATTTTTCTTTGATCATTAATTTCTTGTGCTTGATAACTATGAATTTGCACATTCATAAGAGGTCCAACTTGTATATTTATTCTCTCATGTCTTACTCTACCATTAGATTTATATGTATCAATAGGTAATTCCACCCAGCTTCTTCTAGAATAGCCACTTTGCATTAAATTAAATGAACAATTAGTTATAATATCATTTCCTTTTTTAAAATCCATTATAGCATGAATATCTAATTCTCCAAAATCATTAACTAAATTTTTTTCATTAAATATCTTATCAAATTTATTCGTATTCATGTAATTGTGATAAAAATTATTATCAATATTGTTCATAAAATCTTTTGGTCTATATGTAGTTGTATATAAAGATACATTGTCAATATCTTTTCCAATATTATCATTGCATTTAATTAGCCAAGATAACAAATCGACAAAATGATATCCACTATGAAATAATTTACCATATCCATATTTATATGGATGATTTTCCCTATAAAAAAACTCATCTGGCATATTCCACATTCCATCACAATGATATATATCAATATAGGTGACAGGAATACCATATTTATTGACAACCTCACTAATTAAATCTTTAACATAATTATAGCCCTTATGAAATCTTCTTTGACATTGAATTACAAACTTCATTTTATCGTAATGTTTTTTATATAAATTACATAATTCCAAATACTCAGTTTCGATTTTTTTACTTTGATTAATATTATTAATCGCATCTATTGGCGCAGTAATTGGTTTATCCATTAAAATATTAATATTCAATGCAATTAAAAATTTAGAATACGCAAAATGAGATTTTGGTTCCGTTGAAATAATTGCATATTTAATATTTTCTTCGTTAATAATTTTTTTCAAGTCATTCTGTACTACCGAAGATAATTCTAAATTGTCTGCATCCTTGTCATCAATCAAATAAAGTTTTGAAGAAATATTGTTTTTGCTCAAAAATAATTTAAGTTCTTCTTCTTTTTTCCTTAAATCAACTATTACTTTTGGTTCAATATTATACTTCTTAAATAAAGCTATATATATTCTTTTCGCATGTGGTCCTAATCCTATTAAAATAACGTTTTTATCCACTTTTTCAATCACCAATCCTATATTATCATATTCTGATTTTCAAGTCAATTTATTATTTAATTAAAAAAGTAAATTCATTAAAGAATCTACTTTTATTTCAAATAATCTTTTAAAAATTGTCCTGTATAGCTATTTTTACACTTCATTACTTCTTCTGGCGTACCTGTAGCAACAATTTTTCCTCCAAAATCTCCTCCATCTGGTCCCAAATCAATAATATAATCTGCTACTTTTATAACATCCAAATTATGTTCAATTACCAAAACTGTATCGCCATTATCAACAATTCTGTTCAAAATATTAAGTAATTTTTCTATATCATAAGAATGTAATCCCGTCGTTGGTTCATCTAAAATAAACAAACTTTTACCGGTAGGTTTCTTCTGTAATTCTTTAGCTAATTTAACACGTGCTGCTTCTCCACCAGATAATGTCGGAGCACTTTGCCCTATTTTGACATATCCGAGTCCAACATCTTGGAGAGTTTTAAGTTTATGTAACACCTTCGGATGATTCTCAAAAAATGGAATTAAATCATCTACCCGCATTTCTAAGATATCATAAATATTCTTTCCCTTATATTTAATACTTAATGTTTCTTTATTAAATCTAGTTCCATGACAAACATCACAAGGAACATATACATCCGGTAAAAAGTGCATCTCTATTTTCTTTACTCCGTCTCCTAGACAAGCCTCACATCTACCACCTTTGACATTAAAACTAAATCTACTCTTATCATATCCTTTAACTTTAGCTTCCTTAGTTTCCGAAAAGATATCTCTAATATCATCGAATACACCTACATATGTAGCCGGATTACTGCGTGGAGTTCTACCTATTGGATTTTGAGTAATTAAAACAACCTTATCAATTTCATCTAGTCCCAAAATTTCTTTACATTTACCAGGTTTTTCCTTTGATTTATATAAATTACTAGCAACAGTCTTATATAAAATTTCATTTACTAAACTACTCTTACCAGAACCAGAAACTCCTGTTACACAAGTAAATGTTCCCAGTGGAAAATCTACATTAATACCCTTTAAATTATTCTCTTTTGCCCCTTTAACTTTAATAAACTTTCCATTACCTTTTCTTCTTACCTTAGGAACCAAAATTTTTCTTTTTCCTGATAAATATTGTCCCGTAATACTTTCTTCACATTTCATAACCTCTTCTGGTGTACCTGCTACCACAACACGTCCTCCATGCTCACCAGCATATGGACCAATATCTACCAAATAATCACTCGCCAACATCGTATCAGTATCATGTTCAACTACTATTAAAGTATTACCTAAATCACGCATTTCAAGAAGTGAATTAATTAATTTTTGATTATCCTTTTGATGAAGACCAATACTAGGTTCATCAAGAACATATAAAACACCTGTTAATTTTGAACCTATTTGCGTAGCTAGTCTAATTCTTTGACTTTCTCCCCCAGATAAAGTTCCCGCCGTTCTGCTTAAAGTTAAATATTCAAGACCAACATTGATTAAAAAGTCTAATCTACTATCAATTTCTTTAATTAACAAAGCGGCAATTTCTTTTTTTTCATTAGAAAGCTTTAAATTATTAATAAACTCTCTTAATTCTCTAATTGACATACAACTAACTTCATATATATTTTTCTTATTAATTAAAACAGATAAAGCTTCCTCTCCTAACCTAGAACCTTTACAAGATGGACACACACTCTCGCGCATATACCCTTCTATCCATTCTCTAATCCATGTACTCTTAGTTTCAACATATCTTCTTTCTAAATTAGTAATTACCCCTTCAAAATAATCTTTAGCATTTCTTGTATTACCATTTTTAGAAGTATATTTAAACTCTAATATATCATTGCTTCCATATAAAATAATATCTAGTTGTTTCTTATCTAAATTTTTAATTGGTGTATCTAAATCAATATCATAATATTTAGCAACAGTTTCTATTTGTGTTCTATTAATATTATCATCATCTATATTAAAAGGTTTGATTGCTCCCTCATTAATACTTAGATTTTTATTAGGAATAACTAAATCTAAATCAAGATTAAATTTAACTCCTAATCCTTTACAATCAGGACATGCTCCATAAGGAGCATTGAATGAAAATATTCTTGGTTCTAATTCTAAAAGAGAAAAATCACAATAAGGACAAGCAAAATCTTCGCTCATTAACATTTCATCATTTTCATCAGGTAAATCGATAATAATTTTTCCATGAGCTAATTTTGTAGCTGTTTCTATAGAGTCATATAATCTAGATCTAATTTCATCTTTAATTATTAATCTATCCACAACAACTAAAATAATATGTTTCTTATTTTTCTCCAATTCTATATTTTCACTTAAATCTCTAATTTCACCATCAATTTTACATCTAACAAAGCCTTCTTTTCTAAGTTGCTCTAATGTTTCTTTATGAGTTCCTTTTTCCCCCTTAACCACTGGTGCCATTACCATTATCTTTGTACCAGTATCTAATTCCAAAACTTTATTAGTCATTTCCTCAATACTTTGCTGAGTAATTGGAATATGATGATGTGGACAATAAGGTACTCCAACACGGGCATACAAAAGTCTTAAATAATCATAAATCTCCGTAATAGTACCAACCGTTGAACGAGGATTTTTATTAGTACTTTTTTGATCTATACTTATAGCGGGAGAAAGTCCCTCGATTGAATCTACATCTGGTTTATCAGAACCTCCAAGAAATTGTCTAGCATATGCACTAAGACTTTCAATATAACGTCTTTGTCCTTCGGCATATATTGTATCAAAAGCCAAACTACTCTTACCAGAACCAGAGACACCAGTCATTACCACAAGCTTATTTTTAGGTATTTCAATATCAATATTTTTTAAATTATTAACTCTTGCTCCCTTAACAATAATCTTATCCACAATATCACTTCCCAACAAGTTAATATTATACCTACTTTTAAAAGAAAAGACAACTATTCCTAGTTATCAATTAAAATTTTTTTCTTAATCTTTGTTTTTATTCTATGAAATGTATTATATATTGATTTTAGATCCTTATTTAAAGTTTTAGCAATTTCTTCAAAACTATACCCTTTAATTCTAAGATTAAATACTTCTTTTTCAAATTCAGTAAGTTCCATATTAATTTTCTTAATTAAATCCATTTGCTCACTTTTAGAAATAAATTCCAGTTCTAAATCATTACTATCACTTACGACTCTTTCTATCATATCATCGATTGTTACGGCATCATTTAAAATCTTATTTTTTCCTTGGGTCATTCTTCTTAAATAATTAACAATTTTTCTATCGATACAAAGAGAAGCAAAAGTATAGAAAGTAGCCGTATCATTTTGTGAAAAGTTTTTAATAGCCTCATCCAAGCCAATAAATCCCTCTTGCATAATATCATTAATTTCAATACCATGATGATTAGCATACATAATGGCATTTTTACTTTTTTTAATTACTATGGGTTTATATTTATTATAAATTATATTAATTGCATCTTCATTACCTTCTTGTGCCAAAGAAACAAGTTCATAATCATTATACTCTTTTGTCATCTTTTGCTAGCCACTATCCTTGCTATAATGATTCCACAAGAAACCGAAGCATTAAGACTATTAATATTCCCTATCATTGGAATTTTAACCATATAATCACATTGATTTTCAATTACTTTACTAATTCCTTTACCTTCATTTCCAATAATAAGACAAATTGGCATGTTATAATCCATTTCAGTATAATCAGTGCCTTCCATATCTGTTCCCATTATCCAATAACCTTTATTCTTTAATTTTGTAATCGTAGCCCCTAAATTAGCAACTCTAATAATTGGCATATTATAAATAGCCCCCGCACTAGTTTTAACCACCGTAGAATTTACTCCAACATTTCTATCATTAGGAATTATTATTCCATCTACTCCCAAAGCTTCACTTGTTCTGATAATAGCTCCAAAATTATGAGGATCTTCCAAATGATCTAGCATTACCAAAAGCGGATTATTCTTTTTAATACTATCAATATAATCAATATCAACTGTTTTTACATCGTCAACATCTAATATAATTCCTTGATGCAGTCCTTGTACCTTATCATCTAAAAGTTTATTAGAAACAAAATTATATTTAATTTTTCTTTTTCTGATTATGTTTAAAATTTCCTCATCATTAAATTTTTCTGCTAAAAAAATCTTATTAATTCTTTCATTGCTTTTAAGTTTTTCTCTTGCTACATTCTTTCCATATATATACATCTTTTATTCCTCCAACTCAAATCCCCAATTGAGAATCCCACCATCTAAATTATATAAATTAGTATATCCCATACTACTTAGTTTTTTAGTAGCTTCTAAACTTCTAACTCCTGTTGCACAATATAATATAATTTTTGTATCTTTATCATAATTAATTGTCTCTATATTAGCAAGAGGAATATTTATAGCACCAGAAATATGCCCTGTTTCATATTCATCATTTTCTCTAACGTCAATAACCACCGTATCATTATTATTAATTAATTCCATTGCTTTATTTGCATCAATTGTTTGATACTTATTTCCACATGCTGTAAGTAATATGCATACTACTAGTAAACTAATTATTCTTTTCATAATCTCCTCCTAAAATAATATTCATTAATTCTTCTAATCTATCTTTATTAACTAAATATAAATGTCCAATTAAAGCTTCAAATCCTGTTGACATTTTATAAGTTATAATATCAGTATTCTTCGGATGACTCGCTCTTTTATAATTTCTTCCTCTTTTAACAATGTCTATTTCTTCCAAAGACAGCATATCATTATCAATTAAATAATTTAAAATCTTGCTTTGATTTTTAGCTGAAACATAATTAATTGCTTCTTTTTGCAAATCTTCAACTTTTGCAATACCCTTGTCAATTAAATATTTCCTAACATATACTTCGTATACAGCATCTCCAAGATATGCCAAAGTAATTATATTTATCCTTAAAGTATCCATCTCTTCCTCCACTAACATTTTATCATATTACCCCATATTTGTAAAATTATTTAACTATTTGTATAATTCAAAAAAAGAACCAAATGAATTATTCATTCATTAAAGTTCTCTAAAACATTTTATAATTTACTATAATAATCTAATCTTTTCTTAGCCCATTCTTTTTGGCCATTTAAAAGTTTTTCTGCTCCCTCTGGATTAATCTTCTTTAAATTTGCATACCTGTTTTCATTTGCTAAAAATTCATCATATTTATCAAAATCAACATCCTTTGTATCTAAATTAAATTCACCATTATCTGGATTATATCTAAATGTTAAGAAATAACCACATTTTGAAGCCAAATAAGCATCATCTAAACTATGTTCCATTCCCTTTTTAATACCATGTTCAATACAAGGCGCATAAGCAATAATAATTGCCGGTCCATTATGATTATTAGCTTCCTGTAGAGCTTTTAAATATTGTTCTTTATTATAGCCAATATTAACACAAGCTACATATACATGTGGATAGCACATTGCAATTCTTGCCAAATCTTTTTTATAATTAGTTTTTCCTGATGCTGTAAAGGAAGCAATAGATCCCATATTACTAGATTTTGATGATTGTCCTCCAGTATTTGAATATACTTCGGTATCCAAAATTAAAATATTAATATTCTCATTAGTAGATAATACATGATCAAGTCCTCCGTAGCCAATATCATAGGCAAAACCATCACCGCCAATAACCCACATAGATTTTGGAACAATATAATCTCTAAGGTCCATTAAATAAGGATGTTTTTTAAAATCAATTTCATTATATACTTCTTTACAAATATTATAGTCATCCATGTTATTGAGCCATTTATCAAATACCTCGCATCTATTATCTTCCATATATTTTTTAATTTTATTACGCTTAATATTTAATCCATGCTTAATACCTAATCCAAATTCAGCATTATCCTCAAATAAACTATTTGCCCAAGGTACTGAGTAAGGAGTGGATGGTGAACTAGCTCCATATATAGAAGAACATCCCGTAGCATTTGCAATAAATAAATTATCATTAAATAATTGTGTCAAGTTCTTAATATAAGCTGTTTCTCCACAACCAGCACAAGCCCCTGAATACTCAAATTTAGGATCTGTAAATTCTAAATTCTTAACATTGATAATCTTACTATTAAAATTAACTTTATTATTAACAAGATAATCTACATCATCATTTGTAAATATCTCTTTATCATATTTTTTCATTTCCAGAGCTTTATTACCAGCTTTACCTGGACAAATATTGGCACAAAGACCACAACCAGTACAATCTTTATAAGATATCCCTATTGCATATTTCATATCCTTTGGAAACATACTAGGAATGGCTTTATCGTACTTATCATCTTTATTTAATAAATAAGGTCTAATAACAGCATGTGGACATACGAAAGCACACTGATTACACTGAATACAATTTTGACTATTCCAACATGGAACGTTTTCAGCTATATCTCTTTTCTCATATTTTGTGTTTCCCCCGGCATAAATTCCCGCCATTTTATCCATAAAAGCACTAACTGGTAAATCATTTCCCTTAAGCAAATTAATAGTTTCATCAAAACTTAAATTTTCTCTTTCCTTATAAGAAATATTTAACCAATCATCTAAAACTTTAATTTCTTTAACAAATTCCGTAGCTTCATCTACAATTCTGTTATTGACATTAATTACACTATCACCTTTATGAGCAAATCTTTTAGCATTTGTTTCTTTCATTATATTTTTAACTTTATTTGTCTCTATTATCTTAATAATGTCAAAAATACATATTTCCATACAAGTACTTATTTTATTTTTAAGACCCAACTTATTAACTAAAGAATAAGCATCAATAATATAAAACTTAGCATGTTTCTTAGCTAATAAGTATTTAATCTTATTAGGAAGCGTTTTAACTAAATCTTCTTCATTAAGTTTGGTATTTAAAAATAGTGTTCCTCCATCTTGTAAACTATCTATAACATCATATTTATAAATATATTCTTCTTTTGCCACCACTACTAAAGAAGGATTATTAACATAGTATGGACTTCTAATTTCTTTATTAGAAATTCTCATATGACTTCTAGTAACACCGCCCGATTTTTTAGAATCATATTGAAAATATCCTTGAACATATTTCTCTGTATGATCACCGATAATCTTAATCATATCTTTAGATGTAGAAACCATTCCGTCAGAACCATATCCATATATTAAAAATTCTGTCATATCATTAGGTATTATAAAATTATTATCTACATTCAAACTTAAATTAGTAACATCATCTTCAATGCCAATAGTAAAATTATGATGTACATCTTTACTATTTAAGAAATCAAAAACTGCTTTAATTTGCGCTGGTGTAGTATCTTTAGAAGAAAGCCCATATCTACCACCAACAATAGTTATATCTTTTCCTTTTAATGCCGAAACTACATCTAAATATAAAGGTTCTCCACTAGCAGCAATTTCTTTTGTTCTATCTAAAACAGCAATTTTTTTAACCGATTTAGGAATAACACTAAGTAGATATTCCGTACTAAAAGGTCTGTATAAATGAACTTCCACCATTCCATATTTATTACCCATAGAATTTAAGTAATCAATAGTTTCCCTAATTGTATCACATACACTACCCATAGCAATGATAATACTATCAGCATCTTTCTCTCCATAATAATTAAATGGTAAAATATTACTATCCGTTAACTTGTTAACTTCTTCCATATAATTCTTAACTATCTCAACAGTTTCGTAATATCTGCCATTTCTTGCTTCTGTATTTTGAAAATATATGTCATCATTTTGTGCAGTTCCTCTAGTATTATATTTTTCATTATTCATAGCTCTTTCTCTAAAATTATTTAAAGCTTTTTCATCAATCAAAATTTTAAGCTTATCATAATCCATGAGTTTAATTTTATCGATTTCATGACTTGTTCTAAAGCCATCAAAGAAATTGATAAAAGGAAGTGATGACTTGATAGCCGCTAAATGTGCTACCGCTGCCATGTGATAAGCATCTTGTGGATTAGCCGAACAAAGCATACAAACACCTGTTGACCTAACAGCATAAACATCTTGATGATCACCAAAAATACTAAGAGCATGCGTAGCTAAACTTCTAGCCGCAACATGTAATACTGCTGGAAGCATTTCCCCCGCCATTTTATATAGTGATGGAATCATTAATAAAAGACCTTGACTAGCCGTAAAAGTAGTCGATAACACTCCAGATTGTAAAGCTCCATGTACTAAAGCTACGGCTCCGGCTTCTGATTGCATTTCGACAACCTTGACAGGATTACTCCAAAAATTTAGATTGCCAGAACTAGCTAAAACATCAACTTTCTCTGCCATTGGAGAAGCTGGTGTAATAGGATATATTCCACATAATTCACTAAATTTATAAGCAACATTACTAACTGCTTCGTTAGCATCCATTGTTTTAAATTTATTCATTTTTTTCACCTCTACTTAATAATAATTATATACCAAATAAATATATTATTCAATAAAAAAGAGAATACTACTTACAAGTATAGCCTTGTGAAGTATAAGTATCTCTAAATGTATCAATATCTCTAGATAAGTTTAATGTTTGCAAATCAGTATCTGAAATAGTATCATAATCAATTACATAAGTAACCATATAATTATTATCAGTATCTGTGGTATTTTGCACCGAAAAACCTTTCATATTAGCATACGTATTTTGTACAGTCCTATGTCTTTCACGTAATCCAGAAACATCTAAAATAACGTCAGTTACGCCACCAATTACTTTATCAATAGCATTTCCTACAACTCCGTCAATAATACCATCATTATCTCTTTGAGTGTCGTTTGTCGTACCATCAGTTCCCGTACCAACGCCATCAATATCATTTTTTCCATCATTATCATTATCTGTAACTATATTCTGTTTATAGTCATAAGTAATTCTAACTTTCTTAATATCTTTACCTTCATAGTCAATATCGTATTTCATTTTCGTAGCAACATTATTATTATTTGTTTCATAAGAACAACTCATTGTTTTAGTTTTTCCAGCACCACAACCTGTAAGCATTAAGGTAAAAACTAAAGATAATACTAAAAATTTTTTCATTTCGACCTCCTTTTATTACTATTATTTTCAAAAAATGTTCAAAAATAATTGGTAATTTTTTGAAAAAAAAGATAGTTAATAAAAATATTAACTATCAAAAATATAAATTAATAATCACAATTACCAGGAGTTCTAGGATAAGGAATTACATCTCTTATATTATCTACACCTGTTAAATAAATAATAAGTCTTTCAAATCCCATACCGAATCCAGAATGAACGCAACCACCAAATTTTCTTAAATTCAAGTACCAATCAAAGTCTTCTTCTTTCATGCCTAATTCTCTAATTCTACCTAAAAGCTTATCATAATTTTCTTCTCTTTGACTACCACCCATAAGCTCACCAGCACCAGGAACTTCTAAATCGACAGCCGCTACAGTTTTTCCATCATCATTTTGTTTCATATAGAAAGCTTTAATATCTTTTGGCCAATTCTTAATAAATACAGGTCCATTAAAATATTCAGTAATATATTTTTCATGCTCCCTAGCTATATCCTCTCCATATTCCGGAGCAAATTCCCATTTAACTGGAGCTTTCTTCAAAATTGAAATAACCTCTTCATGATCTACTCTAGTAAAATGACTAGTTAGTAATTTATTAAGTTTATCAAGCAAACCTTTTTCCACAAAACTGTCGAAAAAAGTCATTTCTTCCTTGCAATTATCTAAAACATACCTAACAACATATTTAAGCATGTCCTCCATAATGTCCATATCGCCTTCCAAATCACAAAAAGCTACTTCTGGCTCAATCATCCAAAATTCAGAAGCATGTGTTTTTGTATTTGAATTTTCAGCTCTAAATGTTGGCCCAAATGTATAAACCTTCTTATAAGACATAGCAAATGTTTCCGCCTGAAGTTGTCCACTTACCGTAAGAGCCGCCTTTTTATTAAAGAAATCCTTACTATAGTCAACTTCTCCACTTTTCGCAACTCTATCTAAATCAAGAGTAGTTACTTGAAACATTTCTCCGGCACCCTCACAATCACTAGCAGTAATTATTGGTGCATGAAAATATACATATCCATTATCTTGAAAATACTTATGAATTGCATAAGCTGCCACACTTCTAACTCTAAAAACAGCCCCATACAAATTAGTCCTTGTTCTAAGATATGCTTGCTCTCTTAAAAATTCTCTAGTATGCCTTTTTGGTTGAATCGGATAATCTTCAGGACAATCTCCACATAAAACATAGCTAATAAGTTTCATCTCAATATCTTGTCCACTGCCTTCAGATTTTATAATTTTACCGGTAACAGATATTGCACTTCCAATATGTAATTTTTGAATATCATCAAAATTATCTAAAGTATTATCATAAACAATTTGCAAATTTTTAAAAAAAGTTCCATCATTAAAATCAATAAAACCAAATTCTTTTTGTTTACGATGATTTCTAATCCATCCATTAACAGTTACTTCTTTTCCAATATAATCTTCTTTAAATAAATCTTTAACATCTATCATGATATTCCTTCTTTCTACAAGATATTATACCATAAAACTTAAATATTATATATTATTTTTATAAACAGAGTTAAAAAATCTTTTTGGATCTTTTGCCACAATATTATAAAGTGTTGGTCTTCTTCTTAGTTCTCTTATAATATCGACATCAGTTGTTGCTAGCAAAACAGCTAAATTTTCATCATCTTCACAAACAGCACTTAATTCTCTTCCCAATAAATAATCCGCTGAAATATCAAAAACATCTAACATCATTGATAATATTTCTAAACTCGGAACCCTTGTCCCATTTTCGTATCCAGAAATAGATACTTTAGTAACCCCTAAAAGTTTTCCTAATTCTCCTTGACTCATATTTTTTTCTTTTCTAAGTTCTTTAAGTCTATAACCTAAAATCATAATTCCATATCCCTTCTACTACTATTAAAAATTATTTTTTCTTTTTATCAGAACTGCTCTTATTATCATTATCTTTATTTTCCTCTTTAACTTCATTAACTTGACAAACATCATCTAAGGCATCATCTTTTTCAATAGTCTTATTAACTCCTGTTTTAGCGGAAGCAATAAAATTAACTCTCTCTGCTACAATTTCCATTTTTTTGTATTTTGAGCCATCATCCCTTTCTATTATTCTAGACTGAATTCGACCCTTAATTCCAATAGTATCCCCAGTTTTACAATATTCGGCCGTATTCTCCGCAATATTGGTCCAAAGAGTACAATCTAAGAAGTCTGCTTCATATTCACCTTGGGCATTTTTATATTGCCTAGGAACTGCCAAAGTAATAATACTAATTTTTTTACCAGTTTCAGTTAATTGAAGTTCTGGATATTTGACAAGACGTCCTACTACAATAACCGTATTAACCATTCATTTTCCTCCTTTCATGACAAATATATCAAACCGCCTTTAGTTAAGCAAACTTAAAAAATCAAAAATATTAATAATAAAAATACAGAATTAAAAATACTATTCATTTCTTTTATAAAAAATTATCAGAAATTTAAAAAATAAATACTTAAGAATGTCAAAATAGAAAAAAATATAAATAATAAAAAAAGCCAATCATAAAATTGACTTTTTCTAAATTTAACACAAATTTTACATTTAAGTATTACTTTTTTTGTATAAAGGTTCAATTGCTTTAGCTATTGAAGAAGTATAACTATCCATATTGTTAATTAGATTATTAACATTATCATGATTAGAAATATAACCAAGTTCAAGTAAATAAGCTTCGGTTCCCACATTACTTAAAACATAAGGATTAGCAATTATTTTAGCATTACGATTATCTACATAAGCTCCTGTAACAATACCACCAGGTTCCCTAATGATATAATAATAATTAGATTTTGTACTAATATCATAAGGTTTCAATTCTTTTTCCTCATACTCATTTAAAGAATTTTCAATATCTTTTTCTGTAAATGTACGTGTATATATCCCCTCATACATCTTATTTATTTTATTTGTAGAATATCCTAATCCAGTTCCACTTGTAATATTTTCTGCCAAAGATCTAGCTAAATCATAATTAATATCCGCCGCTGTATATACTTCAAGCCCATTTACTGAACTAGAAGTACTACTATTGATATGTAAAGAAAATAAATATTTAGCTTTTACTTCATATGGAATAACTGCTCTACCATGGGTACCATATTCTTTTAACTTATCATTTTTAGTAAGTTGATCTTTTTCTCTAGTCAACTTAACTTTAAATCCTATTTTTTCAAGTTTTTCCTTAACTCCAAGAGCTAAATCCATAGTAAAATCAGTCTCTTTATAATTGCCACTTGAAGCCCCACCATCCATACCACCATGACCGGGATCGATTACCACATCATATATATTATCATCTTTATTCTCACTAACATGCATCATCATTGTCGGATAACTTTCCTCAGAATTAATAACAATCATATTATTAAAGTTACTAAATGTATAATATTTTGTCTCTTTATAATCAGTTGTATTCTTTAATGCATAGTATTTGTATTCATCAACCCCAGAAGAATTTGTCTTCTTACTTCTCAAAAACAAGAAATAATCTCCTCGAGGAATATCATCTAAATACATTCCCTCATTAACTTTGTCAGATAAATTAAAACCACTTCCAATATCATTAATATCATAAACTTTAAAACCACCATTATAAAGCACTAACTGTAAATTATCATCATCTACAGTATTACCATGTAAATTTAAGTGATTACCATAAATATATAACTCATCGATATTAATTACATCTTCTTGTATATCTAACTTAGGTATTTTTACTTCTTTTTTATTTGTATAAAGCAAATATCCTCCAAAACCTAGCATTAAAATTAACAGTACCAATAAAAATTTTTTCATTTTCACCTCCAAAAATATTTATAGTAACTAACTAATATTATCAGCTAATAATCTATTTAATTCAACAGCATATTCCATCGGTAATTCCTCTCTAAAAGCATTGATGAATCCTAAAATAATTAACTCTTTTGCTGCATCTTCATTAATACCTCTACTCATCAGATAAAATAATTTATCCTCTTCTATTTTAGAAACCGTGGCCTCGTGTTCTAAATATGAACTTTTATTTAAAACAGCATTTGTAGGAACAGTATCACTTTTCGATAATTCATCTAAAATAATTGTATCACATTTAACATTGCTAACTGAATGTTCTGCTTTCTTAGTAATCTTAACAGTTCCTCTATAGGTAGCATTACCTCCATTTGAAGCAATAGACTTAGATACAATATTACTTTTCGTGTACGGTGCCAAGTGAATCATTTTCGCTCCAGTATCTTGTATTTGTCCAGCTCCTGCTGCTGCCACCGTAATACAATTTCCCCTAGCATATGGTCCATTCAAAATACAACAAGGATACTTCATATTTGTTTTAGCTCCAATATTTCCATCTATCCATTCCATCAATCCGTAATCTGAAACAATAGCTCTTTTAGTAACTAAATTATAGACATCAGGTGACCAATTTTGAATAGTCGTATATCTACACTTAGAGTTTTTTCCTACATAGATTTCCACTACTGCCGCATGAAGTGCATCTTCAGTATATGTCGGAGCAGTACATCCCTCTATATAATGAAGTTCACTATCGTCATCGACAATAATTAATGTTCTTTCAAATTGTCCCATATTTTTACTATTAATTCTAAAATAACTTTGTAGTGGTCTATCTAATTTAGTATTCTTAGGAATATAAATAAACGTTCCACCACTCCATACCGCTCCATTTAAAGCTATATATTTATTTTCATCATATTTAACCAAATGATTAAAATACTTTTTAAATAATTCTGGATACTTTTTTAAAGCACTATCCGTATCCATAAAAATAACATTTTTTCTTTCAAGTTCACTAATCATATTGTGATAAATTACTTCACTATCATATTGTGCACCAATTCCATCTAAATATTTATTTTCTGCATCAATTACTCCCAAATCCTTAAATTCATTTCTTATAGCACAATTAATTTTCTCCCAATCATTAGTAAGCTCATTTTCTCTTTTTTTATAATATGTAATTGAATCAAAATCAACCAAAATATCTGGCCCCCATTTAGGATTCTCTGCTTTATCAAAAAATTCAAATGCTTTAAGTCTAAATTCAGTCATCCATTCTGGTTCATTTTTAATTTTAGATATTTCTTTAACTATTTCCTTTGTTAATTTCATAATTCACCTCGAGTAATCCACCCTAATTATATCAAATTTTACAATATAAGTATATATTTATTCCTTTATTTACAAGACTTTACAAAAAACATTAAAAAAAATATTATAAAAAAAGATCTATATAAACATTTTATAAGATCTACATTTATTTTCCTCATTTTTATATAATGCTAACAAATTATTCTCATCATCATATATAAAAGCCATTTCATTTTCAAAAAATTTATCTAATATAACCCCATTTCTTACCTTAAAAGCCACTTTCTTATCAACTTTAACTTTGGGTATATTAGGACATGCTTCATTAATAGGAATAATTTTATAATTGTTATTTTTAATATCATTAATTGAATAAGAATTTTTAATATTAAAATTGCCTTGTCTTATTCTAGTTAAGCCCTTCATTGTGGCACTACATCCTAAAGCCTCACCAATATCTCTAATTAAGCTCCTTATATAAGTTCCTTTACTTACATGGCATTTAATTTTGAAATAACAAAAACCATTTTTGTATTCTATATCATCCATTACTTTAATCTCAAAAATATTGACATTTCGCTTAGGAAGTTGAACAGCAATATTATTTCTAGCATATTCATATAATTTTTTTCCATTAATTTTAACAGCCGAATATTTAGGTACTTCTTGTAAATATTCTCCTTTAAAAGAATTAACTACTTGAATAATTTTATTTTTATCTATATCAACAGTCTCTGTTGATATAATATTTCCTTCAGTATCAAGCGTGTCCGTTTCCATTCCTAATATTATTGAAGCAATATATTCTTTATCATGGTTGGTTAACAATTCACACAGTTTCAAAGCTTTTCCAATACAAAGAACCAGTACTCCTTCAGCTATCGGATCCAAAGTACCTGTATGTCCTATCTTTTTAGTATGTAATTCTTTTCCGACAATATTTACAACGTCTCTACTGGTATATCCTTTTTCTTTATTAATTACTAATATTCCATCCATTTTAAAGAACCTTTTCTACTTCTTTAATAAGTACTTTTTTTACATTTTCAAGATTATCGTTTATTTTACAACCAGAAGCCATCGTGTGACCACCGCCACCAAATTTAGTAGCAATCATACTAACATCGACTTTACTATTTGATCTAAGAGACACTTTATATCCATTATCTTCTCTTACAAATATTGAAACTTCTACTCCTGAAATTTCTCTGCCAATATCGACAAGTCCTTCATGGTCTCCTAATTTAGCAGAAACACTTTCCATATCCTCTTTAGTAATGTAAGCAAATGCAATTTTACCATCTGCAAAAAATTCTAACCTATTAACAACTATTTTCATAAGTTCATATTGTGCTTTATTTTTAGTAGCTAAAACATTCTTATATAGCCAGTAAATATCAACACCATAATCATACATATCTGCTGCCATTAAAAATGTTTTTTTATTAACCGTATCATTTCTAAAGCCATTCGTATCCGTTAAAAGCCCTGTCATTAAAGAAATTCCTACATTCATAGTTAACTCAACATTTAGATTTTTAAATAAATAATATATTACTTGACAACAAGCAGGTTCTAATCCCCAAACATAATTTATCGTGCCAAACAAAGTATTACTTTTATGATGATCAATATTTAGAGTATTAGTACACCTGTCAAATTCATTATTCATTTGTCCAATTCTTTCTTTTGTCGCACAATCTAAAACAATCCCTAAATCATATGATTTATCACTTTTATCAACAACTTTGTTGATATCTGCAATATAATTAAATAATTCTGGTACTTCCGGTATAACTATATCAACAGTTTTGTTGATACTAGTTAAGTAATGGAAAAAAGCCATAACAGAACCTATGGCATCTCCATCAGGAGACTCATGCGTTAAAAGAACAATTGAATTACTTTTATCAATAAGTTCTTTAATCTTCTTTTCCATTCTTTATCTCCTCTATAATATTATCAATTTTTTCTCCATATTCGAAAGATTCATCATATACAAAATGAATTTCTGGCATTTTCCTAATTTGAATCTTATTACACAAAGCACTGCGTATAAAACCGCTAGCTTTATTTAAAGATTCTGTTATCTTTTTTTTGTCCTCCTCTAAAGAAGTAAAATAAACTTTGGCGAAAGATAAATCATTTGTAATTCTTACATCAGTAATAGTTACAAACTTAACATCTTTATCTTTAACTTCATCATGCAATATTTCACTTATTTTTTCCACAAAAGTATTATTTAATCTATCCATCTTGACACTCATAAATCTACCTCCATTTATCTAGTTTTAATGTGACTAGTATCATTGTGCATCCTAGCTTCTTCATAACCAATTAAAAAGTAATCATCTAATTTTCCTCTTTCATCATCAGATAAAAGTTCCAAAATTCCTCCATTATTATAAAAGTCTCTACCTTGCTGTTTTAAGTCTTCTTCTTGCACAACATAATATGCCTGAACGAAGCTTTCGGTTAATTTCTCCCTTTTTTCTTTAGGTAAATCTTCTAACTTTCCTCCTTTGTAATAAAAATCTTTAGCATGCTTAAATTCGGTTTCTTTAATTATTTCAGAACGTTTTCCAAAATTAAAACCCCTTATAAAATTCTGATTATTTTTAAGTTCATCTGGAGTATTTTCTAAAGATTTACCACAACTAGCCCAAAGAATACCATATTCGTATATATTTTTATCAAAAGAAGTTAATGCTGGCTTTTGCTCATTCTTATTGGCACTAACAATTTTTTCAAGCGTTTGATTTCTTAGTACTGTTGTTTTTCTTCTAGAACTTATTTTACTATTATAATAATTTTCGTTAATCATTTTAATCCTCCTTATCTTAGTTTATCTTTGTTTTCCATATTTTTATCATGCGTTTTAGCCTCTTCATAACCAATCAAAAAGTAATCATCTAATTTTTCTTTTTCATCATCAGATAAAAGTTCTAAAATTCCTCCATTATTATAAAAATCTCTCCCTTGTTGTTTTAAATCATTTAAACGTATTTCATTATATGCTTGAACATAATTATCAGATAACTTTTTATATTCTTCTTTAGAGATATTTTCTAGTCGTCCACCATTACTATAAAAATCATATGCTCTTTTATATTCTTTCTCTTTTATCATTTGTAATCTTTTTGCAAAATTAAATCCATTAATAAAGTTGAGATTATTTCTAACATCATCCGGAGCATCTTCTAAAGTTTTGCCACTTTCAGCCCAAAAGATGCCAAATTCTCTAATTTCTGGTTCCTTTTTCATATCAAAGAGTTCCTTTTTGTTTTTATCAGCCAAAATACGACCTGCACTCCTTTAAAAGGCATTTCTAACTTTAACTTCTGGATAAGCTCTTTTTACATAAGCATTAGTATTATTATTCATATATATATATCACCTATTATCTTGTTTTATCTTTGAACTCGTTTATGCTTTTATCATGTGTTTTAGCTTCCTCATAACCAATCAAAAAGTAATCATCTAACTTTTCTTTTTCATCATCAGATAAAAGTTCTAAAATTCCTCCATTATTATAAAAATCTCTCCCTTGTTGCTTCATATCATTAATTTTTGTAATATAGTATGCTTGAATATACACATCAGATAATTTAGAAAATCTTTCCCAAGGTAAATCGCTTAGTTTGACTCCACTATAATAAAGGTCTTGAGCATGTCTAATTTCCTTTTCTTTAATTAAATTTTGTCTTTTCCAAAAATTAAACCCATTAATAAAATTTTGACTATTTTTAAATTCTTCAGGAACTTCCTCTAAAGTATCTACCGTCCTAGCCCATAAAATTCCTAAATCATATAACTCTTTATTAAAGTTTGAAACACGAGTACTACTTTTAGTGCTTTTTAAAATTTGATCCATTCTTGTTTTAGCTGAATATTTAATAGCATCTCCAGGTCTGATATCTTTTAAAAATTTAGTATCATAATTTCCCATTTATTACCTCTTTATTTCCACTATTTCGTATGCCTCAATGACATCGTTCTCCTTAATATCATTAAAATTTTCAATAGTAATTCCACATTCAAGGCCTTGTTTTACCTCTTTAACTTGATCTTTTTCTCTAGCTATAGAGTTAATATTACCATCATATATAACAACTCCATCACGAATAATTCTAGCTTTAGCATCTCTTTTAATAATTCCACTTAAGACATAACTACCAGCAATCGTTCCTACCTTAGAAAACTTAAATAATTTTCTAACTTCTGCTTGACCCAAAACTTTTTCTTCATACTCTGGTTCAAGTTTACCTTTCATGGCCGCTTCCATTTCTTCAACTACCTTATAAATAATGTTATATAATCTAATATCTACGCCTTTTTCTTTAGCATATTCGATAATTTTGTTATTAGGTCTAATATTAAAACCAATAATTAATGCGTTTGAAGCGGCCGCCAAAACAACATCACTTTCACTTATTGCTCCAATACTACTTCTAATTACATTGACTCTTATTCCTTCGACATCAAGTTTTTGTAAAGAATTTTTAACCGCTTCCTCACTACCTTTAACGTCTGCTTTTAAAATAACATTAATTTCTTTCTCTCCAGCTTCAATTCTATTAAACAAGTCATCTAAAGATACCGAAGTATTACTTGCCATATTCTTTTTCTTAGCTATTTGTATTCTTTCATCTGAAATAGCTTTAGCTTTCTTTTCATTTTCAAAAGCCATAAACTTATCTCCTGCAGAAGGACTTTCACTAATACCTGTAATTGATACTGGCATTGAAGGACTAGCTTCAACTAAGTTTTCACCCTTATCATTTTTAAGAGTTCTAACTTTACCGGCATAATTACCAACAACAATTGCATCTCCAAGTCTTAAAGTACCGTTTTGAATTAAAACTGTACTAACTACACCTAAAGATTTATCCATTCTAGATTCAATAACCGTACCAGATGCATACCTATTAGGATTAGCCTTAAGTTCTTGCATCTCAGCAATAAGCAATAAGTTTTCTAATAACTCCGGAATTCCCTCGCCTGTTTTAGCAGAAATATTAACAAATAAAGTATCTCCCCCCCAAATATCTGGTGTAACTCCGTTTTGACTCATTTCTGTCAATACTCTTTCTGGGTTAGCATTAGGTTTATCAATTTTATTAACAGCTACTACAATAGGGACACCTGCTGCTTTCGCATGATCAATAGCTTCTTTAGTTTGTGGCATTACCCCATCATCAGCTGCTACAATAATGATAACAATATCAGTAATACTAGCTCCTCTTGCTCTCATCTCAGTAAAAGCCGCATGTCCTGGAGTATCAATAAATGTAATAGGTTTATTATTATATACAATTTGATAAGCCCCAATATGTTGTGTAATACCCCCAGCTTCTCCAGCTACAACATTAGTTTTTCTAATCGTATCAAGAAGAGTAGTCTTACCATGATCGACATGTCCCATAATAGTAATTACCGGTGGTCTTTCTACTAAATCCTTTTCATCATCAATAATCTCTAATTCTTCAAAATTAGATTCATCTCTTGTCGTATCCTTTTTTAAAGTCTTGCCATATTCAAGTGCTAAAATCTCGGCTGTTTCAAAATCAATAACAGCATTAATGTTCATAAGTTTACCAAGACTCATTAATTTTTTAATAATTTCTGCCACATTCTTATTAAGAACATTAGCTAACTCAGATACACTCATTCCGTCTGTATATAGAACAATCGTATCGTCATCTGTTTTAATATTTGATTGCAATTTTTCTTTATGCTTATACATTTCTTTCTTTTGTTGTTTAAATTCTTTTTTCTTATCTTCAGTATTTTCTTTCTTTACTGGTTTCTTTTTCTTTTTTACCGTGGCTATAATCAAAGCTTCATCTAATTCTTCTTCATAAGAATCTTCCATCTCTTCAATATTATTCTCTAAGTCTTCAATTTCATCTTCGTTATCGATATTCATATTAGCAATTTCGTTATCAAGAAGAATAATATCATCATCACTAAGTTCATCATCTTGTACTTTAACCTTAATATCAAGTTTCTTACACAATTCAAAAATTTGTTCTACTTTCAAGCCTACATCGTTAGCATATTCCATTACACTCATCATTATAAACACCTCCTAATTATTAATTATATCTCTAATTTTATCATATACATCTTCAGGAATTGTCGTTTCTAATACCCGTTGTAAGATTTTATTCTTTTTTTCTTTTTCCAAGACTTGTATATCTTTCTTAATATATGCTCCTCGTCCATTAGCTTTACCAGTTGTATCTACTAAAACAACCCCAGAAGGATCTCTTACTATTCTAAGAAGTTCACTCTTAGGTAATTTCTCTTTAGTAACAACACAACTACGCATTGGTATTTTTCTATTCTTCATTTAATTCTCCAGCTTTTTTAATGGCAATCTTGTATTTAGTAAGTCTAGATGCCAATTTAACATTTTGACCTTTCTTACCAATAGCTAAAGAAGAATTTTCGTCATTGACAATAGCTAAAGCTTCTCTATTTTTCTCATCAACTATTCTAACTTCTACATCTTTAGCCGGACTTAAAGCATTTTGAATAAATTTAGCTGGATCTTTATCATATAAAACAACATCAATTTTTTCTCCATTTAATTGTTCACTTACCCTATTTATACGACTTCCTTTTTCTCCAATAACCGCTCCAACTGGATCCACTTTATCATATTCAGAATATACTGCAATCTTACTTCTATTACCAGCATCTCTTGCTACAGAATAAAGCACTACAGTACCATCATTAATTTCTGGTATTTCTAATTCCAATAATCTTTTTACAAAACCATAATGGCTTCTAGAAAGTAGTATAAATAATCCTTTAGTACCAAACTCAATTCTTGATACGTATACCTTTATTGAAGATCCCATTACTAGTTTTTCTCCAGGAATAATTTCATCTTTTGGAAGAACTCCATGAGCATGTCCTAAATCAACATAATAATTTTTAGAATCCTCTCTTTGTAAAATACCAACTAATATTTCATCTTGTTTATCTTTAAATTCTTCATTAATCATTTCTTTTTCAGCTTCCTTAACTTTTTGTACAATAATTTGCTTAGCTGATAAAACTGCCACTCTACCATATTCATCAGGATTAATCTTTACTTCTGTATCAATAGTTTCTCCTTCTTGAATATCATCGACAATTTTTTTGGCGTCTTCTAAAGATATTTGTGTATTTTCATCTTCTACTTCTAAAACCACAGTCTTAAAAGTAAATAATCTAATTTGTCCAGTTTCTTCATTAACTTTAGCTTTAACATTAGTTATTCCTGTATTCTTTTTATAAGCATTTGCCATAGCAGCTTCCATAGCTTCAATAATAATCTTCTTATCAATTCCTTTTTCAGCTACTAAAGCATCAACAGCTTTAATAAATTCCTTTGCTTGTTTACTATTCATAATTATCACCTTTCTCTTTAGTAGTTACATCTAAAATATAACTATCACTAATAAAATCTGCCTTGTCCAAAAGAGGATTGATAACATTGGTAACCTCTACACAAGTATCGATATCGATAATTTCATCTCTATCAATAACAATCCTTAAAAAATAATTACTACCCTCTTTTTCATAAATAATACTATCAATTCTAATACCTAGTTTATTTACATCTTCTTCAATTAAACTTCTAACTTTCTCTTCCATATCTCCTCCATAAACTATAAGTCAACAATAAAGAGTGGATTTTTGCCCACTCTTCGTTCGTATTCCCTTTAATTATAACATATATTAATATGATATTCAACTATTTTTAAAAGAAAAAACACTTTCGTGTTATTTATCTATAATTGGCGCACCCATAGGGATTCGAACCCCAAACCTTTTGGTCCGTAGCCAAACGCTCTATCCAATTGAGCTATGGGCACAAATCAAAAATACATATACATTATATACCTATTTTTGATAAATGTAAAGTTTTTACTTATAATTTTAAAATAATCTCCTTATCAGCTCCATCTAAATGCCTAAATTTAACCCCACAAGCTTTAAACATTCTAATTGACGCTTCCATCTCATCACTATGATTATCATAATCATAACTTCTTGCATATATTACTTCTTTAATACCAGCTTGAATAATTATTTTCGCACACTCATTACATGGGAATAAATCAACATATATCTTAGCACCTTCTAATTCAGTACGATTACCACGATAATTAATAACTGCATTCATTTCACTGTGACATACATATAAATACTTTGTATCTAATTTTTCTCCCTTTCTATCCCAAGGAAAAAATTCGTCATCATATCCATTTGGACTACCATTATATCCTATCGATAAAATACGATTATCTGCTGATACAATACATGCACCAACTTGTGTATTTGGATCTTTACTTCTCATAGCAGATAACATTGCTATTCCCATAAAATATTCATCCCAAGTTAAATAATCCTTTCTTTGCTTATTAATTTTTTTCATTTTTGCCTCCTTTTATGGGAATTGGATCATATCCACCTTTCCCAAAATAATTACATTTAAGTATTCTTTTTGCGGTCAAATAAAACCCCTTGATAAACCCAAACTCCGTAAATACTCCAATAGCATAGTTTGAACACGTTGGCTGATGCTTACACATCCCATGCCAAGGACCAGGAATTTTCTGATATATTCTAATTAAAAAAATTGCTATATATTTCATTATTTACCTATAAATAACTTATCTATATTTTTCTTAGGAATCATCATTTTAAAGTCTCTGTCTATTCTAATATCATAACGCATATCATCCGCATCATCTGGTAATTTTTCCCCATCTATACACCACGTTTTTTTAGGTTTATCAATGAATTTAATTTTTAAATTATTAGTCTTATACAAATATAAGCCAGGTACTTTGTGTACATCATACATTGTTAAAAAGTACAAACTTCTAAGAATATCTTTTCTTTTTGATATATTACAAAGTAGAACTTCAAAACGATCATCATCTAATTTAACATCTTTGTAAAATTTATTTATTCCTGCAATTCTATTAGCACTAGAAATAATTATAAAAGAGAAAAGACCTCTATATTCCATACCATCAATTTCATATATTATCTCATGTAAATCTGTTTTATTAAACAAAGATTTTGCTCCCTCTTTAATATATGCTAAGTATCCGATTCTTTTCTTTAACTCTCTAGGCGTTTCATAAGGTATTTCTGCAAACTTACCAATCGTAGCTACATATATAAAAGGTTTATTATTAATTAAACATATATCGACATTTCTAATAACACCATCCAAAGTCATCTTTAGATTGGTTAACAAATTCTTTCCATATCCAAACATTGTTCCTATATCATTAGTTGTTCCACATGGAATATGAGCACATACTAATCTTTCTTTACGCATATAATTTCCCGTAATAGATTCATTAAATGTTCCATCGCCACCAATAGATAGTACTAAATCAACCATTCCTAAATTTTTAACAATCTCTGTAGCATGTCCTTTGTATTCTGTATAATATATTTGTGTATCATATCCATATTTACCAAGCATCTCTTCAAATTGTGGTAAAAATTTATACTTAACCTTTCTTCCACTAAGAGGATTATATATTACTGCACACTTCTTCATTAAAACACCTCACAAATCTATTTTATCATACCAAATAACAAAAAATAAACAAATATTTTATTATTTTAGTCTTATAAACAATAAAGTGTTAATTTTATCTATTTTTTCTAATCAATATATGATAATGATAAGATGAGTATTCCTGTCCATTATTTTCATAAAAGTCTTGAATATGCCTAATAGAAATTATTTCAAAATCACAAAATAAATCTTTGATCAATTCATAGTCAGCATAAAAATGTGCTACCCCATATTCAGGCCCCTCATCCATCCTTAAACGCGTATTTTCATCTACTAGTGGAAAATTTTCTTGCTTAAATCCCCAAGTATCTTTAGAGCATAAAGTTAAATAACATTCTCCATCTTTTTTTAGAATTCTCTTTAATTGTGAAATTATCTTTTTAACACCTAACGTATCTGTATGCGAAATAACATTATAACCCAAAATAACATCAATGCTCTCATCATCATAAGGCATATCTAACATGTCTCCAACCGCATAGTTTATATTAAGGCCTAATTTTATAGCCCATTCTTTAGTTTTTTTTATCGCCTCTTCACTAATATCAAAAGCAAATGTTTTAAAATTATTACTAGCAAACATTATTGTATGTCTTCCTAAACCACATCCTAAATCTAGAAATACCTTTTTATTAAGATTTTTCCATCTATCTAATAAATAATATGACTCAATACTAGGATTAAGCCATACACAATCCTTATTATTATCCACAATTTTCCAATTCCATCCCTTAGATTTTATCATTCTTTCCTCCTTCATCATACGCTATCTTTATCCATGTCATAATAACCATAACAACATAATAAACCTCACTATCAGTAAGCTTTTTTCCTTTCTCTATATGATGCCATTTTTCTAAACACCCTCTACAACAAGTAGCTGTTGCATGTTGAGCAATAAATACCGGATGTCCCTTCATTGGAGTTTGCTTCCCATCTTGAATATTACTAACATCCCTTAATCTTTTGTTTACAAAATCATATGCATGCTCTTCTATTTTATTAATACCCTTCATGTCAATATAAGAAATGTCTTTCTTACTCAATTTAAAACTACTTCTAAATTTAGATTTTTTAAGCCTATTAAGTAATTCATCAATCTTTTCCTTCATTTTTTCACCTTGTTAAACTCTATAATTTTTTCTTCATAATATAAGTAAATTCTTTTTAATCACATATATTCTAAGTTTAACATATATACAATAACAAGTCAAGACAAAATAGTACATTTGTTTGCTTAATGTGTTGAAAAAATTTTTGTTAATATAATACATGTAATTAAAAAGAAAAGACCCTTCTAAAGGAAAAGTCTTTTCTAACCTAAGTAAATAATTATCTAAATTGGCAGCAAGATCCACATTGTTGATTAGTAACAACATTTTCTTCGCTACAAGTATAATGTGGTTGATAAGTATGTCTAAATATATGATTATTAATTATTCTAGTATTAATAGGGCATATATGCTTAACCTCATGTACAATATTTCTTTGAATACATCTTTCTCTTCCTGCTTCAATAATAGGACCAGATTGCATTCCATAATCCATATTACCGTTATCATTAACATTCATATTTTGATTAGTATTCATATTTGTATTCATATTAGTATTGTTATTACTAATATTAATATCTATTCCATCCCCATAACCATAATTCATATCCTGTCTAAAATCATCGTTATTAAACATTTTCTTTCCTCCTATCTATCTTTATAATATGTAATCATCCAAAAAATGTCTATGCCAAAATCACAAATATAACTATATCAAAAAAAGAATTCAACTAATGAATTCCTTTAAAATGGCATCTTAAAATTTTTATTACTAATCATCTTCATCATTTTTTTCATTTCTTCAAATTGATTAAGTAATTTATTAACATCTGTAACCGTAAGCCCACATCCCTTAGCAATTCTTTGCTTTCTACTTGCCTTAATAATATCAGGATTATGTCTTTCTTCAGGAGTCATAGATAACACTATAGCCTCAATATGAGCCATTTGTTTTGGATCGATTTTAGCATTATCAAGTCCCATTTTCTTAGCTCCCGGTATCATTTTTAACAAATTTTCAAGTGGTCCTAATTTTTTTATTTGATTTAACTGACCCAAAAAATCTTCTAAGTCAAAAGTTCCTTTACTCATTTTCTTAGCAGCCTTCATAGCTTCTTTTTCATCTATTTCATCCTGCACTTTTTCTACTAAACTAATAACATCTCCCATTCCAATAATCCTATTAGCCATTCTATCTGGATGAAATTCTGTAAGTCCATCCATCTTTTCACTAACACCAATAAATTTAATCGGAATATTTGTAAGATGCCTTACAGATAAAGCTACCCCACCACGAGTATCTCCATCTAATTTAGTTAAAATAACTCCCGTTAAATTAAGAGCCTCATTAAATCCAGTTATAACATTAATTGCATCTTGTCCCATCATTGCATCAATTACTAAAAGTACTTCATCTGGTTTAACTTCTGTATAAATATTTTTAAGTTCATCCATTAATTCTTCATCAATATGAAGTCTTCCTGCCGTATCAATTAAAATATAATCATATCCATTCTCTTTTGCATATCCTAAAGCATTTTTTGCAATCTCAATCGGATTACCCTTTCCCTCACTATACACGGGAATATTTAATTCTTTTCCTATTTGTTTTAATTGATCAATAGCCGCTGGTCTATATACATCACATGCTACAAGTAATGGTTTCTTTCCGTGTTTCTTTCTAAGAAAATTAGCAAGTTTTCCATTAGTAGTAGTTTTACCAGAACCTTGAAGACCTACAAGCATTGCAATTGTGGGTTTCTTATCTATAACTAATGGAGCATTATCCCCACCAAGTAATTCTTGCAGTTCGTCTCTAACAATCTTAACAAACAAATCTCCCGGATTTAAACTCTTATTAACCTCTTCCCCGAGAGCTTTTTCCTTAACCTTATTAGTAAACTCTTTTACTACCTTATAGTTAACATCTGCTTCAAGCAAAGATAATCTAATTTCTCTCATCATATCAGAAATATTATCTTCAGTAATTTTCCCATAACCTTTAATTTTATGAGCAATACCTTGTAATCTATCACTTAAATTTTCAAACATTTATATCACCTACATCTAATTATACAACAAAAATATCCTAATTATAAAAAATATTAACTTAATGAAATTATAATTGCTTCTTTTTTCTTAATTTTAAATATTCTTCTAGACACAAGTTGTTATCAGTAATATATTTAGCAATTTCTGAATCATTAATATATCTTAAATGCCAAGGTTCAGCTCCATATCCAGTAATATCTTCTTTACCTAAAGGATATCTAATAATAAAACCAAATTTCCAAGCATTATCATAAACTGCTTTTAGTACTGGATGATTATTCATTTCTTGATCTGGATACCATTTTCCATTTTCGTATAACAAAAAATCAACAGCAAGCCCCGTATGATGTTCTGAATATCCAGGAATAGCTACATATTTTTTTGTATATTCAAGTCCCTTTTCTTTTTCTATCTCATCCCATACAATTTGCTGATAATTAATGCTTCTATATCCACTTTCTACATCGATTATATAACCTAATTCATATAAATAATTTTTAAGTTTAAGAAATTGATCATAAGTCTTTTTTTCCAAATATCTGTCAGGTGCATAAGCAGAATTACATTTAATAATTTCATATTCATTAAAATTATCCATCCTATTTTCTTTATTAACTAGTATTAAATACTTATTTTTCATTCCTCTTTTTAGCCTCCATAATTAATTTCTCAAATATTTTATTATCATTATCCCATTCTGGGTGAAAGCAAATACCCATAATAAAATAATTTTTATCATTGTATTCAATTCCCTCAATAACCCCATCATCAGCTACCGCCGTTATCTTGAAATCACTTCCAATTTTTACAGGAGTAAATGAGTGTAAACTAACTGGATTAATTTCTTTTTTTTGAATTATTTCATACAAATAAGAAGATTTATCAATAATATTAACTTTATGTCTAGCCAAATCAACATTATCGTAGTTAACCTTTAATTTTCGATGATTATTGTCCTCAATTTGTTTAAGAATAACTCCTTCATTCTCTTCTTTTAATTTTTCATATAATTTAGTAAATTCCTCTATTGTAAAATTATTCATTCCCATATCTAAAATCATACTATAAATAGATATAGCTTGAAAACCTAAACAAATTCCCAGCAATGGTTTATTATTTTTAATGGCATAATCAATTACTTCATAATAACAGTTCCATATCTTATTCCCTCCTGGTAATAAGAAGGCATCACATAAATCTAAAACAGCATAATTAAGTTTTCCATTATCCAAACAAATTCCCACCGGAATACCATCACATGCAAATATTTTCTTACAATATAAATCTAAAAATTCATATTTATCATTATATGGATTGTCATCAGTCTTTAATAATACTTGTGGTAAAATACCTACAACAATTTTTTTCATAAGATATCACCAACCTAATTATATACATTTTTTTAATTTTTTTAAATAAAAAAGGTTGCATTTTTCCTATTTTTTGCTATAATTAATTTACGCGCAGAAGTTATCTGTATCAAACAGCCAACCAAGGCCGTTAAGTTAATTTTATATATGCAGATGTGGTTCAACGATTAGAATACGGCCTTGCCAAGGCTGTGACGGGGGTTTGACTCCCCTCATCTGCTCCATTGAAAATACAAACACCCAAAAGGTGTTTTTTTCATGGAGCTTAATAAGTGAATCCACCACCTATCTATTCTATCTCTATAAAAGAACCTAAAATTAAAAATATACGTCTTAATTATTATTATTTTTAAAATTAATAATATCTTCTTTTAAATAGTTTGAAAAACATGATTTAATATGAAAAATATAAATTTGATAAAATTATATCGTTTTTATATAGTAAATTTCATAATTAATATAATAAATATATTGATGATGTTAATGATATGTACTAAATGATGATAGTATAATTATAAATTTTACTATTTTATAATTATACTATCATAACTTTGAGGAATCTCATCTCCAAACTGAAGTCCCATATCTATAGCTTTTTTTTGCATTAACGTGTATGCCCTTTCAACCTCAATATATTTCAACTTATTTTTATATATATTTCCATACAAAGCAATCCCATATTCACTACTTAAATTAGGATCAGAATATAAATATTCACCAGATATATTAAAATTTTCTAATAAATTATCAAGTGAAATAAGAGATTGAATTTTTATATTAGCATCTTCCGAAGATAAATTACCATCTCTTAAACCAGCAATATCTCCGAAACTTGCTTTAAGGTTTAATGCATCTTCTAATTTAATTAAATAAACTCTATTTTTTGCTTTGCAGAAATTATTTATTAGTCGCCTTGCTCTATATAAAACTTCATCTTTGAATTCCATTTTAAAACTACTTAAACTATCTATTTGATAAGATAAAAGCCTTATATAAAAATCTTGTTCACTTTCACCAACTTTAGGTTGTATTGGCAACTCATGCGATGGACTACACTGAAAAACATCTTCAAATATACCAGCAGGAAATGATTGACTAGCGTAATTAAATTCTGTTGTTCCCAATAGAGTTGTGTAAATTATTTGTATATCATTAGTTTGATAATTTGTGTTTTTCCCAAAACAACTAGATATAAATTTTGCATCCTCTAAATCTTGCTCTTTAACTTTTAAACTTACTAAACCATTAGCATCGATTTGTTCATTAAAATAGCCATTTTGACCTGAAGCAAGGTATGGAACACTTCTTTCTTGATTAAACTCTTGTAAACACATTAATAATTGTGCATCGTTTTCTGCATCGTAGCCAAACCCATACATGTTGTAAATTTTTTGTACATCTGTTTCTAAATTTCCCAATGCTTTAATTTTAACTAAATAATTTAATATTGTTTTAAATATATATTGTTTACTCATTTATACCTCCTTACAATGGTATTAGTTTAATATTATTCTAGCAAATAATTTTATTTCTTTCAACGTTAATAAGAGTAATTGACATTATTAAATTTAACTTCATTATTTACTTGCTGAGAAGGTTTTTGAAGCCATTGTAAATTATTCATAAGGATCTATACTTATGTATCATTCATGTATTAAGAAAAAGATTTTATATCCCTATCTCACTAGTTTCGTTGAAAATAGCTAAATAAGTTAATACAATGTTTTTTTTGTAAATAATGGATACATTGCTGTAAAAAATATTAATAATATGTTATGATATAAACTAAAAAAAACTAATATATCAAATAGGAGTTAAAATGGAAGAGGAATTTAATAATTTAATAAAAAAACTAAAAAAATGTGAAATCTGTAAGGAAAAATTTGGCTTTCAGCCTCACCCTGTATTTTTAGGAAACATTAATTCAAAAATAGTTCAAATTAGTCAGGCTCCATCCGCTACAGTTAATAAAACATTAAAACCATTTACCGACAAAAGTGGAAACAAATTAAAATATGAATGGTATATGATAGCTGATAATGTATTTTATAATCCTGATAATTTTTGTATTATATCCCTTGCACATTGCTATCCCGGAAAGGATAAGAATGGTAATGATAAAATGCCTCCAAAAGTTTGTTATGAAACTTGGATAAAAAAGGAACTAGAATATATAAATAATAAACTTTATATAATAATTGGTGCAAAATCGGCAAAGGTATTTTTTCCAAATGAAGAATTTAATAAGTTGATTTTTAAAAATAATTACCTTAATGGTAAATTAACTATAGTATTGCCTCATCCTTCACCGCTAAATATCAAATGGTTTAAAGATCATCCCGCGTTTATGGAAAGTAGAATGCCCGAAATAAGAAAAATAATCCATAATATACTAAAACAAAACAATTCTAATACTTGAAGTTTTACCATATAAAAATCATTTATATAAAAATCTTTTTAAAACATTTAAAAATATCTCCAATAAAATTACAAAATTGTAGCATAAAAGACAAATGTATGTTATACTTATAATAGAGGAGAAAAATAATGAAGAATAAATTAAAAAAAATTAGTCTATTATTCATAGCTACTACCTTTGTTGGAGCTATGAAAATAAATGCCGCAACAATTAAAATTAAATTAGAAGATGGTACCAAAAAAGAATATGAAATAAAAGAAAGCGAATATAATTTAACCCTTAAAGATTTCAAAGAAAGCATCGCCAAAGATATAAATATTAATGCTGCTTATCAAGTTTTTATGAATAATGAAAGTAATTTTCCCGAAAGTGATCAGTTAATTTTAAAAGAATATTTTGCCAGTGAATATAATCCTAGTGTAACAGAACTTTCATATAATGTTTATAAAAGAAAAGAATTAGATAATACCATAACTTTAAATAGTATTCCCCCAACAAAAGGTGATATATCATCTGCCTCTTTAATATTCGAAGAAAGTATTATAAGAACATACTACGGTTACGCACCAGACCTTAGTAGATGTAATAGTGATTATTCTAAATGTATGATTAAAAATGCTTCTACTAATGAAGATTATAAAGAAGTAAATATCAAATATAATTATGATAAAGCAGAAAAAGAAAATATTGATAAAATAATTAAAAAAGTAGCAGAAAAAAGTGATCAAAATAATGAAATTACCTTCTCATTGAAAGATTTAGAAATTATTAATTACTGGTTATATGGTGGTTCTATAATTAATTATTCTGATGAGTATAAAGCATTAATAAATTACAAAAATTTCTATATAGACATAAGATGTGGTAATGATAATCCATTTATAAATGAAGCTTATGGTGTAGGATATTATAAATATGATAACACTTTATACCATGTAATTCCTTTTATTGGAGTAAAAACTAATAATATATTATATGTCCCTGAAGAAACCCCAAATGAAAATATCATGGAAACTTTACAAGATAGAATAGATACTTATATTGGAAAAGGAAAAATAATCATCCAAGACAGTAATAAAACTTTAGATGAAGTAGGATATTACTTTAGTGCTGAAGAAATAGAAGAATTCAATAGTGCTTCTGCCGATGGTAAAGTATATATAGCTAAAATTAATCAAAAAGATTATATGTTTGTAATAAGTAAAAATAACGCCAAAATGTATAGTCCTAAATTAATTACAAGTGATTATAAAACTGATATAACTATCAGTAGTAATAGTGGCATCATTCCATTAGATACTATGATAAAAGCTAATAATATAACCGTTGGTCAAGAATATGAAAGAATTATGAATTTACTAAAACTAAATATGGGAGAAATGTTTGATTTAAAATTATTCTCTCAAGCAGAAAAAAGCTATATTAACAAATTAGAAAATGGTTCTTTTGAAGTTAAAATACCCCTAAAAGAAGAGTATAAGGGTAAAAATTAATAGCTTATTATGTAGATAATGATGGTAAAATAACTGAATATAAAGTAACAGAGAAAGATGGATATGCTACATTTAATGCTGATCACTTCAGTATTTATACCATCGCAGTATCATCTTCTCAAGAGACAATTAAAAATCCGCAAACATCAGACACCAGTATTCTTATAAGCATAATTGTTTTTCTATCCTCACTATCTAGCATCTTGTATCTTAAAAAGAAACTTAATTAAAAATATAAAAGATGATATTTAAAATACACATTTTAAATATCATCTTTTTTCTTTACAAAAAATATGTTATAATCATTTCACATATAATAAATGGTGATTTAATGAAGAAGTATAATTATAAAAATATATCTGAAAATGAACATATCTACCATACGTGGGAACCATTAAAATTTAATATAAAAGATAATTATAAATATATTATAACTAATCCTTTTTTTAAGATAATTTCTAATATAATAGCAATTCCTATAGGTATCATACTAATAATTATAAACAAAATAATTTATGGTTATAAAATTGAAAATAAAGAAAATCTTATTAAAAATTCTGGTTTTGTTTCCGTATCTAATCATCTTCATCCCATGGATTGTACTATGATAGGACTAATATATTATCCTAAACGAGTATATTACCCAACTATTAAAAGAAATTTTCAAATTCCTCTTGTTAGACATCTAATAAGACTCCTTTATGCTATGCCCATACCAACAAAAGAAAATCAGAAAAGAGATTTTTATAAACAAATAAATAATGCCTTACTAAAAAGAAAAATTGTTCACATGTACCCAGAAGGTTCTATGTGGCCCTATTACGAAGAGGTTCGAAACTTTAAATATGGAGCTTTTAAAATGGCTGTAGATGCTAACGTCTCTATTCAACCAATTAGATTTCTTCTAACAAACCCCCAAGGTATATATAAATTATATAAAAAAAATAAATGTTTTCATGCTATCATCTTAAAACCAATTTATCCCAATGAAACCTTACCCTATGAAGAGAGAATAGCTGATTTAAAAGAAAGAACTTTCGCAAGTATTAAAGGAGTGATTAAATGAAAGTCTTAGTATTATCCTGTAGCACTGGTGGTGGTCATAATTCATGTGCTAATTATATATGTGAAGAACTCCAAAGTAATGGTATAAGCACCACATATTCAGATTTTTATGATATTGTCAATGCTAACGCCAAAGAATTATCATCTAAAATTTATTTAAAAACCTTAAGTGGTAATGGTGAAATATTTAAAAATGCCTATAAACTTGGAGAATTATATAGTAAAACAAGAATAACAAGTCCGGTATATCTAGTAAATAAATTACACACTAAAAAACTATATAATTATATAACTAGTAACAACTATGACCTTATAATAGTTACTCATCTCTTCCCAGCCTTAACTCTAACCGCTATAAATAAAAATCATTCCCAAAATAAAATAAAATTTATAGTCGTCGCCACTGATTATGAACCTTGTCCATTTTTTGAAGAAACCCATCCTAACTATCTAATAATCCAAAAAGGTTTAGAAGAAAAATTTATCAAAAGAGGTATTCCTAAAGAAATCCTAATTTCCACTGGCATCCCCATCTCTTCCAGATTTATAAAAGATGCTAAAAACATCCGTGAACAATTAAATATAAAAAATGAACGAGTAATATTAATTATGTTAGGAAGTATGGGTTTTGGTAAAATAGAAGAATTTTTACCTACCTTACTAGAAGAAAACAATATTAAAATAATTGTTGTTTGTGGTATTAATGAAAAACTTCTAACTGAATTAAAAACACTAAATAATAATAAATTAATTCCTCTTGGCTTTGTTAACAATATAAATGATTTAATATTTTCTTCTGATATAGTAATGTCAAAACCCGGTGGCTTATCCTCAACAGAAATTGCTTCATTACATAAGCCATTACTTCATATCTTTCCTATTCCTGGCATTGAAACATATAATACTAATTTCTTTAATTCTCATGGTATGAGTATAAAATGTGAAACTCCTGAACAAATAATTGCCAGTACCAAAGAACTTCTTACTAATGAAAAACTTAGAAAAGAAATTATTGATAATCAAAAGAAATATATTAATCCTATGTCAGCTAAAGATTTACTAAATTTAATAAAAAAAATATAAAATATATGTCAAGTTTTACGAAAAAACTTTAAAAAATTCAAATATATGTTATTCTTATGATAGGGAGGAAAAAATATATGGAAAATATTAAAGTTGTACAATATGGTTGCGGAAAAATGTCTAAATACACAATGCGTTATGTCTTAGAAAACAATTGGCAAATAGTTGGTGCAATTGATATCAATCCTAAAATTATTGGTAAAGATATTGGCGAAATTATGGAAATGCCTCATGTTGGCGTAACCGTATCATCTAATGAAGAAGCTAGTAAGGTTTTAACCGAAACAAAACCTGATGTATGTATAGTTACTACTATGAGCTTATTAAATGATGTTAAAGATGCTTTATTACTATGTGCTGAACTAGGAATAAATGCTATCACTACTTGTGAAGAAGCTTTCTATCCGATGAATTCTAATCCAAACTTAACAAAAGAAATAGACAAACTTGCCAAAGAACACAACTGTACTATTACAGGAAGTGGTTATCAAGAAGCCTTTTGGGGTAATTTAATATCTACTCTAGTAGGAGCTACTCAAAGAGTAAAAAGAATCGTAGGTAGTTCTTCATACAATGTTGAAGACTATGGTATTGCTTTAGCAAAAGCTCATGGCGCCGGCTTAAGCCCTGAAGATTTTGAAAAAGAAGTAGCTTCAGCCGATAATATTAGTGAAGAAGAAAGAAATAAAATAATCGAATCTGGAGAATTTTTGCCAAGTTACATGTGGAATGTTAATGGCTGGTTATGTGATAAACTAGGATTACATGTTACCCACCAAAGTCAAAAATGTGTTCCTAAATATAGCGATGAAGACATTCATTCAGAAACCTTAGGTATGGATATTAAAAAAGGCATTGCCACTGGTATGAGTGCTGTTGTAACCACTAAAACCGAAGAAGGTATTGAACTAGTTACAGAGTGTATTGGCAAAGTATATGGCCCAAATGATTGCGATAAAAATGATTGGACTATTGAAGGAGAACCTAATACCAATATGGTAATCACCAGACCTTGTACTGTTGAACTTACATGTGCCGCTATTGTTAACCGTATTCCTGATTTAATTGCTTCACCATCTGGCTTTGTTCCAACATCTAAAATGGGTGAATTAAAATACTTAAATAAATAAAACTGTTAGCCTAAAACTAACAGTTTTTTAATATTCTATCTTATAAATTATCATTATCTTCTAAAAAGCCAGCATTAATTAACATTTTATTATATTCATTTACCATTTCATCAGTATCAAAGACTATATTATTTCCAGAAACATTCCATTTACCCTTATTCGCAATTAAAAAATCAATTATCTTGTCTTCATCGTCTAGCATTTTTATTACCTCATTAATTGAATTTTCTATTTTCTTATCTTTGCCTTCTATTGAAACATCTCCAATAACTTCTTTCTTATAAAAATCTATATAATAATTATCTAAATTTTTAGTATCTATATAAGATAATGCCTTTTCTTCAGTAAAATACTCATAATATTTATCTCTACATTCTGCTAAACTCTCTTTAGTATCATTAATATATTTCTTAGTTCTTAAAAAATCAGGACCATCTTCATTATAATTACTAACTGTCAAAATATCTGTCATTTTCTCATCTTGAAGCAAAACAGCCATATCGACAATATTATCAAAAGCATCTGATAAGTATCTCTTCGCTGCCTTTTCTACTTTTGCATAATCATCCTTAGTAACTATTGTATCAAGTTTCTTCCTAACTTCTTGCATATCTGCCTTACTATCAGTAACTAACTCTGTAATTTCATTAAGCTCCTGTTTTAGTTTTTTCTCTTCTCTTAAATCGTTAATTACAAGATAAGCAATCAAAGTTACAAATAGAAAAGCAATTATCCCTACTACCATTAAAATTTTCTTTTTCATATCCAACTCCTATCTATAAATACATTATAAAATTTATCAATCTAAAAAGCAAGCCTAAGCTTACTTATATTTTTTCTAAAATAACTTTTCTAACCTCGTCTATCGCCTTTTCAAGATCATCATTTACAATAACTTTATCATACATATCCACCTGTTGCATTTCTTTTTCAGCAATCGCTAATCTATTATTAATCTTTTCCATATCTTCTGTTCCTCTACCAATAAGTCTATTTCTAAGTTCTTCCATAGAAGGTGGAGCAATATATATAAGTAATGCATCTGGAAATATTCTCTTGACATTCCTTGCTCCATTAACATCAATCTCAGAAAAAACATTAATCCCCTTTTCCATTCTACTAAGAACAAAAGACTTTGAAGTACCATAATAATTACCGTTGTATAAATTATATTCCAAAAAGTCTCCCAATTCGATTTTTTTCTTAAAATCGTCCATTGATATAAAATTATAATTTACGCCATTCACTTCGCCTACTCTAGGTTCTCTTGTCGTATAAGATACAGAATATTCAGCATTTAACTCCTTAACTAATCTATCACATATTGTTCCTTTTCCTACCCCAGAAGGTCCAGATACTACAATAAACTTTCCTTTTTGCATAATTCACCTCTTTTACTTAGTATACCATTTATTTCTATTATATTAAACAAAAATTAGTAAATTTATCATATTTTTCCCGTAATAAAACACAGTTTATATTTTCAAAAATATTTACATAAAATATATAAAATGCTATAATGTAAATACAAAAAGGAGAATGTTATGAAAATTTATAATACATTATCAAAACAAATTGAAGAGTTTATTCCCTACGATAAAGATAAGGTAACTATGTATACTTGTGGACCTACCGTCTATCATTATGCCCATATTGGTAATCTAAGAACTTATATTACGGAAGATATTTTAGAAAAAACATTAAAATACCTTGGTTACAATGTTAAAAGAGTTATGAACATTACTGATGTTGGACACCTCTCAAGTGATGCCGACACCGGAGAAGACAAAATGTTAAAAGGTGCCAAAAGAGAACATAAAACCGTCCTAGAAGTAGCTTCCTATTATACTGAATGCTTTAAAAAAGACTGTCTGACACTAAATATTAAATGGCCTGAAACTGTAGTCCCTGCAACAACAGAAATTTCTACATATATTAAAGTCATTCAAGGACTATTAGATAAAGGATATGCCTATCTTGCTAATGGTAATGTTTATTTTGATACATCTAAACTAACTGATTATTATAAACTAACTAATCATAATGCTGAAGAACTTTTATCTGGAGTTAGAGATACTGTCGAAGAGGATCTAAATAAAAAGAATAAAGCTGATTTCGTTTTATGGTTTACTAAATCTAAATTTGAAGATCAAGAATTAAAATGGGATAGCCCTTGGGGTCTTGGTTACCCTGGATGGCATATCGAATGTTCTTGTATCTCCCTAAAATATTTAGGAGAACACTTAGATATTCATTGCGGTGGTGTTGATAATATTTTCCCTCATCATACCAATGAAATTGCTCAAACAGAAAGTTATATCGGTCATAAATGGTGTAATTATTGGGTTCATGCTGAACACTTAAATGATTCAACTGGTAAAATGAGTAAATCACATGGCGAATTTTTAACAGTAGATTTACTTAAACAAAAAGGTTATAATCCCCTATCATACCGTTTACTTTGTTTACAATCCCATTATAAAAAACAACTAGTATTTACCTATGAATCTCTTGATATTGCCGAAAATACATATAATAAATTAATAAATAAAATAAAGTCTTTAAAACAAGATAAAGCTGCTTTAGACAAAGAAGCATTCAATAAATATAATCAAGAATTTACTAATGCCCTTGAAGATAATCTAAATACTTCTAATGCTCTTACTGTATTATATGACGTCCTAAAAAGTGACATAAACAATAGTACTAAGTTAGCATTAATTGAATCATTCGATAAAGTATTGTCTCTTGATTTATTAAAAGAAGACAAAATAGAAGCTGAATTAGTCTCTTATATAGAAGAAATGCTAGAAAAAAGAAAGCTTGCTAAACAAAATAAAGATTATGCTTTAGCAGATTCTATTAGACAAGAATTACAAGAAAAAGGAATTATTATAAAAGATACTCGTGAGGGTACTACATATGAGGTGATAAAATAATGACATATGGTGAATATTTCTTTATTGATTATGGTTTGCCCCTACTTGGTGTTATAATTACAGCTATTGCTCAAATATCTATATCAATAAATTATAGTAGGTACAAAGAAGAACGTGTAAAAAGTAAAATGACTGGTTGTGAAACAGCACGTAAAATTCTTGATAGTAATGGTTTAGAAAACGTTAAAATTAATCGCGTATCCGGAAAATTAACCGATCACTATGATCCTCGTAACAAAACAATAAATTTATCCGAAGACATCTACGATGGTAAATCTATATCATCAGTTTCTGTTGCTGCCCATGAATGTGGCCACGCTATTCAAGATAAAGAAGGATATTCTTTCTTAAGAATTCGTTCAGCCTTAGTGCCATTTGTTAATTTTTCCTCAAAGATTGGTTACCTAGTAGTATTCATTGGCCTAATTCTAAACGCCCTAAACCTTGCCCGTTTTGGTATTATTCTATTACTAGTAATATTGTTATTCCAACTAGTAACCTTACCTGTAGAATTTAATGCTTCAAATAGAGCAAAAAAACAATTAGTAGCATTAAATATTACTACTGCTGAAGAGAAGAAAGGTACAAGAAAAGTTCTAACCGCGGCTGCTCTTACATATGTAGCCTCTCTCTTGTCAACCTTATTTCAGATATTAAGACTTGCTCTAATCGTCGCAAACCGTAAAGACGACTAAAAACTTACTGCTTAATCACAGTAAGTTTTTTTATATTGTCTTAATTAACTAAAATAAAAAGTGTGTCATTTTGACACCCTAATTTAAAAACTTATTTTTTCCTCTGTCCAAAATCAAAATCGGGAATAAAACTTTCATTAACAGTTCCTTCTTCTTGCACAAAAGCCTTTCTTATTCCTAAATTCCATGCATAATCAATCACTTCTTCATATTCCTCTTCATCCAATTTTTTATTTAATTCACTATACTTACACTTTCTTACCGGTGTATATTGATTCATAATACTGTAAAATATTTTATTTTTATATTTCCCATATAAATACTGTAAAACCCTTTTACTATCATCTATATTACCTGGTAAAATTAAATGCCTTACAACTACTCCACTTGTAATATTTCCCTTTTTATCAAAAGAACATTTTGGCTTTTGCCTTACCATCTCACAAATAGCCTCACTGGCATACTTAAAATAATCTTTACACCCAGAATATTTAAAAGCCAAAGTATCATCATAATATTTAAAATCGGGTAAATAAACATCTACAATTCCTTCTAATAACTTAAGCGTATCAACCTTTTCATATCCAGAAGAATTATAAACTATAGGTATTTTTAACCCATTCTCTTTAGCTAATTGTATTCCATCTACAATAAGTGGGACAAAATGTGTCGGAGTAACCAAATTAATATTCGTAGCTCCCCTCCTTTGTAAATCAATACATATATTAGCAAATTCAATGGTACTTATTTCTAACCCATTATTAAATTCAGAAATATAATAATTTTGGCAAAAAATACATCTCAAATTACAATTACTAAAAAATATCGTTCCAGAACCATTCTTCCCTGTTATTGGAGGCTCTTCCCACATATGTAAATACGCCTTGGCAATCTTAATCTTATTTGCTGCTTTACAAAAACCTGTTTCTAATTTATTCCTATTAACCATACAATCCCTAGGACAAAGCATACATTTATCTAATAGCTTATTCACATAACCACCTCACAAATAAATATTTTAACATAAAACCCTATAATTACAATAAAATCGTTATATCAAAATAACAAATTTGACTAAATACAAATTATTTTGTATAATGATAATGGTGATTTATGTGAAAATTTTAGATGTTAAATTAACAATTTCTGCCGTTAGACTTAGTCAGTTTCCTACGGATAAAAAAGAAGAATTTCTATTGGTAGGTCGTTCTAATGTTGGAAAAAGCAGTTTTATTAACACATTAATAAATCGTAAAAATTTTGCTAGAACTAGTGCCAAACCGGGAAAAACTCAAACCCTAAACTTTTATCTAATAAATGATTACTTTTATTTAGTAGACGCCCCAGGTTATGGCTTTGCTAGAGTAAGTAAACAATTAAAAGAAAAGTTTGGCCTAATTATGGAAGATTACCTAAAGTCAAGAGATAACCTAAAAATGGTTTTCATGTTAGTAGATTTTCGCCACAAACCTACTGAAGATGATATCTTAATGTATAATTATTTAAAACATTATAATATTCCTGTAACTATTATCTGTACTAAAGTAGATAAAGTTAGCAAAAATAATCATGAAAAATCTATTAATATTATCACTAAAACTTTAGGAGTAACCAGAGAAGATTTAATTTTATTTTCCAGTGTTACCAAGTTAGGAAAACAAGAAGTTCACAACAAAATAGTTGAAACCATAGATATAAAATAATAAAGGAGGCTCATATGAAAACGCCAACCGTAGCTTTGGTAGGACGTCCTAATGTAGGAAAATCTACCATATTCAATAAATTAGTAGGTAAAAAAATATCCATAATAGAAGATACACCCGGAGTAACTAGAGATAGAATATATGGTGATGTTACCTATAAAAATCATAAATTTCATCTAATAGATACCGGTGGAATAGATTTGTCCATTGCTGACTTTAATAAAGAAATTATTGTTCAAGCTACTCTTGCCATAGACGAAGCTGATGTAATCGTCTTCATTCTTGATGGTAAAGAAGAATTAAATGCTAATGATTTCAAAATAAGAGATATGCTTATAAAGAGTAATAAAAAAATTATTTTAGCTGTTAATAAAATAGACAATGAAAAAAGAAAGAATGATATTTATAATTATTACGAATTAGGATTTCCTAATATTATTCCTATAAGTGGGGAACACAATCTAGGAATAGGGGACTTGTTAGATGAAATAACCAGTGATTTTACCGAAATAGAAGAACCATTACAAGAAGATAATCGAATTAAATTTTGTGTAATAGGACGCCCTAATGTCGGTAAAAGCAGTCTTGTAAATGCTATCTTAAATGAAGAAAAAGCCATAGTAAGTAACATAGCTGGTACTACCAGAGATGCTGTTGATACCCCATTCAATTATGAAAAAGAAGAATATGTCATAATAGATACGGCTGGTATTAGGAAAAGTGGCAAAATATATGAAAATATTGAAAAATATAGCGTAATAAGAGCTATGAAAGCTATTGAAAGAAGTAACGTTTGCGTTGTTGTAATAAACGCCGAAGAAGGAATTATTGAACATGACAAACACATAGCAAGTTATGCTCTTGAGGCCGGAAAACCATTAGTCCTTGTAGTAAACAAGTGGGATACCATAAAAGATCAAACCATTGCTGAATATACCAAATTAATCCGTGCTGAATTCCAGTTCTTATCATATGTTCCCATAGTGTTTCTATCAGCTAAAACAAAAAAGAGAATACATACCCTTATGCCTGAAATAAAAAAAGTATATGAAAATTCTCGTAAAGAAGTTAAAACCAGTGTCTTAAACGATGTAATAAGAGATGCAGTTATTTTAAATCAACCTCCATCATACAAAGGAAAAAGATTAAAAATATATTTTGTCTCTCAAAAAGGAATAACTCCTCCAAAGTTTGTCTTTAATGTTAACAGCAAAGGATTAGTCCATTTCTCATATGAAAGATACCTAGAAAATAAAATTAGAGAATCTTTTGACTTTGAAGGAACTCCAATCGAAATAGAATTTAAAAATCGAAATGAAGAATAAAACTTCATTTCTTTTTCCTTTTACTAAGCATATATTATATTATAGGAGGTATAATGGGATTTTCAGATAATTTCTTTAAAAAAGTAGAAAAGAAAACAAACGTTAACAAAGATACCATTTTAGAATTAGCCAGTAAACTTCAAAACGGTAATATGAAAGATGAAAAAACTTTAAAAGAGGTTATTGGTACATTATCCGAAATGACAGGACGCAAAGTATCAAAAGAACAAGAAGACAAAATAATTAATGCTGTTATAAATGATAAAGTACCAAATAATATTGATAAGTTCTATAATGAATAACAAACTTCGTAAAAAAAATCGAAGTTTTTCCCATATTATCAAAAAAAACTTGTACTTTTAAAAATAATTTGTTATAATACCACTTGAGTGAAAGAACTCTAGGCTTTTTAATGCCGAAAACCAACTTGCCTGAAAAGGCCATTAGACCATAAGGAGGTGTAATAAATGAGAAAGTATGAAATAATGTTTATCGTTAAACCTGATTTAGAAGAAAAAGTTGTTAAAGATACTGTTAAAAAATTAGAAAAAACTTTAACAGATAATAAAGCAACTATTACTTTATCTAAAGAGCTTGGCCAAAAAGAATTCGCATATGAAATTAAAGGTCATAAATCTGGCTTCTACTACTTATATAACATTGATTCAAATAAAGATACTGCTATTAAAGAATTTGATAGAATTGCATCTTTAGATGAAAATGTATTAAGACATTTAATACTAAACGTTGAGAAGTAGGAGGAAATATGAATAAAGTATTTTTAATAGGAAGATTATCTAGAGATCCCGAACTAAGACATACTACAAGTGGCACTGCTGTTTGTCAAATAAATGTTGCCATAAGTAGACCAGTTGCTCAAGGAAAAGAGCCAGAAACTGATTTTATTAATGTAACAGTTTGGAATAAACCTGCTGAAAATGTAGCAAGATATCTTTCAAAAGGAAGACAAGTAGCCGTTGAAGGAAGAATTCAAACAAGAAGCTACGATAATAACGAAGGTAAGAAAACTTATGTAACCGAAGTAATAGCAAGTAACGTAGAATTTTTAGGATCAGCTAATGATACATCGAGAAGAGAAAATATGGTGCCTGATGATAATCCATTTGATATTGATATGAGTCAAGCTCCAGCTCCAGAAACAACATCTGTTGATAATGATCCATTTGCTAACTTTGGAGAAAAAGTAGAAATAAGTGATAGTGAATTACCTTTCTAAAAAAGGAGGAACAAAAATGGCAGAATTTCGTAAAAAAAGAAAAAAAGTATGCTATATGTGTATTGGAAAACCAGTTGATTACAAAAATGTTGATGTAATTACTAAATATATAAACGATTCAGGTAAAATTTTACCAAGAAGATTTACTGGTACTTGTGCTAAACACCAACGTCATGTAGCAGAACAAGTTAAATTAGCAAGATTCATGGGATTTATTCCATATACAACTAAATAAGCAGATATTTGCTTATTTTTTCTTTTAACCATTCAAAATTATGGTATAATTAACGAAAGGAACGTGATAATATGAAAGTAATATTTATAAAAGATTTAAAAAAACAAGGTAGAACAGGGGAAATCAAAGAAGTTGCTGATGGTTATGCAACTAACTTCTTAATCAAAAATGGCTATGCTGTAAAATATACTAAAACTAGTAATGAAAGATTAAATGAAGATATCAAAAATAAACAATTAAAAGAAGAAAAAGATATAGATGAAGCTAACCTTATTAAAGATAAGTTAGCTAAAGAAAATATAATATTTGTCGTAAAAGCCGGTACCGATGGTAAAGTATTTGGTAGCATTTCTTCTAAACAAATTGAAGAAAAACTAGCAAGTCTTGGATATAACATTGATAAAAAGAAAATAAAAGCCGATACTTCTCTTAATCTATTAGGAACTCACTATGTTAAAATAGAACTTCATAAAAAAGTTCTTGCCGAATTAAAAATAACTATTAAAGAAAAATAAAATCTCAAATAACCCAACAATAATTGGGTTATTTCTTTTAAATATATTATTATATCTTACTATTCGTAATAACATTTTAGTTATTTCTTTTTCATTATAATTAATGACATATTACTAAATTTATAGTATAATTATAAATAAGAAAAAGTTTATGCCAAAGTAAAGTAGGTGATAGAATGAATAAAGGATTACCTAACAATTTAGATGCTGAAAAAGCCCTTATTGGTTCAATGTTCTATTCTAAAACATCTCTTCAAAAAGGATGTGAAGATGTTGAGAAAGAATATTTTTACCTAGATAGTAATTCTAAAATATTTGAAGTTATCAAAGATTTATATGAAAAACATAATCCTGTTGATGTTAATACTGTAACAACAGAATTAGTAGATAGAAACTTATTAAAACAAATTGGTGGAGTAGAGTACTTATCCGAGGTAATAAATAGTGTTGCTACCGGAGCTAATATTGAGTACTATATAAATACCGTTACTGAAAAATATACTCTAAGAAAACTAATTGAAACCGCTACCGCCATTGAAAAAAAAGCTGGTGAAGACGAAGTTGATGTCGCCGAAGCTGTTGAATTAGCCGAAAGAGAAATTTTAAATGTTGGAAAAACTAGAAGAACAACTGAATTTAGAAAAATACAAGATGTTTTAGCCAAAACACAAGAGGATATCGAACAACTTGTTAAAAATAAAGGTAAGATTACTGGTCTTACCACCGGCTTAAAAGACTTAGACAATGTTACTGAAGGTTTGCATGAAACCCAATTAATTATCATTGCTGCACGTCCTGCTGTTGGTAAAACTGCTTTTGCTCTAAATATAGCTGCTAATGCTGCCAAATCAACTAAAAAGAATATTGCTATCTTTTCTCTAGAAATGCCCGCTGAACAATTAGTACTAAGAATGATTAGTTCACTAGGGCAAATAGACAATAAAAAATTACAGACAGGAAGGCTTGAAAGTGAAGACTATAGACGTATAAATGAAGCAATGAGCCAATTAGCCGATACCAATATCTATTTTCATGATGGAACGGCTACCACTGCTAGCGAAATACAGGCTAAATGTCGTCGCTTATCAACCCAAGGTGAAGGCCTAGGTTTAGTAGTTATTGACTATTTACAGCTAATAGATTCATCTGGAAAATATCAAGGAGCAAGACAACAAGAAATATCTGAAATTTCCCGAAAATTAAAAACAATGGCTCTTGAATTAAATGTTCCGGTAATTGCCTTATCACAATTATCTAGAAGCGTTGAAAAAAGAGAAGATAAAAAACCAGTTTTAAGTGATTTAAGAGAATCCGGAGCTATTGAACAAGATGCCGATATCGTTGCTGCTCTCCATGCTCCAGAACAAGATATACCACAAACAGATGATTCAATCCCGGCTCCAATTCAATTAATCATCTTGAAACATCGTAATGGACCAACTGCTACTATTGATATGTTATTTAAGAAAAAGACTTCTACATTTTTGTCTCTTAAAAAGGATGGTGTGTAGTAAATATGAAGAAAAAATGGACCTTTAGTATGATTTTTATAGTTCTTATTTCTATCTTAAGTATCTTTTTACTAGGCTTTAAGTTAACTGAAAATAAAACTCCTCAAGAATTATATGCTATCTATCTTGAAGGTGAAAAAATAGGTACCGTTAAATCTAAAGAAGAATTTAATGAATATATTAATCTCCAAGAAGAAAAATTAAAAGATAAGTATAAAGTTGATAAAATATATACCCCTAAAGGTGTAGAAATAAAAAAAATAGTTACCTATAGTAACAAATATAATAGTAATGAAGAAATTTATCGTATGCTAGTTAAACAACAAAGCTTTACTATTAAAGGTATAATTGTTAATATTGAAAAATCTTCAAATAATGACGAAAATGATGAAAATGATAATAAAGAAAAAGAATACCTAAAAATTAATGTTCTAAGTAAAGATATTTTTGATGAAGCCATTAAAGATATCGTTAAAGCTTTTTTACCAGAAGAAGAATATAATTCTTTTCTTGAATCTACTCAAAAACCTATTGAAGATTATGGAGAGATAATTGAAGATGTTTATATAAAAGAAAATATCACATATAAAGAAGGATACATATCTACTAATGAACATATATATACTGATGTCGCCGAATTAACTAAATACCTTTTATATGGTACTCTTGATGAACAACAAACATATATTGTTCAAGATGGAGATACTATCGAATCAATTGCTACAGCTAATAAATTAAATACCAAAGAATTCTTAATAGCCAACCCTGAGTTTACCAGTGCCAATAATCTATTATATGAATCTCAAAAAGTTGTCGTTGGGTTAATTAATCCGGTTATAAGTATTGTAGTAGAAAAGCACTCTGTTCAAGAAGAAGTTCAAAAGTATACCACAGAAATAAAATATGATGATGAAATGGTTATAGGATACTCTTATGTAGAAAGAGAAGGGGAAGATGGCCTAGATAAAGTAACTAGAAAATATCAGTATATCAATGGCCAATTAGTCGATGTTGGATTAGTAGGAAGCTCTGAAATAAAACCATCAGTAAGTAGAATATTGGTTAAAGGTGATAAATATATTCCTAACGTCGCTGATCTATCTTACTGGGCATGGCCAACAAGTACCCCATATACCATTACCACATACTATCAATATCGTTGGGGAAGTTTCCATTCTGCTATTGATATCTATGTCGGTTTTGGTTCACCAATATATGCCGCTAACAATGGTACAGTATATGCTGTTGGCAGTGGCTGTGTAAGAGGTAATACCGGTTGTAATAGCACAAGAGGAAATTACATTATCATTAATCACAATATTAAAGGATATTATACACAATATATGCATTTAAATAGTATTTTAGTAAAACCAGGACAAACCGTATCTCGCGGTCAAAAAATTGCCACTATGGGAAATACTGGATACGTTGTCCCAACCCCAGCTTATGGTTCATCATCAAATGCTGGAACACACTTAGATTTTGGAGTATGGATTGGTATTCCCTATAATGGTGGTTATACCATTAATCCTCTTAATTTATACTAATGAAAGTATGTGTTCTATCAAGTGGTAGTAAAGGCAACACTACCTATATTGAATCAAATAATGCTAAAATACTAATAGATGCCGGCAACAGTAGCAAATATATATTGACAAAACTTGCCGAACTTGAAGTTATTCCTAGTGAACTAGATGCTATTCTAATTACCCATACCCATGTAGATCACGTTAAAGGATTACAAAACCTCTTGAAAAAAATAAATCCATGCGTATATATGACTGAAAAAATGTATCCATATCTAGATTTTATTGAAAATTATCAATTCATTAAAGATAATAAAATTAAAATTAAAGACTTAGATATAGATGTAATAAAAACATCTCATGATACTGATGATTCCGTGGGCTATATCGTCAGCAATATGGATAAGTCTATCGTATATATTACTGATACCGGTTACATAAATCAAAAATATTTCCCAATATTAACCAATCGTGATATATATATTATGGAAAGTAATCATGATGTAGAAATGCTAAATAACGGTCGTTACCCATTTGAATTAAGACAAAGAATTCTATCAGATAAAGGCCATCTATCCAATTATGATTCTGCTAAATATCTTGCAAAATTTATTGGAAATAAAACTAAATACATCTTATTAGCTCACTTATCAGAAGAAAATAATACTGAAGAGTTAGCATATAATACATTAAAAGATAGACTATCAAAAGAAAATATAAAAGTAGATAATATAATAATTGCTACCCAAAATAAAGAAACTGAGTTAATTAACCTTTAACTTAGTTTCTTCTTGAATAAAGGTTGCAAATTATAAATTATTATGTTATTGTATAGTTGAACAAAACGAAGAAAAATTCATAAAATATACAAGGAGGTATTTATGCCTAAAATAAAAATCGAAGGTGGACATAAATTGTCTGGAACAATAACTGTCAGTGGTGCTAAAAATAGTGCTGTAGCCCTAATTCCTGCTGCTATCCTTTGCGATGAAACAGTAACTATAAGTAACGTCCCTGAAATAACCGATGTTGATGATTTAGAAAATATTCTAGTTCACTTAAATGCCAAAGTATCACGTGAAAAAGGCAAAGTTGAAATTAATTCCAGTAGTATTATTAACCGTGAAATTACTCAAGAATTATCCAAAAAATTGCGTGCATCTTATTACTTTATGGGAGCCTTGCTAGGAAAATTTAACAAAGTAGAAATGTATTTCCCCGGTGGTTGTTCTATTGGGGCAAGACCAATAAATCTTCATTTAAAAGGATTCGAATTACTAGGAGCTACCATTACTGAAGAAGATAACCACTTTATTATTGAAGCTGAAAAATTAAAGGGAAATAATATATATTTAGATTTTCCAAGTGTCGGAGCTACCATTAATATCATGTTAGCAGCTGTTAAAGCTAAAGGAAAAACTATTATAGACAATGCCGCTCAAGAACCGGAAATTGTTAATGTTGCTACATTTTTAAACAACATGGGTGCCAAAATAAAAGGTGCCGGTACCAGTACAATTACAATTATTGGTGTAAAACGCTTACACAAATGCTTTCATGAAGTAATTCCGGATCGTATCGAAGCTGGAACTTACCTAATTACTGCTGCCTTACTTGGTAATAACTTAAAAATAGATAATATTATTCCTAATCATTTAGAAGCTTTAATATCAAAATTAAAAGAATGTGGCGTTGAAATGGAAATTGGCTTAGATAATATCATAGTAAATGAAGTAAAAAAATATAAATCTACCGATATAAAAACTTTAGTATATCCGGGCTTTGCTACCGATTTACAACAAATTATGGCCACATTTTTAACTCAGTGTCGTGGTCGTAGTATCATTGAAGAAACCATTTATGAAAACCGTTTCCAAAATCTAAAAGAATTAGATAAAATGGGTGCCAATACCAAAGTAACTAAAGATAATCATAAAGCTACCATTAAAGGAAAAACTAAATTAATTGGTACTGACGTAACTGCCACCGATTTACGTGGTGGGGCCTCTCTTTTAGTAGCAGGCCTTATTGCCGAGGGAACAACTACAATTGATAATATTGCTTACATTTTAAGAGGCTATGATAAAATAATAGAAAAATTGTCATCTGTCGGTGCTAAAATAGAAATAATATAATATTATTTAGTAGTGATACTATGAAAAAAATAATACTATTATTATTTCTTTTTTTAACATGTTTTGCTTGTTATTTAATATATAATTTAACAGAAACTAATCATAATTTCTACTTAGCCATTGGCGATAATACCGCTAATAACCCCATTACCAAAAAAAATAAAAATATAACAACATATAATACAGATTTTGTAAATAAAGATTATCGAATTATAGATCTAGTTAATATAATTAAATATAATGAGGAAATAAATATAAATAATAAAACTATTTCTATTCATCAATTATTTAAAAAAGCTGATACAATCATTATCTCTGTTGGTATGAATGATATTTATAATAAATTAAATGATAATACCAAAGATATTTATACCTATACTAATGAAATGATTAACAATATGGAATATATTTTAGATGAAATAGCCAAGTATAATCCTCATCAAGTGTTTGTTTTAAGTTACTATAACATCACTAATAATTATAATGATATCTTTACATATCTAAATTATAAGTTGCAAAAAATTACTAATAATCATAACTATACTTACCTAGAACTAAATAAAAAATTAAAAAATAATCCCGAAATATTAGAAAAAAGTAATAATTTTTCTCTAAATAACGAAGGATATTCCATAATTAATCAAATAATAGTTGAAAATTCAAAAAAATACTGATATAATATTAAACGTATTTATTACTATGACTTGTTTTTGTCATGGCGAAAGGAGAAACTATGAAGAAAAATATACATCCAAATTATGTTGAAGCAACAGTAACATGTGCATGTGGAAATACTTTTAAAACTAAATCTACAAAAAGTAACATTAACGTTGAAGTATGTTCAGCATGTCATCCATTCTATACTGGAACACAAAGCAATACAGCAAGAAAAGGACAAGTAGATAAATTTAATAAAAAATATGGTTTTGACAAACAAAACTAATTATAACCACACAAGTGGTTTTTCTTTTTATTCATTTTTCTTGACAAACTAAATGAATAATAATATAATAAAAAACACTTAGGAGGGGAATTATGACTAAAAAAATTAATGATGATATCACAACAAACCAGAAATATGTCTTATTACTAAATAACTGTTATGATACTAGAGAGAATGATCAAATATGCCAACATAAATATAGTGTATTAAGAGGAGTATTAGAAAAAGAATATACTGATTTTAGTACTCTAGATCAAGATATGCTAGGATTAGATGATAGTATTACTATTGGCTTAAACTCATGGCTAGTTAGCGGATCATTTCCAGTTATTGCTGAAGAGCATCATGGAGAAATGATTAACTGTGCTACTGGAAGAACCATTAGCTATGACAAAGATGGTTTTAACACCTTAGGATTAAGTTATTGCGAAAAGTATCCTATTTCAAACGTTATGGCCTCTATGCTATTAAACATGTTAGCCCGTGACTATGAAGCTGTAAAACGTTATCATGATAAAGAAGAAGCTCTAGAAGATTATGCTTTAAGTAATCAACTAAATCAAAACAAAAGAAATAAAATATATGGTGTATTTATCGATACAGATGAAGAGGAAAAACCAGTTATTATCTCAAAAGATGGAAAGAATTATGTTGAAATTGTATCTGGAAAAACCATTTACCAAAGTAGAAAAGATGAAATAAGTTCTAACATTACTTTCTCTATAATGTTTAGATTAAAGGGAAGAGCAGGTTTAGTTAAAATAGCTGAAAATAGTTTAGAAGAAACTCTTGTTAAAATGGATGAATTTGAACGTCTTGCTAAATATGAATATCAAAATTACAAATTTAAAAATGCTAAAAAGACATTTGCCACCAGAACTGGTTCACCTTTAGTAAGAAAAATGCAAAAGAAATTAGAAAGAGAAGTCAAATAACTTCTTTTTTTCTAATACTAAGATTATATTCTTGTCAATAAATTGTCAAAATTGTCAAAAATATTGACTTTCTTAGCTACTTATCATAACATTTAATTAAGAGTTAGAAAGAAGGATTGATAATTTGAAAATAGGAATATGTAATGATCATCATGGATTAAATATGAAACAATTTCTGACAGAATATTTAGAAGCCTTAGGATATAATGTAATAGATTATGGTGCTAATACCCAAGAAATGTCAGATTTTCCAGATTTTGCTAAAGCTTTAGGAGCAGGAATTATCAACAAATCTGTTGATTTAGGAATAGCTATTTGTGGTACTGGCATAGGTATGAGTATCGCTCTAAATAAAATGAAGGGTGTATATTGTGCCAAAGTTTCTAAACAAAGTGAAGCTACCCTATGTAAAGCCCATAACAATGCTAACGTTATTGCTATCTCCGAAGATCTAGATAAAGAGTTAGCTAAAGACATTGTAAAATCTTTTATAGAAACTCCATTTTCTAATATAGATAGATACATTCGTCGTAATAATAAAATAAAGGATTTAGAAAATAATGTATAATTTTCTCATATATTTACTCGTATTAATGATAGTTATATGGTCATTAGATGGTGTAAATATCAATAATATCTTTAAGAAAAATAAAATATACCAAGCTAGAGTATTTTATATTATCATTGTTTTTAGCCTAACATATCTGTCATCTAATTTTATTATTGAATTTTTAAATAGTTTAAAATAAGGAAGTACAAATTAAGAAAAGAGGATTATATGAAAAAAATAATAATCTTTATAACACTATTAATTTTTATTCCTTTTTTTATTGTTCTTATCTACAATAAAAATTATAAAGAAATTGAACTTAAATATATAACAACTACGTATATTAGAGTAAAAAGATTAAATACTAATAATATCGAAAATATTCCATTAGAAGAATATATTGTGGGTGTTTTAGCGGGAGAAATGCCTATCGACTTTGAACTTGAAGCATTAAAAGCTCAAGCAGTTGCTTCTCGTAGTTATGCCCTAAAAAGAATGGAATATAATAAAGAATTAGATTACGATGTTGTCGATAGTATTCTAAATCAAGTATATTTGGATGAAGATTATCTAAAAAATGCTTGGGGTAATAACTATGTTAAGAATATTAATAAATTACGAACTGCTGTAAATGAAACCATTGATGAATATCTAGAATATGACAATAAAGTAGCAGATACCTTATTCTTTTCTACCAGTAATGGTTATACCGAAGATAGCCAAACCGTTTTTAACTTTGAATGTAATTACCTAAAAAGCGTAGAAAGTCCATGGGATAGTGAAGTATCTAGCGCTTATCAAACTAGTAAAATAATGTCTCTAAAAGATTTTTATGAAAAATTAAATCTTCCCTATAATAAAAATTTATCTATCGAAATAGAAAAAAGAAGTACCACCAATCGCATACTTCTTTTAAAAATCAATAATCAAGAATTTAAAGGAACCGATTTATATAATAAATTATCATTACGTTCCACTGATTTTAATATTGAATTACTTGGAAATGACATTAAAATAACTATGAAAGGATATGGTCATGGTGTCGGAATGAGTCAATATGGGGCTTTAGGTATGGCTAAAAAAGGTTATAACTATAAAGAAATACTTGCTCACTATTATCCTAATACAAATTTAACAAAATTAAAAAATTAAGTATATATTTCTAAAATCTGTTAAAACTTATAACAGGTGAGTGAAATGAATAAAGAAAATTTAAAAAAATTAGCCGTACCAGCTATATACGGCGCTGCTATCTTTGCCTTTGGTACAAGTTTATATCTCGTTCAAAAAATCGTCAATACTTCACGTTTTGAAACTCCTGAAAATATGGAATATGTAGATAGAGAAATAGTTACTGATAATGAATATGTTCCGGTAATTAATCAAGTAAATACTATTATGAAACCATTTTTAAATGAATCAGTAACAAAATTAAAATCATTTTATGATTATGAAGCTGAATCATCAAGTCAAGAAAATGCTATTATCTATTATGAAAATACATATATGCAAAATTCTGGTCTTGATTATAGCCTTAAAGAACAATTTGATGTTATCTCTATCTTAGATGGTACAGTTATCGAAGTTACCGATAACGAAATATTGGGAAAAACAATAAAAATAAGACATACCAATGACTTAATAAGCATCTATCAAAGTCTTGATGAAGTAACTGTAAAAAAAGATGATACTGTATTAAGAGGCCAAGTAATCGGTAAAAGTGGTACTTGTAAATTATATAGTAGTGATTCTAATCTTCATTTTGAACTATATTACCAAGGAAAAAATGTTGATCCAGAAAAATACTATAATAAAACCCCAGATGAATTATAGGCATATGCCTTTTTTTCAAATAATATAATTGAATGAAGGGGTAATAAAATTGAGTAAAGAAATAAATAAAAGAGTACTTGCGATTGCTAATCATATTATTGACACCCAAGATACGATTAGAAAAACTGCTACTATTTTTAATGTTAGCAAAAGCACAGTTCACAAAGATATGCAAGAAAGATTACAGTTAATTGACATTGAGAAATATAATTTAGTCAAAGAAATAATGGCCCTCCACCTAGAAACAAGACATCTAATCGGAGGAGAGTCAACTAGACAACTATTTTTAAGAAAAAAGCAATATACACTATAAAAAACTGTCAAGATATGGTAAAATAAGTAAAGAAAGGGTGATAACATGTTTAATAAAGATATCGGAATAGACTTAGGTACTGCTAACGTCTTAATATACATCAAAGGACAAGGCATAGTATTAAACGAACCTAGCGTTGTTGCTATTGATCAAGAAACCAAAAGACCCTTAGCAGTAGGCTCAGAAGCCCGCGAAATGTTAGGTAGGACACCCGGCAAAGTAAAAGCTATAAAACCCATGAAGGATGGTGTAATTGCTGATTTTGAAACTACCGAGGTCATGTTAAATTATTTCATCAAAAAAGTAAATGGTAAGAGTTTCTTTCAACGCCCAAGAATACTAATCTGTTGCCCATCAAATATAACTCAAGTTGAAAAAAATGCCATTAAAGAAGCTGCTGAAAGAACTGGCGCTAAAAAAGTATTTCTAGAAGAAGAACCTAAAGTAGCAGCCATTGGTGCTGGTATGGATATCTCTAAACCATCTGGAAATATGGTAATTGATATTGGTGGCGGTACTACTGATATTGCTATCTTATCGCTAGGAGGTATCGTTGAAAGTGCTTCCATTAGAGTAGCTGGTAATGCTTTTGATAATGATATTATTAAGTATATCAAAGACAAATATAAACTTTTAGTTGGCGAACGCACGGCTGAAGAAATAAAAATAACTATTGGTACCGTTTTCCCCGGTAGTAGAAATGAAAAAATGGAAGTTCGTGGAAGAGACTTAGTTACCGGCCTTCCTCATACAATAACTCTAACTAGTGAAGAAGTTGAAGAAGGACTAAGAGAATCTGTCTATACCATTATTCATGCTGCCAAAGGCATCTTAGAACAAACTCCACCTGAATTATCTGCTGATATTATTGATAAAGGTATCGTCTTAACTGGTGGTGGTTCTTTAGTAGATGGTTTTAATCAAATCCTAGCCCAAGAATTAAAAGTCCCTGTCTTTACTGCTGAAAGTCCATTGACTTGCGTAGCCGAAGGAACTGGAGTATTATTAGACAATATTCATATGATAGAAAGATAAAATAAAAGTAATGACTATTCAATATAGCCATTACTTTTTAATTTCTTTAATATTTTTTCTTCGCTAGCAGAACCAACAATTCTTGTTGCTGCTGTTGTTTCTTTTCCTTCCTTAAGAAATATCGTCATTGGTGTAGAATCAAAGCTAATATACTTTTTAAACTCTTTTTGTTCTTCCTCACTCAACTTATCAACTTCAATATAGTAAGCAGTTAATTTATTTTTCTTAAGAACTTTTCTAAGTACTGGTTTGTATTCTTTACAATGTGAACAAATAGTTTGACTAATAACTAAAATAAAAGTATCTTTATCTTCCATTTTTTTTATTACTTCACTATATTTTAATTCCACAAGATATTTATTAGCTATTATTCTATCGGCAACAAAAGCTCCGATTAATATAACTAAACATATACTAAATAATATTATTGCTCTTTTTTTCATCTAATTCACCTAATAAATATCATAGCACTATCTTTTTTTATTTACAAGTTTTTTGACAATATTCTTCTAAAGTTAAATTATTAAAATACATATATGCAGCTTTTTTACCTACATATCTAAAATGCCAAGCTTCATAATTATACCCCGTAATATCTTCTTTATTTAATGGGTATCGCAAAATAAAACCATATTTATAACAATTATTCTGCAACCATTTAATTTCTTCAAAATCAGCTATTTCATGTTCTATATAACATAAATTATCTCTATAAATACATACATCTATAGCTAATCCCGTTTGATGCTCTGACCCTCCCGGAGGGGCAATATATCTAAAAGCATAATTAAATCCCTTATCATGAATTAATTTATTATATATCTTATCTTGATAATCATAACTACGATATCCACTCATAATATCAATATTATATCCCATATTAAAAGCATCTTTCTTCATAATATTAAAAATTCTTTTAACTTTCTTATTAATCATAACATTATTCTTATAAATACTCTCACTATTAACTAAATCATTTGGTATATAAGTTCTATCTAATAAGTTATCTCTATTAACTAACATAAGATAATTCATCATTTTCACCTATCATATTATATTCTAAAAAAATATAATGGTTAATTAAAAAAGTAGTTAATCATTAACTACTTATGTAAGCTTTATATTTTAGTAATACTCTTGTGCTTAGCCATTATTTTCTTAATACCATATGGATGTGGGAAAGCAATTGTTACTAATAACTTATCCACAGACACTACAACACCCTCACCAAATTCATCATGTCTTACATGGTCACCAACTTCATAAGATACATCCTCATTTCTAAACATGTTTCCTTTTACAAAATTAGAGGTTCTACTTATAATATCGCTCTTATTATTTTCAGTTTCCATGTATCTCATATCTATTTCATCCATAAATCTACTAGGCATATTTATTTGCGTATTACCAAATAACATTCTTCTCTTAGCATTTAACATCCACAAATTTTTCTTTGCCCTCGTAATTGCTACATAACAAAGTCTTCGTTCTTCCTCAATAGCAGCTTGCGTTCCTTCATTAATTGAGTTGTAATGCGGGAATATTCCTTCTTCCATTCCTACAATAAAAACATTATCAAACTCTAATCCCTTAACCGCATGAATAGTCATTAAACTTACTCGATTATTACTATCTTGATGTTCTGAAATATCACTAACTAAAGAAATCTCATTTAAAAAATCAGTTAAAGATATAACTCCATACTCTTCTTCATATCCCTTAGTAATAGATTTAAACTCCTCTAAGTTTTCTAATCTAATTTCCGCTTCTAAAGTTTTTTCATTAACAAGTTCTTCACGCATCCCACTTTCTTTAAGTACTAATTCAACCATATCAGTAAGGGTTAAACTCTCACATTCCTTTTGCATTTTTAATATTAAATTCTTAAATGTAAGCTCCTTACCACTTTCAATAGCCTCAAATAAAGAACAATTTTTATCATTAGCTCTCTTTGCTAAATTATCAAGTGTTTTCTCTCCAATTCCTCTTTTTGGCGTATTGATAACTCTAAGCAAACTAACATCATCATAATTATTATTAATAAGTCTTAAATAACATAACAAATCTTTAATTTCTTTTCTATTATAAAAGTAAAAACTACCTACTATTCTATAAGGAATTCCGTTTCTAAGCATTTCTTCTTCTATTAATCTAGATTGTGCATTAGTTCTATATAAAATAGCAATATCTTCATAATTAACATTATTATTATGCAATTCTTTTATCTTATCAGATACATAAGCACATTCTTCTTTATCACTATCTACTTTAACATATTTAACCTTACTACCAATATCATTATTACACCATAAATTCTTATCTTTACGCATCTTATTATGTTTAATAACACTATTAGCCGCATCCAAAATATTTTGCGTAGAACGATAGTTTTCTTCTAAAAGAATAACTTTACAATTAGGATAATCCTTTTCAAAGTTTAAAATATTCTTATAATTAGCTCCCCTAAACGCATATATAGCCTGATCATTATCTCCAACTACAAAAATATTCTTATGATTATTACATAACATTTTACTAAATATATATTGTGCCTCATTCGTATCCTGATACTCATCTATTAAAACATACTTATATTTATCTTGATAGTATTTTAATACCTCCGGATTATTTTTAAATAATTTAATAGGTAATATTAATAAATCATCAAAATCTAAAGAATTATTAATCTTTAATTTATGATTATATCTTTCATAAACTAAAATAATATTCTTATCAAACTCCATCTTAGCATATTCTTCTGGACTAAGAAGCTCATTCTTAGCAGAACTAATCTTATTTCTAATATCTCTAGCATTATAAAATTTAGGATTTAGATTTAATTCCTTCATAATCTTTTTAACAACTGTTAATGTATCATCACTATCCAGTATCACAAAATTACTCTTATATCCTAATTTTATATAATTTTCTTTTATTAATCTAAGCCCTAAAGAATGGAAAGTTGATATTTGTATTCCTTTAGCTAAATTACCAATTAACCTAATTTCCCTTTCTTTCATTTCTTTAGCTGCCTTATTAGTAAAAGTAATTGCCAAAATATTATCTGGATTAACGCCATTCTCTATTAAATAAGCAATCCTACTAGTAAGTACTTTTGTCTTTCCCGATCCTGCTCCGGCTAATACTAACATCGGTCCATCTATATGTTTAACAGCTTCTAACTGTTGTTTATTTAATTTACTTAAGTCCATACTACCTCCTCATGATTTTAGATATATTCTGCATATAATTACATACAGTATAGTAAGTATTATTAATCTTACTTCTAACTAATTATAACATATTTACCCATATTCTTAAATAACAATTGACTAAAAACAATTAATTCTTTATAATACCAAGAAAGAGAGGTAATTATGCGTAAAAAAAGCGAAATTAAAAAAATTATATCCAAAACTGATAAAAAATCATTAACCACATATATCGTTATTCGTTTTCTAATAATAGTTTGTCTAATTATGCAAATTATTCATAAAGAATGGAATAATGCTTTTCTATGCCTTTTGACTCTTATTTTAACAACTTTACCATTTGCTATTGAAGAAAAATTTAAAATAGAACTTCCTAATACCTTAGAAACTATTATTATTCTATTTATCTTTGCTGCTGAAATATTAGGAGAAATAAATAACTTCTTTAATATCTTTCCCCATTGGGATACGTTGCTTCATACCTTAAATGGTTTTATTTGTGCTGGAATAGGTTTTTCCCTTGTAAATCTTTTAAATAAAAACTCCGAAAACATCAATTTATCGCCAGCCTATCTTTTACTCGTATCCTTTACATTTTCGATGACTATTGGCGTCTTATGGGAGTTTGGTGAATACACCATGGATACATTTTTCCTAATGGATGCCCAAAAAGATACCCAAATAACTACAATCTCTTCTACTTATCTAAATGAAAAAGGTGAAAATAAATCTGTTATTTTAGATGATATTGCCTATACCAAAATATATTCAAGAGATTCTTCCGGTAAAGAAATAGAAACCACTATTGGTGGTTATTTAGATATTGGCCTAACAGATACTATGGCTGATTTATTCGTTAATTTTCTGGGAGCTATTATCTTTAACTTAATTGCCTATTTATATCTTAAAGATAATGAAAAATATAAGTTTATTACCGGTTTTATTCCTACAAAAAAATAAAATACTAGTTTAATACTAAATATCATCTATATATTTAAGTATCCCTAGTATTTTTTTAATTTATCCCCACCAACACCAAGTATGCCAAAAAGTTAGATTACCTGCATACAATACACATACTATAAAAGAAACCATAAATATTAATATAAAACTTATCAGTAGTATTTTAATAGCGGTTATTAATTTTGTATTATTTAAAATATTTATTTCTTTTGTCTTTTCCATATTACTAATCTCATTACTTAAAACATAATATTATCTCTATTAATAATTTTTCCTTCAGTATTATCTAAAAGTTCATCTATACTAATATGTAATTCTTTAGAAAGTAGTTTTAATTGCTCTGGATTAGGTAGTGTTTCTCCTAATTCCCAATTAGATATTGTTTGTCTAGTTACATTTACTTTCTCTCCTAATTGTTCTTGAGATAATCCTTTTTGTTTTCTTAATTTCAAAATCTTATTTCCTAATTCCATAAATCTCTCCTTTCCTCTTCATTATAGAAAAAATATAGTTAACAAATCTACCAAATACTTTTGGAACTTTGTCAAAGTTTTTTAACAATCCCATCTTTTACCCATTATATCACTAAAATAAGTAAATAATAATAGCAATGTAAAAAATCACCCTATTATTCTTAATTATAAAAATATCTTAAAAAAGCAAGAAATAAATGAAATAAACTCATCTAAAATCTTGCTTCTTCCTTTTAATTAATCATATATCAACTCATTATTTTCATTAATTACAAAATGTCTACCATTATAATACCCTGTATTACCTGAACAATTATAACCTTTAGAATAAAGATAATAAATAAAATCTACTGGTTGATTATTTCTCCAATCAATATCGATTATTTCACTACCTCCACAAGCAACTGTATTAAGCGTTACTCGTACCGTATAAGCGATATCAGATTCTCCATAAGAATTTTCAAGAACTTCTCCACCATAACCTCCAGACCAAATATCAAGAATATGATAAGCTTCTTCCTTCGTATTAAAATCCCAAACTAATCCTTTTTCCTTTAATTGTTGCTTTAAAGTTGCATTATCTTTTTCTTTTTGTGATATTCCTGTTTGCCCATTATCTGTAGTATTTTCATTACTCTCAGTAATCTTTTCCCATTTTGCTTTTAAAGTAATATCTTTAACTACTTTACTATCAAAATTATAAGTTTTACCATCCAATTGCCATTCTATAAAATTATACCCTTCTTTTGTTGGATTACTAGGTTTAATTGCTAATTTATTTTGGATAATAGTCTCTTTAGCAACATCACTTCCTCCATCACTATCAAAACTAACAATATATTTTTTTTCATAATTATTAATTATCTCTTTTTCATTTAACTTTTTTTGATAGTTTACTTTAATTTGCACTTCCGTTTCAGTATTTGTTAATTTGTCCTTAATCTTCTTATTAATATAATCTTCACTATCACTCCAATTGGTAGTAATAATTACATCTTCAATATTATAATTATTTTCCTTCGCCATTAAAATTAATGCCACAATTACTTCTTCTAACTTTTTATCTTTAAAGTCCAAATCTCTATATATATCCAAAGCCTCATCATTTAATGAAGTTACTTCCATTACTTCGGTTGTAAAATTATCACAATTATTACTATCTTCACAATTAGAAATATTAAATGTTAACTTAACTAATGGATTAATTTTTACATAAGCCACATAATTCCCTTTATCTTTATTATTTACTTCATTTCTATCCTTCATTACAAAAAATATTATTGCTAAGACTATAACTACTATCGAAATAACTATTAAAGATATCCAATTCTTTTTATTTTTCCATAATTCATTCATAAATATCCAACTCCTTTTATCCTATTATAGCACACCCTTAATAAATTAAATATCTATTTCTAAATATATTACAAACATTTTTAACATCTAAAAAATTAAACTGACAAAGTAAGTTCGAGTTATCAATCGTTCTTTTAATTTTTACTCAAATAGTTTAAATTATCAAATGATCTGGTGTTCTTTTGGTTAAAATAAAACAACTTACTATTCTTACTATTTATAGTATTAATATAAAAGAAATCCACCTAACTCAGCAATGATTTAGGTGGAACCAATTAAATAGGCTACACTCAACATGCGATATTAAGTGTTCTTTTAATATTTTATGAAGATTTCTTCATCTATATACATGATAGCATAAAAACGACTTTTTAGTAAGTCGTTTTATTTTTTACCCGAATAGTTCGAGTTATCAATCAATCTGGTGCCGCTTGGCAGAATTGAACTGCCCTCTGAAGCTTACCATGCTTCTGTTCTACCACTGAACTAAAGCGGCCCTACAAATAAATTATAATATAATATCTTAAAAAAAGAAACTATAAATATAAAAAAAATAAAAATATTATAAATTACTATAATTAATTCAAAAAAAATGATAAAATTAAATTAAGGAGAGTGATATTATGAAGAGTAAAGTTTACTTTAGTAAAAACTTAGATAGTCAAACTCTAGTAACTATCTATAAAAAATTAGGCCTAGACCTAAAAGGTAATGTCGCAGTTAAAGTGCATTCTGGAGAAAAGGGTAATCAAAACTTTCTTCATCCGGAATACTTTAAAGATATTATCGATTATGTTGGTGGTACTGTTGTCGAATGTAATACCGCTTATGATGGTGCTAGAAACACTAGTGAAAAACACAAAGAACTTCTTAAAGATCATGAATGGACTAAATATTTTAATGTTGATTTATTAGATGAAGAAGGACCAGATAAAGAAGTAGCTATTCCTAACGGAAAAGTAATTAAAAAGAATTACCTTGGTAAAAATATTGATAAATATAATTCCTTATTGGTATTATCACACTTTAAAGGCCATCCAATGGGTGGCTATGGTGGCGCCTTAAAACAATTATCAATTGGCTGTGCTTCTTCCTATGGCAAAGCCTACATTCACGGCGCTGGAGATCCCGCTAAATTGTGGACTGCTGACCACGATCTATTTCTTGCCTCTATGGCTGATGCTGCCTCTTCTGTCGTAAATCTATTTAATAAAAACATAGCCTACATAAACGTCATGTGTAACATGTCTGTAGATTGTGACTGCTGTGCCGTTGCTGAAGACCCGTGTATTAAAGATATAGGTATTCTTGCTTCAACAGATCCTGTTGCTATCGATAAAGCGTGCCTAGATTTAGTATATTCTTCTACCGATCCTAACAAAGATCACCTAATAGAAAGAATTGAATCTCGTCATGGAGCATATACCATTGAATGTGCTGAAAATTTAGGCATCGGCACTACAGACTATGAACTAATTAATATTGATTAAAGAAAGGATTAATATGAAAACAGCTCTTGTTTTATCGGGTGGTGGCGCTCGTGGAGCCTATGAAGTAGGCGTATGGAAAGCCCTTGAAGAACTAAAAATAAAATGTGATATTGTCACTGGTGTTTCCGTAGGATCTATAAATGCTGCCTTATATACCCAACAAACTCTTGAGAAAGCCGAAGAATTATGGAAAAAAATAAATATTGAAACCGTGTTTCCTGTTAAAATGAAATCTGAGGAAAATATTGAAGTTATCAAAGAATATATCAAATCAGCCACCACCGGTGGTTTAGATCCGAGTAACCTAAAAAATAACTTAATAGCATGTCTAAATCTAGATAAAATATATAATTCACCGATAGATTATGGACTAATTACCGTTGAATTACCTAAAATCAAAGCTAAAGAATTAACCAAAGACAAAATACCTAAAGAAAAACTAATCGATTATATTATAGCTTCATCTACCGTATTTCCTGTCTTTAAAATAAAGCAAATTGAAAAATCTAAATATATCGATGGTGGCTTCCGTGAAAACATCCCATATAACCTAGCTAAGAAAATGGGGGCTGAAAAATTTATTATAGTAAATATTAGCCATCAAAAAATCTTACCTAACTTTCCTAAAGATAATAATCATATCTATATTAAACCAAATAATGATATTGGCATGCCTTTAATATTTAATGCTAAAACAGCTACTAAAAGTATTAAATATGGCTATAATGATACGATGAAAATATTTAAAAAACTATTTGGTAAGAAATATACTTTTAAAAATATAAATAAAACATATCAAAAAGATGAAGTCTTTAGAACAATGAATAGTTATATAGATACACTAGAGTATTTAGGAAAAGCTTATAACTTAGATGATTCTCGAATATATGATATTAATAATTTTAATGACTTAGTAATTAGATCTATGAAGAAAGAAAACTCTACTAATAAAATAAAAGAATTAACTAATAGTAGAGAAAGAATTGAATATATCTATTATAATATTCTAAATGATAAAGAAAATAAAATAAATAAAGATATTATTAAATTACTAAATAAAGAATATAAAGCTGCTTATTATATATCTAAAATAATATAGCTTATATTCTTTTATAATGATAAATTTTCATCTATATTCATATTCTATATAGAAGGAAGTGATATTATTAATTGTCGTATTTTAGAAAAAAGAAAGTGTGAAATAACCAATGAATATTCTAATAATCATAAAGCTCTAGATATTGTCGGAGAAAATTATACTCTAGACAAAGTAATTTCTCATAGTAGTGGCAATGTTATAGAAGTTCAAGACGGTTATGATAATCTAAAAGGAAGTACTGGTATCTCGTCATATGGTAATTATATAAAAATAGATCATGGTAACGGATTTCAAACATTATATGCTCATCTAGAGAAAAATCTCCCGGTAAAAATAGGCGCTAAAGTATCGGCTGGAACCTATCTAGGTAATATGTCTAATAGTGGTAATGCCTATGGCTCCCATCTACATTTTGAAGTATATCAAAATAATAATCGCATAGATCCTACCAAGTATCTTGATGCATCATTTACATCCCCTAGTTCTAGTACCTTAACATACCATATAGGTCAAACTGTTAAAATAAATGGTGTTTATATATCTAGTACTAGTACCGAGAAACTAATTCCTGCCATTACCGAAGGAACTATTACCCGTATCATTGAAAATGCTCCTAATCCATATCTTTTAAATAATGGCGGTATTGGTTGGGTAAATGATCGTTGTATTCAAAATGAAAATCCTAATTCCTACTTATCAAATCCAAATTATCAAGGATTTTCCATTGTCGATGCTCTAAAACAAATCAATGTTGACTCATCATATCAATATCGTCAAGAACTAGCCAAATTAAATGACATCGAAAACTATACCGGTACCGGTATTCAAAATACCAATATGTTAAATCTATTAAAACAAGGTAAATTGCGTTATAAATAAACTATTAGCTCCAAACTAATAGTTTTTAAATGTCAAAAAACACTTGACAAATGATCAAAATCTATGTATTATTGTATTAGTCAAGTAATACAATGTAGTGAGGTAATTATGAATTTTGATAACAATATTCCTATATATATTCAATTGGTAAATAATTTAAAAAATGATATTATTTCAGGAAGCATTAATTCCGGCGACAAACTTCCATCAGTAAGAGAATTAGCCATAAGTAATAAAGTTAATCCCAATACTATGCAAAAGGCACTTGGAGAATTGGAAACCCTTGGATTAATTTATACAGAAAGAACCAATGGTAAGTATGTTACAAAAGATAAAGAATTAATTGCTAAATTTAAAGATGAATATGCTAAAAATATTACCAATGAATATCTAACTAAAATGCAAAATCTTGGTTGTTCAAAAGAATTAATTCTAAAATATTTAAGTAAAGGAGTGAAATAAATGGAATTATTAACATGTAACCATATATCTAAAAGCTTTGGCGATAAAGAAGTTTTAAAAGATATAAATCTTACTATTCCTAGAGGCAAAATAGTAGGCTTACTAGGTAAAAACGGTATGGGCAAAACAACCCTTATAAAATTAATTAATGATCTTCTTACTCCAACAACAGGTACCATCTTAGTAAATGGCAAACCTTTAGGAGTAGAAAGTAAAAAAATAATATCCTACTTACCAGAAAGAACTTATTTAGACAAGTCGCAAACTATCCTTGACGTCTTAAAATTATTTACTGAATTTTATGATAACTTTAGTCCTGAAAAAGCTAAACGCCTCTTAAAAGATCTAGATTTAGATATCGACCAAAAAATATCTAAAATGTCTAAAGGGATGCAAGAAAAACTTCAACTAGTATTAGTTATGTCAAGAGAAGCTGATCTATATATATTAGATGAACCATTATCTGGAGTTGATCCTGCTACTAGAGATTATATTCTTGATACCATTCTTACTAACTTTAAAGAAGGTGCCAGTATTATTATTTCAACCCATCTAATATCAGATATTGAAAGAATATTAGATGAAGTAATCTTTATAGATAAAGGAAAAATTATCTTACAAAGCAATGCTGATGAATTAAGACAAAAAGAAAAATTATCGATAGATGAAATCTTCAGGAGGAAGTTCAAATGTTAAAAAAGTTATTAAAATATGATTTAAAATATAATTATAAAATATTAAGTGTTTTCTATCTAATAGTACTCTTCTTTAGTATTCTAACTAGAATATTTTTAAGCATTGATAATTCCTTAATGGCCGAAATTATTGGTAAAATATGTAGTGGTACTACCATCTCTTTAATCTTTAGTATTCTTATTAATAATATCATGCGTACGTGGGCTAATTTAACTGTTCATGTATATAAAGATGAATCATATCTTTTACATACTCTTCCTATTACTAAAAAACAAATATATGATTCTAAAATATTATCGGTAATAATTACTACTTTAACAAGTACCATTGTAATTATTGTTTCTCTCTTTATATCTTATTATACTAAAGAAAATTTTACTGCCTTAAAACAAACTTTATCTATAATTTCTACAATCTATAATAGTAAAGTATTAAACTTATTATTTATCGTATTTACAGTCATTTTCTTAGAAATAATAACGATGATTCAATCTGGGTATAATGGTTTAATACTAGGACATATGAAAAATAATAATAAAATGGTTTATTCTATATTATATGGTTTTATCTCATATATGATATCACAAGCCTTAACCTTTCTAATTATCTATCTTATAGCAATCTTTAAAACTGATATCATGGACTTATTTATTACAAGTACTCCTCCATCTATTGATACCTTAAAATTAGTAATGTATATTGCTATAATAATATATATTATTTATAACGTTATTTATTATATTTTAAATATAAAATTATTATCAAAAGGAGTAAATGTAGATTAATATGAAAGAAGTAGTTGATATCTTAATAAATAATAATAAAACCATTTCTACCATGGAGTCATGTACTGGCGGTTACATTGTTAATGCTATTACTAATATTTCTGGTGCTAGTGAAGTAATTAAATATTCCGCCATTACTTATTCTAATGAATTTAAAATAAAAATGGGTATTCCCAAAGAACTTATAGAAAAATATACTGTATATAGCCAAGAAGTAGCTAATGCTATGAGTAAACAAATCTCTCTATATACAAATTCCGATTATGGTATTGGTGTTACTGGTAAATTAAATAAACCAGATCCTGCCAATCCATATGGCAGTAATAATCTTACATATATAAGTATCTATTCAAAAGAAGAAGATAAGTTTTATCCATCTACTATTACCTGTACTAAAGAAAATCGTTCTGATAATAAAGAATTAGTTTTACAAAAAATCATTGAAATCCTTCTAAATATATTATAAAATATTTACTTGGAGGTAAATTATGTCAGAATTAAAAGCCAGAGAATATTTAAAAAAATATAATTTAGATAATGCCATTATAATTATGGATGGTTCAACTGCTACCGTTAAAGAAGCTGCCGATAGATTACATTGCGAAGAGGCTAGAATAGCTAAGACACTATCTTTTAGAACTAGTGAAGATATCATTTTAATAGTAACCGCTGGAGATGTTAAAATAGATAATGCTAAATATCGTGCTTACTTTCATGAAAAAGCTCATATGCTATCTCCTATTGAAGTAGAAGATAAAATAGGCCATCCTATCGGTGGCGTTTGTCCATTCGGAGTAAACGATGGTGTTAAAATATATTTAGATGAATCATTAAAAAGATTTAAAACTGTCTTTCCCGCTTGTGGATCAACTCATAGTGCTATTGAAATAGAAGTCTCAAAATTAGCTGACATCGTAAATTATGTTGCTTGGATAGATGTATGTAAACTAAAAGAAGAATAAGTGCTTTTTACACTTATTTTTCTTTTAAAAAAATTACGATATTATATATTATATAGGATAAATTTAATCTACAAATATCTAACCTCCTCCATATTATATAAATAAAGGAGGTAACAATGAATAACTATCAAAAAATATTAGAAAAAATAAAAGCAGATCAAAAATGTCGTCCTATTTGTTGCATTGGTCCCACTGGACCTCGCGGTTTAATTGGTGAAACGGGTCCCATCGGCCCAATTGGTCCCACTGGCGCCCCCGGCGAGATCGGTCCCACCGGACCAAGAGGCGAAGATGGAACCAGTGTATCTATCTTAGGAAAATATGATACATATGAACAATTGATTAATGAACACCCTCAAGGAAATGTTAATGATTCATACTTAGTTAATGGTGATTTATACGTGTGGTCAGCTAACGATAACATGTGGAAAAACATCGGTCGTATCCAAGGACCTCAAGGTGAGAAAGGTGATACCGGTGCCCCTGGCCCAACATTTCTTCGTTCGGCATACCTAGTAACATTCAACGATGGAACCTATAAAGATGGTATTCCTGTAGTAACCGGTGGAAAAATTCCTGTAAAACGTAAAGAATTGGATGTCAGCAACCTTATAACTCTTGATGAGACTAATGGTACTATTAAATTTACCGAACTAGGGTATTATAAAATAACTTTCACCATATCTGCCTATCCACAGGTTGAAAGTGTCGACTTTGACCCTACCAAAGATTTCGTATCAGTTGGATTTAGATTAGCTGGTACAGATAATGTTTACATCGGTATAGGCGAGTGGGTCTTTAATGGCGAAGCTGTCGAATTAGTAGCTCATGGAATAATCTCGGTAGCAGATATAAGCAACAGTTATGAACTGGCAAATTTAAGCAAACAGACTATTTACTTAAATACGCCAGATATAAGAGACATATCATCTGTATCTTATTTTTCAAATCCCTTAGTAACTATCGTTATTGAATATCTTGGAAACCAACAAATATAACATAAATTATATGCCACCAAAAATGGTGGCTTTTAAATATGAAAAAAAATTCATATTACTATTGACTTTTTCCAAACATATAATTATAATTAATATGAAATTTATTTCACATAAGGAAGGAAGATAATATGAAAAATTTTATAAAATTTACAGATGTTATTAAAACATATACCGTTGGAGATAAATCATTTAATGCCCTAAATGGTCTTAATTTTTCTATCCCTAAAGGTGAATTTGTTGTTATTTTAGGTCCAAGTGGCGCTGGAAAATCAACTCTTTTAAACTTACTCGGAGGTATGGACACGGTTACCTCAGGATCTATCATTGTTGATGGTGAAGATATTTCTAAGTATTCTAAAAACGAATTAACCACATATCGTGCTGAAAACGTTGGTTTCATTTTTCAGTTCTATAACATTTTGCCAACATTGACAGTTTTAGAAAATGTTGCTATTGTCAAAGACATTGTCAAGAAACCTCGAAGTGCTAAAAATATCTTAGAAAGTGTTGGCTTAAAAGACCATCTAAATAAGTTCCCTAACCAATTATCTGGTGGTGAGCAACAAAGAGTTTCCATTGCTAGAGCCATCGCCAAAAATCCTAAAATATTACTTTGTGATGAACCTACGGGAGCTCTAGATTCCCAAACCGGCGTTGAAGTTCTAAAACTCTTAAAACGTCAATGTGATGCCAATAATGGTCAAAATACAGTCGTAATAGTTACTCATAATGCTCTAATAGCCGAAATAGCTGATAGAGTCATTCACATAAAAAATGGCCAAGTAGATAAAATAGAAGAAAATAAACATCCAAAAAATATTGAAGAGGTTACTTGGTAATTATGCTAAAAAGAAAAATGGTCCGTGATATTTCCCAAAATATCTCTCAATTTATTACTATATTTCTTATGATTCTAATTGGTATTATGGCTTACGTCGGTATTGAAGCATATATGGATGGTATGCAAAATACTGCTGATACCTTTTATGAAGAAAACAACCTCGAAGATCTAATTTTAATGGGTAGTAACTTTACTAAAGAAAATATATCCAAAATAAAATCTCTTGATAATATATTAGATGCTGAAAGAAAAATAACTACTGTAGCTACCTGTAACAATGATAAAACCCTACTATTAAACTTTATTGAATCTAATAACATATCAAAGTTCTATATTATTGATGGTGATAGTTTCTCATATGATAAAAAAGGCGTATGGTTAGATAATTTCTTTGCTAAAGAAAACAACCTTAAAGTAGGGGATACTCTTACAATCAAATATGACAGTATGACTCTAGAAGAACCAATCGTAGCTCTAATAAATGTTCCCAATCATTTATATGATTTAAAAGATGAATCAGAACTAATTCCTAATAGAGAAGAGTATGGCTTTGCCTATTTATCTACAAATGAAATACCTGAAAACTATATAAAAGAAAGCCTTATGAAAAAAATGAACATTGATAATGAAACAATCTTTAATAACTTGATGCCTAACTTTGATTATCAAGCCTATATTCCCTTTAACTATGTTATGGTAACTATCGAAGATAATAAAAAAATAGATGATACCAAAATACTAATTGAAGATAATATCTCCAGTGCAAAAGCTATTATTAATGTTGAAGACACCACATCATATAGAACATATCAAGGTGAAATCGACGAAGGAAAAACTTACGTTGGAGTATTCTCTGGACTATTTCTATTTATTGCTATGTTATCAGTAATTACCACTATGACAAGAGTAGTTCAAAAACAAAGAACCCAAATTGGTACCCTAAAAGCCCTAGGATTTAAAGATTCTAAAATTATTCTTCACTATATCAGTTATAGCCTTGGCATATCTATTTTATCAGCTATCTTTGGAATTGTTTTAGGATATTTCTTCATCGGAAAAATATTTATAAATATGGAAACATCCTTCTTTGAAATTCCCAATGGCCATCCTGTAATAAGTACCTCTAGTTATCTCGTATCCATTATCGTAATCCTTGTAACATGCCTTATTACTTATCTAACATGTCTAAATATCTTAAAAGAAAATCCGGCTAGTTCCCTAAGAACTAAAATACCAAGTGTTAATAAAAATACCCTAAACATAACTACTAAAGGCCTATTTAAAAACATGAGTTTTTCTAGTAAATGGAATCTACGTGATATTCTTCGTAATAAAGCAAGAACAATAATGGGAATAACTGGTATTATAGGATCTAGTATGTTAATAGTGTGTGCTCTTGGTATGCTAAATAGTATGAATCATTTTATTGAATTACAATTTCATGATCTTTATAACTTTAATTATAAATTATCATTAAAAGAAGATATAACTACTGAACAAATAAAAACTTTAGAAGATACCTATGGTGCTAATACTTCAGCTACTCTAGCTATCGAAATAAAAAAAGATAATAAAAGAGAAACTAATAATATCTTTGTTATCTCTGCTAATGACTATATAAGATTTATTGATAACAAAGAAAATTATATTAAATTAGATAATGATAAAGGGGTATATATTACTTATAAATTAGCAAGTACTCTAGGATATTCTCTAGGAGATACTATTACTTGGCATATATATGGTAATGATACTTATTATGAATCTACTATCGTCGGTTTTAATAAAGATCCTCAAAATCAAAATATTACTATGACTAGAAATTACTTGGAAAGTTTAGGTATAACATATAAACCAGATTCTTTATATACCAATAAAGATTTAAGTAATATCGATCATATTGAAAATGTTATCTTAATTCAAGATGTATCTACTCTAGAAAATGGTATAAATAATATGTTATCCACTATGAAAACTATGATTGTATTAATAATATTTATTGCTATAGTTCTTGGCGCTATTATTATCTATAACCTAGGTATTCTCTCTTACACTGAAAAACAATATCAATTTGCTACCTTAAAAGTTCTTGGTTTTAAAGACAAACAAATCAAAAAAATATTTATTAAACAAAATAACTGGATAGCTATAATTGGTATAATTATTGGTCTTCCATTAGGCAAATACCTAACTAGTTGGCTTTTTCATAAAGCCCTTGAAGAACATTACGATTTCACAGCACACATTATTCCTCTAACATATATTTGTGCTGCCCTTGGTACATTTATTGTTTCATATCTTATTTCTACCATTCTATCTAAAAAAATAACTCATATAGATATGGTAAGTAGCTTAAAAGGAAATGAGTAATTTTATAAATAATATGTTATAATGTATCTAAGGAGGCTTCCATGAGTGAAATAAGAGTTCCTATAAAAAAAACTTCTATTGCTAAAAGAGAAAAAATCGTCAAACTAGGTTTTGAACTTATGTGTAATAAAGGATATCATAACGTTACATGCGTAGATATTGCTAAGTATGCCGGGGTATCAACAGGTATAATATATCAGTATTTTAGTGATAAAAGAGCAATATTCATTGAAGGTACAAAAGATTATGCCAACAAAATAATGTTCCCCATGCTAGATATCCTTGATAATCAAACAATAGATAAATTTAACCTAAGAGAAATATTATCAAAAATGATCACTAGCTTTATTAATACTCATAATATCAAAAAAGAAGCTCATGAAGAACTTATGGCTATGAGTTATCTTGACAAAGATATTGCTACCATTTTTAATGAAGATGAAATGCTAATGACTAAAAAAATCTCCCATATTTTAATTAATAGTGGTTTCAACCCTCAAAATCTTGAAGAAAAAGTCCATATAATTATTGGTATAATTGATAACTATTGTCATGAAGTTGTCTATCATAAACATAAAGATTTAGATTATGATATTATGGAACAAGAGATTCTAAATATAATTGTTAAAATATTGTAAAGGAGAAAAAATGAATAAAAATAAAAAACTTATAAATAGCTTTAAATATGCCATTACCGGAATTATTACTTCTATAAAGAAAGAACGTAATATGAAAATTCATCTATCTATTATGATTATTGTTATCATCTTCGGTATCGTTTTAAAAATTAGTCGAGTAGAGTGGTTAATATGTCTAATATTGTTTGGCATGGTTTTATCTGGAGAATTATTTAATACTGCTATTGAAACAGCTGTAGATATTTCGTCACCAAATATAAGTGAACTTGCTAAAAAAGCAAAAGATATCTCAGCTGGTGCTGTCTTAATATCTGCTATTGCTTCCGCTATCTGTGGTCTTATAATATTTCTTCCTAAAATAATTAATTTAATATAGTACTATTAATATATACAACTTCACCGAAAGAACATAGATTGTTCTAGAGGTGAAGTTATTTTATGAATGATAAAATTAAACAAATAATGGAAAGCCAAAAAATACAAGAACGCCTACATAAAGCTGGTATTTATCCCATGGTAGGCCCAAGAGGTCCCAAAGGAGATCCCGGTAGTGGCTTACAAATTTTAGGTAATTATAATACCTATGACGAACTAGTTACTAATCATCCAACGGGTAATACTGGAGATTGTTATTTAGTAAAAGGAATATTATATGTTTGGAATGAAGAAGACAATGCTTGGAGTGAAGTTGGTAATATTCAAGGACCTCCCGGTACTGCTGAAAAAATAAAAGTAGGTAAAACTATAACTGGAGAAAGCTCTACTGAAGCCGAAGTAATCGATAACTTTAATGGCCAAGAACATACACTAGATTTTATTATTCCTAAAGGTGAAAAAGGAGATCCCGGTCCACAGGGAGAAATAGGCCCTCAAGGAGCTAAAGGGGAACAAGGAGAAACTGCCCGATGTAATAAATCATCTATATATATTTTTAAATGGTAAAGTTTCATATTATTTTAATATCCCTTGAATTTGCCTTCTCATCATAGCTTCCTATGAGAATTTTATCAATAAAATCATAGGCAATTTCAATAGATAATTCTTCTATATGTCTGTACTTTTTAAAGATATTCTTTTTAGTTTTTACTTTTTCTTTCTTCACTATTTTTTGTCGTTCTTCTATCTTTTTGTTATCATCTTTATATTTATTCATTAATGTTAAAAACTCTTTTATAGTAAGAATTTTAGTGGAACTATGTAGATGGAAAGAAGTACACATAGAGACAGGAGAAACCTACTCAAGACTTTTCCCTCAAAAAATCAGTGTATCATCATTCATGGGATACTTGAAAAGGGGAAGTAGTGTTATGTATGTATGAAAGATGGGAAAACATCAAATATAAATATAGGAATAGGCAATTTTGGAGTAAGTGATACTATGTTGATACTATAGAAAAGAATGAAGTGGTGATAAAGCGGTATATAGAAAACTAATTGAAAGAAGATAGAATGTCAGAACAACTTACAATGTATAAAATAGATCTGTTTTCAGGTAGTCAGAAATAGAATGTAAGTGGCAAATCGGTTACTCGCTTTTAAGCAGAACCAAAACCTGAGCCTTTTAGGTGTCGTAGAAAAAACACCGTTTTACTGGTGAATTATTTTTTTGAAATATTTTTCTAGCGCTACATATTCATTATACATTTTAAAAACGTTTTCATAAATTAAAATAGAAGAATTTAAATATTAAAATTAATTCTAAAAAAATAAAAGGAGAATGTATAATGAATAATTGTAATGATTATGAGCGAATAAGAAAAAGAATTGAGGAAGAAAGAAAAAAATATAAGTTTTGCTATATTCAAGGTCCAACTGGACCAAAAGGTGAAAAGGGGGATACTGGTTTACAAGGAGAAAGAGGGATACCAGGACCATCTAGTATTGATGTCGGAATTACAGAAACAGTAGAACCTTTTGAAGATGCTAAAGTAGAAAATGTTGGAACTAATGAAGATGTTATTTTGAATTTTAAAATACCGAGAGGACAGCAAGGAATAGATGGAAAAATAGGCCCACAAGGAATACCGGGTCCAAAGGGTGAAAAAGGTGATAGAGGTCCGCAAGGTACTAAAGGAGAAAAAGGAGACCAAGGACCTGCTACTATTCAAATTGGAAATATAGAAACAATAGAGCCAACTGAAGAGGCCGAGGTTATAAACGTAGGAACGCCTGTTGATGTAGTTTTAGATTTTAAAATACCAAAAGGCGAAAGAGGCGATAAAGGAGATATCGGACCAAGAGGATTACCGGGAGAAACGGGTAGGACAGAACATATTGCCATAGATGAAACAGAAACTTTAGAGCCAGGTGAACCAGCCACTGTAATGGATACTTTTGAAAATTGGGTGCATCATTTAGCATTTTCAATTCCAAAAGGAGAAAAAGGTGATGCTGGAGAAAGAGGACCACAAGGCCCTGCAGGCCCTCCCGGAACAGAATTTGTATCCTCTTACGGAATTAGATATTCAATGACCGATACACAACTTAACTTGCCACAAGGTGCAGATACAATAATTCCACTTCCTGAAAAAGGACCTGCCTTTCTTACTGAATATCCGGATGGTAATTCAATTAAGATAAAAGAAAATGGCGTATATCTAGTATCATATTTATTATGTGGAGCAACAAATGAAGAGTGTTCTATAACTATGTCTGTTAGAGCAAACGATATATTACAACCGGCAACAAGTGCAACAAGTGAGTTTAGTGCACAAATGATTAATAATATCAGTGGAACAACTATAGTGTCATTACAACCAAATGATATTATAACATTAAATGTTAAAACATCTAAAACGGTTACTATGAAATTTAATGGAAGTACTAATGCAATGCTAAGTGTTACTAAAATTCATTAAGAATAGGAAATCTCTATTCTTTTTAATTACTTCATTTATAATTGTTAACATAAATTATTATAAAGGAAGGTGATAATTATTCAAATAATAGATAATAATACTGTTGTTGTTACAACTAGTGAAGAATTAAAACAAGCAGTAAGTGAAGACAATAGTTACAACTATATTTATTTAGGAAGTGATATTACAGCTACAAGTGGTTTTGTTATAAATAACAATAAAGCTAAATTAACAATTGATGGAACTTATAATAATACAAAATATACTTATACAAATAATTTGAGTTCAGAAGAAACGGTTATAAAGGCAAGCACAACTAATAAAAGAATCATATTAAAAAATATTAATATAGTATCATCACATGGTTATGGAGTTGTTTATGTTCCATCTCATCCTAATTATTCTAATGTAGTTGTTGAGTATAATAATATAAATTTTAGCGGAATAGAACTTTCACAAAATTATTACGGAACAACTAAAATTATTGATTCTGTTATAGAAGTAAAGGATACCAATACTGTTTCAGCCCAAAGGGTTTGTAATTCAAATAGAATAATAATAGATGGTGTTTCTACGCTAACAAGTAATTCAAGTACTAATCCAATGTTTTTCTTGAATGATGTTATACCATCTTCATTTAAAATCATGCCAAACAGTAGAGTAAATATTACTACAGATAACGAATTTATGAATGGGACAAATAGGCTTGATTTAATAGTAGGTCATGGAGCAGAATTACTTTTAACCACTGGTAATGGATTTGCTAAAACTACAACGCATGGCGCTAGAAATGTTTTAATTGAAGAAATGGCAAATTTTACATTTATAGAAAAAAGTCATCAAAGAGTACCTATGTGGAATGTATTTGGCAATTTTATAGTTAAAGAAGGTGCAAGTGTTTCGGTACTAAATACATATATGACTACACCATCTGATAATTATAATATATACTTCAAAGGAACAAATCAAAAGTTTATATTAGATAATCCAAAATATGTAAATATTTACACTAAAAATGCAAACATTGTATATACAAATAATCCTGTTGATTTTATATTTAAATTTACAAGAATTAATATGTGGATATATGCTCTTGATTATACCTCTGCTTGCACACTTGATGATACACCTGCATTTTATTGGTATAAAGAAAACAATTTGGCTAAAATAGTAGGTGTACTAAATAAGGATAATACTACTATTACATCACATAATTTTACAGATACAGAATTAAGTTCACTATCGGATATAAATAGTTTTTCGTTCCAAGATAGAAAAATATTAACAATAGGATTACTTAAAGTGAATGTTCATCCAATTACAAATTCTACTAATACTATTTCAGGACATACTGTGCCATACGCAAATGTTAAAATAGAATTTGATAATAAAAGTTTACTAGTATCAGCAGATGAAAATGGGTTATTTGAGGCAAGTATAAATTCTACTATTTCGGATAACACAAGAGTTAAAATAATATCTTGTTTAAATAGCTCTTTTACTGAAAGAAATGTAACAATTCCATTTCTAGGAGAGTTAACTTTATTAAAAGCAACAGAAAATATTCCTTTTAGTATGTCATCATCATCCACTAAGCCAATTATTTTACCTAAGGAAAATAAAACGGTGGTAACTGTTGTTGATAGTAGAATTAATAGTACTAATTGGAAATTATATATATGCTATACAAATCCAATGATAGAAAAAAATGGTAAAGTGTTAATAGATTCATTATTTTTTAAAAAATTTAATAATGAAGCAATTGCACTAAAAACAAATAAAAAATTGATATATGAATCAAGCGACAATGGTGGAAATGTAAATATTAGTAATGTTACATTTTCTACTGATAAAGGGCTATTTCTAAAACCTAGTAAAGATTTATTAGAGGATGAGGATTATTCTACATTAATTGTTTGGAGTGTTGAGGAATAATGCCTTTGCAAGAAATTAAAATGATTCATAAAATATATTGTAATGAGGTGAAATATGATAAATGATTATATTTATATAAAACTATACAGTAATGTAAATATAAATTCAAGTAATTTAAAAGTTAAGCTAATAAATAAATGTGATAAGATTGCTTTTAGTGGAAAAACAGATCGTTTTGGAAAAATAAAAATACCAATATGTGATAATGAGGTATATAAGTTAATTGTATATTATAATCTAGCAATTTTAAAAATACCTTTAATAGCAAAAAAAGATGAAGTTTATTGTATAAATATTAATAATAACCAGAACAAAGGAAAACATCTTATTACAATAAGGTTAATGGATAAGTATAATCCAAGTATTAAAATCAAAGGGGGAAAAATGATAATATGGCAAGACATACAATCCCAATAACTAATGGTAAGGGAAGCATTGAATTAGTTAATGGAGTATATAATGCTACTGCAGTAGTGGGAGGTTATGATGCTTCTACTTTGGATCCAAAGCAATTTACTATAATAGAGGGTACAAATGATTATGCTTTTACTATAAGTGCAAAAGGTGTTTTAACACTTCATGTTACAGATACTGGAGATAAAACTACGGGTGTTCAAATTATAGGAGCAAAATTTGTAAGAACAGATAGTACTGGCACCATAAATGGAGTAGAGGCAACAACTGATCATGATGGGAATGCAGTGTTTAATAATGTCCCATTTTCTTCATCGGGAAGTGCGGAAATATATTATAAGCAGATTACAAGTGATGGAGGACATACATTTGACGATACTGTAAAATCCATTGTTATGACTACATCGACAGAAACTATTGAAATAGCAAACCCATCTGCACCTGTTAGAAATATAATGCTTACTGATGCAAGTTTTCCTAATATACCAATAAAAGATGGTCAGATAATATTAGAAGATAATCAATAAAAAGAGTTAGATTAATTATAGTGTATATTATTACTTTCAAAGTTGAATCTGAATTAAAATAATTAGTTAGTAAGACAAGTAAATAAACTTGTCTTAGTTGACCCAAAATTAAAAGAAGTAAGTTTGCTATTTTACTTCTTTTTTAATTAGTTTAGCATGAACTACCATTTTTTCATTATTATTATAGCAAGTTGATAAAGTAAGTATATTATCTGTTGATGTAACATTTGTATTGAAATTATGACTACTTCTATTTTTAATCATATCCAAGAAGTTTTGATATTCTGTATCATCATCAAAATCCATTTTCAAGTAATCACTAGTAGTAGGTATATGATATACACTAAATATTTGCCATAAACTATTTTCGGTTTCAGTAGATATTTTAATAACAAAATTATCTGTATTATTAAGCCAACCATTGTTTAAAACTTTTCTTAATGTTCCAAACATTGTTTTATCGGTTCTTCCATGAGCATATATAATTGTATTCTTATTATTAGTATTATTGTTCCTATAATCTAAATACCCATCCTGCTGCATTATATGATTTATTAAAACTATGTGTAAGATAATATTTGTTATCATTTGCTTGAACAAAAGGATAATTAATATTTGTGCCATTTACTTTCACCCAACCAACAACATCTGGGTTTGTTCTTTTTAAATCATTAAAATCAACATTTATCATATTCATATTTATATAATCCCAATAAGGATTAAATTTTGGTATTTCTTCTTGTTCAATTACTTCTGTATTTTCAGTATCTATTACTTCTTCTACATCTATATCTTCTAGAATATTTGTAATTTCTTTGTTAGTTTTATTAGAATCCATTTTCCATTTAATTATATTTAATATAGAAATTATTAAGGTTATAATAAGTACAGTAACTATTAAAATAATTATTATATTTTTCCATTTAAGTTTTCTTTTCTTTTTATTCATATTATTTATTCCTTTATAAGTGGATTAAAATTTTCAATAGCTTCGATTAACTTTGGATGTTCAATAACAAAATGTATAGTTGGATTAGAACTTTTTGAAATAATTACATAATGATTTTTAATAAATGTTATAGTTATATTTTTAAATGTCTTGTTATCTACATAGTTTATTTCATAATTATTTACTTTTGTTGTGTATTCATTAGTTTGTTTCAAATGTTCCATATACTCTTTATAGGTATAATTTATTTTTTTATCTATGAATAAATTATTTAGAGAAAGTGATGGAGTATCATTTTTAAACTCATTTTCTTTTATTACATAAATATAATCGTTTACTTTATTATTTTTGAAAATATTATTCATATATTTTAATTCTTCATTCTTATATCTGATTATTTTATCAATATCAGTTTTAGAAAGTTTATTTCTTTTTAATATTTTAATTAGTAGTTCATCAGTTATTGTAAATAAAGGTAGTGCTGAAAGATACCTTGTTCTATCACATATTATATTTTCATCATTTTTAAGAAATAATTTATATTCTCTTATATTATTTTCTTTATAAATTTCCATAAGTGGTTTTGCTTTTTTAAGAAGTAAGTCACTTTTTTCTTTATAGTATCTAATTTCATTTTTATTAGTGGTTAAATAATACATTCCTTTATTATGATAACCTTTAATGCATTCTCCAGTTAATGCTACAGTTCTTGAAACATAGTCTAAATGACTGTATACATTGTTTTTTGAATTCTTTAAATAATATGGAGATATTTGCCCAGTCATATAAATAGGTATCCAACTTTCTAATCCTAACATCATTTCATTAAAAGGTCTATCAACATTGTGGATAATATTTAAGTGATGTCCTTTTTTTAGACACATAGCAATTGCAAACATCCATTTTTTTCCAAAGTTAGTATCTTCTGCCATATCTTCCATTGGCATATCACTACACATGAAAATATCTTCTTTTGACTTTGACAAAACAGTTGCTTTAAAGAAGTTTAATTCTCCTTCTTTCATTTCTTCCAGTCCGTAATAATGTCTTGATTTTGCTTTATAAAAAGGAATACTAGGAACTTTTAATTTATCAAACTTTATTACTTTTATATAATCATCTAAATTAAAAGAATCAAGATTATACAAAAAATCAGATACTTGGCTTTTAACTGGAGTTGCTTCACTTGTTAACCAAGCAAATAGAGTGTTATAAAATTTATTATTTGCTAAGTCGCTTTTTTTGCAACCAATAATAGCAGATAGGTTATTTATATCATCAGGACTTTTATATTTGTTGAAAATATAAGTGCATATTTTATTAGAAAACTCTATTGGATTAGATGGTCTAGCTTTACCATATCTTATTCTTGAAATATGTGAGGCATCAAATACAATATATTTTGACATTTCATGAGTATTTATATTAAGCAATGTTATTAAAGTATTTAGGTTATTGCTAAAATTAGTATAGTCAAAGTCATCATTTGGAAATGTACTATTAAAGTCATTTACTATTTTATCGAGAGTATATTTGCTTTTCCCTTTTTCTTTGGCAATATTAAAAAGAGCAGTTGTTAATTTTTTAAGTTGTTCGCTATTTTTTATAGGAGTTCTTTCACCACTTCTATATCTACATATAACTGATTTAGTTAATCCTGATTCTATTGACAATTTTTTTGCGGTGCAGTCTAATTCTTCTAAATATCTGTTTAAAACTTCATTAAATTTCATAACTTATCACTTCCTTAAAAAATATTATACTATATTTTTTTAATAATAAAATAAGTTTCCACCAAAAACATTGGTTTTTAAGGCAACTCTGTTGTCTTGCTTATATTTTTAACTTATAATAATAAATAGGAAGGAGGAGCGCGATTCTATGAAGATTGGAAAATTAAATATTTCCAAAAAAATTCTTATTGTAATTGGTGTCGTTGCACTTGTTATTATTGGAGGAACAATTTTACTTACTAAGGGTGGTAGTAAAGGTAAAGGAATACTATATAACCCAGATAAAAACATTAAAATAGTTAAATCAGAGGCAAGCCAAATAGAATTTGAAGATTTTAGTAATGGTGATATTACGCTTAAGAAACCAAAGGGATGGAAAGTCATTACAGCAGGAAGTAAAGACCAATATGCAATTAGAGTATATGATCCTAA
>CAKOPG010000003.1 GCA_934098745.1 uncultured Bacilli bacterium
GGAGATATTTAAATCAAAGATATACTATGCCAGATGATAAAGGAAAGGCTCTTCTTACGGATATTGGTACTGAAGAACTTGCCCATGTGGAAATGATATCTACAATGGTATACCAATTAATGAAGGGGGCTTCAGTTGAGGAGTTAGAAAAAGCGGGGCTAGGTTCTCATTATGCAGAACATGGGTATGGTTTATATCCAACTGATGCGAATGGTATTCCTTTCACGGTAGCTTATTTTGCTACGACGGGTGATCCTTTAGCGGATTTATCTGAGGATATGGCAGCAGAGCAAAAAGCTAGAGCAACTTATGAAAACTTAATTAATTTAACTACCGATAAAGATGTTATAGATGTCTTATTATATTTGAGGCAAAGAGAGATTATACATTTTACAAGATTTAAGGAATTATATGATGAATATAAAAAGAAAGGTTATGAATAAGGTTAAACAAGAAAAAAATTACTATTTTAGTAGTAATTTTTTATCTTGTATGATTACGAGCTTCTAACTCTTCATCAATGTAATGAAAATTAGTTGTATCTAATTCATTTTCTTTACCAAGGAATTCAATAATATTGCCCATTTCATCAACTTTATATATTTCATCTAGTACTTTGACAACATCTATTTTTTTGTTTTCGTCAGCAGATTTATTTTCAGGTGTTATCTCAACGGGTGGTGTTTTAGGTTTATGGACATGTTCTTCTTGCCATTCCTTAGATGGCATCATGTATGGAGCAACTGTTTCAGAAATATTATGAAATAGATTTTTTACATTATTTTTCATTTTTGATATCCAAGACTTGTCTACATTTCTCTCAATTAGACTTTTTTCTCTATTTACTAATATTCCTTGTTTTCCTTGTAAAGTTTTAATTTTGCCGATAGTTAATTTTTCAACAAACCATAATTTAGCAGCAGTGAATTTATTTAAAATATTGCCACTTGACATCAAAGCTTCACGCATTTCTCCTATTTCATCCAATTTAGAGTCTGTTTCACTTTGTCTTCTTGTATTATCTCCGGCTAATTTGTTATTTTTCGTTATTTTTTCTGCTAATATACTAGTGTCTTCGAATTTTGACAGTTTTTGTTTTAAAATATCAGCTACCCTTTTATTTAGTATTTTTCTTTGACGTTCTTGTATAATTCCTTGTTTCTTTTTTAGAAGAGCTATTTTCTTATCTAATCTCTCTTTTCCAATATCAGAATATTTTTTTAATTTATCGCTACTTGCTTCTGATAATTTTTGTTTAGCACTTTCTAAAGATTTCATTTTTTCATCAATATCTGTCAATCTATCTGAGTTTTTAATCCATGAATTCTCATATTTTGTGTCTTGTAAAAATTCTGTTTGATTAAAATCGGCTTCTTTATCTTGAATGGCATTAATAATGTTATCAATTAATTGTGCTACTTCTTTCATCTTATCAATAGTATTCGAAAAATCTGTTAATCTTTCTTCAGATAATTCTCCTTTAGAAAGAACTTCTTCTAATGTTGAAATTTTTTCTTCAAGATCTTTTTTAGCAGCGGTAAATTGCTTTAACATATCTTCTTGTAATGTTTTACTAAATTCTTCATTCATATTTTTTCCCCCTTTATTATGAAACTAATTCTTCAATCCTCTTTTTAACGTGATTCATTTCTTCTTCATCAGTTATTGTTTGCAAGTTAAAAGTTGTTTCTTCTTCAACCAAAATAGATGCATATACATCATCACCAATAGAATATAAAATATATTCTTTATCATTACCTTCTAGGCTAAATATATCAATTACATCAATAGTAATACTTTCCCCTGTTTCAGTCATTACATTTAATTTTGTATCCTCCATATTATTCTCCTTTGTTGTTACAATTATAACATATTTCTTTTTTTATGTCAAAAAATATGCATAAATGTTTGGTTTATGCATATTATGATTTTAATTATTGGTATTTTCTTGTGAAGTTTTTTCAGGTTCTTCATTCTTTTTAGGTCTATTTCTTAAAAGAACTTCTTTGCGGGATAAGTTTAACTTGCCTTTTTTGTCATATCCAGTAGCAATAGCTAGAACTTCATCACCTACTTTGACAACATCACTTGTTTTATTTACTCTATTTATATCTAATTGTGATATGTGAATTAATCCTTCAAGACCTGGCCATACTTCTACGAAAGCACCAAAATCTTGAATATCTACTACTTTACAGTTATATATTTTGCCAATTTCAACTTCTCTAACAATATTTTCAATTCTTTCTCTAGTTTTGTCTATTACGGCTTGATCCATATGATAAATCATGACACGACCGTCATCTTCTAGGTCAACTTTAACGGCTTTATCATCGTTAACAGAGACAACATTACTACATTCTTGAATAATTTTTGTAATAGTTTCGCCACCTCTACCAATGACATCTTTAATTTTGTCAGGATTTATCATAAAAGTACATGTCTTTGGAGCATAAACAGAAACTTCTTTACGAGGTTCACTTATTTGAGCTTCAATAACATCTAGAATTTGCATACGAGCTTTTTTAGCTTGTTCTAGAGCTTCTTTTAGAATTTGTTTATTAATACCGCTAATTTTGATATCCATTTGTAAAGCTGTAATACCTTGACGAGAACCGGCTACTTTAAAATCCATATCTCCTAGATGATCTTCAAGGCCTTGAATATCGGTTAGAACCGTATAATCATTGCCACTGGTAATAAGTCCCATGGCGATACCAGCGACAGGAGTTTTGATTGGAACACCAGCTGCCATTAGAGCCATACAGCCAGCACAAATAGTAGCTTGACTTGATGAACCATTAGATTCAAGTATTTCTGAAACTACTCTTATTGTATATGGGAACTCTTCTTCAGAAGGAATTACATATGATAAGGCTCTTTCACCTAGGGCACCATGACCAATTTCTCTTCTGCCAGGTGAACCATAACGACCAGTTTCACCAACGGAAAAGGCTGGAAAATTGTAGTGAAGCATGAATCTTTTTTCATCTTCAATACCAAGACCATCTAAAATTTGATGTTCTCCAAGAGCACCTAAAGTAACGGTGGCTAAACTTTGAGTTTGTCCTCTAGTAAACAAGGCACTACCATGAGTTCTTGGAAGTAAATCTATAGCGGTAGATAATGGTCTTATTTCATCCATTCTACGGCCATCAGCTCTTGTTTTTTCTAAAACAGTAATATTTCTAAATATTTCATATTCAATATCACTAAATACAAGTAATACTTTGGTAATTAATTCTTTATAAGCGTCAGGTTTCATAGTATCTTCATATAATAATCTATATTTTTCACACAAATCTTCTTTTACTTTATCCAAAGCTTCATATTTAGCTATTTTATCCATAATTCTTAATGAACTATCAATTCTTTCACGACAGAATTCATCAACTTCATTTCTTAATTCTGAAGATATAGTTAATTTTTCATATTCCATTTTTGGAACACCTATTTCTTTGATTATTTCTTCTTCAAAGGCAATAAGTTCTTTTACAGCTTCATGACCAAACATTAAGGCTTCTAACATATCTTCTTCGGATACTTCTTTAGCACCAGCTTCAACCATGTTAATAGCTTCTTTAGTACCAGCGACGGTTAAGTCAATATCTGATAATTCGGTTTGTTCAACGGTTGGATTAATAATAAATTCCCCATTAATACGTCCTACTTTAACAGCTGCTACTGGACCGTTAAAAGGTATCTTGCTAATTGATACGCATAATGAAGAGCCAAATAAAGCAGTTAATTCTGGTGAATTATCTTTATCAACTGATAAAACGGTATTGACTACTTGTACTTCATTTCTGAAATCTTCTGGAAATAAAGGACGAAGTGGTCTATCAATCATACGAGCGGCTAATGTAGCGGCATCAGTGGGTCTTCCTTCTCTTTTAATAAATCCTCCAGGAATTTTACCAACAGAATATAGTTTTTCGTTATATAGAACCATTAAAGGAAAGAAATCTGATAGTAAGTTGGCATTACTTGAAACAACAGATGTCGATAGTATAACTGTATCTCCATATCTTACTAGTACTGCTCCATGTGCTTGTTTGGCAACCTCTCCGTGTTCAACTACTAATTCTCTTCCCCTAAAATTTAGTTTAAATACTTTTTTTTCCATTTTTACCTCATTTCATAATAAAGGCACTCAAAAAAGAGTGCCTACTTTTTAAATATAATTATTTTCTAAGTCCTAGACTTTTAACAACTTCACGATATCTCTTAACGTCAGTTTTTAATAAGTAGTTAAGAAGACTTCTTCTTTTACCTACTTTCATTAAAAGTCCACGTTTAGAATGTTTATCTTGTTTGTTGTTTTGTAAATGCTCAGTTAAAGCTTTGATTTCTTCAGTTAAAATTGCGATTTGAACTTCTGGAGAACCAGTATCTTTTTCATCACGAGCATATTTCTTAATAATGTTTGTTTTTACTTCTTTAGTTAAAGCCATTGTATTTCCTCCTTTACTTTTTTTCACCTATTTCATAGTAGTCCGTAAGGAGTACGAGACCCCAAGAAATAGGAACAATTTAATAATACACTATATTTTAAATTTATGCAAGTACTTTCTCAATATTTGCTATTATTTACATAATAGCCTTATTAATTCTTTTAATAATTCTTTCTTGACCTAACAATTTCATTATTTCATATAAATCTGGTGTCATAGATGAGGTAGTTAGGGCTACTCTAATAACGGTAGATATGTCGGCAACGCTTCCTTTATAGTTACCGGGATTTTCTTTATATTCTTTCATATTAGAACAATATCCTAATTCTTCAGTTAATAATTTAATATTATTAAACCAGGTATCTTTATCGTCTTCTTCATGATAATATTTTTCAAGATATGTTTTTAGAATATTTTTTATTTCTTCTTTAGATTGGATTTTTTGATAATCATAACTAACATTATCAAATAATTCATCATACATATACCAGATATGTTTTTTAATACTTGACCATGATTCATAATCTTTACGTGGTTTCTTTTGATATCTTTCAATACTAAAGATATTAATGGTGTATTCTTTATATTTTTCTAATAAGTTATGTAATTCTATATCATAAGTATTTGACCAATTAAGAACATTTTGATAAACTTCTTCAGCTTTTAAATAACTAATATAATTTCTTGATATATTAATTAATTTTTCAAGATCAAATAAGGCTCCACTAGATGATATTTTACGAAAATCGAATTTAAAGTCATCTAAGGTTTTATCTTTATTTTGATCATACCAAGCTTCAAAGTTAGTATTAGCTATAGTCATTAAATATAAATGAACTGCTTCGACAGGTATTCCTAGTTCAGCGTAATAACTCATAGCAGCTTCGGGATCTTTTCTTTTAGATAGTTTTCTTCTTGTATCTCCTTCTTGTTTCATAATTGGTGATAAGTGAGCATATTTTGGAGGGTTAAAACCAAATACTTGAAATAATTGAAGATGTATTGGTAAGGATGAGACCCATTCATCTCCTCTTGTAATATGAGTTGTACGCATTAGATGATCATCTACTAAATGAGCAAAATGATATGTTGGAAGACCATCTGATTTCATAATAACAATATCTAAATCATTTTCGGGAAATTCAATTTTTCCTTTAACTAGGTCATTTACTACTACTTTCTTTTCAAAATCACCAGGAGATTTTAATCTAATAATATACTTTTCACCATTTTTAATGCGTTTATAGGCTTCTTCTAATTTAATATTACGACAAACTGCATATCTACCATAATAACCAATTCTTGATTTTGTAGCCTCTTGCATCTGTCTGGTTTCTTCAATTTGTTCTTCGGTACAGAAACAAGGATAAGCTAAACCTTTTTCTAATAAATGTTTGATAAAGGCATGATAAATTTCTTTTCTTTCACTTTGAATATATGGGCCGTAGTTTCCAATAGATTCTTCTTTTGATAAGGCCCCTTCATCGATTTTTATTTTAAAGTTATTTAAGTCATTTACGATGCCTTCAATACCATTAGGAACTTCTCTTTTTTGGTCGGTATCTTCAATTCTTAAATAAAATACTCCACCTGTATCTTTTGCAGCTTTACTTGAAATAAAAGATGCTAATAAACTACCCATGTGAACAAAACCAGTTGGGCTTGGAGCAAAACGTGTAACCATTGCTCCTTCTTTTAAGTTTCTTTCGGGATATATTTTTTCATAATCTTCAATTGTCTTAGTAATATTAGGAAATATTAAATCAGCTAGATCTTTATTTGTCAAATTAATCACTCTCCGTTCATATCAATTATTATAACACAGAATATTATATTTTAGATAAAATTTATGTTTTTTTAGTTAGTTAAACTATTATATACAATATTAAACAAATTCTATATAATATAGTGAAAGGAGGAATATTATGTACGGTTATGGTTACCCAAGTTATGGTTATGGTGGATATGGATATGGTTATGGCTGGGTTTGGGCTATTTTAATAGTATTAGTAATTCTTTTCTTATTATGGGGTACTTCTTCTTGTGGCAATAGGCCAAGAAATAATTGTTGCAATAATTAAAAGAATTTTTGAGATAAAGATACTTTAAAAGAAACTAGAAATAGTTTCTTTTTGCTGATATTTTTAGTTAGGGTAAAATAAAAGCCCTTATAAAATAAGGGAATATTTCTAAATGGTTGCCCCAGCTAGATTCGAACTAGCGTTCACGGAGTCAGAGTCCGTTGCCTTACCGCTTGGCCATGGGGCATTGACTATTAGATTATAGCATATTTATTAAGAAAAAAAAAGACCTAAGTCTTTTAAAAACAAAAGAATTTTATCAAGATGATAAGAGCAAAAATAACTCTGTAAATGGCAAAAATTGAAAAATCATGTTTTTTAATATAATTAAGTAAGAATTTTATAGAAAATATTCCTACGATAAAGGCTGTTAGCATACCAATAAATGTTTCTATATTTAAAGAGAGAGCTCCTAATTTTAGGATTGAAGCTCCCATAATTATGGGAACTGATAAAAGAAAAGTGAACTTTGTAGCAGCTTCTTTAGAGAGACCCATTAGTCTTGAGGTAAGGATTGTTGTACCACTTCTTGAAAATCCCGGTATTATAGCAAGAGATTGAGACAAACCAATTATAAAGGCTTGGGGTAAGGTAATATGTTTAAAGTCTGTTTCAATTTTATAATGTTGGTCAGCCCACCTATCTCCTAAATATATTAAAAGTCCCATAATAGCAAGTGAGGTAGCAATTAACCAGATTTTTTGTCTAAATACATTTTCTACGATATCGTCTAAGAGAAAGCCTAGTAAGGCTCCAGGAATAGTAGCAATAACTAGATACCAAAACATTTTATTTTCAAAGGAGTCTTTTTTCTTGGTTATTTTGTTTATAGCACCTTTAAAGAGAACTAGCCAATCTTTGAAAAAGACTACTAATACAGCTAAGAGAGTGCCAAAATGAAGGGCAACATCAAAAGCCATAGATGATTCTTTCCATCCGAATAAATACGGAACTAAGATTAAATGAGCGGATGAAGATATTGGTAAAAATTCGCCAATTCCTTGAATTATTCCTAAGATAATTGTTTTTAACACTTATATATCTCCTTTCAATTAATTATATATTATTTAGTTCCAATAAATTCTAATAAGCCAATAAACATGTTAATAAATTTTGGTTCTAAACCTGATTTTCTTAATTTTCTTAAGGCAATTCTTTTTTTATTTACTGGTAATTCACTAAATATTATTTCGTCAATTTTTTCTTTTAGGAGAGTGTTTATTTCAAGGTCATCTAGAATGCCTTGAATTTCTTCATTTATTACACTTATGGTTTCTATTTCAATATTTCTACCATAGATATTTACTTCTATTTTATCATAAACGTTTATATCATTAATTTTTACTAGTAAGTCATTTTTTTCTATTTCATAGTTATTCATAATTTCTTGATCTTTATACTTTACTACTACTCTATCTGGTTTTTTCATATTTCTAAAACGAAGAGTATAGTTTCTATTAGCTAAATTCATATTGCCATCTTTTCTAGCAATAGTAAATTTATAGCCATATTCCATTTTATCAAGATTCATTTTGGTTACTAAGAAATTATTATTATTTTCTAGGCTGATGCCATCATCTTCATATAATTCATAGCTACCATATAGACCGTTTTCGGCGGGAAATATTTGTAATTCCATATTTATAGGGCAATTGGTATCATCATCTAAGGACATTGGAATAATACTTCCTTCTTTAACAAATATAGGATAATCTTCATCTTTATAAAAGTTGACATAATATTTATTTCCACTAAATTTTTTACCATTATCATAATCATACCAAACACCATTAGGAATAAATATTCGTTGAACTACTCTATTCATTTCTAAGTTTTTCTTTTTTACGATAGGACTTATCATGATTTTGCTACCAAAGAAGTATTGGTTAACGTAAGTTGGTTCATCATATATTTTAGGATATTTATAATATAGTGGTTGAACTATAGGAACACCATATTTATGATAAACATATCCTTCATTATAGATATAAGGAATTAATTTATTACGGAGTTGCATATAATCCCTTATTACAGATAAATTTATTTGATTCCAACGCCATGGTTCTCTTTTATAGTATTTACCAGTGTCAGATGCTAAGATAAAAATAGGACTAAAAACACCGAGTTGAATATATCTAATATATAATTCATCATCTTCAATGCCACCATAGTAGCCACCAATGGCGTGAGCTTGCCAACAAACGCCCATATTAGCAGCACTATTATTATATGTTGGTAAGATTTTTAATGTATCCCAGCTTACTTTTGTACGACCACTGTAAATTACAGGATATCTATGTGGAGCAATACCGGGGTTACGTGATAATATTACACCTCTTTCTGATAAGTTAGATATTACATAATGATAGTGATTTAATTCAAATAAATTAACTTTATCAGAAGGATTATAATAATCTATATTAAAGATTTTGATACCACTATTTAAAAGACTGTTTACAACAACATTAAAATAACCACTAATTTTAGTATTATCAAGAGGAATAAAAGTTAAATTACCTTTACTGTCAGGGTTCATATAACTAACTACTTGATTATATAATGGATCTTGAGGATATATTGGTAATTCGGGGTTAATAGTAAGACCGAATTTTTGTTTTTTATTTAAGTAATAATTTTTAATATTATTTATATCAAAGAGTGATAAATCATAGCTATAATTGCAGATGTTATTATGCCATTTACTACCTAATAAGAATACTGATATAGGTAGGTGGTTATCATTAAATTTTTTAATAACTTCATCAATATTATACATATTATAAATATCATTTTTATACCACCATGTACCTAAAGTGTATCTAGGTATTAAAGATGGATACCCCGTTAAATTAAAATAATCTTGGAGGCAAAGACCTAAATCTGTACGATAGACAAAAACATATAAGTCAACACATTCTTCTCTTGGAACAAACATTTCATTTTCTATAGCAAAATTTTTGGAATCATCAATAACTGTAAAACCATCTAAAGAATATAATCCTTTATCTAACTTTAAGTTATTTTCTAAATAATCAAGGGAATAATTAATACCTCCGACATTCCTAATTTCTTTATTACCAGGGCGCCATTCTCTTTCAGTACCATTTACTACAATTCTTAGGTTGTTGTTATTAATGGGTTGCCCTTTGGAATATGTTAGGGTAAAATATTCGGTAACTATATTTAAGGCAATATCTGTTTCATTAATGGTATAATTAACTTTTCCAAAATCACGATTAATTACTAGGGATGTAGCTCTGTTTTCAAAAACATTATTTTTATTGTATTCAATACGAATTAATCTAGGAGTAAGAACTGTAAAACGATATTTATCACCGCGAATTACATTTCTATCAACAGCCTTTAAATTTTTTTGACTTTTTACAAAATATGAACATAAATTAGCCATATCACATCACCCTTTATTCTTTTTTAATTATAACATAATTGATAGTAATTTAAAACAATAATTATAAAATTTATTGAATTATAAGGTAATTTATAATATAATGATACTAGGATGTGATATGAATGTATTTTAATAATAAAAGAGAAGATACTAATATTGATAGTGAATTTAAAAGTAGTAGAAAAAGTATTGATTTAAAGAAATATAAACTACCGATTATTATTGTTGGAAGTATCTTGTTATTAGCTATAGTAGTTGGAATTATTATATATATTATCAATAATAGTACAAAGTATTTTATACAGTTGTATGGTGATGAAGTAATGACTATTTATGTTGGTACGGAATATGTTGAACAAGGTTATGCTGGAACTGATAGTAAGAAAAATAATCTAACGAGTCAGGTGGTGGTAGATAATAATTTGGATACTTCTACTATCGGAGAATATACAATTGTTTATAGATTACGTAATGCTAAGAAAGTAAGAACTATTAATGTTGTAGAGAAACCTACAGGATATACGACGATATATTTAAAAGGTAACTTGACTGTTTATTTAAATATTGGTGGAGCTTATACAGAAGAGGGTTACACGGTTATAGATACAGTTGATAGTGATTTGACAGATAAAGTAAAGATTACTAATAATATTAATAATGCTAAAGAAGGTACTTATCAGATTGTATATTCTGTTACTAATTCATCAGGAGTTACTACTTCTGCAACAAGAACTGTTATTGTTTCTAAATAAAAAAAGCCACTTTAACTTAGTGGTTTTTTGATATTTAAAATTATATTTATTATAAGAAAAGAACTTAAATTTGGAAAATAAGTTCTTTATTTTATTATTATTCTACTGGTAACATCTTGATAATTAGTGTCGGTAACAGCTTCATAGTTAAACACTGAATTATTACCACCACGAGTGAGCCATCTATTAGTTTCAGTAAAATAGGTTAAATTATTGTTATTCGTTGATATTTCTTTGGTGGCATCTCCTAAAATAAAGTTATTGCTATAATATGTATCAATTTCTGTAGGATTAAGGTTGATGTTGGCAAAGTGAGTGTTAGTTAATAGTAATTCTTGATTTTCATCTGTTAGACTAGCCATAACGAATTCTTTAGGTCCACTGGCCATATTATAAACTCCATATTTATTATTTGTTGATGAAATGGCATCATTTACGCAATTATTATTCATACAGATACCATATTTGGAATAAGTTAGATAACTTATGGCTCCCCACTCACTATTTTTTATTAAATGATAGTTATCTCCTAGTCTTTTTACGGCTTGATAATAGTTTGCTAAATAGTTGTTTACCCACGGAGTAGTATTTTCATTACTAACCACTTGGAAGTCAGGACTAATGCAAGCATCACCTTGACAATTGTTAGTGGTACCTATTTCATATTTACTAACCCAAAATCCAGTTAAGAATGTACTTTCATTATTAAATGCTACATGAGCATAGTATTTGTTATTATCATTAGAAGTTACTTGAATAGTATGTTTTTCATCACTATAACATTTTGAATTTTGACAATAAATATTGCCAGATGTCATATTACCTTTTTCAAAAGCAACGGTTACTCCTCTACTAGTAATATCTGAGGTTACAGTGCTATCTCCAAGAACATTCCATACGACATATTTAAATCTTGGTATCCAAACATATTGGGAATTTATATCATTATTATCAATAACTGTACCAGATGGACTTGAGATGTAATATTCTTTTTTAGTCATGGGAGTGAATTCATTATATCCACATAGCAAGTTATCTTCTATATATGTAACGGTTTCTTTAAAGTTATTAGATATGGCTTCATCATTTAAAATACTATTATAGATATATATTTGATCTACTATGATATTTGAGGTATTAAAATTTTGATCAGTTCCTATTTTAAATGAATTACCATTACTTATAGAGCCATTAATTACTCCACTGTAAATTTTGGTACCATCAACATACATGGATATATTATGACCATCATAAGTATAACCAATTGTATACCATCTAAATGGCTCTATTAAATAGTTAGTACTTGCTACTACTTGATTGCCATTAGTAAAGATAAATTGTTTATTTGTAACATCATATGAATAACTAATTTTATTATTTGTAATAAATGATAATTTATCAACATCGATATCATTGACTTTAAAACGAATAAAGGCACTAATATTAGAATATTCATAATTATTAAGTCCTATGTCTAGGTAATTATCATCAATTATAAGATTACCATTATTACTTTTTATATTAGATATTGTTAAGTTATTTCTTCCGGTTATATCATAAATTTTTCTTTCACTGTCGATGATAGAAACACTATTAGCCCAAATGGCTTCGTCATAGTTATACCATAAGTTATCACTATCTAAATTACTAGCGGTAGCTTTTTGCCATTTTGAGGTAGTACTATTATAATATACAGGAATCATTTCATCTTTGATATCCGGATAATTAGCACCACTTCTATCAAGAGTTTTATAAATAGCTTCACCGGTAGCAATTATATCTGAGGTAAAATATTTACCTAGTTCGTCGTTAGGAGTATCTTTATCAAGCCATATATTTATTTTAAAGGTTTTTTCTTCTCCGGGATTAATAATAAGGTCATCAGCAATAATATTATCTGATAAGTATAGGGTTTTTGGTAAATTATCATTTACTTTTACTTTAATATATTTATCACTAATGGAATTATCTGAAGTCGATTTCATTTTTAATTTATAATGATATGTTAAATTACCAGTATTTTTAATTTTTAAAACATATGGCTTTAGATCAGTAGCTTCACTATCATTTATAGGTAATGCGGAATCTAAAACTATTTTTTCATCTTCAGTAAATTGTAAATCGAGAAGTCCGGTTTCATATTCTAAATTATCTATTGTATCTGTTTTAATAAATAAGGAGTATGTTGGTCCGCTTAAAGATACAAAAACAAATAAAATAGCTAAAATCATAACATAAGTTTTATTTTTTTCAATAAATTCAAGCATTGTATCACCTTCTTCTCCTTATTATATTATTCTTCTATCCAAGCATATACTTTTATTGTTCCATAAAAATATTTATCTTGCATACTATTAGGAATTGTTTCATAATCTGTCCATAACATTAATTTTATGCTAGTTTCATCTCTTGGAGCTATTTTGCCTTCATATAAGATGTAGTTAGTTCCTTTTATGGATAAATTTTTACTTATTTTATCTTTAGTCCATTCTTTTTCATTTAAAAAAGTGGGATTTACATAATCATCTTTAGTTGACAATTGATATTTTATATAAGCTGTATCTAAGGTAGTTCTGTTAGATTTTTCAATAACGATACGATACGTTACAATATCATTGGTATTATTAGATATTGTAAAATCGTTTTTTCCGGTACTATCTTTGTCGTTATCTATATCTTTTAAGTTACCATCTTTATCGACGATAACACTTGATTTAGGAACAATAGCGGTATAATCTTTAGTTTTGATAACGGCAGTCTCTTCGAAGAAAAGAATGTTTTCGTTTCCAGTATTAGTCTCATTAGCTAACTTTTCTTTTGGACCATCAACTTGGGAAATGGTATCGTTTTGATATAGGATATCGCTATTTTCAGGAATATATAGTTTTTCACCATTATAATCAATTACAGCGCCACCATTGGTATAATAAATTATTTTACCATCAGAACTCTTTTTACTTTCTTCTACATATATATTATCAACAATTTCAAATATTTTATTATTAACTATTTTTATACTATTACTTTTTCTTACACTGATGGTTTTAGTGCCATTTCTAATTATAGTGCCACCATCTTGATAATAATCTATGATATTGCCATCAGCTAATTTTTTGGTAGAAATAATAGTAGCAGAATTATTATTTATGAATTCTATATTATTATTATCTATTTTAAGATCTCTTTCATTTCTTAAAAGATAGCTTTTGTTATCTTTAATAATTTCAATTGTTCCATCATAATAGTAATTAATTTGATTATTACCTACGTTTTTGGTTTCTTTTAAGTAAGTTACTTTATTATTAGAGATATAATTATTTAGTACATCATTGGCATTTCTAATAAATAAATCCATTTTACTGTTAGTAAGTTCAGCAGAGCCATCAGAATAAAAGGTTATGGTTCCATAGGGATATTCTTTTATTTCTTTGATAGTTATATCACTAACTACTGCTTTAGTATTAATAATTCCGGCACTATCTATACCATATTCACCATTTTCTAAGGCACCAATACGGGTAATAAGATTACGTTTTTTCATAATTTTAATGGCTGTTCCATCACTAAAGTAGCGAATAACAAAATCATCTGATTCAACTTTTTTAGTAAGTAATACTTCGCCATCTGATTTGAATAAACTATTTTTACGGAAATTTGTTTTGGCTTGTTCTTCAGTCAAGGGATTATTTGAAGAGCTTATTGTAGCATTGTATTCATTTAAAGAGGTATCTATGGTTACTTCTTTGATATCCGGTTCTTTAATACTTGCAATATGTTTAAAGAAGACAAAGCCACCAGTAATAAGTAGTATTAAAGCAAACAATATAAGATATTTACCATATTTTTTTAGAAATAAGGCAAAATTTGATTGTTTTTCTTCAAGGACAATTTTTTCTTCAGGTTTATTTAACTCAACTACTTCGATTTTTTTCTTCATCATAAGAATCATCCTACTCTTTTATTAATTTTGTCTTTTGACCAACTTTCTTTAATACTTTCATAATGTCATAAGATAATATTACTAAGCATGGTAATAAAATACATATGATTAATCCACCTTTACTAGATAATAAATCTTGAAGGTATCCTAGTTTAGGTATTTTTAAAATTACTTTACCAAGAATATTAGTATCACGAACTAAAGCATTATCTGCTACATTGTTATAATCGCCTTTGGTACGATAAACATAACTATCGGTAACATCATCATAATACTTTTCAATTATTCTGTGCGTTATTGATATGCCACCAAATCTTGGATCAGGAGAAATGAAGGTAATGACATCTTCGACATTTAGTTCTTTTTCGGGTACTTTTTTGGTAACAACAATATCTTTGACTTTTATTTCTGGATACATACTACCAGATAAAACTACATAGGCATTAAATACGGGAGCACTATAATCACCTTTCATGGCTCTTAGTTTAATATCTGCTATATAAAGAAGTAGTGTTCCGCCAATTAATAATAAGAAGATAAATAATGCATATGACATAACACTTAAAATATATTTAAAGATATTCTCTTTAGGTTTAATTACTTTTACAGTGTAATGTTTTACTCCAAAAATATTATTTATACTTTTTTCTTCGATATCTGTCATCATAAAAACACTCCCTTATTCTCATAATAATTATTATACATTATTCTTAGATAAAATTCAATACTCTATAACTAGAAAAAAACAAGTTTTTGTGAACTTGTTTTCTTGTAAACTTACATGATAGTTAGATAATAATATTAAAGATAATACCACAGATACTTGAATATATTATTAATGATAAAAGTATTAAAATATTTTCTAAAATATTTTTGTTTTGTTTAAATAATACTAGTAAACCTACTCCACTAGATGATAATAAGCCGGCAAGGCAACTTCCGAATGGAATAACGTTAGATAAATATAATTCTGTTATTAAGACACTGGCAGCACAGTTAGGAATAAGGCCAATAATACTGGTAATTATTGGAATTAATATTTTATTTCCTTGAACTATATTAGTAAGTTTATCAGTATCTATTATATAGTTTAGAATAATATTTACTATTAATATAAAGATAGTTATTTTTATAGTATGGATTAAACTAGATTTTAAAATACTATCTTCACAATGACAATGATCTTCTTCACATATTTTATCTATTTCATCTTTTTTGGATTTTTTAAAGAATAAATCAACTAAGAAACCAAAGATAAATCCTAAAGAAAACTTGGTTATTAGGAATACTAAAATAGTTTTTAAATCGGTTTTATTGGAAATGAAAATTGGTAACATTTCATCAGAAGTTGATAAATATATAGAAAATAAAGTACCTAAGGTAATTACTCTGGCGGCATATAGATTAGATGCTAATGCTGAAAAACCACATTGAGGAATAATACCAAATAATGAGCCAGCAATAGGTCCAAATTTATTGATTTTAGATAGTTGCTTTTTATTAGTAAATTTATGTTCTATCAATTCCATGATAATAAAAGATAAGAATAAAAATGGTACTAATTTTATAGCATCAATAAAAGCATCAATAAGTATATCTTTCATATATATTCCTTCTTTCTTTTTATAGCTACATGTATTATACAATAAGTTAATATTTTAGTAAAGATTTATTTTAAAAAGAAAAAGAATAGAAATTAATCTATTCTTTGATGACTTATTTACCTTGAGTGTAGTTACCACTTAAATGACTTTGTCCTAATTTAACTAATCTTTTAGTGATTTCTCCACCAACTGATCCGTTTGCTCTTGAAGTAGCATCTGGTCCTAAATTAACACCAAATTCGTTAGCTATTTCATATTTCATTCTTTCGATAGCTTGCTTAGCTCCTGGAACAACTAGTTTATTATTATTTGAATTATTCATTTAATTTCACCTCCTACACTAATAGGTTGTGAAATATTGTAAATTTAATACTCTTTTTGTGTTGGTAATTTTTTCAAGTTAAATATTAAATTTTTTGTCATTTTTATTTATAGTTATTATTTCTCTATTTTGGACAGCTTCATCAATTAAAGACTGGTAATCAAAATGATTTTCTTCTTCGATCGCTACGGATAATTTAGGATTAATTACAGGATGCTTGGGTAAGAAAATGGTACAGCAATCTTCATATGGTAAAATAGATGTTTCATAAGTATCTATTTTTTTAGCATAATCGATAATTTCTAATTTATCAAGACAAGCCACTGGTCTTATTACAGGAATATTAGTAACATTATTAATTACTTGCATACTTGTTAGAGTTTGACTAGCTACTTGACCTACTGATTCACCATTTATTAGGACATAACCATTTATTTCTTTTAATACTTTAGCAGAAATACGATACATCATTCGACGCATAATGGTAATCATATAATTAGGATTACATTCTTTATAAATGGATTCTTGTATTTTAGTAAAATTAATAACATGAAGACGAATGTTAGCTTGATATGTATTTAATTTTTTTACTAAACTTTTTACTTTGTTTTTGGCAGCTTCACTTGTATGAGGAGGAGATTCAAAATAGATACATTCTAATTTAATACCTCTTTTCATAGCAAGATATCCAGCTACAGGGGAATCGATTCCACCAGATAGCATTAATAATCCTAATCCGGCAATACCACCAGGATAACCACCTTGGCCTTTTATTTCTTTAGAATAAATATAGGTATAATCATTTCTTATTTCAATTTTTAAAAGATATTCTGGATGATGAACATCAACTTTTTTATTAGGAATATTCTTTAATAAGAAAGCACCCATTTGTTTTGAAAATTCCATACTGGAAATAGGAAAAGATTTATCTGCACGATCTGTTTCTACTTTAAAAGTATTAAATTCTACTTCTCGAGCTATTTCTAAAATACTATTTTTAATATCTTCAATATTAGTATTTACTTTATAAGATAAAACAATACTATGAATACCAAAGATGTTTTTAACAATATTGATTACTTCATCTAATTCATCATCAGCTACAGTAATAAACATACGAACTCTATTTTTAATAATTTTAACATTATAATTTTTAAGCATTAATTTCATATTTTCATAAATACGATTGATAAATTGATTACGATTATCACCTTTAGTAGTTAATTCGCCATATTTAATTAGGATTATTTTTTCCATAGTTATCACTTCCTGTTAAAATTATAGAAAAAAAAGACTTAATAGTCAATTATTTTATTTTTTTTAAATCTTTTTTTGAGATAATTTTATTTAAGACGAGATAGCTAATAGTAGTATAAATAATAGTTGAGATAATACTGCGAATGAGAATCATACCAAGTAAGTTTATTGTGTATACGTTATAATGAACTAATAATAATATTAGATATGATAAGATATGATATAGCCATATACTTACAATAGATTTAATATTAATCGTTAAAAGATTATTTGGGAGGAAATAATCCAATTCTTTTAAAACGAAATATATTATTAAGAAAAGAATTATATTTAGAAGAAATGTATTGGTATATACAATATCAAATAAAGCACCCAAAATAATTATTATAGTTAAATATTTTTTATTAAATTCAAAGTAATTGTAGATAATCACTATAGATATGATGGTATAGATAGTTCTAAAATAGCTGGGATCTACTAAATTAATAGATATAAAATTAGACATTATGCAATCTAATAAGAAAGATAATATAACATAGATAGATATAATAATCATTCGTGAGACTCTTTTCTTTTTAAGATAGCTACATAATTAATATCATCAAAATTAGCAATAGGAGTTACATCAATTATTTTAGCTAAATCATATTCATCGGTGGTTATTTTAGCTACTTTACCTATTAAGATACCACTAGGAAATGTTCCTCCTAGACCACTGGTATAAACATAATCATCGGTTTTAACGGATTCAGTATTACTAACCCCTTCCACTTCAAGATAACCGGTTTTAGAGTTATAATTTTTTATTAAACCATTTATTAGATTTTCACCATTACTAATGGTTATACTTATTTTATTATTGGTTTCACTAGTAGTTAGTAATCTAATATCACTGGTGAATGTTGTTACTGAGGTAACTCTGCCTATTAAGCCTTCACTATTTACTACAGCCATATTTACTTCAACACCATTATAACTACCTTTATCGACGGTAATAGTATTATACCAATTACTAACATTTCTAGTAATGGTAGTGGCATTAAGATAGGAATATTCATTTAGGGTATAATTAATAGATAATTCTTTTTTTAAGGCTTCTAATTGGCGTCTTAATTCTATATTCTCGGCATTTAGAGAATCTATTCTAGATACTTCAGGTAATAAGATATCATATTTATTACGTATATCTTTTAATTTCTTATAGTCATTAACTTTATTTATAATTAAATTAAAGGGAGATGTTACTACTTTCTCTATACTGGTAACAGTATCTTTAATAAGAGATTCAAATTTATTTAATTTACGATCTTCTTTTAAAGTAGCTGATAAAATTAAAATAATTATAACTATTAATATAATAATTGAAATAAAGATATATTTACCTTTAATATTCTTATGTCGCATGTTATCACCCTCATCTAAAATAATTAATTAATTTTAATATTAGGAATACATTCATCTAGGTAAATACCTATTTTTCCTATTTCTAAATTTCTAATTATTTCCTTATTATTAATCTTAACAAATCCTTTAAATTTATAATTATAACTATAGTGATCTTCATTATAACTAATCATTATAAAATGTTTTCTTTCTTTATTTTGTAAAAATAAATTATTTATTTTAATATTATAGTTAGGACAATATTCATGAAAGATATTTGAGAAAATAATACTTAAAGAGGTTGGTTTAATACTAGAAACAGGAAGTATTTTTTCTACTTTATTTAATATTTCATAAACACAATCTTCTTTCATATAATCAATATGTTTTAAGGCTTTATCTAAATAATCATCATTATATTTATTCTTAATATAATGGATTTTTTTATCCATTTCATAGTCATCATTATAGGGAGTAAAAAATTTAGTTTTCATATTAGCTTCTAAATATGGTAAATCTTTAAATAAATTAGTAGTTATTACTTGATTATCAATATATAGTTCATTAATAATTTCTTTAGTATCTTCTTTTAAGATAATATTAGTTTCTATATCTATTCTTCTACATAGATAGTAGTATATTTTAGAAGCACTAATTTTATTTGCTTTACCACTAGATAGACTACCCCATAAATTATTACTATTACTGACTAAGAGCATATTACAAATTTCATTCTTAGTTTCATCCATATTAATATCTGATGAGATATATTTAGCAATAGAGGTATATAAATACCTAGCTATTTCTAGTTCAGTTAGATTTTTGGGCATATCTTTATAGATGATACTAATTAAATTTTCAGCTTTTAAAAATTCTTCATGGCTAACATATATATAACCATTGATGTTAGAAATAGCCGATGTATATAAATAATTTTTACCATGTTCTAATAAATATTTAATTACTTCATAGTCACAATTAGTAATATCTATATTAATATATTTAGTATCTTTAGTTATCTTAGATATATCTTTCATATTAGATACTGATACTTTTAAACTAGAAATCTTTTTCATATCCTCACCATAATATAATTATAGCTTACTTCCATATATTTGTAAATAACAGAGTGTAAACCTAAGTAAAGAAAAAGATTACTATAGATTAAAGTAATCTTTATATTACGTTAGTCCCGGAAGGGATATCAAGAATAATAATTATCTTATTATGAATGGATTATCTAAGGAACCATCACCAGATGTTAAAAGTATTCTTTCTTTTAAGTATACAACCGGTCTTACATTTAATGAATCAGTGGTTTTATTTAAGGTTATTTTATCAGATACCGTAAATATTTCATCATTATCAGGAATTATTTCTTCTTTAGTAAGTTCTTCAGTAGTAGTTTCATTATATTCCATCGTTAATGTCCAACTAGGTAATTCATCATATTTATTTAACCAATTGTTATTTAGACAATCACGATCATACTCAGATATTTTTCTATTGGTACAAATAGATGTATTTATATAATCTCTTAAGGTAATTAGAGATACTTTAGATTTAATTTGACTACTACTATCAACAGTATCTGTTAATAAATTATCAATACTAGATAGATATGGTTGTTTATAAGTATGTTCTTCTAGGTAATTGGTATTATATATTTTATATTCTTTATTTAGATAATTATATAAGGTAGAATTATTAAAATTATTAGTATTTTCTTCATTAAAGTTATATAATCCAATAGAATCAGCACGGATTATTTTAGTCAAATAGGTATTAGTAGATTCATCATAAATAGAACCTAATATTTGCCATAATTCACAGGTTTTAGAATCTTGTTCATTTTGACAGTTAAAATAGATAAAGTTATGAGGATTATCACCATAGTATAAGTAATTAGAATGATTATTATTAGTTATTTCTTTAATACCTGATGTAGTTTGTAAATAACCTACAAGATAATCATAATTAGTAATTTTAGATGTTGTTATATTATCTATAGTCTCTTTACTTGTAGTATTAATATGATAGATATTTCTACATTTATCAGTATCTAAACAAGTATAATAATCATTAGTTTCATTACTTTGATATTTTTCGATATCTTCAAGGTTTATTACTTCAGGATTATCTAAGGTAAATAATTCATTATGATAAGTTATTTTATTAGATACATAGATGGTTTTATCTTTAGATAATTCTATATCATTAGTAATATTTTTATATGTCAAGTATCCTTCAGGATCATCAATACTTTTATTTAGGTTATCTTTTATATAAGTAGATAATTTTGTTGGATTACTAATAGTTTTAGTAATAAGAGATTTATCTTCTTTTATATTAAGAATACATTCGGTTTCTTTCTCAGATGAAGAAGAACCAATATTTATTTTAATATCTTGATTCAAATCATTAATTATAATTAGCGATATTCTTTTATTGCTTAATGAGGGTAAAACACCAGATGTTTCAAGATTATTTTCGGTATTTTGATAAACTTTTATTAAGGATGTATCTATATTGGTATTAACTACTTTATACCATATACTGTAACAAAGGTATGAGTCATATGGATTATATAGATCAACGTCGGTAGTAATAAATGAATTTTTGGGAACTGTTACTTGGTTATATTCATAGATATCTTCAGATATTTTTAAACTATTAGGGGTATGAATGGTAACTACTTCATTTGTTCTTCCTTCAAGGGTAAAGATGGCATATGTTGAATATAGGATAATTGCTACAATACCAATAATACCAACTACTAGTAAGTATATTTGTTTAGTGGGCATTTTATTATTCATAATATCATCTCTTTCTAATATTTTGCTTGAATAGCGTGGACATCTAGTCGGCCACTTACTACGGCTCCCATATTTTCAGTTTGGTCATATTTAGTATTATCTAACCATATTATTAGAGTATAATTAGCGGTATCTCCATGTGATAAGAATGTATTATTTAAAATATTTTGAGGTCCTTCTTTAGTTACATAACCGGATGTTAGTAAAGAGCCTTTACTGTTATATAAAGCATATTTTAGAGAATTTTCTAGAAATTCATTTTTAGATATTACTAAATCTATAGCGATTATTTGATTAAGAGTTCCAGTACTAGAAACAGCAAAGTTATTACGATAGACGTTATCATAGGTATTAAAAGTTACATCTTTCATCGGATATAAAATGGGATCTTTTAGATAAATACCATCAATATAATTTACTTGGAGTGTTCCAGTATATAAAACGGTTCCCTCTTCTTTTTGGCTAGCGATTAATTTAAAGTATGCGAGAGTAGCCCCAATAATCATAACTATTAAGGTTAATATTAGAACGACTAAGTAAAATATTTTCTTTTTTTCTTCACTACTCTCCATCATACATTATCACCTATTTTAATAATACAATAAAGAAAGAAAAAAAGCAAGTTGTATTTGCTTTTTTGTAGGTTTTTTATTCTACTCCTTCAACGTATCCAGTTATTCTTCCTGAAGTTCCAGAAACGTCAACAATAATTGTTCCTCGATATTCTTGTCCTTGATCATAGTTTTGTGGAAATTTTGTTTCATCAAGGAATAAAACTATATCATAAACATGAGCTGTATCTTTGATATTTTGAGAAGCCATTACCGTGTTTGCATCAACAGTTTTATATCCAAAGATTGATCTTACAGCAATTGGATCGGTAGTACTATATTTTTTAGTGCCATCACTTTGAGTAACATAGCAATCATTACTACTTTCTTCATCTGTATTACTGCATTTACCTAATTTCATAGTGTAGATATTTGAATTATCAGCAGATAAATCTAACCATGTATTATTTGTTACATCTCTTACAGCATAACTTAAATCAGTAAATCCATTGTATTCGTTATTCAATGTAGCAACAACTTCATTTCCAGCTGGATTATCTGTTTTTACACTGAAACGATAAATACTACAGATTTGTTTTTCATTATCATCGATGCAAATATGCTTGCTACTGTCATATGAGTCTTCACTTAAACTTTCATATACAGCTTTTACATACTTGAACTCAGATGGTATTAACTCAGTTGCTTGAGCTGATATTTGTTGACCATCTTGATAATCAACACTAACGATAGCGGCTTTAGCATTTACAGCACCTTCAGCACTACTTTTAGAAATTGAGAAATATGCTAAAGTTGCTCCTACTAAGGCAACAATCAAGGTTGCAACGGCTACTACTCCATAAAATATGTCTCTACTTTTATTGTCTTTCATGATATCACTCCTTCTATTTATATATTTATGATATCATTTTATTTTATAAATTGCAATAAGTATTTTAAATATTTAGAAAATTTGTTATAATATCTTTGGTGATTGTTATGGAGTGTATTTTTTGCAAAATTGCAAATGGTGAAATACCATCAAAAAAGATTTATGAGGATGAGAAAATATTAGCTTTTATGGATATTAATCCAGTAAGTCCTGGGCATACTTTGGTTGTTCCCAAAAAACATACGCTAGATTTTCAAACGATTAGTGATAGTGAATTAACAGAAATAATGAAGAAGACAAAGGAATTATCTAGGTTAATTACGGAAAGATTACAAGCACAAGGATATACCCTTGTACAAAATAATGGAATATGCCAAGAAGTTAAACATTTTCATCTACATATTATTCCTAAATATAGTAAAAAGAATAATTTAGATTTGGAAGAAGCATTCAAAAAGATTACTCAAGTGAAGTAATCTTTTTCGATTATAAAAGGTTAAATTGCCAAATAATTAGATAATATAATAGGATCCTAGAATTATAGCTAGTAAGATATAAATTACTAAGACTACTAAATATCCACTACCACTTTTTCTTCCTGATGTACAGGTAGTAGTTTGGCAATTATTATTACAAGTTGACATTAGTTTTACCTCCTTTAATAAGTTATTAGATCCATGCTCCTAGTATGATTATTAATAAGATAAATAGTACTAAAACAATAGCAGCTGATGATCCGCATCCACAATTTCCCATATACACAATCCTCCTTCTTTTGTCTTTTCACATTATTCTATGGTAATATTTTAAAAGTGTGCTAGTTTAAAAATAAATTAATTAGAAATAATTTGAATTGTGGGCTTTTTACCATATTTTATAATAACTATTGTAATTTTTTTTGTTTTTTGCTATGATATTAAGTGTGTTAGAAAGAGAGGAGAAAAATAATGGCAAATAATACTAAAAAGACACAAAACACAAAGAAAACTAAAGATGATAGTGAAAAAGTAGTTAAGAAGAATAAAAATTCAAAGGTTAGTGAAAAAGTTATTAAAGAAGAAAAAACTCCAGTAAAGGAAGAAAAAATTGTTAAGGAAAAGGTTACTAAGAATAATGATAAATTAACTGATTCTTTAAAGAAGATTGATGATAACAGAAAAGGAATTATTTTATTTGTAGTGGGCTTTTTGTTAGCAACATTAATATTTAGATGTATCTTCTGGCCCGATAGAATTGCAACACTAAAAGATGGTACACAACCAGTAGCTAATTTAGGAGATAAAGTTATTACAGCAGATGATTTATATGATGATATGAAAAAGTATTATTCAGTTAATGTTTTACTTAATGAAATAGATACGATGATTTTATCTGAAAAGTATCCAGATAGTGATGAACTTGATAAGGAAGTTAGTTCTACAGCTGAGTATTACTACTCTATTTATGAACAAAACTATGGTTATACAAAAGAGAAATTTTTATCAGAATATGGATTTGCTAATGAAAAGCAATTCTTGGAAAGTTTAAAGCTTGATAATCGTAAAAATAAGTATTATGAAGAATATGCTTTGAGTTTAGTTACAGATAAAGAAATTCAAAAATATTATGATGATGAAGTATTTGGTGATGTTGATTCAAAACATATTTTAGTAGCTATTGATAAGGATAATGGTTTAACTGATGAACAAGCTAAGAATTTAGCAAATGAAATTATTAATAAACTTAATAATGGAACTTCTTGGGATGATGTAGTTAATGAATATAAGGATCAAATTACAACAGAAGAACTTGGATATAATGCATTTAATGCTTCACTAGAAAGTGCTTATTTAAAGGAAATGAAAGATCTAGCTGTTGGTACTTATAGTAAGAGTCCTGTTCTTACATCTTATGGTTATCATATTGTGTATAAGATTGATCAAAAGGATAAACCTTCTTTAGATGATGTTAAAGATGATGTTAAAGAAATTATTGCTGATGAAAAGAAATCTGAAGATAAAAATCTTTATTATAAAGCTTTAATTCATATGAGAGAAGATGCTAAATTAGAGTTTGTAGATACTAAACTTGGTGATGAATATAAAACTTATGTTAATAATTATAAGTAAGATTTGAAAGTTTAAAACGAGGAATATTTATTCCTTGTTTTTTTATTTGAAAGTTAGATAATAGAAAAGAAATAATTTCAGATAAAATTATTTCTTTTCTACTTTAACTCGATGTTAACTCTCTTAACTGATTCATATATTTTATTTATATCTTCTTTAGTTAGACTTAATAGTTTGTCATAGATAATATGTGAATCTTTTTCTTCAATATTATAGATATCATAATAAAGATATTTTAGAGTATATTCGTCTTTTATTGGATCTAAGTTATTTAGATAATTTATTATATAACTACTTTTTTCCTTGGATAAGCGACTTAAATAAGTTGGTTTCTGATGATTAGTAATAGTATATTTAAGATTTATTTCTTTTAGAGAATCTTTATCTTCTAGAATATCATCAGCTTCTTCAAAGATAAGACTACTTCTTTTAGATATTCGATTTTCTTTATCTAGGAGAAGACCCATGACCTCAATACCACTGGTTACTAAAAACATTTTATTATTTTTGGGAAGAGATGTTTTATTTATAATTATATCATTATATTTTAGGTCTAAATATGTTTTATTATTTATTTTGTAAATGGGGATTTTTTTGATACTGATAATTTTGTCTGTTGATTGCCACTCATAATATTCATAATAACAAGAATGAAAGTTTAAAACTATATCATAGATATATTCCATATTTTTTGTCTCCTTTTAAATAGATAGATAGGTTTAAGATGATAAAACCGATAATGGGAAAATAACATTCTACTCTTCTGGTTATAAAATTAACATAATAGGAAAAATTATACCCAATATTTAGTAAGTTTAAATATAAAATGATATAGACAAAGCCGACGGTCATAAGGCCAAAACCAAATAAAAAGAAAAAAATACGGGTCATTTAATCACCTATAATAGTGTATTCAAATGACTCATATTTTATTATTCTAAGTATTTAGTATCATCTAGTTTAACATCGTTGATTGAAGCAAATTTTTTAGTAATTTTGTCAGATGTAATATTTAGAGCATCGGCATCCTTACTAACAGTTTCGATACTTCTTGATAATTTATCCCATCTTTCTTTGTATCTAGCAAACTCTACACCTAGTTTGGTCAATTCTTCATGAACAACTTTAGCATATTTATCTCTTTCGATATTTTTTAATAAAACTTCAATTGTAGTAAGGGAGGAAATTAGGGTTGTTGGGGAAGTAATCCAGACATTTTTTTTATAGGAATATTCTACTAAATCATTATGATAAGCATTAATTTCAGCAAAAATAGCTTCAGCTGGTAAAAACATGATGGCTTGATTAGAAGTAACTCCGGGGATTATATATTTACTGCTGATGGCATCAATATGTTTTTTTACATCTATTTTAAATTGTTTTTCATAGGTTTGTCTTTCTAGTTGACTTTTGCTTTTATCGACCATTAGGCGATAGTTTTCTAAAGGAAATTTAGAATCTATAGCAATAGTACCTAATGGTTCTGGGGTAAAAATAACCGCATCAGCAATAGTAGTATTAGGAAGAGTATATTGAAGTCGATATATTTTATCATTTTTCTCACCAAAAACGTTTGATAGTATATGTTTTAAGTTAACTTCGCCAAAGATACCTCTACTCTTTTTATCGGTAAGAATTCCTTGCAATGAAACGATATCACCAGACAAACTGTCAATTTTCTTTTGTGCTTCGTCGATTTTTGACAATCTTTCTAAAACACTGGTAAAAGTTTTATTGGTCTTATTAAAATTTTCATCTAATCTTTCACTTACTTTATCGTTAATCATAATTAATCTTTTTTCAACTTTTTCTTCTAGTCTATCAAAATCTTCATTCATACTTTTAGATAAGTCTGTTCTAAAATTAGACAACTCTTTAATAGTAGTATTCTCTACTTTACCTAGTTTCTCAATTAAATTAGTATTTCCTCTAGATAGTAATATTATTAATAAAATTATGATAATTACTAAGAGAGCTATTATTATATATTCCATGTTATCACCTATTAATATTATAAGCTATTTTAAATAATTTTTAAAGTCTAAATATCCTTCCTTGACATAAAATGTATTATAACCAAATTGATTTAATCTTTTGCTTATTTCCATGCTTTGTTTTCCATAATCACAATATAGATAATAGGTATCTTGTTTGTTTAAATAAACAGAATAATTAGATAATAAACTGTAATATGGAATGTTTTTAGAGTTTGGTAAATGACCTAATTGATAGCTATAATTATCACGAATATCGATTATATGAGGATTATGTAATCTTAATAATTCACTAATACTTATTTCATACATATTCATCACCTATAATAGTATATTTAGAAATATTATTTTAGGTAATTATTAAAGACTATATATACCTTCCTAATAATAATATTAAACTTTTTTTAGCAAATTACTTTTAAAAATAGAAAAAACTATCAAAAAATGATAGTTTATTTACTTACTAGGGTTGTTCTGGTACTTATATTTGTAGAACCCATACCAATATCGCCATAATAGAATAAGCTATTGTTTTGGCCTCCTCTAATTAGGTAATCACGAATACTGGTAATGGAATGTCCTTCATACCATGTGTCACCATTTTCTAGGATTACTTCATTAGTAGCAGTGCCAATCTTTTCATTTCCAACGACATATTCAGGAGAAGCACCAGCCATATCATAAACGCCATAGACATTTCTGGTGGTGGTATCTTGTTTGTTATTACCAGAAATAAGAGTTTTATTAGTATCTATACTAGAACAGCCATTATTTATACAAACACCATATTTAGAATGGCTTAAGTATAGGGTTGCTCCCCATTCTAGATTACTTACGATATGAGAAGAAACTTTATTACCTAGTTTATAATTATCTTTTAAATTGTTAGCAATATTTTGATAATTTTCTAAGGTATCGTTAGCATAGCTACTAACACTTGGAATAGATAAATAATTATCACCTGATTTAGATAGTTCATATTTATTAATCCAAAATCCGGTTAGATTATTAGCAAAAGCAGGATGCGTTAGATAGGTATCATTTTGTTTTTCATCATTAGAGATACTATTTAAACCATTCTCAAATATGATATCTATTCCTTCATCATAGGCTTTATAGCTATCCGTAATAGAATCTTGAGCATTCCATAATTTATAACGATATCTTGGTACCCAGACGTAGTATGCTAAAATGTCATCATCAGCTATTTTCGTACCTGATACTTGATATTTATTATTTTTTACAACAACAGCATTGGCCCACATACTATTGGCATAGTCATACCACATAAATTCTTTAGTACTGTTATTTTTGTCAGCTACTACCCAAGAACCATTTTTATAAGTTACAGGAACCATATTATTATATAATTGTGGTTTATTAGCACATGAGGTATCATAATTAGGTGTGCGAGAGAATTTTTTCTTAGAGCCACCATATAAGGCAACAAATACTTTCATAGACATTTTACTGTTAGCAATATTACTTTGATCTATAAGATTGCAGGTTAAAATATCATCACATGATTCACTTATCCAAAAGAGAAGGACATATTCATCATATTTATCATTTGGTTTTGGGAGATCTTCTTGAATATTGGTAAGTCTTAGTGAATCAGTTAGAACATTGCCATCAAAGGCTGGATCTAGACTACCTTCTGAGATAAGGGAACCATTTTTATAAAGATTCCATTTAGTATATTTATTTAATAATGAACAGTCAATGTTCATTTCACTCAACATGATATCATATATTAAGTCATCTCTTTTATTTGAAGAAACACCTTTTAATTTAAACTCTAGGCGAATAACATTATCTTTAGTATCAATATTTACTTTGCGATCATCCATGGGTTCTAAGTTTTTTGAAATTACTTCTTTATCACCAATATAATCAATATTATACTCACCAGCGGTTAAAATGGTAGTTGTTTTATCATTTATTATTTTGGATGTTGCATAAGTTATACCACCTATACCAATGGCGATAACCAATATTTCAAAGATAATGACTAAGGCATTACGATTTTTTATTTTAAAAGAATTTTCCATTTTATCTATCCCTTTCTATAGTTTTATTATATTATAAAATGGTTTATTAAACAAGAAAAAAGAATAGATTTATTCTTTTTTTAGTAAGCATGTCTAATTAAAATTTTATTTTTTCAGTAATATAAGTATTTACTTCATCTAAAGGTAAAGTTATTTGTTCCATGGTATCACGATCTCTTATGGTTACAGTATTATTATTTAGAGTATTATCATCAATAGTAATGCAGAAAGGTGTACCAATAGCATCAGCACGACGATAACGTTTACCGATACTACCACCATCATCATAACTAGTCATAAATGACTTGCTTAATTCTTTATAAATTTCTAAAGCTTTTTCGCTATGGTATTTTTTGATGAGTGGTAAGACATTACATTTATATGGAGCTAGATATGGATGAAAATGCATTACTTCTCTTTCATCATTTCCTTCAAGGTGTTGTATTTCATAAGCATTACATAATACAGTTAGAAATAATCTTTCGACACCTAAAGATGGTTCGATGACATAAGGAATATATTTTTCATTAGTTTCGGGATCAGTATATTCCATAGATACTCCGGAAAATTTTTGGTGCTGAGATAAGTCGTAGTTTGTTCGGCTGGCAATACCCCAAAGTTCTCCCCAACCGAATGGAAATTTATACTCAATATCGGTAGTAGCATTGCTATAGAAACAAAGTTCTTCTTTTGAATGATCACGTAGTCTTATATTTTCTTCTTTAATTCCTAAGGATAATAAGAATTTTTTACATTGTTCTTTATAGTATTTAAACCATTCTAATTCGGTTCCAGGCTTACAGAAGAATTCAAGTTCCATTTGTTCAAATTCACGAACTCTGAAAATGAAATTTCCGGGAGTTATTTCATTACGAAAACTTTTTCCTACTTGACCAACACCAAAGGGTACTTTAAGACGCATGCTTCTTTGAACATTTAGGTAATCAGCAAAAATTCCTTGAGCAGTTTCTGGACGTAGATAAACTGTACTTTTACTATCTTCGGTTACACCTTGGAATGTTTTAAACATTAGGTTAAATTTTCTAATTTCAGTATAATCTAGTTTACCACATTTAGGGCATACGATATGATGATCATTAATATATTTGATAAGTTCAGCATCACTCATACCACCGGCATCTGGAACTCCAGAATCTTCTACTAATTTGTCTGCACGATGTCTTGTTTTACATGCACGGCAATCAATTAAGGGATCTGAAAATGTAGCAATGTGACCTGAAGCTTCCCATGTTTTAGGATTCATTAAAATAGCGGAATCTAGGCCAACGTTATTAGGATCTTCTTGAATAAATTTTTTCATCCAAGCATTTTTTAAATTTTTCTTAAGTTCTACTCCTACAGGGCCAAAATCCCAAGTATTAGCGAGTCCACCATATATTTCACTTCCTTGAAATATAAAACCATATTGTTTGCAATAATTTACCATGTCTTGCATTTTAAATTCTTTCATAATATCCTCCTTATAATTAAAAAGAGAAATTCTTTAATGTAAAGACGACTTATGCCGCGGTTCCACTTTACTTATTCAAAAGAATCCCTCTATTTTATATTGCTGATAGGTTTCCAAGCCCGTCTTTGCATTTATGAATTAATAAGATTATATCACTTGATATTTGGAATGTCAAACATATTTGCAAATTTAGTTTTGATTATATACAATCAATTTATGTTGAGCTCTAGTTATGGCAACATAATATAAATATTTTTCTGTAGAATTAAATTTATTAAGTTTATCGGTATAAATAATGACACTATCAAATTCTAATCCTTTAGCCATATATACTGGTACTACAATAAACTTTCTATTAAACTTCTTACTACTATTATCAATCTTACTAATACCGGTATCTTTAAGTAAATTATATATTTTATCACATTCACTTTGATTCTTAGTAATTATAGCTATACTTTTACCGTGAAGCTTACATTCTTCTAGATCACATCTTAACTGACTATTAAGGTCTCCTTCTATTCTTTCATCTACTGGTACTGGGTTATTTCTTCTAATAGCAGTAATATGATTAAGTCCAAGTACTCTATTACTATATTCTACGATCTCTTCACTACTTCTATAAGTCTTCGTAAGTTCTATGTATTTACTATCAGGAAGTATCTTCTTAATATCTTCTAAACTAGCATATCTATAATATGGATTAATTGTCTGATTAATATCTCCTAGTATTGTATAACTAGCATTTTTAAATATTTTACTAATTAATTTTAATTGTCCTAATGAATAATCTTGAGCTTCATCTATGACAATTTCTTTAATATAAGTATTATAATTATATCCATATAATTTACACTTCATATATACATATAAACAAGCATCATCATAATTAAGCATATCTTTATTGTCTTTAATATAACTAATATTTTTTACTATCTTACTATATTTACTATTAAAAAAGTCTATATATATCTTAACTAGATCTCTTTCGATATTGATTCTTTCATATAATTCTTTTATAATCTTTTTACTTCTAGATATACTACCATTAAAATTATTCTCACTAATCTTCTCAGCCATGAACTTAATTCTTTCTCCTAGAGGAAATTTTCCATATCTAACACTCAACATATAATCAAGTTCATTCTTTGTATAACTATAGTCTCTTGTAAATAAATCATCCAAGAATCTTGCTTTTATGCACATGTTATCAAGATATTTATCAATATCATCATATATCTCATCACTTTGTTTATATTTAATAAACTCATAATCTTCTCTATTCTGATAACTTCTCTCTATAAAGGAGGTAAATGTTTCTACGTGACGAAATTCTTTAATTTCCATATCAAGAAAGTCATTAATTGTTGTTTGCATTGTATTGCTCTCTCCAAGAGATGGTAGGACATTACTGATATACTCTGAAAATATTTTATTTGGAGAGAATATTAAGACGTTGTTAGAGTTTAAATTATGTATTTTATATAAGAGAAAGGCTATACGATGAAGGGCTACGGATGTTTTTCCAGATCCGGCAATACCTTGTACAATTAAGTTTTTATCATCGGTGTTTCTAATAACATTATTTTGTTCTTTTTGGATAGTATTAACAATATTCTTCATTTTATCATTATCTTCACTAGCTAAAACTTCTTGAAGTAATTCATCATCAATATTAATATTATTATCAAAGATATGTAATAATTTGCCATCTTTAATGGTATATTGCCTTTTGAGAGATATTTCACCAGATATTTTCCCGATGGGAGCTAAGTAACTGGCATGTCCTACTTCGTAATCATAAAATAAGTTACATATTGGGCTACGCCAGTCGTGAATGTAATAATTATTATTATCATCAGTTACATGAGTAATTCCAATGTAGATATCATCTGTGTTGGTACCATCATTGAAGATTATTCTTCCAAAATAAGGATTGTTTTGTATTTTATATAGTTTTTGTAAGTATTCTCCTTTTTTCATCATCATACCGATTTCTAAATCATTATCACTCATCATAGTTTTTAATTCACCAGGATCCATATCAGTACGATTATCCCACATAAATTTTTTAAATTCTAAGACTTTATCATCTCTATCATATAGTTCTTGTCCTAGTATTGATATTTTATTTCTAATAATAGCAATAGTATCTGATAACCTCTTTTCTTCTTTTTTTACTTCTTCTTTTGATAATTCCATAAACACCTCCATACACGGAAAAAAACGCTTTTTTTTAGTTAAAAAAACGTTATTTATCAAAGTATCTCTTTGCAGTCTTGTTAAATATATCATAATCTATTTATTATTGCAAGGGATTTTGTAAAATTTCTAGTTATTAAAAGTTAATTTTACTTTCCCAATCATCAAAACTACCATTATATTTTAAATATTCTAATTTTTCATCATTAATATTTTTTGTATTATTTTCTAAGTCTTCATTAATACTGCCTATGATAGTTATTTTGCCATCTTTTAGGCCACTTATATCTATAATAACACTTAGTAATCTTTCATTAGAAGATGTTAATACTCCTTCAAAATGAGGATAGTGTATTTTGATAATATATTTATCATTATATTTACTAACTTTGGTTATTGTTCCAGTAATTCCTCCATCAGTACAAAGTTGGTAATTTAAGTATTTGTATGTGGTATTTTCAATAGATAGATATATTCCCATACCACCACAATATATTTTTTCACTATGTTCATCATATGAATTATGAAGATATTCTCCCAATATTTTATTGAGAAAGTCATTTTTTTCTTTATCACTTACATCAGTACTATTATTAATCATTTGCTCTATGCTGACGTTTTCATCTTTTTGATTATCATTAGGATTATTAATTAGGCTATCTGATTCTTTATTAGAAATATTGTTTTTAGAAGAATATTTTTTACCCAATATGAAACTTCCAGTACATAACATTAATATAATAAGTATTGATATAACTATTTTTAGTGATTTTTTCATTTTTTATATTCCTTTCGGATGAATTTGTCTAATTTACTGAGTAATACTTCCTTTTTAAATGGTCTTACAATATAATCATCAAAACCCATATTCTTATATTCTAAATTATATTCATAACGATTATCTTTAGTAAGTAATATTACTGGAGTATTATAATTTCTTATTTCTTTTAATTTATTAAGTAAATCTTCGCCCGTTATTTGCGATAATTTTTCATCTAATAATATTACATCATATTTATTCTTACTCTTAATCTTATTTAAACAATCTTTTCCATTTAAAGAAGTATCTATTTCTATTTTACTACCCTTTAACATCTTCTCAATTATCTTGAATGTGGCTTCATTATCATCTACTACCAAAATCTTCATATTATCATATATCTCATTATATTGTTTCAATTCTTTAGATTGTTCTACTTCCATTAACTGATCCATTATTATTTTTACTTTTGTTCCTACTCCATAATTAGAATTTATTAACATTGTACCATTCATTAAAGTAATCATTTTATAAGCTTCATTTAAATTCTTATTGTTTACTCTTATTTTTTCTAATTCACTACTCTTAATACCAGGTCCAGAATCTTCAATAGTAAATATTAATCTACATATATTATTCTTAATAATTGTATTGACATCCATTTCTATATATCCCTTATCCGTATATTTTAAACTATTAGTAAGAATTAAACTTAATACTTTCTTTAAACTAATGCTATCTCCATATAGTATATCCGGAATATTATGTTCAATATTAGTTCTAAATTCTATATTTTTATTTTGACATATATCGGTATAACTACTGATAATAGTTTTTAGTAATAGTTTTAGATTATATTTATTATTATATATCTTTATACTTGAAGCCTCTACTGCTGATATATCAAAAATATCATTCGTCATCATTCTAAATTTAGAAGTTTCACTCTTTATATTTCTAGCACTCTCTTTATCATCACTAAGATTATCACTATCTATTATTATATCTGCTTCATTATCGATATTTTTAGTAGTCTCTCTAATTTCTTGAGTCATATTATATAAAAATAGGGTCTTCTCTTCATTAGCATTATCACTTATTTCTTTGGCATCATGCATTTCCTTTAAAAGTTTCATATCCGGATTTTCTATGGTGAAATACATTAAACATGTGATGAAACATTCAGTTGCTGTTATCAAAAGAATTTCTGGTTTTATGAATTGAATTATCATCACTATTATACCTAATATAATAAAAGCCAGCAAAGGTATTTTTTGGTTAATTTTAGTAACCTTATAATGTTTTATTAGTAAATAAATCATATATAATATATAAATACTAACCAGCAAATATAATATTAATACAGCTAATCCAGAAGAATATATCATTCCATTTTTATTAACAATCTTAATAGGTATCAATAAATCCAAAACTGCAAATAAAATAACATTAACAAATGATATTTTTTGATGCTGTTTTAATTTATTTTTATTATTTGTAGTGACAGCAAATATATAATCTTTAAAATAAACTATCCAAACAATGAAGTATATTAGGTATATTTTTGCAATAATTTCATTTTGTAAACTTGTACTACTGGAGCTTAATTGCATTATTATATATCCTATAATATCAATTGTTATTCCTAGATAAGAAGTAACTAATAATTTTTTATAAATCTTATTTTCGGTATTAGGAATTTTCTTTTTCAAAATATATGCGGCCATTATTAATGTTAAAAATAATAGACAAGACAAATTAAAAGCAAAACTAAACATCTAACCACTCCTTTATTTTTTTACTATGATACAATAATTATAGCATAATTGTATAATAAAAAAAATCAATATTTAATGATTCTTTTTATTTTTTCTAATATTAAATTTTTATTATTTTTTTGAGATGATCTTTCTAAATAATCTTTTTTTATTTGTTTTTTATCTATTTTTCCAGAGGAAGTTCTAGCTATATCATTTAAAACGACAATTTCTCTTACCGACTCTAATCCTTTAAAATTATCATTTACATATTCCTCAATGTCATTTAGAAAGCATTCAAAAGTTGGATCTTTAAACTTAATAAAGATTATTGGGACATTTCTTTCTATTTTATCAGGAACTCCCAAAACAACACTAGTATCAATTATTGAACTATATTTTTCGAGTAATTTATTATTAATTTTTTTTGGTGAAACCTTAAAACCATTTCTAAATATTAATTCTTTTATTCTTTCTGTAATATGAATATATCCAGATTCATCAATATATCCGATATCACCAGTATGCAACCAAGTAGTACCATCGCTATGCTTTTTTAACACTAAATTAGTGTCTTCAGAATTATCTAAATATCCTTGCATTACTACCGGAGAATTGATACATATTTCGCCTTTTTGACCATATGACAATTCATATTCCTCAGTAAAGTCCTCATTATTCTCATTATATGAAAAAATTGCGATTGTTGTTAATAAGTGAGGTATGCCAACACTACCATTTTTAACAAATTGACTATGATTACATGCACAAGCTCCAAAACATTCAGATTCACCATATCCCTGTTCAAGACAAACAGAAACATTATTTTCTTTGAGACGTTTATTAGCAGATTTTTCTAATTCAATACTCATTGAATCTCCACCAGAAACAATATTTTTTATAAATTGCCATTGTCTGTTCTTTTTTGACTTAACTATAAATTCAAAATGAAGGGGTCCCATCATAATGTGATTGGGTTTATACTTTGAAATATATTTATTTATCTGTTTTTTTACTAAAATAGGAATCATGTAATTTTTAATACCATTACATAATGTTAAATGTTCAAAGGCTGCTCCATAGGATATTGATGGTAATAATATATCTAAAATTGTGTCCCCCGGTTCAAAGTCAAAACCACCATTTTCTAACTGGTAATTTGAAGCATATACATTTTTATTAGTAATAATAACCCCTTTTGAAGTAAGTCCCGTGGTACCACCAGTTTGTTCTATTAATGCAATATCGGATGCACTTCTTTTAACTACTTTTGCAGAAGTATATTTTCCTTTTGCTAAAAAGTCTGCATAATTGTCTTTTCCATTATTAAGCATATATAAACACTTATATAAACCACTGGAACTTCTTAGTGGACTGATGGTTATTATTGAGTTTTTGCTTATTTTATTCTCTTCCAATAAGGCTTGGTATTTTTCCAAAATACTATCCATCATAAATACTTGATTGCACTTTGCTTTTTTCAAAATGTTTTCAAAATCTACTTCAGAAATGGTTGGCATTATTGGATTAGGAATAGCACCTATTTTACTACATGCATATATTAAATACCTTGCTTCAGGGCAATTAGGTAAAATGATTGGGACTATTTCATTTTCACATACATTAATGGCTTTTAAAGAATTTGCTACCATATCTATATTATTTAATAATTCATAATAAGTTATTTCTCTTCCTAAATATTCTATGGCAATTTCATCTGGGTGATCTTTGGCATATCTATATAATGTTTCATACATACTTAAATTTACTTCTTTATAATTTATTAAAGCGTCTATTGATTTATCATCATAATACTTTAACCAAGGCCTATCAATACTGGCATATCCGACCATTGGGCCATACATCTCTCCGGATGATATTTTTCTTAAATATAAATTTCTTAATTTTTGTTCTTCTTCACTAAGTTCACTTATCTTTTGTTTTAATTTTATTAAATCTTCTTTCTTCATAATATCCCCCCTTTAACTAGAGTATGTATTTTAAATGGTATTTTCTGTTATGTTATTTTAGTACCCTATAAACTGTTTTTCGTGACTTATTGGTGTATATTATAACATATTTTAGTTTTAAAAAAAAGAAATATATTATCTATTGCGACGATATTTCTTTTCATATAGTTTTTTGAATTTTTCAACACGTAATTTGGCATTGGGAAATGATTCAACAAATCTTTTGGTTAATTTAGAATGATGAATTAGATATTCTCTTACTTTTTTATTCATTTCTTCGGTATCATCTTTAAAGTTATCTACACCGGCTTTGCGATATTTTAATACTACTAAAAATGATATTATTAGGTCAGTAAAGAAAATAATCATTAAAACTATTCCCAAGATAATTATTAATTTTTCACTACCTTTATTTAAGATAGATGTAAAGAAGGGGTTAATAACATACATTATTAGTAAGCCTCCTAGTCCAAATGGGGCAGCGGTTTCTAAGCATATACGACCATTAATATTAAATTTTTGGTTACTATAATCCCACCATCTGGCATTAAATAATTCTTCCATTAAAAGACTTGTTAAGTATTCAACAGCCATGCAAATAACCATAGCAAGGATGAATAATACAAGGAAATTTTCGGTATAATTTTTTAGTAAAAAGATTATTAAGAGTACTCCTGTTCCATATATTGGGCAATATGGTCCTATCATAAAGCCACGATTAATGAATCTTTTGTGTTTTACATAGGCATTTATGACTTCCATTATCCAACCTAGAAAAGCATACATTAGATACAGTAAAAATAAGTAACATATTTTGTATAACATAGTTATTTTCCCTCCTGCATATTATATGCTTTTAAGATATTTGTTCCAAGCATAGCAACGGTCATGGGCCCAACACCACCGGGAACTTTAGTAATATACTTTACTTTGGGGGCGACTTCTTCAAAAGAAACATCACCACATATGCCACTATCTAATCTGTTGATACCAACATCAATAATAGTAGCATTTTCTTTAACCATATCTTTGGTAATAAAATTAGGAATACCAACACAAACTACTAAAATATCAGCATTTTTAGTATATTTTGATAAGTCTTTGGTTTTAGAGTGACAAGTTGTAACGGTAGCACCGGCATTTAGGAGCATGGCACTCATTGGTTTTCCTACTAAATTACTACGGCCAATTACTACAGCATCAGCACCACTTATTGTTATATGATATCTTTTTAATAATTCCATTACACCGTATGGGGTACAGGAATATAAGGCATCTTTATTATGAAACAACAATCCAGCATTATAATCATTTAAACCATCAACGTCTTTTTCTTTAATAACGGCATTTTGAATAATAGAAGTATCAATATGACTAGGTAAAGGCATTTGTACCATAATACCATGAACTTTTTTATCATTATTGAGTTTTTCAATTTCTTTTAATAGTTCATCAGTGGTAATATTTTCATCAAACGATATATGCCAGTAATTATAACCAATGTAAGTAGCCATTTTAGCTTTTTGTTTAATATAAATATTACTTGCTTCATTATTTCCGACTTGAATGACAGCAAAACCTGGTTTAATTTTTAATTGGGAAACTTTTTCTTTTAATTCTTCTAAGATGTTAGCTTTTATTTTTTTTCCATCAATAAGTGTATAGTTATTTTCTTTCATTATTCAACTCCTTATATGAGACTTTACCTACTAATGTTTTAGGTAGTTCTTGACGATATTCATATTCGTAAGGCCAAGAATATCTAGCAAGATTCTCTTCACAGTATTTTTTTATTTGTTTTTTTATGCTATTGGTTAATTTTATATCTTCTTTTAAAACTATAAAGGCTTTTACAACTTGTTTTTTATATGGATGAGGAATGCCTATAATAGCACAGGTATCAATATATTGATTTTTAGAAATTATATTTTCGACATAACTTGGGTATATATTATAACCACTGGAGATAACTAATCTTTTTAAACGTTGTTTAAAATAGATAAAACCATCTTCATCAACAGAGCCAATGTCTCCAGTATGAAGCCATATTTTACCATCTAGATGTCTTATTAGGGTTTTATTGGTTTCTTCTTTATTATTTAGATAGCCTTTCATAACAGTTGGTCCACTGATACATATTTCGCCTTCTTTGTGTGGAGGTACTTCTTTGGTGGTACCAATTTCGACAATTTTGAAGTCCATATCAGGTAGCGGAATGCCTATGGAATTTGGACGATATTCATATCTTGGATTTAAGCAACAAGCTCCAGTACTTTCTGTTAGACCATAACCACAACGTATTTTAGCTTTAGAACCATGTTCTAGTAAGTAAGCATCAACTATTTTTTTAAATTCAGGATCGAGAATGTCTCCACCACTTACTACGCAATTTAAGCTAGATAGATCTTTTTTGCCTAATTTATTTTTTAAAAGGGCTTCATATAGTGTAGGAACTCCGGTTATGAAATTAGGACGATGTTTTTTTAGGAGATTACCAAATTTTTTAGGGCTAAAATCAGGAACTAGGATAACTTTCATACCTATATATAGTGGTGTATGAATGCTTACGCCAAGGCCAAAACCATGAAATATTGGTAATATTGCTAGGATGGAATCTCCGGCTTTAGAGGGGTCACACATGATATGACACTGCATGGCAAGGGCATTAAAATTACGATTTGTTAAAATTATGCCTTTAGGGTTACCTGTAGTACCACCACTGTATAAGATAACAGCTTCATCATTAGGTTTCCTTTTACACGGAGTAAATTCTTTAAAATATATTCCCATTTTTTTAAGGTTGTTATAAAAGATAGCACGTTCATTTTTTTTTATTTTATTCTTACGCCCTGAGAAGAACCAATACATTGCTCTTTTAAAATTACTCATATCATCAGATACACTACTGACAATTATTTTTTCTACTTTGGTGTTATCGACAATTTGCATTAATTTATCATAGGCTAAATCAATAATTAAAATATATTTACTATTTGATTCATTCAGGTAAAATTCAATTTCGTTTTTGCTTGATAATGGATGAATCATATTAGCAGTAGCTCCCAACATATTAATGGCATAAAAAGTTATTATAGCCGCAGGAGTATTAGGCATACAGATAGTTACACGATCTCCAGAGCTAACACCAAGTTCGGTTAGGGAACTAGCCATTTTTTTAATTTTAATAATAAATTCTTTATAGGTTACTTTCTTTCCATAGTATTCGTAAGCAAAGTTATAAGGATAAGATTCAGCGGTTTTATTAATTAATTCAAATAATGTTAAATCTGGATAATTAATTTTTTTGGTATTGTCATAGTATTTATACCATGGTTCTTTAGCACTTATTTTATCAATAACATCATTGATTAGTTTATTTATTCTTATTAATATCGACTTTAGCATTAGCACAATCCTCCAACAACTCAGGATTTTTTAAGATATATTCTAACATATTGACACATTTTGCAAAATATACACCATCGGCTATACGTTCATCTAGGCAAATACCAAAATTACAAATACTTCTTTTTTCTATTTTGCCATTAATGACAACTGGTTTTTCAGTAATTTCTCCAATGGTACATACGATAGAACAGGTACCAAAATTGGTTAAGTTATGGTAAATGCCATCACAGTGAATACTGCCGAGATTAGATACTAGGACACTACTATGATAGACGCTTTCTTTGGTTAGAGATGATGGTATTAAATCGTGATTATCTAATTTACAAATTATCCATACAATAAAGTTCATGATAAATTTGGGAAGTTTTCCTAGGAAAGATACTAAGCCATCGGCACTGTTGGATTTATTGGAGCGGATTTTTTTAACGTCACCACGTATTTTTTCGGATAATGAATTTACATTATCATCTTCTGACACTTTGATAACAGCCATACATTCGGTAGAATCATCCGTGAATTCTGGTTTTGCCACGAAGGATAATGATACTTCATTTCGTTCATATTTTTCGCCACCAATAATAAATCTATTTAAATAATGATTGTTATATAGAACTTTGGCCATGGCCATGGAAAAAAGATGAAAATATGTCATTTTTTCATTTTCTTTTTTCTTTTTTTGCATATAACTAACTAGGTTAGTAACATCGATATCTCTTGATATATATACTTCGGCTTCACTTCTTTTTTTCTTTAAGCAATATAGAAAACGATCAAAGCCATTCATACGAATTCTAGTGCCATCTTTTCGATCACGTAATCTTTTTTTCATACTTCACCTACTTCAATGATCCGATATAGTAATTCTTTTTACCACGTCTTACAATTATATAAGTATCTTCAATAAAATCATTTTGGCTAATTATATATTCTGGATCAGTTATTTTATTACCATTTATACTTATAGCATTATTAGTAATAAATTCTTTGGCTTCTCTTTTACTCGAAGCTATTCCCATATTAATTAATAAATCTGTAATAGAGATGGACGTATCAACAGGTATTTTGTTATAACCACTGAATAATTCTTCAATTTCTTTTAAGCCTAAAGAAGTAAATTCACCGGTAAATAAGGCTTCACTCATTTTAACAGCTTTATTGTATTCTTCTTCACCATGTAAATCTGTAATGATTTCTCTGGCTAAAGCTTTATGGGCTTCCCTTAAATGAGGATTAGCATTGTGTTTTTTCTCTAATTCTTCGATTTCTTCTTTAGTTAAGAAAGTTAGCATTTTTAAATATTTAATAATCATGGAATCTTCTAAGTTAATTAAATATTGATATAATTCATAAGATGAAGTTTTGTTAATATCTAACCATAGAGCATTACCTTCTGTTTTACCAAATTTAACGCCATTGCTATCAGTAACTAGAGGCATAACCATGCCATATATTTCTTTACCTAATTTTTTTCTAACTAATTCAATACCTGATGTAATATTTCCCCATTGATCAGAGCCAGCTACTTGAAGGGTACATCCTCTTGTTTCATATAGATGCATAAAATCTAAGGCTTGTAAAATCATATAGGAAAATTCAGCATAAGTAATACCACTTTCAAGTCTTGATTTTACTTTATCTTTAGCAAGCATATAATTAATATTAAAATATTTTCCATAATCTCTTAGAAAATCAATAACATTGATATCTTTAGTCCAATCATAATTATTAACTACTTCAAAACCAAATATTTTTTCAGCTTGGGCTTTTAAGCCTTTAAAGTTATGTTCTACTTCTTCTTTTGATATCATTGGTCTTTCAGCAGTTGGTTTAGGATCACCAATCAATCCGGTAGCTCCTCCTACTAACAAGATTGGTTTATGTCCGGCTTTAGCTAGTCTTTTGCTAATTAAAAATGATGAATAATGTCCAATATGCATAGAATCTGCGGTGGGGTCAGTTCCTATATAGAATGTTAAACTCTCATTATTTAGTTTATCTATTAGGGCTTCATCACTAATATCTTGAATTAATCCTCTCCATTTTAAATCTTCATATAAAGTCATATTATCTCCTCTTTTCTTAATTTGTGGGTAATTATCTTTTTGAAAAGAAAAAGAACGATACCAAAGGAGTCAAGATATGACGGTACCATCCTTTTATTTTCTTAATTAGATAACGGTTTTACCCGGTTTAGCTAGAAAAATGTAATTCATTATTTTAAATATATTAGTTTACACCAAACACTAACTCTCTTTAATTATTTAGAAATAATTACTGCTTTTTTTCTAATACTAAATAAACTTATAGTTAGATTATAACAAAGTTATTAAAAATTATCAAGATGTTAAATCTAATTATTGTCATTAAACTTGCTTTCAACTTGATTAATCATTTCTTTTATTTTTCGAAAGCGATGATTAAGTCCTGATTTAGTTATTTTACTGTCAGTTTCTTTACTCATTTTATCACTTAGTTCTGAAAGACTTAATTCAGGATATTTTAAACGATAGTCAATAACTGTTTTTAATTTTTCATCTAATAAATCATATAAATCATATTCTTTTAATTTTTCAATGTCTTTTATTTGATTAGAAGCTGTAAAGAATATTTTATCCATATTAGCTTGTTCACAGTTATTTAGACGATTAGTCATATTTTTATGATCACGATATATTCTTATATCTTCATAATACATTACACCATTGTAGGCTTTGATCAAACGTAAGAAATCACTTATTTTTTCGGCTTCTTTGATATAAATCATATATTTTTTATCACGTTTTATTATTTTACTATTTAGATTATTATCATTTAAAAGACTACTGATAAATTTAGCATATTCTAAATTATCTACTAAAAATTCTAAGTGATATCTAGATGTTTTGGGATCATTTATACTACCAGATACTAAGAATAATCCTCTTAGATAGGCTCTTGATAAGTCTTCATCAGAATAAATATATTCCATAGGAATACTTTGATAACTATTATCTTTAATTATAGATAGGTCATCTAATATTAGTTCTTTTTTATTTTTTATGGTAATTATATAACTAAGGCCATTATTAAAATATTTTTTTCTAACGGTTATTATGGGAGTAACATCATAAATATTTTTAAATAGTTTAAATATTCTACGAGCTACACCATTATTTTCTATATATATTATAATATCTTTATCTATAGTAGCACTATTTCTAATTATAGCTGATAATTCGGAAATTAATTCTTCTTTACTACATTCTATTCTGGATACTTCATTTTTTATATCTAGAGAAAAACTCATCTTTCATCCTCTTTTGTCAAATATGTAAATACTTCTAGAGCTGTTTTGATGTAATCGTGGCGAACTTGATTATGTTTGGAGATAAAAAGTAAATCAGAAGTAATTAATTTTACACCCATGGCGTTAACATTTTCTTCATCAAGCATAATTTGTTTACTGTGTTCTTCTTTATATAATTCTAAAATATTATCCGGAACTTTTTTATTATTTACTAAGACAACATCAATAAAATCTTTGCAGACATATTTGTTAATATTTTTTATACAATCAGATACATTATAATCATCTGTTTCACCATGTTCTGACATGATATTACAAACATACATTTTTTTGGCCTTAGATTCTTTTAAGGCTTTTTTCATTTCTGGAGATAATAAATTAGGAATAATACTGGTATATAAGCTACCAATACCGATAATTACTAAATCAGCTTCATGAACAGCTTTTATTACTTCTGGAACAACTTTTACTTTTCTTTTATATTTAATGTTTTTTATATGTTTACCAGCTTTATTGATTTTACTTTGGCCTTCAATGGTTTCGCCTTCGTATGTATTAGCTACTAAAACAGCTTTATCTTCGGTAAATGGGAGAACTTTTCCTTTTAAATTAAATATTTTAGAAAGTGATTCAAGAGATGTAGTAAGGCTTCCAGTAATATTATACATAGCTGTTAAGAGTAAATTACCCATAGCATGTTTATCAAGATCACTATAGGTATTAAAACGATATTGTAATAAATCTTCAACTAATGGTTCTACGGTTGATAGGGATACTAAAACATTTCTTAAATCTCCAACAGCGGGAATATTGAATTCTTTACGAAGTCTTCCTGTTGAGGCTCCATCATCAGCTACACTAACTATAGCAGTAATATCCATAGGAAATAATTTTAATCCTCTAAGAAGGGTGGATAATCCGGTACCTCCACCGATAACAACAACTTTTTTCATATTTCCTCCTTTAGATAAATATCTATATTATTTTATGAATAAACTTGTTTAATCATATTTATTTTATCAAAATTTCTGGTAAAAGTCTACTTAATTACATTGGATGAACTTACTTAGGCATAAAAAAATTAGATGATAATCATCTAATTAATCTGATTCTTTTAAATACCAAATAGATAATCCTAGTAAGGTACCACCTATAATGTTTCCTATTGTTACTGGTAATAAATTATTTATAAGAATGGTACTTAGTTTTACAGAGTTATCTAAGATGTATCCGACTGATAAATAAAACATATTGGCAATACTGTGTTCAAATGATAAAACTATAAAAGTAAATATTGGTAAGTATATGACAATAATTTTTTCAGTTATCGTTTTTGCATTAGTAGCTAGAAAGACAGCTATACATACTAAGAAGTTACATAATATACCTAGGATAATGGCTGTTTTAAAAGAGTATGCTATTTTAGTATTTAATATTTTTATTAATGAATCTTGAAGTAAATCTTTTAATGGAGTCATAGTTATAAGAAGAGCTATAATTAATGAACCACAAAGATTTCCTAAGAAGACAATAACCCAATTTTTAAGTAATTCTTTTATTTTTATATCTTTTTGTAATAAAGGAATTACTAGAAGAGAATTTCCGGTAAATAGTTCTGTTTTTAGTAATATAACTAAGACAAGTCCTATAGGAAAAACCAATCCAGATAGTATTTTAGCAAGGCTATAATTATCTATACTTAATGAAACAACAGTAGAAATTGTACCAGCTAAGGCTATAAAGATGCCAGCATACACTGCTAAGATAAAAGTTTTTATTGGTTTATTTGATACTTTTTTCTTAGCAGTTATTAAATAATTATTAATATTCATAATTATTCATCAGCAAAGAAGTCATCAAAGAAATCATCATCATCTTGTCTAGTGGTTGAAGGTTTATTTTCTTTCGATAATTCACTAAGATTTACTTCATCTGTTAATTTAGCTGGTTCTTCTATTTTTGGTGCCTTATTAATAATATCCATTTGTGGATTAGGTGTTTGCTCTTCTTTTTTAGGAGTTGGAGCAATACTAATACTTGGGGTTGCTAGTTCAACATTGTTTATGCTCTCTTTTGGTAAATTATTAGAAATTTTGCTTTCTTGGTTGTTATTTTCTTTTGAAGCATTGTTATTTTTCTCCTCTTGTTCTTCAGCTTCTAATTCAGCTATTTTAGCATCAATTCTTTTTACAAGTTCATCAACACTATAGTTACTGTTTTGTTCAGGTGTTGGCTGACTAAAAGGATTAGACATACTGAAAGGGTTCGGCATATTGAAAGAACTTGAATTAAACATTGGGTTGCTATTTGGATATCCTCCAGCAAAATTTGAATTCATGTTACTTGGTCTATTCGTAGACATTCCTCCAGACATGTTAGAGTTAGAGCCTTGAGGAGAATTATTTTTTAACATTTCGTTCATTTTTTGTTTTTTTTGTTCTTTTACAAATTCACGGATATCAAATAGTTCTACTTTTTCACGAGGTCTTTCTGGATATGTTGCTTTTTCATATTTTCTACCCCAATCCATTTGCCAGTTAGGAACTAATTTTGTTTTAAATGGCATAGTTCTTAAACGTAGAGAAATAGTTTCATATTGCTGTAATCTTTGAAGATCACTGACAGTTACTAATGGTTTAGAGGCAGTTTTTTCTTTATCTTTAGATTTTACTTCACCACATAATTTAGATAATTCTTCAAGAGCTTGCAATTCACTACTTATTAGGTACATTATGTTACAGTTACCTTTAATAGTTTCGGCGTTTTCTTTACCATAAACTTGAGTTAACTGAGCATAGTTTTGAATGATGAAGGTAAATCTAATTAATCTTGAACGGGCAGCAGTAACCATGGTGGTAACATCTTTTAATGGGGGCATGTTAGCAAATTCATCAAGTATAAAGTTTGTTCTATATGGCAGTTTACCGCCAGATTCTTGAGCAACATCTATTAATGTTTCATAACATTGTTTTATGAAAATTGTAGCTAGTGGATGAAGAGTTTTCTTTTCATCTTGAACAATCATGAAGACAGCGGTTTTTTGTCTGCCAATATCTTCCATAGCAAAATCACTATGACATAACATTTCTGATAAATTATCACGTGATGAGAATAGTTTAATTTTTTGTTTAAATGTTGCTAAAACACCTTGCTTAGTGTCTTCAGCAGTATAAACAACTCCGGAAGCATTGACATAAGCCGGACGAGAAGGATCTTTGGCGTTAAAATATTCTTTAATATAATTATTGTTAGGTCCACCAAATCTTTCTTCACCAAGACTTGACATAAGATTCATACTGTTAAGATTAATTTGATTTGCTTTAGCATCTTCAAATAATCCAAGTGCTAAACCGGTAAAATAATCAGCGGCTGATTTTTCCCAGAATGGATCAGCACTACCAGCTTTTTCTTCATAAAGAATATTTAGAGCTAGGTCATCTAGTAATTCTATGGATTTATCGGTATTTCCTTCTTGATATAATTTGTATGGTAAAGCCATAGGATTCCATCCATTACCGTGCTGTGGGTTACGAAAATTTAAAAGAATGATATTATATCCACGTTCTTGTAACATAGTTCCTGTTTGTTCATAGATTTCACCTTTAGGATCGGTGATAATCATTGACTCACCTTTTTTGGCAAGGGACTGAACCATAGGAAAAACAACGGCCTGAGTTTTACCACTACCAGTAGAACCGACGATAATATTATGGGCTTCACCATCATCGACCCATATTTTTTTACCATCATTTATAACTACTAACCCAGCGGCATCTGCAGTATAAGCTTTGGGATCGACTTCTTTTAGTTGTTTCTTTACTTCACTTTTTTTAGCCCATCTAGCATATCCATCATCTTTTTTGGCGCCAATATTGAAACCAAAACCACTTTCACGGTCAAAAATATAAGAATTTACGGCCATGAAAACGCCAATTAGTGCAAAGATAAATAGAACAATAGTAGCACCAAAATATCTAGGAGTAAAGGCTTTAAATGGTAATAAACCATAGAAGTGTCCTTCATTAGCTAGATAAGATATATTTAATACTCCAATACAACAAATATATAGTAATAATACACAAAAACAAACGAATATTACTAAATCTTTTGGTTCAACTTTAAATTTCATATACACACCTCTTTTTAATAATTAAATTATAGCACAACATAATTAAACTAGCAAGATAAAGGGATGATATTAATCATCCGTAGTTTTATTTTTCTCCATATATTCTTTAGCTATTTTATATCCAAAATAAATAACTATAAGTAGTATTAAAGCAAATATATATAAAGTATATTTTGAATTATTTTTGTCTTCTTTATTATTTGTACTGGAGGAATTACCTGAATTATTAGGATTATTGTTATTTTCATTATTTAAGACAATATTTATGGCTTTATTAGGACTTTTTTTGGTTATTATCCAAGTATAAGTATTGCCATTAACACTATTAGCATTATGACTTATTACTGGTTTATCAACTTTAATATTGATACTGACAGTAGTAAGATTATTATATTTTGCAAAGCAAGTGGTTTGTGAATCCGAAGAAATAATTATCTGATTTTCATAGTTAACTATTGATACGCGATCATAACAATTTGAAATGGCTGAAGATGAAACAATGCTCGACTTAGTAAAATTATGTTTTAAAATCAATTTACTACCAGATACTTGAGCATCATAGATACTGTTATTTTCTTCTACAGTCGTTTCAATGTCACCACCAATATTATATTCTTCTTTATCTGTAGGTATTTTCCAATCTTGTTTAAAACTAGCAATCTCACTTTGAGTAGTGCCATTTAAAATTACTTCTTCATGGTAATCATCATTTTCAATTGTTAAGTTATACTCACAGGTACATCCAGTTGTCATTAATATTATAAGTAATAATAATATAATTCTTTTTTTCATTAGCGCTCCTTATTAATAATTAGGATCAGTATTTCCTTTGTTATTATAAAAATTATCCATATGCAAGATTCTTGTTTGTTCTAAGAAGGCATTGCCTTGGTGCATATTCCACTCACGAATTATTAATCCTTGACTACCGGTAGATTCGGCAACCATATATTTACCACTAGCAGTATCGGCAGCTATAATCATTTGAACATGGCTATTTCTTGAATTAATCAGATCACCTGGCTGTCCAAAACAAGAGGAATCGGTAATAACGCAACTATCTGAAGAGAATGCATCATGGAAACCATGAGTTGTCTTTCTATCGATACGATATCCACCATTCATAATAGCCCAACTTACAAAACCACTACAGTCAAAACCATAGAAATTGTAAACCGTCCCATATGGGGTTGTTTTAGTAGGAGCGTTGCCTCCAAAATTGCCTGGTAATCCATATTGTTGATAGCTACCTCCCCAGTAATAAGGTAATTTTACTTGATAATTATCATACAGAAAATTTATTACTGATACAGCGGCGGTAACTACACCTTCACGAGTACCTTTACCGGCAGAAGTGACACTTTCCTTAATAAAACTATTTAGTTCGGTGACAGATGAACCATTGGATGATAAAAATTCATTTAATGAGGTATTTAAAACTTTAGCACCGGTGGTATTTTTAACATCTAAGTTAGCTACAGATGTCATATATGATTTATTACTAATTGTTACATTTTCTTCGCCGAGATAATACTGCAAGATTTCTTCGGCAGTATATCCTTTTTCAGAGGCTAAATAATAGGCCCCCCATTGGCTAATTCCTCTACCATGATTACCTTCACAGGTACCTTTTTTCCAAGAATCAGCAATTCCTGATTGAGCATCTACCCAACTAATAGGAATCTTTTGATTTTGCTGTTTGATAGTATAATAATTATCATCTTTATCTATGCTACAAAAAGCATCATAACTAACGCTATATAATTCATTTTCTTGCAAAATAACTTTACCGCTGGTTTCTGAAACCGCTTCATAGATTAATTTAGAAGTAGCAGAATTATCATTAGTAATATCTCTAAATACTTGCTTACGATCGCTTGATTCAATAGTACAATCATTATCATGAGTTAATACATAAGTCCTAGCCGCTAGTGCAAAAACTTTATATATTTCTTTATTATTAAGTCCTCCTACTTCAGCTGATACAACACCTGCTACGTAATCATCTAAAGAATATGTATCAGAACCAGTGGCAGCATAATTATTTTTTTTATCAGTAAAAATGACGGTTATTTCATCACATTTAGCGGTATAATACCCACCCATTGTCATGGCTGAACCCGCACCACTATCTTCTTCATTGAAAATAGTTACAAATAACATCATAAAAAGGAAGAAGGAAGCAATTACTATTATAGAAATTAGGATTACTTTGTTAAAAATTGGAACTTTTAAGTCAGCTTTAAAGTTTCTCCCAAGATCATAAGCACTTTGTTCATTGCCCTGATATGCTTCTTCCTCATTAATTTCATTGTTTGCATTATCATAATTATTTATGGTAGCGTCATTACTACCAGCATGGGATAAGTTACGATAATTGCTGTTTTTATTATGTGGTCTTTGATTTATTTTTTCTGGATTCTTTTTTTTATTCAAATCTATTTTTTTACCCAAAATTACCACATCCTTACGCTATTTTTTTTATAATCCTCCACCACTACCGAAGGATTCTAATTCATTATCTGTTAGAGTTACATCTATTTGCATACGTCTATTGCCACATACAAATAAAGCTTCTCCTTGATTATATCTTTTAATATTTTCTTTTTCATTATCATTTAAATCTACTAACATAGATAAATCTTCAACTGCTTGTTTTCTTAACCCCATGACTAAATAATATGAGGCATTATCAAATATTGCTTTACCATGCATAATCATATTACTGGCAACGAAATCAGATGGTTGCTGGGTAATAATAATTGTTCCTGTATTATATTTTCTAGCTCTTCTTTGAACTTGAGCTAAAAATTCAGCACCTAGCTCATTTTGTGAACCTAATAATACATGGGCTTCATCAACAGATAAAACGGTATTAACGTTAGGATTTAAACACAAACTCCAAGCATATTTTAAAACATTAAATAATAAGGCATTTCTAATATTAACGTCAGAGTTCATAATTTCTTTAATATTAAACACTAAATAATCACATTCTGTATCAATAGTAGTATGACCATTGAAATAATATTGTAATTCTTTAACTAAAGGTCTTAATTTTAGCTCTAATCTTTCTAAAACATCTCTTTCATGTGTTTTCTCAGTAATTGAAGTCAACTTACTCGTTACAGTCACATAAACGTCTTGCATGATTGGAAAGTCGGCAGATTTATAATTTGAAAAATTAGTATTATAGGCTATTCCAAAACGGGCATAAGTTTCTAGAACAATTTCTCCAAATAGAGTTAATACATCTTCTTCAATGTTTGGAGAATAATATTTCATGAAAGCTTTTAGGGTTTGGATAGTCTTAGTTAAAATGGTATATCCAGTGCCTTGAGTTGTAACACTTTCATCATCAGCATCCATAACGATTTCTAATGGATTGATCATACCATATTGTCCACCTTTACCAAGATCGATTACTTCACCGCCATAAGCGTTAGTCATTTCAGTAAGTTCACCTTCTGGGTCAACGCATACTAACTGATAACCATTTCTAATATGGCTACGAAGCATTAATTTGGCAGCAGTGGATTTACCACTACCAGATGATCCTAAAATAATCATATTGGCATTATTACGGTTACTTTCTTTCTTTATTTGGTATAAGAACTGATTAAATAGAACTACACCACCTGAAAATTCTACTCCTAATAAAGTTGCTAAGCCTTCATCTTTTAAACTATCAAAAATGAAAGGATACATAGCAGCCATGGTAGGTGATGGCATAATAGTACCAATACGTTCTTCAATAGGTTGCTTATCAAAAATAGGTAAGATTGATTTAAGTACTCTTTCTTGTTCAAATCTTAATGGAATAGCTGTCATTTCCATGGAATCAAGATAAGTCTTTAAATTTAATTTTTTATTTTCTAATTCTTCTCTGGTGTCGGCAATAATCATTAAATGCATCTGAAAATCAAAAGTTCTTGATTGAGAAGAAGTGAATTGTTGAATAAATGATTCAAGTGATTCAATATCTTGACGAATACGTTCTACGATAGTGTTATCTCTTTCTGATTGATATCTAGATCTTAATTCGGCCAATTCTTTATTTAACATTTTAGATAGAATTGAAAATGGTACTGGTATATGTTTAATAACCATTTTAACTCCGGATAAATTAGTAATATCAGATAGATAACCAACATCGATAAATCTTGGGTAAGATATAACGGTTAAGATAGTGGCATACTTATCACTGATACGAATATCAGCTTTATTAAATTGAAGACCTTTCGGAGCTATTTGTGATTTAAAGTTCATTTGGTAACACCACCTTACTATCTGTAGTCATTCCACCATTTAGAAAATTATCTAAGATGACACGTAGGTCATTATTAGATGTTTGGGTAGCATCCAAACCACAATTAGATAATCCTAACATAACTGTACGAACTCTTTTTTGAAGCATATCAACACTTTTGTCCTTAAACAAAATATAATATTCAGTATCAGTAACATTATCTCTCATAAAATCATTAGCCTTTTCTATATCTTGACTTATTAATTTCTTTATTCTTGGATCAGTCATTTGATTATATAAAATTTGAAGAGTTGCTAAGTAATTAGAAATATCAACTGGTCTGTCAGCGGATATTAACCAAAACTCAAAATCAATAGTATCATAGAATGTTTTTAATGAAGCTATGACATTATCCTGAGTAACTGGATCTAGAATAAAAATATTTCTAGGTCTAATTTTTACTCCAGTAACTTTTTGTCTATTATCAAGTTCTATCATTCCATTTGTAATACTTTTAACAGGAATCCAATTTTCAGTATATTTACTTGAATTCATCGTATATACACCAACCTTTCCAATAATATTCTCTTCGTTCGCGATTGAATCTCATAATACTTTGTATGGCTACTAAGGTATTATGATAATTTGGTATAGGTAATACTAATATTAAGCAAACTAACATAGGTATGCATGCTACTAGCAATTGCCAAGTCTCAGCACTACCTAGGATCAATAAGGCAATGAGAGAAACTCCCACGCCTGATCCTAGGATAATGGCATCAACTGGTCTTAAAATACTAAATATTAATAGAGCCTTTTTAGCATTGGCTGGTACTAAATAACCATAATTGTTCATAAGGTATCACACTCCTCTTATCCTTTATAATTTTATTTTTTACCACTGGCAGCATCATCGGCTTTAGCAGCATCGGTAGCAGAACTTGTTTGAATTGTAGCAAGTGTATCTTGTCTTTGAGCATTTACAAGTTTTCTATTATCGGCAACATTGTTAGCGGCTTTTTGGATGCAATCCCATGTATCAAAAGCTTCTTTATCTGACATACTTGTTAAAATTGAAGGTTCATATATTGCTCTGATGCATCTTTCGGCTACACTAGGAAATGCAGCTTTTAATTGTTCTTCAAGAGCATTACATGATGCTTGATTCCTACGGAAGATTTCCAATTTATTAAACTGATCAAATGTTCCTTGAACTAAACCATTATCAGTTGTTGAAACAGCTTCATTAATAGCTCTATTTTTTTCTTCTTCAGTGGCATAATTTCCTAAAACAGTTTTTATAACATAGCCACTTACTTCTTTTCCTAAATCATCTCTGATTTTAATTTCATCACGTTCGGCTTTAGCTTTCTCATCTTGTAATCTAGTAATTCTAGCTTTATATTCTTCTTCAGTTTCACCTTGCTGTTGACCATCTTTTAAGGCTATTTTTAATTTTTCTTCAGCAGTTGTCTTATTGGCTCTAGCTCTACCAAAGATTTCAGAAGCAGATAGAGAACCGTCTGAAGTTATGCTTCCATATGTTTTAGCAGCAACTTTATGACTAATTTTTCCTTCTTCTATTTTCTTTAATCTGGTTCCTTTATTTTTTTCTTCGGCTTCATGTAGTGATGCTTCGGTTTTTGCTAAAGCTTCAGTAGCTTTGATTTGGCCTTCCATTTGTTTTGTCTCGTAAGCTATTCTTTCTGCTTCGGTAGAAATACCAAGATTTTTTTCGATGTTAGTAACCATTCTATCAAAGTCAGATCCACCGCCAGCATCTAACCATTTAGTTCTAGCTTCTTGAGCTTCTTTTATTTTTTTACCGGATTCAGTATACTTTTTACCAACATCTTCTAATTTAGTTGCACCAAAACCTGTGCTCATACCGGTGGTTGCTCCGGCTACTCCGCCAGCTAAGGCATTTAATGCTACAGAGCGATATTTTTTACTTTTATCATCTGCCACTTGTGAACGCGCTCTTTCATAAGTTGCCCTACTCTTATTGAAGTTCTCACGTGTTTGTGTATCGACAGCTTCCTCATTAAATCCAGCTTCTCTTAAAGCTCTGTTATAAGTTCTACGATTTTCTCTTAAATTTTTTCTTGCTTCTTGATATTGCTTTCTATTTTCTTTGTGCGCTAATCTTTGTTCTCTACGGTTCATACCTGTTCTTTCACGTTCTTCTTTATTACGTTTATAGGTGCTGACACCACGACCTACAGCACCACGAACTAATCTAGTTGCACCAAGACCTGTACCTAGTGCTCTAGCAGCTAATGGCGCAACACGTTCGCCAGCTTTTAAGCCAAAGTTTCCTGAAGCGGCAGCTGATTTAGGGAATAGATCTTTAAGTAAATCTGGTAATTTATGAACAAATAATAATAAGCCCATAATGATAAAGACATAAGCTAAGGCCATCATACCAGAACTTAAACCTGAAGTGGCTGAGAATAGGCTTTTATCTTCGTAAGCATTGCCAAGAATTTGGCAAATTAATAAAGCAAAATATATTATACCTAGGCGAATAAATAAATCTAGATATGTAGATAAGCATTGTTTAGCCCATTTGTCAAATATACTATCTTTTTTAGGAAGAAGATATCCCATAATTGGTATTGGGGCTACAACTTGTAAAAATATCATTTTAGCAAAGCGGGCTCCAAGATCTATACTATATAAGAGTAATACATATAGTAAGAAACCACCAACTATTACGGCTAATAAACCATTAAAATTAATCTTCGGCATAACTACAGTTTTATTATTAATCGTTGATTCTGTTTTAATAGCATCATTTATTCCAACACTGAAATATGGTAATTCACCACTTTGCTGTAATGTAGAAAGATTAGTGCTTACCAATGAGCCACACGATATTCCTTCACAATCTTCATTTTTATTTGCATCATCGATGTTATAAAATACTGAAAGCATGTTAGCTGCAAAATTATTTCCAAAAGCTTTGGAATCTACATTTACTTTACCTAAAATTACTTTAGAAAATACTTGATTTTCAATGACAACATTTTGTACTTTGTATGCCCAAGTAAACATTTTTGGTACAAAGGCAATTAAAACGACAACAGCTATCATTTTATATACTATTTTACTAGCACCTTTTTCTTTATCATTAAATTGATCTGGTTCAATAATGTATTTAATAAATTCAAAAGTTACAAAAAATATCATAACAATTGCTAGTATCATGGTAATTCTTTGATATATTGGCTGAACTGTATCTGAAGATAAGACATCTAGTTGCGCAATAGTAATAAACAATTGAAAGAATTTGGCTATTAAGGGATAAATAATTTTACATATCCAAGCACATAATGAACGTAACATTTTTTCGCCAAAATCTAACGATACAGCCAGATTTAAAAGAATTGGATTCATAGTATCAACACTCCTTAATATTAGAATTCACAAGTTTGTAATCCTAAACCTTCCCAAACAATATCAGCTAAATCCATTATTATATTAACAAACAATGGAATAAAGAAGAATGCTACGCCAAGAATTACTCTCTTTACAAATTTTGTTTGGGCTTTCTTCATATCGTCTTCTTTAGCAGCAATTACAGCTCTTGCTAAATCAAGAGTTCCTAAAACAATAATTAGTATAGGAACAATTATTCTTGGATATTGCAATACTTCATTTACTAACTCTCTAAGACTATATTCACCAGTCTTAGAATCAAATAATGATTTACAATCTATATTACTTATATCATCGCCTTTGATATTATTATTAGTAAATGTTCCATAGTATTCTTCACCAGTTATTGGTTTACCACTTGAACTGTTAGTAAATGATGCATATGAACCTGATTTTTTATTTTTACTGTTTATTGCATCTGTGGCTAATTTAGCATCTGAAGCATTCATTGTCGCCCAAATATGATAATTATGTATAAGAAATTCATCATATTCAAAGACTAAATACTTGGGACAACTTTTACTTTTAACAATATCTTTGCCGATAGCATCTAATTTAACACCATGAACGCTTTTACTTGAATTTAAATTAATTATGTTTTCTTCATTATGATCATTTTTTTTGCCATTAAAATCTACATACACTTTATGACCGCTATATTCACCATTTGCATTATAATCAAATCTTACACTAGCTTTAAAATCATTACTACTAGATATATAATAGCAATTGTATGAACCTTCATCAGCATAAGCAAAATGACATCCAGCAAAAACCATTATTAATAGACATAATAGGTAGTTTTTATACTTCATATTTTTCTCTCCTCTTAACAACGTAAAATCTCACGTATACATTATATCATAAAAAAATAGAAAAAGATAGAACTTTTTCTACTAATTTCTTTTATAATTAACTTAAGCTTTTTTCCAACATGTTTGCCATGTATTTCCTTGTTGTCCGTAATCATCACCAGCATTACTTAATAATCCAAATACCACTTGAACAATTAAAACAACAAAGAATACAGCTAATGCATAAATTGCTCTTTTAACTAGTAGTTTTTGAGCTGATTTAATTTCATCTTCCTTAGAAGCTACGACAGCTTTTCCTAAATCTAGCATACCTAAAATAATAAGGATAATTGGAATACCTAATTGAATTAATGGGATAATTCCGTTTTTAATAAGTTTAATTAATGGTAATAATGCATCACAATCAACATCTAAAAATAACATAATTGCCCTCCTTCTTTATATAACATTATCATATAACAAAAAACTATTTATGTCAACAACTTGAAAATTATTTTACGGTTTACTACGACATGTTGTTACAACTATAGCTTTTATGTAGTTATTTCTCTCTATATTCTAATAATTACTATTTATTTAGTATATTCAAATTCATAATCTAGAATTTTGATGATATCTCCTTCTTTGACATTTAATTTTTCTAATTCTTCATCAACACCCATTTTTCTTAACTTTTTGGCAAATCTAGAGATAGCTTCTTCGGTATTAAAATTAATCATTTTAAATATTTTTTCTACTTGATCTCCTTTAATTAAGAATGTATGATCATTTTCTTTAATAATTGTAAATGGTTTTTCTTTTTTGAATTTATATAGAACATGACTTTCTTGAATATCTTCATCATATAAGATTTCTTCTTTAGTATTTTTTACTAATTTGGATAAAGCATCTATTACTTCGGTTAAATTTTGATTATTTATGGCTGATATTGGATAGATTGGTTTAGATACTTTTTTTCTAAATTTTTCTAGGTTATCTTTCGAATTAGGTAAATCCATTTTATTAGCGATAATTACTTCTTCTTTATTTAGTAATTTAGGACTAAATTCGGCTAATTCTTTTCTAATTACTTGATAATCTTCAAAAGGGTCTCTTCCTTCAGATGATGACATATCTATAACATGAGCGATAATTTTTGTTCTTTCAATATGTTTTAAAAATTTATGGCCAAGGCCGGTACCAGTGCTTGCACCTTCAATTAATCCCGGAAGGTCTGCCATTACAAAGTTATTATGATCTTTAGTAGATACTACCCCTAGATTTGGCGATAAGGTGGTAAAATGATATGAGGCTATTTTAGGGTTGGCATTGGTAATCATGGACAAAAGAGTTGATTTACCAACACTTGGCATACCTACAAGTCCTACATCAGCAAGCATTCTCAATTCTACTTTGATTTTTCTAACTTCACCTGGCTCACCACGTTCGGCAAATGATGGGCACGGATTAGTTCTTGTTGATAGGGCGACGTTTCCACGGCCACCTTTGCCACCATATGCTACAACAACGCTTTCTTGATGTTTTGTCAAATCAGCAATTACTAATCCAGTATCATAGTCTTTGATGGTAGTACCAATAGGTACTTTGATAATTTTGTCTTCAGCATATTTACCATTTTTATTTTTTCCTTCACCATTTAAGCCAGCTTCTCCTTTGACATTTTTTAAGTATCTTAAGTCAATAAGAGTTTTTAATCCTTCATCAGCAACAAATATTATATCTGCTCCTTTACCACCGGATCCACCGTTAGGCCCTCCCATAGGAACAAATTTTTCTCGTAAAAAAGCCATACAGCCGTCGCCACCACGACCAGCAGTTACTTCCATTGTGACTTCATCAATAAACATAATTTCCACCTACTTTCTTTATATATAGTTTTCTTTGACAGATAGCATTATACCATAATATTTTAATTATTTAAACTATTCTTAATTCTTTTTATAAGTATATCAGTTTTATTATAATCTTCATCAAATAATTCAAGGCGATAATTATTTATATGTATATCTTGATAATACTTAAGATCATTTATTTTATCAATTACTTCTTTATGCATAATATGGGTTAAACAATTATTTCTAATTAATGGGTAATAGGCACCTGTTTTATCTTTTAAGTAAAACTTATCTATACTATTTTTACAATTAGGACAATAATTAAGACATTTTTTTAAAGGACAATAAGCAGTTACCATTAATTCTAAACGACCATAGATAATTAATTCTACATTATATGGTTTTTTCATGAGATCTTTTATAAGATTTTTATTTAGTTCTACGGATAAAGTAACTCTTTTAACATTATGACTATTTAGATATTTAATAGAATAACTGTTAGTTATATTTAGAAAATAATCTGCTACTAAATTATTATTTTTAGAATACTTATCAACACTACCTATTTCAGTTATTAATAAATTAGCATTAGTAAAATCTTTATACGTAGTATTTACTCTAGGTAATCTATAAAAAATATTATTTAGATGTTTATATTTTTGATATAAATCGTAATTATCTATATAAATATTAGATACTTCATTATCAAGAGAACATTTTAATTGTTCTTCAGTCCTTACTAAGATATTTATATGATAGTTATTATCTGACTTAATATAATTTTCAGGATAATTATTAGTAATAATTTTATTAGAGATATTGTTAGTTCTTAGTTCTATTAACTTTTCAGTCAATAATCTTCTTGCTTCATTTAGGGATTTTAGATTGACAAAGATAAAGTCATCTTTTGTTATTTCAATATTCGATATGGTAAAGGGAGTATTTCCTAGTTTATTTAAGGAAGTGAGAATATTTTCTTTAGTTACTTCACTTTTTTTAGCTTGTTCAACAATATCTTTAGTTATGGTATAGGAATTTAAGCCGTCTGTTAAGGTTATTTCAAATGGTTTTCCTATTTTAAATAAACATTTATATGATATAGGAATTTTTTTCTCAGAAATATTTTTTAATTGTTTATTGAGAGATACGTCAATTGTTTTTAATACAAGATCTTTTTTTGATAGATTAATTTTGTTATCTAACAAACAAATATTACCTTTAGTTACTTTATTTACTAGAAGACCTTTTTCATTATATAGACGATTTGCTATTAGGCCAAGAGCACTGTTTTTAAAACGAAGGCCATCTTCTTGATAAATATCATCAGTTAATTTTATATAGATATATTTAGGAGTTATTTTAATAACTTCGCCAAGAGGAACGCCTTGATGATTAGGACTTTTTATATTCATAATATCTCGATCGTTAAAGAGATAACCTTTAGTAAATTCACGATTAAATAATTTTAGTAAATTAGTTTGTTCTTCTTTAGTAATAGTTAATTCTTTTCCTTCATAATATTTATCTATTAGTTTTCTATAAATATGCGTAACGTAGCCAACATATTCAGGACTTTTCATACGGCCTTCTATTTTTAAACTAACAATATCACTATCCAAGATTTCTTTTAGGTTGTTGATAGTATTTAGATCTTTCGTACTTAATAAGTAATTATAAGGAAGAGATAATTCTTGATTATTTTTGACTAATTTATATGGAAGACGACATGAACCGACGCATTCACCACGATTACCACTTCTGCCACCGTTAAGACTACTGAAAAGACAACAACCAGAATAACATACACAAAGAGCGCCATATACAAAGACTTCTTTTTCAATATCAACGTTTAGATTATTTATTTCATCAAGATTCATTTCTCTGGCTAAAACTACTCTTTTACAGCCAAGATCTTTAAATAGTTGTAAGCAATTAGAATTATGTGAATGGCATTGGGTAGAAGCATGAATTTCTAGGTTAGGAAAAAGACTTCTTACTAGTTTAATCATACCAATATCTTGCATAATAACAGCATCTACATTATTGAGATATAAGAATTTAACATATTCTATAAAGTCAGATACTTCATTTTCATAGATTAAAGTGTTGATAGTAATATATATTTTTACACCATATAAATGACAATATTTAATAGCTTCGATTAAATCATTATCAGTAAAATTATCCGCAAATTTACGAGCTCCATATTTTTTACCAGCTAGATAAACAGCATCAGCACCATTATGAATAGCATAATAGAGCATTTCTTTATTTCCAACGGGACTTAGTAATTCTACTTTCTTCATACTTCTTTCACCTCCAAAACGTGCTATATTATATCAAAATAAAAGATAAATTTCAAACATTATCCCCTTTCCTATTATTTTATTTTAACAAAATATTTATATTTTTTAAATACTTAGCATAATATTTAATGATAGATATGAAAAAAATTAAAATAATTATAACTTTTATATTTTTAGGACTTTCTGTTGTTAGTCATTTTATGTATGAAAGATATCCTAATTATTTGTTTAGTATTTTATTTCCTGTTAATGAAAGTATTTGGGAACATATGAAATTAATAATTACATCAGTAATACTTGCCAGTATTTTAGAATATTTTATTTATAGAAAAAAAGATATTAAAATAAATAATTTTATTTTAGCATATGGAATAAGTATTCCTATAGGTATTATTAGTTATTTAGTTGTATATTTACCGCTGGAAATAATATTTGGACACAGTTTATTTTTGGCTGTTACTATTTTGTTTTTGGTATTTGGTTTTATTTCTTTTATTAGTTACCATATTATGACTTATAGAAAAATTAGGTATGGTAATTTATCAGGCTGGATTTTAATTATTTTATTATATTTTTTATTTTATATATGGACTTATTATCCACCAATTAATAAATTATTTTTAGATACGCAAAAAAATGGTTATGGTATTATGAAATGACACTTTTATGGTGTCATTTAGTTATTATGTTTGACCGCTATTTTTAAGCATAATAAAACTACTTCCAATTCAAAGTATTTTTTATATTATCTCGAAATGTCTGAGTATCAATTAATCTGATATCCTAAAGGAAGAAGTAAACAACCACTAGGCATAAATTTATAGATAGGAATAATTACTAACACTACATTTTTTAAATTTTCAAACAAAAATACAAAAAAACACTAAATATATGTTAAAATAAATAATGAAATGGGTGATAGATATGAAAAACTATACAAAAGTTGAAGTAACTAGTTATGTAAAACAAGGTATTGAAAATGGTACTATGGTACCTAGACAAGCCGAAAAATTTGCTAGAATCATTGCTAGACAAGGCACTGTTGGTGAAACTGTTGTTTCTTGGAGTGTCGATTCTCAAGGAAATGAAATTCAAGAAAAAGTTGCACAAGTTCAAGTTGACGCTCAAACAAATCAACCAGGATGGATTGCTACTAAAGTAGATGAACAAGGGAATACTATTATAGACAATAATGGACATTCTAATCAATGGATTATTGATGATACAACATTTAAAAAGAAATATGAAATAGACCCTGAATATCCTATTCTGTGCAGACCAAAAGGGGGACCTCAAATTTTTGTTCAAATTACAGATAACATTATTTTAAATCAATGGGGGGCTGATATGCAAATTGCAGCTGGTGGTTACATCAATATTACAAATGTTGATGATATGTATGGAATTTCTCAAAGAGATTTTGAAGATACATATAGATTTACTGATAATTTATCAAAAAAAGGTCCTAAAATGTAATGACCTTTTTCTTTTGTTTTCATTACAAAGTTTTGAAAATAAAAACATAATTTTGCTTGATTATATGTCTTGCTAAAATTATGTTTAAAAAAAGATTTTTTCCTTTTTCACATCGTTATTGGCTATGCCAATGGCGTAGTATATTACTAAATTGTCAAAATAAAACTACTTTCAATTTAATTTGAGAGTAGATTTTATATTATCTCGAATAGACCGAGTTTACTATCTATATGGTGCGGGTGAAGGGACTTGAACCCCCATGGATAAACCGCTAGATCCTAAGTCTAGTGCGTCTGCCAATTCCGCCACACCCGCATTAATGGTGGACCCTATAGGACTCGAACCTATGACCGCCCGGTTATGAGCCGGATGCTCTAACCAACTGAGCTAAGGGTCCATCACAAAATCAATAATATCACAAATAAATCTTTTTTTCAAGAATATTATGTAATATTTTGATTTTAATTTTAAATTTATTATTTTGTAGTGTAAACACTTACTTGTTTCTTATCTTTTCCTAAGTGTTCATATTTTACATATCCTGAAACTACTGAATATAAAGTATCATCTTTTCCTCTTGCTACATTAGTTCCTGGATGAATTCTTGTTCCTCTTTGACGATAAATAATAGAACCAGCAGTTATATATTCACCATCAGCAGCTTTTGCTCCTAATCTTCTACCAGCAGAATCTCTACCATTACTTGTTGAAGATTGTCCTTTTTTATGAGCAAATAATTGTATATTAAATTCTAAGAACTTTAACATATTTTATTCCTCCCTATTAATTATTTTAATGTTTTTCGGATATTTATTTTCAATTTCTTTAAGACAATTTATCATGTTAGTAACTAATTTATCAGTTATTTGGCTGTGTCTTATTATATTGATTGTTATATTTCCTGCTTCTTGAATTAATTCTATAGCATTTTCATCTAATATAGAAATACCTTCAACTGAGGTAATAACTACTGAGCTGACAGCAGCACAAACTATGTCTTTACCATAATCAGCATAATTAGCATGACCTATTATAGAAATTTTATCCGTGGATACTTTTACTGTAATCATAAAAGCCTCTTACTTAATTTTTTTAATTTCAATCTTAGTATATGGTTGACGATGTCCTTGTTTCTTTCTAGTAGATTTTTTGTTAGGAACATAAGTAAAGATAGTTAATTTCTTACCTTTTCCTTGTTTTACTACAACTCCTTCAACAGTAGCTCCTTTTACATAAGGATTACCTGTTACATCACCGGCCATTAAAACTTTATCGAAAACAACTTTCTTACCTTCTTCAACATCTAATTTTTCAACAAAAATAGTGTCGCCTTCAGATACATAATATTGTTTTCCGCCTGTTTCAATTATAGCTTTCATATTTTACCTCCTTATATTATTTGTTTAAGACTCGCCATTATGGTGGATTAAATCACTTATTACCTATTTCTGTGCGGTTGAGAATCAACTCGAGGTCTTTTAAACATTTACAATTTTATCATAAGATATAGTTTAAGTCAAACATTTTTAGTATTTTCTTTTAAATCTTTGATATAAAGCTTGTTTTTCGGTTAAATATGTTGCTTTAGCTTTTATTATATGGTTTTTTTCTTTATACATGTGATTTATATTATTAATATTTTTTATTTTAGGATAGTTAAAATGATGAAGATATCTTTCTAAGAGGAATCGGTTAAATAGATAATTGATATTTTTATAATATTTAATTAGATTATCTGTGATAATAGAAATAATTAAGATAGTAGTATAGTTAAATTGATAATAATTTAGTTTTATTAGTATTATAATGGTGATAATAGAGATAATAATATTTAGTTTTAGGGTTATTTTATAGGGAAGGATTTTTGATAAAAGTAAATTTAAGATTATAGAACCATCTAGTGGGTGAATTGGTAGAATATTAAATATTAAAATACTTAGGTGATATTCTTTAAAGAGATTATAAATATATGGCCTTATTAGATTATTTTGGTATAAAAAAAGAATAAGAAGAAAGTAAATTGTTTGGAAGACTATTCCAGCTAAAGCTATACTTAATTCTTGGGATATTGGAATGTTTATAGGGTGAGTAGTTTTGGTAATACCACCATATGGATAAATTATAATTTTATTAACTTCTAGATGATTTATTTTGGCCATAGTAAAATGCCCTAATTCGTGAATGATAATGATACTTGTAAAGATTATTAAGTTGGGAAAATAACCGGTAAGTATAAAACTTAGAGCTAGTATTAGATATGTATAATGAAATTCTATTTTCATGGAAGATACTCTTTATAATCTAGGAAAGTTCCATCTTTTTGATATGCAATATAGAGAGTATTATCTTTAGGTGTACCTAGATATGATCCTTTTTCCACATAATCATATAATTTAACCGTACTTTTTTCCATATTACCATACCAGATATTTATGCCATTTATTCCTTCAATAATAATAACATTACCATAGTTTTCTTTTTCGCCAATAAAAATTACCATGCCTTCTTCTTGAACAGGAATTAAGTAATTGGGAGATACTTCTAATTTGACACCGTCATGGTAAATAGAGGAATCTTCATAGGTTAATTTTTCACTAAATACAGGTATTTCATTATTTATTTTTTTATCAAGAGGGTTAATACCGCCGAGATATTTGGTATAAAGATTTTTTATTTTAGCAAATGATAAATTTTTCTCGTAAATGTTTTTAACGATAATATCTTTATATGTTTGATTGCTTTTAGTAATTATGGCAAGAACTAAAAATATGGTTATAGCAGTTAAACTTCTTAAAATAAGACTTCTTAAATATTTAATTGTTTTTTCAACAGTTTCAACTTTTTTCTTTTTCATGGTACATTATATGTAGTTCTTTATTTAATAGAACTTAAATAAGGTTATTTTGTAAGATATTCAACAGCTTCTTTAAAGGTAGATACTTTGACTAATTCAATGTTATAATGATTATCTGCAATTACTTGTTTAGCTTCTTCATAGTTATATGGTGATACGAGGATAACATCCATTTTATTTTTAACAGCTCCGGCGATTTTGTATTTAACACCATCTATTTCACCTACATTACCATCAATATCAATGGTACCCGTACCAGCGATATTTCTTCCTTTTAATATATCGATACCGGTTATTTCACTGTATATACCTAATGATAAAATGAGACCACCAGATGAGCCACCTTCACCATTTTTAAATTTTATAGAAAGGTCATCATCAGTTTTATAGTTATGATTGGTTACTGTCATGATACCAATAACTTTATCTTCATCTAAGGTTATTTTTATTTTCTTTTCTTTATCATTTCTTTTAATAGTTATAGTTACGGTATCACCAATCGATTTATTTTCTAAGTATGTTTTTATAGTTTTATTATTTTCAACATTGATATCATCGATTTTTAATATGGTGTCCCCTACTTCAAAGTCATTATCTTTAGTTGTAGCTATAACAATATTCTCAGTATTTAGGGTTGTTATTTTTTTATTAGCATAGTTATAGGCCACAAATGTAGCATTTTGAACAGAATTATCTAGCATTACTTTATTTCTAATATAAATATCATGAGAATCTTCATCACTTATTTGTTGGTTTTCTATTTTATATAAATCCCAGTTTTTAATTATTTTGCTTAGAAGGACGGTTACAATATTACCTTTATATTCAGTAACGTACAACATATTTAGACTACCAGATTCTTTTCGGTAATTATCATCAATTCTTTTTGTTAGATTAATTGTACCACCGGGGGCTTCAATATAGTATGGTAATTCTACTTCGACAATCAAGATCATGAGAATTAGAAATAAAATAAATTTAAGATTTTCTTTTAGAAATTTTTTCATTAGTCTTTCCTTTCCATTTTTTGATTATGTATATTATTTTATATAATTAAAATTTATTATTATTCATATTATTTACTATGAGAGAAAAAATATTTAATACTTTAATAGTGATTATATGTGTATTTGTACTGTTTGTACTTTTAATTAAGAAAACATTAATTCAGGGAACAATCATATATGCTCTTAGGATGTGGGTTAATAATTTGATTCCTGCAATGTTTCCATTTTTTATTATATCAGATATTTTAATAAATTATAATATTACGGCTTATATTCCTAAAAAAATTAAATCTTTTTGTAAATGGTTATTTAATATTTCTGATAATTGTCTTAGTATTTTGCTTTTAAGTATTATTTCGGGATTTCCATCTAATGCTAGAAATGCTAGAAGTATGTATGATATGGATTTAATTACAGAGGATGAAGCTAATCATATTTTGATGTTTTCACATTTTTCTAATCCTTTATTTGTATTAACAACGGTAGGATTATTCTTTTTTAATTATGAAAAAATAGGAGTTGTTCTTTTAACTGTACATTATCTTAGTAATTTGATGGTAGGAATTATTTTTAGAAAGAGTTTTCAGCATCAAGATAAAAAAGTAGAGATCAGTGAGGGTAAAAAGATATCTTTTGGAAATGTTTTTATAAGTGCTATTAAGAAATCTTTAGATACTGTTTTGTTAATATGTGGTATTGTAACAGTATTTTTAATTTTATCAACAATAGTTGTCGATATAGGTAATTTTAATGTTTATAATAAAATGCTTATTAAAGGATTATTTGAAATTACTATAGGTATCGATGAGCTTAGTAAGTTAATGCTTAGTATGAGATTTAAGACAATTATTGCTAGTTTTTTTCTAGCTTTTGGAGGGCTTTCGGTCCATGTACAGGTACTGAGTCAAATAACGGGAACAAGTATTAAATATCAATATTTTTTGGTAGGGAGAATTGTTCAGAGCCTTATCTCTATGGGACTAGCATTTATTTTATGTGTTATTTTAGGTATTTAAAAAGCAATTACTTTTTTTATAATTGCTCTTTATTTTTTACTTTGTTTCAATTAAACCATAGTTGCCATCTTTACGACGATATAGGACGCAAATATTATCACTATGCATATCTTTATATACGAAAAATTCATGTCCTAGAAGATTCATTTCAAGTATAGCTTCTTCTTCATCCATTGGTTTCATTTCTATTTCTTTTCTTTTAACTATTAACTCATCTTCAGAAGTTTCTTCAGATTTATCAATATCATAATCAAAATTGAATTCTTTTATTTTATTTACTTCATTTTGTTTATTCAACCTTGTTTTATTCTTTCTTATTTGTCTTTCTAATTTATCGGTTACTAGATCTATAGCGGCATATAAATCATTAGCTTCTTCCTCTCCACGTAAGATAAATTTAGATGTAGGAATAGTTACTTCAATAATTTGACTATTTCCTCTTACACGAAGCAAAACATTTGCTTCAATATCATCTTGTTTAAAATATTTATTAAGCCTGTCTAATTTAGATTCAACATAGTTGTTAAGTGCATCAGTTATGGCAAGTTTATCACCACGAATATTGTATTTCATTATATCAAATCCTTTCTAGTTATATTATAACATATTAAAAATAGTTTTTAAATATTTTAGGTAAATATTACATTATTTAACATAATTTGATTAAATGGTATTTACTTATGGGGAGAGTTTTAATATTTTGCTTGACACAGAATATCATTAAGTATATAATATTTATGAATTTGGCAGCAATACCTAGTATTTGTAATGTGTTATGTATTAGTAACTTATTGAGCTGCATAAGGGAAAGTCAATTAAAACACCCTATAGATAGGTAGGTATCTCCAAAAGAAAAAAGGAGGAAAGAAAAATGGCAAGATATACAGGCCCAAATAATAAGCAAGCAAGACGTGTAGGATTTTCAATACTTGAAAATGGTAAAGATTTAAAGAGACCTTTTGGTCCAGGACAACATGGAAAGGATAGAAAAAGAAAACCATCTAACTATGCTATTCAGTTAAATGAAAAGCAAAAAGTAAGATTTATGTATGGTATTTCTGAAAAGCAATTCGAAAGATTAGTTAATGAATCTGGTAAGATGAAAGGTGTTCATGGTGAAAACTTATTAGTTTTACTTGAAAGCAGATTAGATAATATCGTTTATAGAATTGGTTTTGCTAATACTAGAAGAGGTGCTAGACAACTTGTTAACCACGGTCATATTTCTGTAAATGGAAAGAAAGTAGATATTCCTTCATACAGAGTTAAACCTGGTGATGTTGTAGCTCTTCGTGAGAATTCTAAGGATCATAAGGGTATCGAAATTGCTTTAGCTAATGTTAAAGCTAGAGTTGATTATATCAATTATGACGATAAGAAAAAAGCAGCTACTTATGTTAGATATCCACAAAGAAGTGAACTTAATGCGGAAATTAATGAAGCACTTATTGTTGAATTCTATAGTAGAGTATAATTTTAAAAAGAAACAAGTAAAAAAAGATACTTGTTTTTTTGATGTCTTTTATGATATAGAGAGAAAAAAAGACCTTTTTGAGGTCTTATACTATACGGGCTGTTTAGCTACTTCTAGGCGAAGTTTATCTGCTACGGTTACAATAAATTCACTGTTAGTAGGTTTTGCTTTATCAATATCGACACTATGGCCAAATAATTCTTCCATATAATCCCAGTTTCCCCTATTCCAACTTACTTCAATAGCATGACGAATAGCTCTTTCAACACGAGATACGGTGGTATCAAATTTGGTGGCTAGTTCTGGATATAATTCTTTAGTTATACCACCAATTAAATTAGGATTGGTATAAATCATACTGATGCCTTCACGAATATATTGATATCCTTTGATATGTGATGGCATACCTAATTCATGAAGCATTTTAGTAATAGATATTTGAAGGTTACTATGATATAAATTAATTGTTTTGCCAGAAATATCATTAAATAAATCTAGTATTCTAGTTTCTAAATCCATTAAATCAAATGGTTTTAATATATAATAGTTCACACCATACTCAGATACTTTACGGATTACTTTTGGTTCATTATACGAAGTTTCTACGATGATATTCTTTTCTATACCTCTTTTATTTAATTCTTCAAGGACATATAAACCATCTTTTTTGGGCATTACTAAATCTAATAAGATAATGTCATATTCATCAGGTTTATTTATAATTGTTTCTAGTCCTTCAAGACCATTTTCACAGGTTAAGGTTACTGCTATTTTTTGATGATCAGAAAAATATTCTTTTACCATTTCTACTAAACTAGTATTATCATCAATCATTAAAACTTTAATTTTTTCCATTTTACTCTTCCTTCTTTCTTATGATTAAATTATATTACTTTGAAATGTCAAACTATGTCGAATTAAGAAAAGAGAAGTACTTTTTTGGTTACTTCTCATTAATACTATTTAAAATTACTTCTAGACTACCAATGTTAGCAGATTTGCCTCCTAATAAAACACCTGATAATTTATCTAAATGATAGATGGTATTTATATTTGATTCATTAATTCCACCGCCATAGATAAGGGTTGGTGGTTGTTTTAATTTACTATATAGATATGAATAAACGTCATTAATATTAGTTATTATTTCTTTTAAGTCAAATTTATCTGAGCCAATACTATAGATAGCTTCATAGGCATATATTATATTGGAATTTAGATTAGTGATTTTTTTTAATGTTTCAACAGGATTTTCATCTTTTGTCCTATTTCCAAAACATAGTATGGGGGTTATTCCACTTTTTTCGCATGATAGTAATTTAGCATTTATTTTATCGATAGAATCATTTTTTTCACTATGGCCAACGATAGCATATTTAATACCTAGTGACTTCATTTGACTCCATGATACTTTTCCGGTATAATTGCCATCTTCAATATAACAAACATCTTGGCAAGATATTTTATGATGGCATCTTTTTATGAATTCAAGTAAATAAATATTGGAAGGTGCTATAATTAGATTTTTATTAATTTTATTTACTCTATTTATATATTCATCTAGTTGTTCATAATATAGATTCATTTTGTGATTTAATAATATTATTTTCAAGATATTCCTCCTTATTTGTTATTTATTATATCGATAGCTGGAAGATTTTTACCACTTAAATATTCAAGGGTAGCACCACCACCAGTAGAGATATGATAGAAGGCATCGGCATATCCGAGCAATTTAGCTGAAGCGGCAGAATCACCACCTCCTATTAGAGTTTTTATGTGGTTAACTTTAATAGTTTCATATAATTCTTTAGTGCCTTTTGCAAAGGCAGGTTCTTCAAAAATACCCATTGGTCCATTAATAATTACTCTTCGAGATTTTAGGATGATATTTTTGAATACATCTATAGTTTTGGGCCCTATATCATAACCAATATCATCATTGGATATATTATTAATATCTTTAATTTCTTGATTTTGAGTAACAATATCTAGGGGAAGAATTATTTTATTGGGGTAATTTTCTAGTAGTTTATGACAGTATGATAGATTATCATCTTCGACAATAGATGAACCAATATTTATATTTTGAGCTTTTAAGAAGGTAAAACACATACCACCACCAAGTAAGAGATAATCGCATTTATTAATTAGGTTATCTATTACTAAGGTTTTATCACTTATTTTTTTACCACCCATAATTATAGTAAAAGGATGACTATCTTCGTGCATTATTTCATTTAATTTATTTATTTCTTTTTCTACAAGAAAACCAATAGCATTAGGAAGAAGTTTAGCTATACCAACATTAGATGCGTGTTTTCTATGTGAAGTACCATAGGCATCATTAATAAATATTTCACCAAGGCTAGCCCAATATTTTGATAATTCTTCATTACATGTTGATTCTAATTTATTTGGGACATCTTCATAACGGGTATTTTCTATTAATAAAACGTCTTTATCTTTTAGATTATGAACTTGTTCTTCTAAGGATATTCCTCTTGTTTCTTTACTAAAATAAACGTTGGTATTTAGTAATTCTTTTAGTTTTAGATAAACGGGATATAAACTGTTATTTATTTTATCACTTTCTTCTTTAATTTTCCCTAAGTGGGATAAAATAATAACTTTTGCTCCACTAGCTATTAGATAGTTAATGCTTTGTAAACTTTCAATAATACGAGTATCATCTTCAATATGGTTATTCTTAATAGGAACATTTAAGTCGCAACGTATAATTACTTTTTTTCCTTGATAATTATAATCTTTTATTGTTTTTTTCATATATCATCACCTTAAATAAATTATAATATATAAACAAAATAAGTGCAATACTTATGGTACTACACTTATTTATTGACATATAAAACAAAAATCAACCGTTCTGATAAAACGAATTGATCCGAGTTTGTGAATAACTTCACCGTTATAATTTATTAAACTATTTTTTTAATATGATAATTATAGATTAAACAAATCTTTGAATCAAAATATATTTTATTCTTCAAAATCAATATTACTTGAATAGTAATAATATTTTGAGAAGTAAAATCATACTATCCATAGATAATTATCATGATTATTATCAGCATAATAATTATAACCATCCTAAATATTATCAGTATTTAGTTAAGTTTCTTATCTTCTGAGTTTTCTTTCTCAATAACAATTGTATATACTTAGAGCAGATAAGACTCTTACTTTATAAGAGAATTCATTGCTAGAGTATAGACTATAAACATATTATTACAATATAAACTAATCAACAAAAATTATTAAAATTAGTGTTGCCTTAGAATATAACTATAATGCTGTCTATTGACAAACAAATATGTTAATGTCATCTCTTTCTATCTAAGCAATTTTATTATATATTCTTTTTAGGTATTTGTCAATACTATTTTTGACATTTTTTTACTTTTTTTAAAATATATTGAAATAAATGTTAAAATCCCCATTTCTATACTTGAAAATGAGGATGGATTAAATAAAATTACTTTTTAGTAAATAAACCAAATATTTCATCTGGGAAAAAGACACACGCAACAATTAATGCTACAGTTATTAGTCCACATACTATTAAAAGGACTAGTCCAGTATGGGAATTATCTTTTTTCTTCATTAAACTCACCTCTTTATTCAGATTCTTTTATAGTTATTTTGACATTTAGTTTGTTTACAGTGCTGTTAAATTTTTTGATCAATGGTGTATAATCAATGTCTATTTTATTATCATTTATATTTATTGTAAAATAATCATTACTAGTATCACCTAAAATAACATCTTTTATATATACTAAATATTGATGATTATTTGTAGTTGTAGCTTTTGAAAGATATAAATTTATGTTTTCTAAATTTAAGTAATTATATTCTAGAGGTTCATATACTTCTTCTTTGGTTGTTAAAACATAAGTTCCAGCAGTATATTTGTAATATTTATTATCTTGATATAAATACTTTATAGTGTTTTTTTCTAGATACTTGGTAATATTTTCTTGATTTGGTTCTTTTGTTCCTATATATTTATAAGTTTCATCATTATACAATACTACTATTTCATAATTATAACTTTCTTTAATATCAATGACATCTTTAGTAGCTACTTGATTTTCTTCTGGAGTATTTTTATTTATGTTATCTAGTGGTTTAGCGTTTTTGTTGGCATTTCTAGCAAGTAATGATACGCAGACAATAAATATAAAATAGAATATTAGTTTTATTTTGGCACGATACTTTTTATCTTCTTGCCATTTTTTTAAAAATTCATTCATTACTTCAAAACCTTTCCTAGATATTCTTCAGGGTTAATACCATTTACAAAGTCTTTTACTAAACATCTTTTTTTACCTTCTAATTTAATATCAGTTAATTTTATCTGGTAATCTTTGGTATCAACATAAATGCCAGTTTTATCTATTTTAACAATTTTTCCGGGATGAGAACTTTTGATATTTGTTGGTTCACTGGCATAAACTTTTATTCTTTTATCTTCCAAAAGACAATATGCTCCGGGATAAGAACTTAAGCCACGAATTAAATTGTGAACCTGAATACAAGAATTAGTAAAATTTAGCTTTTCTTCTTCTTTAGTAATGTTATAGCCAAATGTTACTTCATCTTGATTTTGTTTGATTCTTTTAGCAGTGCCATTTATAATTTGAGGGATTGTTTCTATTAATAATTTAGCACCTAAATTAGACATCTTTTCATATAATGAATCTAAATTATCAGTATCTAAGATAGGTATTTCTTCTTGGTTGATAATGTCTCCGGAATCCATATTTTTATCCATATACATGATTGTTATGCCAGTATATTTGTCGCCATTTATAATGGCATGGTGAATTGGAGCTCCTCCTCTTAATTTTGGAAGTAATGATCCATGTACATTGATACAACCATATTTGGGATAATTAAGGATTGCTTCAGGAATTATTTGGCCATAGGCACAAGTTATGATGATATCGGGATTTTTATCTAATACTTTTTGATATTGTTCTTTTATTTTGATTGGTTGGTAAACTTCAATGTTATATTCCTGAGCTATTTTTTTGGTAGCAGTAGCTAAGAGATTACCTTTACGATCTTTTTCTCGATCTGGTTGAGATACGACCATACATACTTCATAATTATCAATTAATTTCTGTAATATGGGAACAGAAAAAGTAGGAGTTCCCATGAAAACTACTTTTAATTTTTTCATTTTGCACCTACCTTTTTGTTGGAATTAAAATACTTTTGCCACCCATATATGGTCTTAAAACTTCGGGAATGTTAACTGAACCATCAGCATTATAATTATTTTCTAAGAAAGCAATTAACATTCTTGGGGGAGCAATAACGGTATTATTTAATGTGTGAACAAATTCTTTTTCACCATTTTCTTTTTTATATCTAATTGCTAATCTTCTGGCTTGAGCATCGGTTAGATTTGAACATGAACATACTTCAAAGTATTTATCTTGTCTTGGAGAATATGCTTCAATGTCACATGAACGATATTTTAAGTCTGCTAAATCTCCAGAGCAGCATACTAATTTACGTACAGGGATGTCTAGGCTTCTAAATAATTCAACGGAATAGTTCCACATTTTATCATACCAAGCATCGCTATCTTCTTTTTTACATAGGACAACCATCTCTTGTTTTTCAAATTGATGAATTCGATAAACACCGCGTTCTTCAATACCGTGAGCTCCTACTTCTTTTCTAAAGCATGGTGAATAAGAAGTCAATGTCAACGGTAAATCACTTTCTTTTAGAATTTGATCTTTAAATTTAGCAATCATAGAGTGTTCGGATGTTCCTATTAAGTATAAATCTTCGCCTTCTATTTTGTACATCATATTCTCTTTTTCTTGGAATGACATAACACCATCAACGGCGTCACTATGAATCATATATGGAGGAATACAATATGTAAATCCTTTATCGATCATAAAATCTCTAGCATATGCTAAAACGGCTGAATGAAGTCTTGCAATATCGCCCATTAAATAGTAGAAACCATTTCCACTTACGCGACCAGCGGCATCTTTATCTAGGCCATTAAAACTAGCCATGATGTCTGAATGGTATGGGATGTCATAAGGTCGTTTTTTAGCTTCACCGAAACGTTTTTCTTCTACATTTTGACTATCAGATTCCCCGATTGGAACATCATCAGCAATAATATTAGGAATTATCATCATTAATTCTTTTAATTTTACAGATAATTCTTCTTCTTCTTTTTCAATATCTAAAAGTTTATCATTAATTTCTTTTACTTTATTTTTTAACTCATTGGCTTCAGATTCTTTTTTTTCTTTAAATAATGTGCCAATTTCTAAAGAAGTTTTATTTCTTTCTTGACGAAGATTATCACCTTCTATTTTTAATGCTCTTACTTTTTTATCAAGTTCTAGTATTTCATCTAGTAAAGGTAACTTTTCCTCTTGAAATTTCTTTTTTAAGTTATTGGCTACTAGTTGTTTGTTTTCTCTTATTAAATTTATATCTATCATATTAGCACCTCTAACTTAAATTATACACTAAATGTCTTTAAAAAGCAACTTTTATAAAGTTATAAACTATAAAATTTATTATTAATTATGAGGTGATTTTATCAAGAAAAAAATATAGAATATATACATATGATATAGTTCTATATTAATAATATTATAAGTCACTTCTAAAGTGTTTTAGTTCATCTATAAATTTGCCATTTTCTTCTTCTTCAGTTAATTGGTATAATTTTTCTTCTTTTTTCTTTTTTTGCATTAATTCATCTATACTGATGACAGCATCTTCTTCATCGATCATTTTAAGACTATCTTTTTTCTGCATTAATTCTTCATAACTAATGATAGCCTCTTCTTCTTGTCTTAATTCATATTCAGTACGATCAATATCTTCACTTTCAATGGTTTCGGATAATTTTTTAGATACTTCTTCAAGGTAATTAGCTTCAGGATTTTTTTTCTCTTTTGCGACGTTTACATACTCTTTAGTATTATAGTCTTCTCGAGGTTTTATTTCTTTTGGTGCAACTTTAATATCATTCTTTTTTTCTATAACAGGGATTGTTGACTCTTTTTGACTATTACTGATATGAGGAATATAATTGTTATCACAAAAATCTTTAGGAGATTCAACTTTATCTATGTCATTTAATGATGTGTGTAAATCTTCAGCTTGAATTACTTTTTGAACATCTTTAGTTACTGGTTTGACTATACCGATTGGAGATGTTTGATTTAAAGACATTTCTCTTAGAACATTTCTTTGATATGGTTTATTAGGAATATATGGTTCATTTATAGAGAGATTGGCTTGATTCTGTGGTTTATTTACAGCTGGAGTTGTTTGAATATTTGAATTTAAGGTGGTAGTAGGGGTATTTTCTTCAGTAGCTTTCTTGATTCCAGGAACAGTAAATACATCTTTGTTATATTCCATAATATGTTCTTCAGCAATGAAATTTTTTTCTTCAATAGGTTTAGTAGATTCTTCTTTTATTTCTTCTTTCAACCTAGGATTATCCTCAATTTTTTTTACGGGTAATTCTAAAGTATTGGGTAATTCTTCAGTTGGCACTTTAGCCATTTTTTTTCTTTTATTTCTTCCAGAAACAATTATTAATACTATAAATAATAATATTAAGACAATGATAAGTCCCCAGAAAATAATTAGGTTTACGGTATCTAAACTTTGGTAAAAATTAATAATTTTTTTCATATATCATCATCCTTTATATACATAATTAATTATACTAGAAACATATATTGCAGCAGTTTCAACGCGTAAAACTCTTTTTCCTAAGGTAGTACTTCTAAATGATCCATTTATTAGAATGGTTTCTTCTTGGTTAGTAAAGCCACCTTCAGGGCCGATAGCAAATAGGATACTCTTTATATTATTATCTAAATGGTTAGATAATTCTTTGGTATCTTGGCTTAGAGAACATAGTAGTTTTAAATCGCTTGGGTAGTTTGCTAATTCTTTGACGGTCATGATTTTTTCTATTTTAGGAATTGTTGTTCTATGAGATTGTTCGCTTGCTTCTTTACATATTGTTTGCCAACGGGAATATTTTTTTAGAGCTTTTGTTTCATCTAATTTAACAATACTCCTTTCTGTTTTTAAGGGAATTATTTTGGATACGCCTAATTCAGTTAGCTTTTGGAGTATTAAATCAAATTTCTGTTCATTTACTAAAGATATGGCGATAGTTAATTCTATAGGTAAATCACGATCTTCATTTTTGGAATGAATTATATTTATTGTAAAGGGTTCTAAACTAGATATTTCACAAAGATAAACAATACTATCGTATATTACTTCTATTTTATCTCCTATTTTGTTACGCATTACATTTTTTATATGATGAATATCTTTGGGATACAGAATAAAATTGTCATGTTCTTTTTTTTCTGGAAAATATCTTTGCATAAAATCACCTACAACTTTAATTAAATTATAGCAGAAATAGAAAAAAATTGCATCTATTTCATGCAATTTTTGTAGGTTTTAAAATATTTATTATTTTCTAGGTCGGTGGTAGATAATTCTTCAAATATTTTCTTCTGTTCTCTTGATAATTTTTCAGGAATAATTACTTTGGTAATAACATACATGTCACCTTTTTTCTTGGTATTTACGTTTTCAATTCCTTTACCACGTAGACGCATTTTTTCACCATTTTGAGTACCGGATGGAATGGTTAATTCTACGTTTCCATATAGAGTTGGTACATCTTTCTTTCCGCCAAGAACAGCTTCAGTAATTGTTAGTGGTAATTCTATGTAAACATCATCATCAACTCTTTTGTAAAATTCATGTTCACGGACTGTAAACTCGATATATAAATCCCCATTAGGGCCACCATTTACTCCAGCACTACCCTTACCTGCTATACGTAATCTGTTTTCAGAATCAATTCCGGCTGGTACGGTTATTGTAATTGTTTTTCTGTTGGTTACTTTTCCTCTACCATGACATTCATCACAGGTATTTTCGTATGTTTCACCAGTTCCTTTACAATAAGGACAGGTTGTTTTTGATAGGAAACTACCAAATAATGTACGTTGTTCTGAAGTTACTGTACCACTGCCATGACATTCACTACATGTCTTAGGGTTTGAACCGCCGGCACCGTTACACTTAGAGCAGGTTTCTTCCATATCTACTTTGATATCTTTTTTGGTGCCATATACGGCCTCTTCAAAATCGATTGTCATGTGGTATAAGACGTCACTACCCTTGCGTGGGCCATTTTGTTTTTTACTAGAGCTTCTTCTTGATGAAAAGCCCATACCGCCAAATAAATCTTCAAAAATATCAGATACATTACCAAAATCAAAATCTTCAAAGCCAGAAAATCCGGCGCCACCAGCGCCATTTCCACTAAAGGCACTGTGTCCAAACTGATCATATTGTTTTCTTTTATCTGGATCTGACAAGACGGCATATGCTTCTTGGGCTTCTTTAAATTTGTCGGCAGCATCGGCTTCTTTGCATACGTCTGGATGGTATTTTTTAGCTAATTTTCTAAAAGCACTTTTTATTTCAGTATCAGTGGCAGTTTTGGGTACTCCCAGAACTTCATAATAATCTCTTTTATTCATGTTACCTCCTTATAGATAAGAATAAGTTCTAGATTGCCTAGAACTTATTGCTTATTATTTTTCAACGTATTCAGCATCTACGACATCATCGTCTTTTTTACTTTTTTTGTCTGATTTTTCTTCGGTTTCAGGTTCTTCTTTAGATTCTTTTTCTTGATTATTCTTAGCAGCCTCTTCATATACTTTAGTTGCTAATTCGTTAGCTTTTTTAAGAAGTTCATCTTTAGCATCTTTAATTTTATCTAAATCATCACCTTCAAGAGCTTTTTTAGTCTTTTCAATTAATTTTTCAGCTTCTTCTTTATCTTTAGAATCAACTTTATCGCCAAGATCTTTTAAAGCTTTTTCGGTCATAAAGATTACTTGTTCAGCATCATTTTTAGTATCAGCAGCTTCTTTTTTCTTGTTATCTTCTTCTTTATGAGCTTCAGCTTCTTTCATCATTTTATCGATTTCTTCATCAGTAAGGGTGTTTGTGGCAGTGATAGTAATTGATTGTTCTTTGTTTGTTCCTAAATCTTTAGCTTTAACATTGACTATACCATTGGCATCAATATCAAAAGTTACTTCAATTTGTGGAACACCGCGTGGAGCTAATGGAATATTAGTTAATTGGAAGTTTCCAAGAGTTTTGTTATCACTAGCCATACTTCTTTCACCTTGTAAAACATGAATGTCAACAGCAGGTTGGTTATCGGCAGCAGTTGAGAACACTTGACTTTTACTTGTTGGGATGGTAGTATTTCTTGGAATTAAGACAGTCATTACCCCACCAAGAGTCTCAATACCTAGTGATAATGGAGTTACATCTAGTAAAACGATATCATTAACATCACCGGTTAAAACTCCGCCTTGAATAGCTGCTCCCATAGCAACAACTTCATCAGGATTTACTTCTTTAGAAGGTTCTTTGCCTAATTCTTTCTTAACTAATTCTTGTACGCATGGAATACGTGTTGATCCACCTACTAATAATACTTTATCAATATCTTTTTTAGTTAATTTAGCATCTTTCATAGCCTTTCTTACTGGTTCTAGAGTAGATTCAACTAAATCACTAATTAAATCTTCAAATTTAGCTTTGGTTAGGGTTAAATTTAAGTGAAGTGGACCCTCTTCTCCTTGAGAAATAAATGGTAGAGATATTTCAGTAGATGACATTCCACTTAAATCTTTTTTAGCTTTTTCGGCAGCATCTTTTACTCTTTGCATAGCCATTTTATCTGATGTTAAATCAATACCGCTTTCTTTCTTAAATTCTTTAGTCATCCATTCCATGATTCTTTCATCAAAGTCATCACCACCAAGTTTGTTGTTACCACTAGTTGCTTTTACTTCGAATACGCCATCTCCTAATTCTAGGATAGAAACATCGAATGTTCCACCACCAAGGTCATATACTAAAACTGTTTGGGTTTTATCCTGTTTATCTAGGCCATAAGCTAAGGCTGCAGCAGTTGGTTCATTGATGATTCTTTCTACTTCTAAGCCAGCAATTTTACCAGCATTTTTAGTAGCTTGACGTTGGGAATCGTTAAAGTATGCAGGAACTGTAATAACAGCTTTGGTTACTTTTTCGCCAAGATAACTTTCAGCAGTTTTTTTCAAATCACTTAAGATCATAGCTGAAATTTCTTCTGGAGTGTAATCTTTGTCATTAGCATGAACTTTATCACTTGTACCCATTTTTCTTTTAATAGAAGAAATTGTATCTTTATTAGTTACCATTTGGTTTTTAGCTTTTTGACCGACAATTATTTCTCCTTTTTTAAATGCTACAACAGATGGCGTTGTACGCATTCCTTCGGGATTAGCAATTACTTTTGCTTCTCCACCTTCATATATAGATACACAACTATTTGTAGTACCTAAATCTATTCCTATTATTTTACTCATATATATCATTCTCCTTTATATAATTTTTTTATTCATTAACTATTACCATAGCAGCACGTAAAACTTTATCTTTATACATATATCCTTTTTGATATACTTTTAAGACTGTTCCAGATGGTTTGGTTTCATCTTTTTCAGTTGCTATAGCCTGTTCTTTAGCTGGATCAAATTCTTGATTTAAGCATGCTATTTCTTTGACTTCAAATTTTTCTAATAAACCTTTTGTTTGATTATATACTATTCGAAATCCTTCAAGAAACTTAGAGATTTGATCACCAAAATTATTATCATCCATAGATATTGCTCTTTCAAAATTATCTAAGATGGGAAGAAATCCATGTAAGATATCTTCTTCAGCATATTTTAGTATTCTTTGAGTTTCTTCATCTTTTCTCTTACGATAATTTAAGAGTTCAGCTTGACTTCTTAAAAGAGCATCTTCTAAGTTTTTAATACGATTGGAAAGTAATTCGCTAGTATCATTAACTTCATGGCACTGACATTCTTCATTAGTGCAATTACACGTTTTTTCTTCATTGTTTTTATCTATATGTTCTTCACAATGACATTTATGTTTTTCTTCATTATTATTTTTTTTACTCATCATTACCTCTTTCTCCATTGTTATTATCTATATTTTCTTTGATATAATTTAATAAGTTGACTACTCTTTCATATTCCATTCTTTTTGGTCCTATAATAGCAATTGTTCCTTCTTCACCGTTGTAATTATATTTTGTTTTAATTATTGAAACATCCTCAGATAAATCTGAATCTTTGCCAATATATACATTAATACCATTATTTTTTTCTTCCATACTACTAATGGACTCGATGTTGTCAAACTTATTTAGAATATCTTTTACTTTTTCAATATTATTAAATTCTGGCTGTTTTAAGAAATTGTTTTTACCAGTGAAATGAACATCACTTGCCTTATTAGTGAAACTTGTAAAAGCATCATAGAAAGCATTATATAAAACTTCATGTTGTTTAACATATTTACCAATAATCGGTTTAACATCATATTCTAACTTTTCACCAATTTCGTCTAAAGGCGTTCCTGCGATCATTTTATTAATTAGATTAACTGTTTTAACAATTTCTTCGATATCAGTATTCGGTAAATACATATTCTTGTATTCTACATATCCTTTATCAGTAATTAGCATTGTTAAAATTTTATTATCTTCTAAGTTGACTACTTCAACTTTTTTTAATCGGTTTTCACTAGATGATTTTCCTAAAACCACAGTGGTATAATTTGTTAACTCAGATATTATTTCCAAACTTTTTTCAATAGCATCTCCTAATACGAGAGACTGGTTATGAAAAATTGTTTGTAATTTTAACATGTCTTCACCATTTAGATCTTTAGGAGTCATAAGTTCATCGACGTAATATTTATAACCTTTTTCACTGGGCATACGGCCAGAAGCAAAGTGACTTTTTTCCAAGTATCCAGCTTCTTCTAGGATAACCATTTCATTTCTGATGGTAGCACTAGAACAATTCAACTTTTGACAAATATCATTTGATGGAACAGGTTTAACTGTTTTGACATATTCTTCAACAATAAATTTTAGAATGTCTTTTTGTCTTTTGGTTATCAATGTATCACTTCCCTAGCAATGTTATTTTTCAATTGCTAATAACATTATATTACTAGTTTTTAGCAATGTCAATACATAAATGCTAATTTCATAAAATTTTATTCATTTTATTTATAAATAGAACTAATTATATTTTTAAAAATAAATTAATAGTATACTCTAAGACTGATAAATGTTAAATTTTAAAATTTGAGGGTAATATTCAAATGAACTTTTTATACTTATTTAATTTATATAATCAATTAATAATAAATATATTTAGCAAAAGAAAAAACCACATTTCTAAGTTCGAGAAATGGGTTCATATATTAATTTATTTATTTTTGTTCTTTTTCTTTTTTGGTGTTTTTATCTAACATTTCATTTAAAACTGTTCCAAAAGAAGCAATTCCTTCCATGTTTGATGGAATAATAATTTTTGTAGATGTTCCTTCGGAAACTTTAGCTAGGGCTTCATAACTTTTTAATGTTAAAACCGCATTATCAGCTTTTGCCTCTTTTAGTAATTTAATACCATCGGCTTCAGCTTGTTTCATTTTTAAAAGGGCTTCAGCTTCTCCTTCAGCTATTTTTATTTGAGCTTCTTTTTTGGCTTCAGCTCTTAAAATAGCAGATTCTTTTTCTCCTTCAGCGATAAGAATACTTGATTTCTTTTCTCCTTCGGCTTGAAGAATTTTTTCTCTTCTTTCACGTTCAGCACGCATTTGCTTTTCCATTGCTTCTTGAATATCACGTGGTGGTAGAATATTTTTTACTTCGACACGAGCTACTTTTATTCCCCATGGATCTGTGGCCTCATCTAATATAGCACGCATTTTACTATTAATAATGTCTCTTGACGTTAATGTTTGATCTAATTCCAATTCTCCAATAATATTTCTTAAGGTGGTGGCGGTTAAATTTTCAATGGCATTTATTGGATTTTCAACACCATAGGTATATAGTTTAGGATTAGTTATTTGAAAATATACAACAGTATCGATTTGCATAGTAACATTGTCTTTGGTAATAACTGGTTGAGGAGCAAAATCTTTAACGATTTCTTTCATGGTAGTTATATTTGCAATACGATCAATAAATGGTATTTTAAAATGTAGACCATTAGACCATGTTTGATAGTATGATCCTAATCTTTCAATGACATAACTTTTTGCTTGTGGTACAATTTTTATACTAGGGATTACCACTACTAGTAAAATAATAATTATAGCTATTAAAACATTCATTATTTTTCCTCCAATTTCTCTACTTTTAATTTTGTGCTATTAATCTCTAGAATTTTTACAGGACAATCCTTGTCAATGGTTTTATCTGCTAGAGCTGTCCATAATTTACCATCTACTTTTACTTCTCCGGGATGGTTTTTAGTAATTTTCTCGGTTACAATTCCTTCCATGCCTATAATTCTATCTATATTTGTTTTAACCTTTTTAGGGGTTATTTTTTTAACTATTTTTCTTGTCAACAATAAAAATAGTAGACCAAATACGACAAAGACGGTTAGTTGAATTGTAAAGTTATTGGTGAACAATGATACTAACATGGCAAAGATACCACTTATAACAAACCAAATACTTACTAGATTGATGGTAGATAGTTCTATTATGGCTAAGGTAATGACAATAGCTAGCCATGTATAAAACATATATAACCCTCCTTTGTTTAATTATACTATAAATGTATGCAGGAAACAAGAAATTACAACAAAATTTTATATATATAGATTATATTATTTTTTATCTTTTTATTATTAAATTTGAATTTTTTTAAATCAAATAATTCATCTTGAATTTTTTTGTTTTTTATAATCTTGGATGATTTTATTTAACAATTCTTGTAATTCTTCTTTTGAAACATCATATTCATCAAATCTAAATTTTTTGTTTGAGGCAATAATAATATATTTTTCAAATAATTGAATTATATAGTTGACATCACTATATAAAGCGATAAATTCTTCTTCAGTTATTTGTTTTTGTAAATCATATTCCATTGTTTTCCATATCATGTTTAAATCATTAAAAACTATATATAAGAAATCTAAATCTTCATCTTTTTTGATAGTGGTAGTTTGATATGGTCTATGCACTTCTTCATACTTCTTTGTTATTCTTTGTATGATATTGTCTAACTCTTGGTCACTCATACCTAATTGTAATAAGTAATCACGACTGTGAATTATTATTGATAGTTTTGTATATATATTGCTACTTTCTATACCTCTATTGACATCCCACTCATCTGGTTTATATTCATAGTTTGATAATAATTCATCTATGTTGTTTATAATATTTAGAATATACTTTTTAAAATACTCATTTAAATATTCATTAAGACGCTTATATAATGTATCCAAATCTTCTTTTGGGATATTAGAGTCATTTACATTAACTCCGCAAATTGTATCATTTCTTCTTTCATGACCATTTTCAAAGGTTACATTTCCTCCTATATCTATCTTGTAATTATCTATACCAATTAGTGATAAGTCTGTACTATATCTGTATTCTATGTTACTCGTTGCTATATCTAATAAATATCCTTTTCTATTGGAAAAGGCTTCCATTAGTATGGGACTTATTTGTAAGGCATTTCTTTTTTTTAAAAATTCTAGAATTATAAGGATAGGATATTCTTTAGTAGCTTCTTGTTCTAATTTTAAACTAACTCTATCAACAGGTAAATATTTATTTTTAACGTCAAGTGGTTGATTTTGTAAATTGTATCTAAATGGTTTTCTGCTGTTTATTCTTGAAGCAATGTGGCTATAGTACTCATCTAATTGTTTCATACTAAGTACTGATAAATCATATATTTCTTCATCAGTATCATAAACTCTTTTCAAAATTGTTTTTTCAAAGTCATCTGATATATCTATATCTTTATATAATTGATGTCCGTTTCTAGTATAGAATTCAAAATCATGTCCGAACCTTTCAAAGTTGCATCTTCCATTATGATTTTTTTTACCAATGTTATCCCATGTAACATCTACACCATACTTTTTACCATTAATTTCAATAATATTAAATGCATGAACATCTCTTTGGTTTTGGTAATAATTCTTGATTCCAACTCTATCTAACATTTCTTTATATACTTGAGCAAAGCCAGCACATACTAACTTACTGTATAATATTCCATTTAAACTTCTTGGTGTTGTTTTGGGTGATTGAATATTTTCATATTCGTCAGCATATTCCATGTCTACAACTAAGGCATTATATAAAAACATAGCTTTTTCAAATTCATTCCAATTTGGGTCAATTAAGTTTTCTGTATATTCAAAGTATTCAATAATTTTTTTTAATCCACTAGGTGATACGAAAGTTCTGTCAATGTATTTTTTTGATTTATATTTTTCTTTTTTATCATAATCTAATCCACCTTTAATACTAAAAAATACTCTGTCTGATGTTATTTTAGAAATAAGTTTACTCGATAGATCAACTGTATTATCTAGTATTAAAATTGTTCTATTTTTAAAAGAATTTATTCTATTTATATCTTCTTCTGTTAATCTTCCAACGATTTTATATTTATTTTCATCAATTAATGTAAATTCAGACATTTATAATCACTACTTTCTTTATATAATTATATCATTTTTCTTAGCAATTTTATTTATTTTTTTTATGTGGTGAAATTTATATAAAAATTATTGTTTAAAATAAAAAAGACCAATGGTCTTTATTCTCCAATTAATTTGTTTTCGTCACCTTCGCAATAGGCTTCACCTATTTTTTCACCTTCAATATAGGTCTTTCCAGTCATTTCACAGCCCATTTTAGTGACAGTATCTTTTAAATAACCGCCGAAAATTTTAACAACAGCAATAGCAACTACTGTTATTAATGAGATAATTAGAACGTATTCTACTAGTGTTTGTCCATGGTTATTTAGTCTTTTTTTCATAGCCCACCTACCTATTTATTACAATTTAATTATATTATAACTATTGATTTATGTCAACCTTTTATTTCAACATAGTCTCCAGAATCTAGATAAATTATGCCTTTTTTCCCTTCCAATTCTTTGACAATGGAATTATATTTATTTATCTTTTCTATTTTGCTTAGTGTAATGTAGACATAATTAGAATCTACCATATAAAAGATAAATCTTTCTTTATCAACATCATTGGGGATATATTCGATATGTGATATTTTATAAATAATATCATTGTCTACTTTGGAAAAACTAGTCGTAAATTCTTGGTATATATCATCTATATTATTTAAAACATATGGAACATAATCTATTTGATAATTATTATCTTCTTTAGATAGGCTTGATAGTACTAATTTATCTTGATAAATGTAAAGTGGTCTATATTCGGAAATATATATATATATTTTGCCATTTAGTTTTCTTTTAATATTTACATCTTTAATATATTTGTTTTGTTTTATTTTGGTTTCAATGTTAGAAAAGTAAGTCTTTAAATATGGTGGGTAATCTTTAAGATTTGCTAAATCTATAATTTCTTTATCTTTAACAATATTATTTCCTATAATATAAATATTTTTAATTGGTAAATTTATAAGGTAGTAAACAATACTTATAAATATAAGAATAAATAATAGAAAAATAAAGATATTTTTTATTTTTAGTTTTTTCTTTTTTACTTTTACTTTTACTTTTTTTGGTCCCAAAATAATCACACCTATTCAATTATGATTTGTTCTAATAATAAATCAACATCATAGTTCTCTTTTACTTCTTTTTGTATTTTATTAATTAATTCTATAATATCTTTACCTTGGGCGTGGTTACTGTTGATAATGAAATTAGCATGTTTATTAGATACTTCTGCACCATTAATGTTATACCCTTTTAGATGACATTTTTCAATTAATTCTCCGGCATATTTTCCTTCGGGGTTACGAAAAACACTTCCGGCATTAGGAAAATTTAGTGGTTGAGAATTAAGACGTTTTTGTTTTCTTTCTTCAATTAAATTTTTCATTTCTGCAATATTGCCTCTTGAAAGTTCAAAAGTTGTTGATAAGACAATATATTCTTTGTGTTTTTTTAAAAATGAATCGCGGTATGAATATGATAAATCTTTGTTATTTAATTCAATAATTTCTAGTTTATCATTTAATACGCGGACGCTTTTTACAACTTGTGACATATCGCTATTATAAGCTCCAGCATTCATAGCTGTTGAGGCTCCAACACATCCTGGAATACCTGTGGCAAATACTAATCCGGATAAGCCATTTTTAATTGTATCAAAAGCAAGTTTAATTAAGGAACAACCTGCTCCTGCAGTAACTAGATTTTCTTTATATGTAATTTGATTAAGTTCATCTAGTTTTATAACGACACCTTGATAATATTCTTTAGCAAGAATTATATTAGAGCCATTTCCAAGGATTATATAGTTTATATTATTTTTCTTTAATTCTTTTAGTATTAGGATTAATTCTTGTTCATTTCTAGGAAAAACAAGATATTCACAACTGCTATCTATTCTATATGTGTTGTAATTTTTTAAAGAGGCATTTTCTAATGCTATTATATTATTTTTTTTAAAAAAATTTTTTATCATCTAAGATCATTCCTTTTAGTATGTTGTATATTCTTTCTCCACTATCTTTTATGCCTAATTTTTGTAAATTATTCTTCATTTTTAAATACTCATCTTTGTTTTTTAAAGTTTTATCAATTAAATTAATTAGATTTTCTTTGTTGAAATCTTTTTCTTCTAAAATTAAAGCGGCATTTTTTTCAACTAAATCCATAGCATTTTTATATTGATGATTATTTGTTACATATGGACTAGGGATAAAGATAGAAGGTACTCCTAGTACTAGAATTTCACTCATTGTTGAGGCTCCCGCTCTAGTAACCATTAAATCGGTGACTTTCATAAGTGAAGGCATTTCATATACAAAAGGAACTATTTTAACATTTTTAGGAAGTTTAATTTTTTTTACTTTTTCATAATACGAATTTCCTGTAACAAACATTACTTCATAATCTTTATTGGAAAAATCATTTAAAAATGATACTAATTTATCATTAATGGTTCTACTTCCTAGACTTCCCATGACGATTAAAACTAATGGTTTTTCCTTGGATAATCCATAATCTTCTTTTTTAGCTTTTGGCATGCTAAGAGCTTTTTCGCTACATGGATTTCCTGTTAGAACGGCTTTATCTTTGGGAAATAGTTCTAGTGTTGAAGAAAATGATACACCAACTTTATCAGCATATTTTGTTAGATATTTGTTAGTTAAACCTATAACTGAGTTTTGTTCATGTATAAATGTTTTTTTGCCAAGTTTTTTAGCAGCCCAGATAACGGGACCTGTCACATAGCCACCGGCACCAATAACAACATCTGGATCAAATTCTTTTATTATTTTTTTACATTTTCCTCTAGCTTTTAAAAATTGATATAATACTTTTATATTTTCAAGGGTTAATTTTCTTTTTAAACCACTAACAGTTATTTCTTCATATTTAATACCTAATTCAGGAATTAAATCTTTTTCCATGCGATCAGAAGTACCGATATATAAAAACTCACTATTTGGTTCTTCTTTTTTTATTTTATTGATAATGGCAATTGCTGGATATATATGACCTCCGGTACCGCCAGCACTTATTATAACTCTCATGTTTCACCTCTTTATAATTATAACATAACTAAATAATTTTGTAATTATGTTATACTAAATTATACATATTAAAAACGAGAATTATGTAAATTTTAATGATTTTTGAGCATAAAAAAAATATTGGCAACGTCCTATTTTAGCTTATCACTATCGTCGGCGTTTAGGTGCTTAACTTCTGTGTT
>CAKOPG010000004.1 GCA_934098745.1 uncultured Bacilli bacterium
AACACAGAAGTTAAGCACCTAAACGCCGACGATAGTGATAAGCTAAAATAGGACGTTGCCAATATTTTTTTTATGCTTAAATAAAAAATATAAGCTTAATAAACTTATATTTTTTTTTATAAATATATTTTTCATTCTATAATTGACGTAAAAATAATTAAATTTGTAAAGATCAGTAAAATAGTTGTTAAAAAATTAACCATTCCATAAATATAATTACCTAAATATTTATTGTTCTTAATAATACTCTCAATATTGGCATAAACAAAAATAGCCCCAATTGGTAATAGTGTAAGTAAATATCTAAAATCCATTGAAAATCCATATGGTAACTTAATATTCATTCCCAAAAAACTAACAACATTAAATATGAATAGAAATAATAACATCCATAAATATAATTTATTATCTTGTTTTTTCCTAAATAGACATTGAAATATACTGACAAAAGTATAAATTGTAAGCAATATATTACAGAAAATAACTATAAAATATAATATTTTATAAATACCGAAGTAATTCCACGACCATTCACCAAATAAAGAGGATTTAAGTACATAAGCAGGAATATTTACATCTCTATCAGTAAGGGCAAAAGGATCTAATAATTCCTTTGAAAATAAATTTAAACGGTAGAATAAACTAACATTTCCAGTGTAACAAAGTTCATTTGGTATTTCTAAAATATACATTATTGGTTGTTTAAATAGAATTAAATTACGTATATTGTACCAAAGACCTATTGGTAATGAAATGAGTCCAAACAAAGTAAAAATACGCAAATATTTCTTAATTGTCTTTTTATTTTTTATTTTTTTCCATTCAGAAATAAACTTAAATAGAAATATAAACATAATAGGAAATGCTAACAATGCTCCAGTTGTTTTAGTCATAACCGAGAGTCCTGTTACAATTGCCAAAAAAATAGTATTCTTATAAGAACTCTCTTTATACCAAATAATAAGTCTAAGTAAGGTTAACATCATCAGCATAAAACATAACATATCATTATTTATACTACCGGATAAAATAATTAAAGTAGGGTGGAAAGCCATAATATATAAAATAGCTTGCCGAGCCTTATTACTAACATTGAGTTCAAGTAATATCTTATGAGTGATAAAAATAATTGCTATCGAGTATATTATCATTAAAAATTGTAGTCCCTCATACCTTAAATTAACATCACTAATAAAAATACTTAGCATTTTTAACCATATTGCTGACAATATTGGGTGTAACGGTGGATGATAATGTTGTCCATAGTTATCCGTAGGTAAATTTCCCGTATTATATATCGTTTCAATATAACTTATTCCATACCCGTAAGAATCTAATGTTCCAACATCATGTTGCCGTATATAATATGGAGTATATAAAACATACACAATTCTTATAATTAAAGCCAATAAAATAATAACAGTAAAAGATTTATTTTCTTTTTTCATCATAAAGCTTACCCCTTATTAATTTCCTTTTCGTGATAAACCTGTTCTGTATTAACATTCCAAATATTTTTCTTATCTTTAACATTGTTAATAATATTATTGACTGTTTCAAAAGCTGTCATCATCGAATGATCCATATTATTATATCTATGCTGTCCATTTCTGCCAATACAATACAAATTTTCAAATTTATTCAAATAGTCTACAAGTTTATCCATCTCATAATAAGTATCAAAATATGAAGGATAAGCTTTTTTTATTCTTTCGATATGATAATCTTTTATATCACCCATATTAATTATTCCAATTTTAACAAGTTCATTTTCAATAAATTTTTTAAGTTCTTTATTTGTCATTTTCCAAAACTCATCATCACAAGAACATGTATACTCAGCTCCAACCCATACTTCCTTTTTAGGATTTTTAACCATATAAGGTGACCAATTATTAAATATTTGTAATCTTAAGAGTTTAACTCTTTCATCTTGAACATATATCCAACAGTCCGGAACGATATTTCCAAGAGTTTTAATATTGGTTTCATTCTTAATACAAAGTTTATCTACTAAAACTCCCATTGTAATAAAATCTCTATAAGGAAGCCCATTAGCAATTCGTAGTATGTTACTATCTACATTATTATCAACATTAAAGCATTGAATTAAATCTTTCAGAGGCATTGAAGAAATAAAAATATCTCCATCATATCTAATATTATTAGCTTTAACAGCTTTTACATTTCCACTTTCCAAAATAAACTCACTTACTAAAGCATTCTTTACAATAGTGCCACCCATTTTGGTAAACTTTTTAGAAACTCCCTCCCAAAGTTGTCCTGGACCATATTTTGGATAATAAAATTCCGGAATCAAAGAAGTTTCTATTTTTTTCTCCTTTACATGAAATATCTTTTTAATCATATCCTTAATAACAACCAAAATAGATAGCCCTTTAACTCTTTGCGTTCCCCAATCAGCACTAATTTCCTTTGGATGTCTTCCCCATAACTTCTCTGTATAGCCTTCAAAAAACATACCATATAGTTTTTTCCCAAAACGATTAATATAAAAATTTTCTAAAGAATCTTCTTTTTTCTTAAAAATACATGCCTTTAAATAACTACATCCGGCACTTATCGTTCTGACAAGTCCCATATTTTTAAAAGTTTGCCATTTAAAAGAAATAGGGTAGTCAAAGAATTTATTCAAGTAATATATTCTAGATATCCTGTTACGTATTAGCATTACCAAGTTTTCTTTATCAGGATTAGGCCCATTCTTTATAGTTAAAACATTTCTTTTTGTTATTCGGTAATCAAAAGGCTTCTTGCCTTGAAGAGGAAGTATTTCTTTCCAAAAATTAACTACATCCTTGTTTTTAGAAAAAAATCTATGTCCCCCAATATCCATTCTGTTTCCTTTGTAATTAACTGTTCTTGAAATGCCACCAACAACATTATCAGCTTCTAAAATAATTACCTCATACTCCTCCTTAGCTCTTTTTAATAATTCATATCCGGCGGTCAATCCAGCAGGTCCAGCTCCAATGATTATAACTTTTTTCTTCATAAATTTTCCTCCTTCAATTTAGATGTAACATTGTATAACTATAAAAGATTAATAGTAGAAAAAATCAATCCTGTTAAATGTTTATAGTGATAACTAGATAAGAAATTCTAAATTTATAATATATAAAAATAACGACAATCTTACACAATCAATTATACCAAAAAAATAATCAATAGTAAAAACAATGTAAAAAGATGTCACAATAATCATTAAAATTAAATATAGAAAAAATAAATATCATCAAGAATTATATGACGATATTTATTTTTTTTATAAGAAAAAGTACTTTTTTTCAAAAAAGTAGAAATAATCCAAAAAAACTTCATTTTTTTCATAAAAAACCCTTGCTTTTCATATAAATTTCTTGTATAATTAATTAACGTGTAACGGGCTTAGATGGGCAAAGTTGCTGATACACCCGGTGGAGTTGTTAAAATAAAACTGAATGTATCAGGTAATTTGTTCCGGAGCAAGTCTATACCAGATATAGGCGAAGGGAGGATCAATATGTCAAATACTAAAGTGAGAATTAAACTAAAAGCTTATGAACACAGAACTTTGGACAAAGCAGCAGCTAAAATAGTTGAAACTGTCAAAAGAACTGGTGGCGTTGTTAGTGGACCTGTTCCATTACCAACAGAAGTTCAAAAATACACAATCTTAAGAGCTGTTCACAAATATAAAGACTCACGTGAACAATTCGAGATGCGTACTCACAAAAGACTTATTGATATCAACAATCCAAGCAAGGAAACAATAGATGCATTACAACATCTAGATTTACCAAGTGGTGTTGATATCCAAATCAAATTATAATTAATAGGAGGAAAAAATGAAAGGAATCTTAGGTCGTAAGATCGGAATGACTTCTGTTTTTGCTAAAAATGGAAAATTAATTCCTGTAACAGTTATCGAAGTAGAACCAAATGTTGTAAGTCAAATTAAGACAAAAGAAACAGACGGTTACGAAGCAATTCAATTAGCTGCATTCGATAAAAGAGAAAAATTAGCAAATAAACCAGAAATAGGTCATTTAAAGAAAGCTAACACTACCCCTAAGCGCTTCTTAAGAGAAATTAGAGGTGTAGATGTAGCAAATTATTCACTAGGTAGTGAAGTAAAAGCAGATATTTTTGCTGAAGGAGAAATGGTTGATGTAACCGGCACTTCTAAAGGAAAAGGATTCCAAGGTGTTATTAAACGTTGGAATCAATCACGTGGACCAATGGGACACGGTAGCCAATATCATCGTGGTGTTGGGTCATTAGGAACATTGTTACCTATGAGAGTTATCCCAGGAAAGAAAATGCCTGGACATATGGGTTGCGAACAAGTAACAATCCAAAATCTAGAAATAGTACAAATAGATTTAAATAATAACGTTATCTTAATTAAAGGAAATGTCCCAGGACCTAAAAAATCATTAGTTTTAATCAAATCTTCAGTAAAAAATCCAGAAAAGATTAACACTCCAGTAGAATTAATTACTTATATTGATGAAACTGTAGAACAACCTACTGAAGAAACAACTGAAACAGTTGAAGAAACTAATGAAGAATCATCACAAGACGAAAAAGTAGCAGAGTAATTTGCTAATAAAAAAATTAAATAATTGTGATGAAAGAGGAGGATATTATGTCTAAAATAGAACTATTAAACAATAATGGTGAAAAGGTTAAAGATATTAAATTAAATGATAACGTATTTGGAATAGCCCCAAATGATATAGCACTAAAAGATGCACTAGTATTATACATGGCTAGTACAAGACAAGGAACACATTCTACAAAAACTAGAGCCGAAGTATCTGGTGGCGGAAGAAAACCTTGGAGACAAAAAGGAACTGGTAATGCCAGACAAGGAAGTATCAGAGCAGTTCAATGGAGAAAAGGTGGAATTGCCTTTGGACCAAAACCAAGAGACTACTCTAAAAAGCAAAACAGAAAAGTTAGAAGATTAGCATTAAAGTCAGCTCTTTCTTATAAAGTATTAGATAACGAACTAATTATGTTAGAAAATATCAAGTTTGAAACTAATAAAACTAAAGAAATGGTTGCTTTATTAGATAAATTACAATTAACAAATAGCAAAGTTCTTATCGTCGTAGATGAATTAGAAGATAACATTTGCTTAGCTTCAAGAAACCTAGGAAACGTAAAAATTGTTTTACCAGAAGAAGTTAATGTATATGATGTTGTAAACTCTGATAAGATGATAATGACTGAAGCTTCATTAAAGAAATTAGAGGAGGTGCTAGCAAATGAATAAGAAATTTGATATCATTTATGCACCAATAATAACAGAAAAATCTGCAGTAATGGCTAATGAAAATAAATACGCTTTTAAAGTATCACCAAAAGCCAACAAAACAGAAATTAAACAAGCAATTGAAAGTATCTTCAATGTAAAAGTAGAAAGTATTAATACATCTAACTCACATCCAAAAAAGAAAAGAGTTGGAAAATATACTGGTATGACTAACAAATACAAAAAAGCAATTGTAAAATTAGCAGAAGGTAATTCAATTAATTTTGACTAGAAAAAGGAGGAAACAAAATGGCAATTAGAGTATATAAACCAATGACTAACGGTCAAAGACAAAGAAGCGTTCTAAAAAGTGATGAAATCACTTGCACAACTCCTGAAAAAAGTCTAGTAGTTACAAAGAAGAAAACTGATGGTCGTAATAACCAAGGTAAAATAACCGTAAGACATCGTGGCGGTGGAGTTAAGAGAAAATACCGTTTAGTTGATTTCAAAAGAATAAAAGATGGAATTACAGCAATCGTACAAACAATAGAGTACGATCCAAATAGAAGTGCTAATATTGCCTTAATTAGTTACAAAGATGGAACTAAGGCATACATTTTAGCACCAAAAGACCTACACGTAGGAGATGTTGTAGAATCTGGAGATAACGTTGACATTAAAGTTGGAAACGCAATGCCAATCCAAAAAATTCCTGTAGGTACAACAATTCATAACATTGAATTAAAACCAGGAAAAGGTGGCCAACTTGCTAAAAGTGCCGGAACAAGTGCACAAATTCTAGGACGTGAAGATAAATACGTTTTAATAAGATTAGCAAGTGGAGAAACAAGAAAAATATTAGGAACATGTCGTGCAACTGTTGGTGTAGTAGGAAATGAAGATTATTCTCTTGTAAAAGTAGGCAAAGCCGGAAGAACAAGATATAAAGGAATAAGACCTACAGTTCGTGGTTCTGTTATGAACCCTAACGATCACCCACATGGCGGTGGAGAAGGACGTGCACCAATCGGTAGAAGCGGACCAATGACTCCATGGGGCAAACCAGCACTTGGATTAAAGACAAGAAAAAACAAAAAAGAATCTAACAAATATATTGTGACACGTCGTAAAAAATAATAAGAAAGGATGATTAAAAATGGCAAGAAGTTTAAAAAAAGGGCCTTATGTCTTTGATAGACTATTAAAAAAAGTAAAACTACTTAATGAAACAGGAAAAAAAGAAGTTATTAAAACTTGGTCTCGTCGTTCAACTATTTATCCTGATTTTATTGGTCACACTTTTGCAGTTCACAATGGTAAAGAATTTATTCCTGTATATGTTACTGAAGATATGGTAGGACATAAACTTGGAGAATTCTCATTAACTCGTAAATTTGGTGGACACGGCGCAGACAAAAAGAAATAGTAACTTATAAGGAGGACTATGATGGAAAAAACAGAAGCAAAAGCAGTAGCTAAAACAATAAGAATAGCTCCTAGAAAGACAAGACTTATAATTGATTTAATAAGAGGAAAAAAAGTAAGCGAAGCTTATGCCATCCTTGCAAATCAACCACAAAAGGCTGCTAGAGTTATCGAAAAAGTTTTAAAATCAGCTACAAGTAATGCTGTAAATAACTTAAATTTAAAAGAAGAAAATTTATTCGTTAAAACATGCTACGTCGATGAAGGAATTGTTATGAAAAGAGCAAAAATGGATTCTCGTGGCCATGTTGGTAGAAAAGATCATAAAACAAGTCACATTACAGTAATTGTAAGTGAATTAAATAAGTAAAGGAGGAACCGAAGTGGGACAAAAAGTTAGTCCAGTCGGACTTAGAATAGGTATCAACAAAGATTGGGAATCTAAATGGTATGCTGAAAATAAAGATTTCTCTAAGTTCTTATATAACGATGTTAAGATTCGTAAGTATTTAATGAAAAAATTTAAGACTGCTGGAATTTCTAATATTGTAATTGAAAGAAATTCAAAAAGAACAGAGGTATTTATCAACGCATCTCGCCCAGGATTAATAATCGGACAAAGTGGTACTGAAATAGAAAACGTTAAAAAGGAAGTAGCAAAATTAGTTGGTGAAAATATTCAAATTTCAGTAGTTGAAGTTAAGAATCCAGATTTAGTAGCACAACTAGTTGCAGATAATATTGCAAGAAGCATTGAAAATCGTGTATCATTCAGAGTTGCCCAAAAGAAAGCAATTAGAAATACAATGAAAGCCGGAGCAAAAGGAATTAAAACCCTAGTATCTGGTCGTTTAGGTGGTGCAGACATTGCTCGTGGAGAAGGATATTCTGAAGGAACAAATCCATTACACACTTTAAGAGCAAATATCGATTATGCTACATCAGAAGCCGATACAACTTATGGAAAAATCGGTGTAAAAGTATGGATATATAAGGGAGAAATTCTAGAAGATAAGGGAGGTAATTCTCATGTTAATGCCAAAAAGAACAAAGCATAGAAAGACTTTCCGTCTAAAATATGAAGGAAAATCAAAAGGTAATACCGAATTACATTTTGGAGAATACGGATTAATGGCTACCGAAGGAGCTTGGATTACATCACAACAAATTGAAGCAGCCAGAGTAGCAATGACAAGATATATGAAACGTGGTGGTAGGGTATGGATTAATATCTTCCCTAACTTATCACTAACTAAAAAGCCTCTTGAAACAAGACAAGGAAAAGGTAAAGGAAATCCAGAAGTATGGGTAGCCGTAGTTAAAGAGGGAAAAATTATGTTTGAAATTGGTGATGTAAGTGAAGATATTGCCAGAGAAGCATTAAGATTAGCTTCACACAAATTACCAATAAAAACAAAATTTGTAAAAAAAGAAAGTGGTGAAAAATAATGAAAGCTAATGATATTAGAAAATTATCCACTGAAGAAATCAATAAGAAAATTACTGAATCAAAACAAGAATTATTTAATTTAAGAATGAAACAAGCAACTGGTTCTCTAGAAAATCCTTCAAGAATCAGAGAATTAAGAAAGACTGTTGCTAGATTAAAAACTATTCTTAGAGAAAGAGAAATTGAAGGGTAGGAGGACGTCAAGATGAATGAAAATATTAAACGTGAATTAATTGGCGTTGTTGTAAGTGACAAAGCAGACAAAACAATTATAGTTAAAGTAGAAACTTACAAAAAAGATCCAATATACAAAAAAAGAATTAAATATTCTAAAAAATATGCTGCTCATGACGAAAATAACACTGCAAAAGTTGGAGACAAAGTTCGTCTAGTTGCAACTAGACCATTATCTAAAACTAAGAGATATGACTTAGTAGAAGTTATCGAAAAGGCTATTATTCTTTAGTTCGGAAGGAGGAAATAAAATGGTACAACAAGAAAGCCGCTTAAAAGTGGCAGATAACTGTGGAGCTCGTGAAGTATCAGTAATCAGAGTTCTTGGTGGAAGTAAAGTAAAAACTGGAAACATCGGCGATATCGTTGTTGCTACAGTTAAAAAAGCAACTCCTAATGGTAATGTAAAAAAAGGTAAAGTTGTAAAAGCCGTAGTTGTTAGGAGTAAATTCGGAGTAAGAAGAGAAGACGGAAGCTACATTAAATTTGATGATAATGCTTGCGTAATCATTAAAGACGATAAGAGTCCAATTGGCACTCGTGTTTTAGGTCCTGTAGCACGTGAATTAAGAGACGCAGGATTTACTAAAATAGTAAGTTTAGCTAAAGAAGTTCTTTAATCCGAAATATTTAAGGAGGATAAGTTCATGAAATTAAAAACAGGCGACAAAGTAATAGTAATTTCAGGCGCCAATAAAGGCAAAGAAGGAAAAATTACCAAAGTATTAGAAGATAAAGTTATCGTTGAAGGCGTTAATGTATGTAAAAAACATTTAAAACCAAAAAACAATAACGGCACTGGTGAAATAGTTGAAGTAGAAAGACCAATCCATAGATCTAATGTTATGATAATTGACCCTAAAACAAAAAAACCAACAAAAATAAAAATGGATTTTGATAAAGATGGTAAAAAAATTAGAATTTCAAAAAAATCTAATGAAAAGATTGACTAGTTTGGAAGGAGGGTGGACATATGAACCGCCTAGAAGAAAAATATAAAAACGAAGTTGTTCCAAGTTTGATGGAAAAACATAATTATAAAACAATAATGTTAGTTCCTAAAATTGAAAAAATTGTAGTTAATATGGGTGTAGGAGATGCCATTGCTAACTCTAAAAACTTAGAGAATGCTGTAGCAGATCTTGAAAAAATCACTGGATTAAAACCTGTAGAGACTAAAGCAAAAAAATCAATCGCTTCATTCAAAGTAAGAGAAGGTCACAAAATTGGATGTAAAGTTACTCTAAGAGGAGAATATATGTATAACTTCTTAGATAAATTAATTTCCATCTCATTACCAAGAGTAAGAGACTTTAGAGGCCTATCACCAAAAAGCTTTGATGGAAGAGGAAACTATACAATTGGTATCAAAGAACAATTAATATTCCCAGAAATTAACTTTGATGAAGTAGAAAAAGTTAGAGGAATGGATATTGTTATCGTAACCACAGCTAAATCTAATGAAGAAGCTTACGATTTATTAAAAGAACTTGGAGTTCCTTTTAGGAAATAAGGAGAGTTTACAATGGCAAAAAAATCAATGATTGTTAAATCACAAAGAAAACCAAAATTTAAAGTTAGAGAATACACTCGTTGCAGTATTTGTGGAAGGCCACACGCTGTTATGAGTAAATTTGGTATTTGCCGTATTTGTTTTAGAGAGTTAGCTTATAAAGGACAAATACCAGGCGTAAAAAAATCAAGTTGGTAATACCATTAATTTAAGAAGGAGGGATTTTTAAATGACAGATCCAATTGCAGATATGCTTACAAGAATACGTAATGCAAACCAAATGCGTAATAAAGAAGTTGCAATGCCTACATCAAAAATGAAGGTAGAAATAGCAAAAATTTTAGATAACGAAGGTTTCATTGAGAGTTATACTGTAAAAAACAACATATTAACATTAACTTTAAAATATGGACAAAATAAAGAAAGAGTAATTACTGGATTAAAAAGAATTTCAAAGCCAGGATTAAGAGTATATGCAGGTGCTGAAGAGATACCTCATGTATTAAATGGTTTAGGAATTGCCATCATATCTACACCAAAAGGCGTTATGACTGATAAATTAGCACGCAAAAATAATGTTGGTGGAGAAGTAATTGCTTATATTTGGTAAGGAGGATATAGTTATGAGTAGAATTGGAAAAAGAACTTTAACTATACCTGCAAATGTTAATGTTGAAGTTGTTGACAATACAGTTACAGTTAAGGGACCAAAAGGAGAACTTAAATTAGATTTAATTAAAACATTAAAAGTTAATGTTGATGGTACTAATTTAACTGTAGAAAAATTAAAAGAAGATAAATTTACAAATCAAATGCACGGAACTACAAATGCTAACATTCACAATATGATAGTAGGAGTTAGTGAAGGTTATAAAAAAGGATTAGAGATAATTGGAGTTGGATACAGATTTGCAGTTAGTGGTAATACCCTAACAATTCAAGCTGGCTATTCACATCCAGTAAAACTTGAAATTCCTGCTGGATTATCAGTAAATGCAATTAGTGCTACTGAAATCGAAGTAACTGGTGCTGACAAAATAGTAGTTGGTGAATTTGCTGCTAATATCCGTAAAGTAAGACAACCTGAACCTTATAAAGGAAAAGGAATCCGTTATAAAGGTGAACATGTTCGTCATAAAGAAGGAAAGAAAGCATCTAAATAATAGAGGAGTGATATTCTTATGATAAAGAAAGTTTCAAGAAATGAAATGCGTACTGAAAGACATCAAAGAATCAGAAAAGAAATCAGCGGAACAGCTGAAAGACCAAGACTTAATGTCTTCAGATCAAACGCAAACATTACAGCTCAAATCATCGATGACGAAAAAGGTTTAACTTTAGTAAGCGCTTCTACTAGAGAAAAAGAACTAAACATTAAAAATGGTGGAAACGTTGAAGCAGCTAAACTAATCGGCGCCGAAGTAGCAAAAAGAGCTAAAAAAGCAAAAATTACAAAAGTTGTATTTGATAGAGGTGGATACCTATATCATGGACGTGTTAAAGCATTAGCAGATGCCGCACGTGAAAATGGATTAGAATTCTAATAAGGAGGATAACTTATGAACGAAGAAGTTAAAAAACCACAAGAAAGACCTGCTAGAACAAACGATAACAAAAATAACAAAAGACGTCCAAGAAAAACATTTGAAAAACCAAAAACAGATTTAGAAGATAAAGTTATTTGTATCAATCGTGTTACTAAGGTTGTTAAAGGTGGTCGTCAATTTCGTTTCGCCGCTACAGTTGTAGTTGGTAATAGAAAAGGCAAAGTTGGTATTGGTTTAGGAAAAGCTAAAGAAATGCCGGATGCTGTAAAGAAAGCTACACAACAAGCATCTAAAAATCTAATAAATGTTGAATTAATTGATAATCGTACAATTTCTCATGAAATAATTGTTAAAGAAGGAGCCGTTAGAGTTATGCTTAAACCTGCTAAAGAAGGTACTGGAGTTAAAGCTGGTGGACCAGTAAGAGATGTTCTTGAATTAGCTGGAGTTAAAGATGTATTATCTAAAAGCTTAGGTTCTAGCACAAAAGTTAATATGGCTAGAGCTACATTAAATGCCCTTAAAATGCAAAAATCACCATCACATGTTGCAACATTAAGAGGTAAAACAGTTGAGGAGATATTAAACTAATGAAATTAAATGAATTAGAAAGTTTAAAGAAAGATCGTAAAAGAGTAGGTCGTGGACCTGGTTCTGGAAACGGTAAAACAAGTGGTAAAGGACACAAAGGACAAAACGCTAGAAGTGGTGGTGGCGTAAGACCAGGATTTGAAGGTGGACAATTACCATTATATAGAAGATTATCAAAAAGAGGATTCAACAATTACAACTTTAGAACAGTTTATGCTACTGTTAATGTAGGAGATTTAGAAAGATTTGAAGAAGGCACTGTTATTACAAAAGAATTATTAATTGAAACAGGCCTAGTTACAAAAGAATTAGATGGGATTAAGATTTTAGGTAATGGAGAATTAACTAAAAAGTTAACCGTTAAAGCTAACAAATTCTCATCATCTGCAAAAACAAAAATAGAAAATGTTGGTGGAACAATCGAGGTGATTTAAGATGTTTAAAACATTAAAATTACTGTTTCACAAAAAAAACAAAGACATTCGTAAAAGAGTATTATTTACCTTAGCATGTTTAGGTGTATTCATTATAGGTAAGACAATTCCTGTTCCTGGAACACAAGGAGCAATTTCCGGATTAAAATTATGGGAATTATATGATGCTATCTCTGGAGGAGCACTTGAAAGATTTTCTATCTTCTCATTTGGAGTAATGCCATATATATCTGCTTCCATTATTACAGGAATTTTACAAATGGATATTATTCCATATTTCACAGAATTAAAAGAACAAGGAGCAACTGGAAGACAAAAAATAAATCAAATTAATAGATATCTAGGATTAGCCATTGCCTTTTTACAAGGCTTTGCCATGGCTTTTGCCTTTGTACCAAATGGCGGAACTTTAGATTATCTAAAAATCGCTATCATTTTAACAGGTGGTACTGCCTTCCTATTATGGTTGGGAGATCAAATGACTCAAAAAGGTGTTGGAAATGGTATATCACTGCTAATTATGGCTGGTATTATTTCAAGCATTCCTAATATGTTTATCGAGACTTTCCAATCACTAGTTTTAGGAAATGATTCGTTATTCCTAGGAATAGTTGCCTTCAGTTTATTTGTTCTAATATATATAGGTATAATTGTTGGTATTGTCTATATCGAGAAATCCGAAAGAAGAATACCTATTCAATATGCTAACCAAACTCTATCAGCTTATGGAGCAAGACAGAACTATATACCATTTAAACTAAATAGTGCTTCTGTAATGCCCGTAATCTTTGCATCGGTAATATTTACTATTCCATCATTTATTGCTGGACTTATGGATAGTGAAAAACCATTTGCAGTCTTTGTTACAAAATATGTAAATTATAATACCCCTATAGGATTTGCTGCTTACATATTAATAATTATTCTTTTCTGTTTCTTTTATACATTTTTACAAATTAATCCGGAAGAATTATCTAAAAACCTTAATAAACAAGGTGGATATATTCCCGGTATAAGACCAGGTAAAGAAACAAAAGATTATATTAGTACTGTAATTGGAAGAATTACATTTATTGGTGCCTTAGCTATTGCTTTAATAGCCGGATTACCAATAATATTTAGTAGCTTTATTGATACTGGTCTTCCAAGTAGTGTATCAATAGGTGGAACAAGTATATTAATTGCTATTGGTGTAGCCCTTGAGACATACAACCAATTAGAAAATAGTTTATTAAATAGAAATTATAAAGGTGGTAAATAGTATGAAGAATATTATATTTATAGCCCCTCCGGCAGCTGGAAAGGGCACACAATCTAAATTAGTAAGTGAAGCATATAATATTCCTCATATATCCACTGGTGATCTTTTAAGAGAAGAAATAGCTAAAAATACTCCTTTAGGAAAATCAATCAAAGAAGATATGGATAAAGGAAATTTAGTATCTGATGAAGTTATTACAACCTTGTTAAAAAATAGAATAACTAAGGAAGATTGCAAAGATGGCTATATTTTAGATGGATATCCAAGAAATATTGCCCAAGCCGAAATATATAATAACTTACTTGAAGAACTTAATTTTACCAAAGGTGTAGTTATCTTCTTTGATATTGATAAAGATTTAGCCCTTAAAAGAACTATCAGTAGAATAATCTGCCCAAATTGTGGTTCATCTTATAACTTATTAGTTGAAGATTTAAAACCAAAAGAAGAAAATATTTGTGATAGATGTCATCATGAACTAAAAACTAGAACTGATGATACCGAAGAGGTTTTTATTCATCGTTTTGATACTTATATGAATAGTACTAAAGAATTAATAGATTATTATGATAAATTAAATATTCTTCATAAGATAAACGTTGGAGAAAAGTCAGCTAACACAATATTTGAGGAAGTTAAAGGGATATTAAATGATTAGTATTAAGTCAGATTATGAAATATCATTAATGAGAAAAGCTGGTAACATAGTATATCAAACACATAAATACTTATTACCATATGTTAAACCAGGTATTACAACTAAAGAATTGGATAAATTAGCATATGACTTTATAACGAGTCATGATGCAACACCATCATTTTTAAATTACAATGGATTTCCAGGAACAATTTGTACATCCATAAATGAAGAGGTCGTTCATGGAATTCCTTCAAATAGAAAACTTAAAAATGGTGATATTATTGGTATTGATATTGGTGCCTGTTACAAAGGATATCATGGCGATTCTGCTTGGTCTTACGCTGTAGGCAGTGTCTCACGCGAAAAAGCGTATTTATTAGAACATACCGAAAAAGCACTATACGAAGGACTAAAGCAAGTTAAACCAGGTAACCATATTGGTGATATATCAAATGCCATTGAAACATATGCTAATGAACATAAATTAGGTGTTGTTCGTGAATTAGTAGGCCATGGTGTTGGTTCTAATCTTCACGAAGATCCAGATGTACCTAACTATGGTAAAAAAGGTACCGGTCCAGTTTTAAAAGAAGGTATGACTATAGCTATAGAACCAATGTTAAATCTAGGAACACCTAAAATATATATTTTAGATGATGATTGGACAATAGTTACAAGAGACGAATTACCATCTGCTCACTTTGAGCATAGTGTTGTCGTTACCAAAGATGGCTATAGAATATTAACAGGAGATGATAATTTTGAGTAAAAGCAATATTATTGAAGCCCAAGGTAAAGTTATTGACCTAATAAAAGGTGGGTTCTTTAAAGTAGAGCTTGAAGGTGGACACATAGTAGAAGCCCATGTTTCTGGTAAAATGCGTGTAAACAATATACGTATTCTACCAGGTGATACTGTTGTTGTAGAATTATCACCATATGACCTAACACATGGGCGCATTGTATATAATAAAAAATAGGAGGAATTATAATGAAAGTTAGAGCTTCAGTTAAACCTATATGTGAGAAATGTAAAGTAATTAAACGTAAAGGAAAAGTAATGGTTATTTGTGAAAATCCAAAACACAAACAAAAACAAGGTTAATTTTTAGGAGGAAAAATAAATGGCAAGAATTAAAGGTATTGATATACCAAATGACAAAAGAATTGAAATTTCACTAACTTATATTTATGGTATTGGCAGAAAATTATCTAAACAAATTTTAACAGCAGCTAATGTTGACTTAGATAAAAAAGCAAAAGATCTAACCGAAGAAGAGTTAGCAAGTATCAGAAAAGAAATTGAAAACCATACCGTTGAAGGTGACTTAAGAAGAGAAATCAACATGAACATTAAAACAAAAATGGAAATCAATTCTTATCAAGGAACTAGACATAAAAAGAATCTACCAGTTAGAGGACAAAGAACTAACAGAAATGCTAGAACTCGTAAGGGTAGAGGAAAAGTTGTTGCAAACAAGAAGAAAGCTTAAATTTATTAAAAGGAGGATATTTATATGGGAAAAACATATAACGCTAGAAAACGTAAAGTTAAGAAAAATGTTCCACATGGTGAAGTACATATTCATACAACCTTCAACAATACAGTAATTACTATTACTGATACCGAAGGAAATACTATTAGTTGGGCTTCAGCTGGAACAATGGGAATAAAAGGTAGCAAGAAGTCAACTCCATTTGCAGCTGGTATGGCCGCTGAAAAAGCTGGTAAAGTTGCTGCTGATGCTGGTATGAAAACAGTTGATGTATTTGTTAAAGGATTAGGTGCTGGAAGAGAATCAGCTATAAGATCATTAGCAACTGCTGGATTAGAAGTAAAATCAATTACTGATGTAACACCAATTCCACACAATGGATGCCGTCCACCAAAAAAACGTCGTGGATAAAAGAAAGGGAGTGTGTTAAATGTTAAAATTTGAAAAACCAGAATATAAAGTAAAAGAATATGCAAGTGATAATTTTTACGGAAAGTTTGAAATTGAACCCCTTGAAAGAGGCTTTGGAACAACTCTTGGTAACGCTCTAAGAAGAGTAATGTTATCAAGTTTACCAGGAGACGCCATCACTAGTATTAAAATTGATGGTGTAGCTCATGAGTTTCAAAAAGTTGATGGTATTATCGAAGATGTTACCGCAATCGTCTTAAACGTAAAAAGCATTGTTATTAAAAATCATTCTAGTGATTACAATAAAATCTTAAGATTATCAAAATCAACAGCTGGCCCTGTAACAGCCGCTGACATTGAAAAAGATGCCGATATTGAAATTCTTAATCCTGATCAAATTATTTGCACTCTTGCTGAAGGCGGAAGTATAAATATGGAAATGACTATTTCATCAGGAAGAGGATATGTCAGAGCTGAAGAAAATAAGAAATTATTTGATAAAAATAAGATGAATGTTATTGCTATCGATAGTTCATATTCTCCAATAGAGAGAATAAACTATGAAGTAGAACCAGCAAGAGTTGGTCAAAACGATCACTATGATAAATTAATTCTAGAAATCTGGACTAATGGTTCAATTACTCCAGAAGAATCTATTGCATTAGGCTCAAGAATTTTAATAGAACATTTTGAAATATTAGCAGACTTAAATGAAATAGCTGATGAAACAGGACTTATGATTGCTAAAGTTGAAGATCCTAACGTTAAAATATTAGAAACTTCAATTGATGATTTAGATTTATCAGTAAGAGCATACAATTGCCTAAAAAGAGCAGGTATTCTTACTCTTAAAAATTTAGTTGATAAGAGTGAAAATGAAATGATGAAGATTAGAAACCTAGGTAAAAAATCTTTAAAAGAAGTTATGGACAAGGTTAAAGATATGGGCTTAAGTTTCAGATCTGAAGACTAAAAAAGGAGGAACGTATTATGGCATACAGAAAATTAGGAAGAAATAACAAACACAGAAGAAGTATGTTAGCAACTTTAACAAAACAACTAATTGAAAACGAAAGAATTATTACTACTGAAGATAGAGCAAAAGAAGTTAGAAAATGCTTTGATAAAATGGTAACATATGGTAAAAATGGTTCATTAGTATCTAGAAGATTAGCCCTAGCTTTCTTACATAATGATGAAGCTTGCGTTTCTAAAGTATTTAACGAATTAGCTCCACGTTATAAAGAAAGAAATGGTGGTTATACAAGAATCATTAAATATAAAGAAAGAAAAGGAGATAACGCTCTACAAGTTATCTTAGAATTAGTTTAACTATCACAAAGTAATATATAGATTTCAAAATTTATATATTACTTTTTCTTTTCAAAAAATTACTGACAAAAAATAAATAATATGTTAAAATCTACTTATTAGGATGTGATAAAATGAGTACAAGTAAAGAAAGAATCTATTATACAATAATGCATAGAAGAGCTCTTAAAGCAATTAGTAAAGTGTATTGTCCCAAAGAGTATCAAGATGAAATTGATAAAAGGCTTATTTATCATGATATGGATAAAGTAATTATGAATTTAATAGATATTCCATATGAAGAAGTAAAAAAAATTCATCGTCTAAACAGTAGGCATCATTACATTCCAAATACCACCTATACTAAAGCAGATTATCTTGAAATGATTTTCGATTGGGAATCAGCAAGATATACCAAAGATGACAAACCAGCTAATGCCTACAATACCTTAATCAAATATTATGAACCATTGATTAAAGAAATCAAACCTATTCTTGAAGAAATCCATTTAGATACTGAAGATGATACTAAAAATGAAGAAGTAACTAAATTAATTGATTATAATTTAACCGATGAAGATATAAAGAAAGAAATAACCAATTATCTTAATATCATGCTTTTGAAAACAGGAATAAAATAAATATCTATATCTTATTGAATTAATAATTATATCCATTACTTTATAGTCTTAAAAATATCAAAATAAGTAAAATTGATACCTTAGAGGAGAACATAACTATGAATAAAAAGAATGAAGTAATAACATCAATTATTATAATTATTTCTTCATTATCATTTATTGTCATTGGCTTTATTATTGGCATTAATTATAATAAGACTAATAATATTATTGAAAATAGTAGCCAATTTAATGTAAATAAAGATAATTCAAATGAAAATTTACCAAATGACAATATGGAAGAAATAATAAATATTCAAGCCGACTTAAAATTAGTCAAAGAAAGTAATGATCTAAATAATCTTGAGAAAGCTGTAAAAATATCAAGTATATTATATCAAAATACATTTAAAATTTTAAAAATTGAAAAGAACGTAACATGTGAAAAGACAGCTGATACATATGCATGTTTCTTTATAGATGATCAAAATGTTAACTATAACTTAAACATTTCTAATAATTTTAAACGTGTTTTAATAGATCAAACTTGGTATAATTTATTTAATGAAAATAATTCCACTGATTTGTCACTAGATAAGCTAATTAACTATCTAAATTATAATGCTTATTCAAAATATTTAATAAAAGAATTAAATATTAGCCAACCGGATGGCATATATAGTTACATGCAAAATAAATTTTCTTTAACCGAACAAGATGCTTGTATTGGATATGATGAAGATAAAAACTTCTTTAACATTAAAATAAACAAAGTAAATAATTCCAAACTAGGATGGTATTATTTTGATAAATGGACTGGTAAATGCCAAAATACCATTGATACAGTAGCCATATACAGAATAAATAAAAAAGATTATACTTATAAAGTACTAATTAGCAGTTAATTATTCTTAATTTTTTGCTTATATAAACTTCTTAATTCTTTATAAAAAATGATAAAGAAATGTGAATAAGCGAGCGATAATTACGCTTGTTTTTTTTACTTAAATTTATGTTAATTTTATTAAAAATTCTCTAAATAATGCTATAATAATATATATATAGAAAAATATTATCAAACTTATAGAGAGGAATGAGTAAGAGTATGGATATAAAACAAAGAATAGATTACCTTGTAGATGTTATTAATGAAGCTAATTATAACTATCATGTTCTAGATAATCCAACAATAACCGACCAAGAATATGATAAATATTTACGTGAGTTATATGTTCTTGAAGAAAAACACCCAGAGTTAGTAAGAGATGATTCTCCAACCAAAAAAGTAGGTGGCGAAGTAATTGATGGCTTTAAAAAAGTAGTTCATGATAAACCGATGATGAGTCTATCTAATGTTTTTAATGAAGAAGAAATTCGTGATTTTGATGACAAAATAAAAAAAGCTGGTTATAATCCCAAATATGTTTGCGAATTAAAAATCGATGGTTTAAGTGTATCTTTAAAATATAAAAATGGTCTTTTCGTATCAGCTGCTACTAGAGGAGATGGTATCACCGGAGAAGATATTACACATAATGCTAAAACTATTAAAACTATCCCTTTAAAGCTTAATAAACCAATAGATATTGAAGTTCGTGGAGAAATATACATGAGTAAAAAAACTCTTGAAACCTTAAATGAAGAAAGACTCCGAAATGGTGAACCACTTTTAAAAAATGCCCGTAATGCCGCCGCCGGATCTATTAGACAATTAGATAGTAAAATAGCTGCCAAAAGACATCTAGATACCTTTATATACCATCTTCCAAATCCTGAAGACTTTGGTATAAAAACCCATTATGAAGCTTTAGAATTTATGAAAGACTTAGGATTTAAAACCAATCCCAATAACAAAATAGTTGATAATATCGATGGTGTTATTAATTTCATTTCAGAAAAAACCAAAATTAGAGATACCCTTCCATATGATATCGATGGTATAGTAATTAAAGTAAATGATATTAGTGAACAATTATCTTTAGGATTTACTGCAAGATATCCTAAATGGGCCACGGCTTATAAATTTCCTGCTTCACTAGTTTATACCAAATTAAAAGATATTATTTTTACCGTTGGTAGAACAGGCCAAGTAACTCCTAATGCTATTTTAGAACCTGTTATAGTTATGGGAAGCTTAATTTCTAAAACAACTCTTCACAATGAAGATTATGTCATTGATAAAGATATAATGATAGGAGATACAGTAGCTATTAAAAAAGCCGGTGATGTTATCCCAGAAGTTGTTAGTGTCTTAAAAGAAAGAAGAACTGGATGTGAAATACCATTTAAAATGACACATACCTGTCCAATATGTAATAGCGAATTAGTAAGAAAAGAATCTGAATCAGCATACTATTGCCACAATCCTCACTGTGATGCTAAACATATTGAAGGTTTAATTCATTATGCCAGTAGGAATGCTATGAATATTGAAGGCTTTGGGGATAATATAACTGAAGATTTCTATAACATGGGCTATTTAAAAAGAATATATGATTACTATACCTTATATAATTATAAAGAAGAGTTAATGAGTTTAGAAGGCTTTGGTGAAAAAAGTATTATAAAATTATTATCTAGTATTGAATCATCAAAAGAAAATTCCTTAGAAAGATTATTATTTGCTTTAGGTATTCGTCATGTTGGTGCTAAAACAGCCAAAATACTAGCCAAAAATTTTAAAAATATGGATAATTTGATGCAAGCCACCTATGAAGAATTAGCTAACATAAATGATATTGGTGATATTATTGCTAAAAGTATTATTAAATATTTCAACCAAGAAGAAAATATTGAAATAATAACTAAATTAAAAGAATATGGAATTAATATGAATTATATAAACAATAATAACCAAGAATTAGATGAATTTTTAAATAAAACTTTCGTCTTAACAGGATCCTTATCCCAAATAACAAGAGATGAAGCCACCGCTATTATTGAAAATTTTGGTGGAAAAGTATCGAGTTCCGTTAGCAAAAAAACTAGTGTTGTGATTGTTGGTGATAGTCCTGGAAGCAAATATGATAAAGCTCTTTCTTTAGGAATCACTATCTGGCCTGAAGAACAGTTCTTAGATATCATTAAAGATCATATATAAAAAGAAAGAAGTGGAAGTATGTTAGATTTATATTATAAATATGCTTATTTATTATTAACCAAAGGTTTATGTATTAAAGAAAACCAACCATTAGTAATAAATGCTCCTATAGAAAGTATTGATTTTATTCGTATTCTTACAAAGGTAGCATGTGAACTAAAAATAAAAGATATTTACTTTGATTGGCAAGATGATGAACTAGAGCATACTCTTTTAGAAAGTTATGCCAAAGAAAATATTGCAAATAGTCTTTTTTGGAATAAATCCATTCATGATATATATGCCAAAAAAAATGCCGCCTTTTTATTCTTAATAGCCTCATCCGGAAACATTATGGCAAGCATTCCCTCAGAAAAAATGAAAATAGCTAATGCCATCAGATTAGAAACTAAAAAATTATATCGAAACTTACAATCAAATAACCAAATTAAATGGTGTATTGCCTCTGTTGCTACAGAAAAATGGGGAAATCTAGTTTTTCCAAATGATGAAAATGCTAAAGACAAATTATGGCAAACTATCTTTGATATCTGTTTAGTTAATGAAGAAAATCCATGCTTATCATGGCAAGAAAAAATGCTTCATAATAAAGAATTATGTGATAAATTAACTGCCTTAAACATAAAGAGTTTAAATTATCAAAATAGCCTTGGCACTAACTTAAATATTGAATTACCTTATAAAGCAATCTGGTGTGGTGGCGATAGTTATATTCTAGGAGATAAACCTATTGTTAATATACCAACAGAAGAAGTTTTTACAACTCCTAATAAATTTAAAACTTCTGGTATTGTATATTGTTCCAAACCATTAATCCATGAAGGAATTACTATAGATGGTATTGTTTTAGAATTTGCTTCAGGTAAAGTAGTAAAATATTATGCTAAAATAAATCAAGAAGAATTAAAAAATATCATAGAATTTGATAAAGAGTCTTCGATGTTAGGAGAAGTAGCTTTAGTAGATTATAATTCCAAAATATCAAAAACTAATTTGTTATTTTATGAAACCCTTTTTGATGAAAATGCTGCTTGTCATATTGCTCTAGGTAGAGGCTTCAAAGAATGCTTAGATAATGGTCACAATTTAACCGAAGCAAAGCTAGAAAATATTGGTTACAATAAATCAAAAAATCATGTCGATATTATGATTGGTACTAAAGACTTACAAATTATTGCTACAACGTATGATAATAAAAAAATTACTATTTTTAAAGATGGAAGTTTTAATATTTAAAACTTCTTTTTGTATAAAAAAAGATAACTTAAACATAATATTAATGGTGAAGACAATGAATGAAAATAATGAACTAGCATTATATATTTACAAAAATGCTGATATGGGCGTTAAAGCTACTACTAAGTTAATTAAACTTCTAAATAATAGTGATAATAAAATCAAAAATATTGTTGAAGGTGAATTAAAGGGATATGAAAACTTTCTAAAGAAAAGTAAAACCTATTTAAAAAAGAATAAAATATCCCCTAAAGCTAATAGTATTATAGCGGAAATTTCATCTTATATTGGCATGAATTTAGAATTTATGAAAGATAATAGTGATGCTAAAATAGCTGATATCTTAATTAGAGGTTTCACTATGGGCAATATTGAAATCGATAAAAAGATTGATAAATATAAGTGTGATGCTGATAAATCTCTAATAAAACTAGCAAAAGAATTAAAAAAATTCGGTGAAGAAAACATCGAACTCCTAAAACCATATCTCTAAATATGGTTTTCTTTCTATACAAATGTATTATTTAAAATTATTTTTACTATATTCTTTGCTAGGCTTTGTAATGGAATCAACTCTTTTTAAAATATTATTATGTAAAAAACATAGCGGTATCTTTTATGGACCTATAACCGCTGTATATGGTATAGGAATAATAGCCCTAACACTAATAGACAAGTATATGTTTTCCAAAATAAAGAAAAATACAATAATAAAACTTATAATAGAATATATAACAGTAACTATTATTTTAACTTTAATAGAATATATTGGTGGAAATACTTTAGAATACATCTTCAACATAACAATGTGGAATTATACCAAATATAAATACCATTTTGGTAAATATATTTGTCTAAATAATTCTTTAATATGGGGATTATTAGGAGTATTTTATATCAACATTTTTAAAAAATTTACTGATAAACTATTAAAACAAATAAATAATAGAGAAACTATCTTATTTTTATTCATATTTACTATAGATTTAATAGTTACCTTAATTACCAAAACTTAATACTTTTAATAAAGTTATTAAACTAATAAAACACAAAAAAACTAATTCATTGCTGAATCAGTATCTCTAAACTCGAAAATCGAGAAAATTACAACTTGGTAGCGACGGGGGGATTCGAACCCTCGACCCTTCGGGTATGAACCGAATGCTCTAGCCAACTGAGCTACATCGCCATAAATCAAACAAGCAATATAATAATATCATAAATATTATTAATTGACAATACCTAACATAAAAATTTCCTAAAAAATTTAAAAAAGAATTTGTAAATTCTTGAATTCTTGTAAAATTATGTATTCTTAGTTATTTTGTATAATTTAGTTTCTTTAACAGAATATTACAAGCATAGTAAGTAGTACTATTATCTGCTTTAATATTCTTTTTTATCTATTCCTGACCTAAAACAGAGATGTTCACTTTCATTAACGCTCCTTACTACTGAATTATTATGAAGAATTTCAGAATCAAATATATAAAATTTATCATCATAACATAAATAACTATATCATAGAAAACTTTCTTTTTATAATATTAAAAGAAAAAAAACAACTTATTACTAAATTGATATCTTTAAACCTAAAAATTGAGAAAACAACAACTTGGTAGCGACAGGGAAATTCGAACCCTTGACCTTTCATGTATGAACCGAACGCTCTAACTAGTTGAGATATATCATTACCTTTATCAAGCATTATTAATATATCATAAAATTTTATATTAAATGACTAATTATTACAAGCATTTTTTCAAAAATATCTCCTCCATATAAAATACTATAATTAAAAATTAAAAAAATGAAAAATTTAATGTTGAATTTAACAATTTTTTACTATTTTGTGTTATACTTTATATATAGAATAAGGAGGCTTTAACATGACTAACAAACTTGAATTTTTAAAAAAATATGGTGTTGACGTTGAAAAAGGATTAGAAAACACCATGGATGAAGAAACATATAATGAAATATTAAATGATTATTTCAACGAACTTCCTGAAATGATAAATAAACTTGCTAGCTATCTTACCAATAATGACATGAATAATTATGCTATTACAGTCCACGCCCTAAAAAGTAACTCAAGAACTCTTGGTTTCACTTCTTTCGGGGAACGTTGTTATAAACATGAAATGGAAAGTAAAGCTAATAATGTTGAATTTATCAAAGCAGAGTTTAATAATTTAGTAAATAATGCTAAGAATGTTTATGCTATTATCAAAGCATATAAATCTTTATAGGAGGTAAACATGAATAATGTTGGAAAATTAATACAGAAAATTCTCTTAAATAAATTTAACAATGCCTATATCATTGACGTAATGAATGATAAAGTATATATTTATGAATTCAAAAATGATACAATTATAAATACCAAAAATACTAGTTATTCCGATTTTATCTCATCTCTAAGTGCAATTTTAAATAGTAATGATTTAAAAGAACTTACTAGTAACTTATCTCTTCAACATTTAGAAGAATTATCCCACAGTAGCAAAGATAAAATAAATCAAGTAATAGAGAAAAAGACCGAAACTGGTGAAATAAAAAAATATATTTTAGACATCTCATTAATAGATTTTGAGAAAAATAAAATAATTGTTGTTATGGAAGAAGAAAGTGACTCTACCACAGATACATCCAATGATAAAAATAATAATGAAATAAAAATCCATGAAATGATTGATACTATTTCTGACTCTCTTTTAAAAATTTATAATATTTTTAATAATAGCAATAATAGCGAAGAAGTAAAAAACATTGGTAATTATATTAATACAATATTATCAGATTTAACTAACAGCTATCCAGAATTTAATAAAAGTTTTAAAGAAAATGCTATATCATTGAGCAGTTTAGGAACGCCATCCTTATTAATTGTTGATGATGACATGATTACCAGAAATTTGCTTAAGAAAATATTTGCTGATGATTATAATATTAAAATAGCTACAAATGGCGAAGAAGCAATTAAAATACTAGAAGAGAATAATAACAAAAGTATGTTTGAAACCCGTGACAATATTGTCGGAATCTTCCTAGATCTAATAATGCCTGTTATGGATGGCTTTGCCGTTTTAGACTATCTAAATAAAAATAGTTACCTAAATAAAATACCAGTAGCTATTATTAGTGGAGATTATTCTAAAGAAACAAGAAATAAAGTATATAGTTATCATATTGCTGATATGTTAGAAAAACCATTTAATACAGAAATTATCAAGCATCGTATTAACAATTTAGTTAATCTGTATAAATCAAGTAATTCCTTAAATGAAATGATTCTTAACCAATACTCAGACTTAAAGAATATTATAGATACTATAATCAGTGCATACAAATACGACTATCAAAAAAATATTGAAAATGTCAAAAAATATACCGAAATAATTGGCTTAGATGTTATGAACAATTACAAAGAATATAATTTAGATGAACTAAAAATTAGTAAGATGAAAGAAGCCTCTTGTTATTATGATATTGGTTATTATGCTATTCCAAGAGTTATATATAGCAAAGATACTAACTTTACCAAAGAAGAAACAGATATTATCAAAAATTACCCAATTATTGGTTCTAAAATAATTAAATATGGTCTTAAAAATAATGGCGATAGTATTTTTACAGATTACGCTTATGAAATTACTAAGTATTATCATGAAAGATATGATGGCAGTGGCTATCCAGAAGGCCTATCCAAAGATAAAATTCCTATAAGCGCCAGCATAGTTTCCTTAGCTGTAGAATATAACAATCTCTTAAATACATACAATAACAATAATGATATTATAAATACAATCATCAGTAAAAGTGGTAGTAAATTTAATCCCAAAGTTATCGAAAGCTTTAAAAGAGTTTATCCAAATCTTTCAAATAAGTAAGGGTTGATTTTATGTTCAATAGTATATCTATTCAAATATGTAGTTTAACTTACGTTATCATGCTTATTATTGTCTATCTTTATAAAAGAAAGTATGATTCATTAGAAAACCGCACGTATAAACATTTACTTATTAATACTATATTTATTTTAATATTAGATTTAATGTCTATCTTTATAATTAAAAATCATCTTGATTATACATCCATAAGTAAAATTTTTATCAAAGGCTTTTTATGTTTAGTAATGCTTTGGTTTTTGCTGTTTTTTCTATATATTATTCTAAGCCAATATCAAGAAAACGTTAGCAAATTCAAAGAAATATTCAAGAAAAAGGCCGGCATTAAATTATGGACAGTTTTATTAACTATAACTATGGGGATAGTAATTTATTTACCATTAAAATATTCATCTAATCCAATATATATATATGGACCAGCTTTTAATTTTACTTATTATATTAGCATGATTTTGTTTATCACCGATGTTATCATTCTTATAGTTAGCAAAAATAAAATAAGCAACAGTAGAAAAATAACATTATTAATATTTATTTTAATAATTTCTATAGTATATTCACTTCAATTCATTTATAATGATTTACTACTTATAAGTAGTGTTTTAGCACTAATAACAGTATTTATGTATTTTATCTTAGTTAACCCCGACATACGCTATATAGATGAATTAAATGAGTTACGTGAGGCAGCCGAAAGTGCTAACAAAGCCAAAACAGAATTCTTAGCCAGTATGTCCCACGAAATAAGAACCCCTATGAATGCCATCATAGGACTTACTGATTCTGCTTTGACCAACGATTTACCAAATAGCGTTCGTGAAGATATTAAAAACATCAACAACGCTGGTCAAATTCTATTAGAGATTATTAACAATATTCTAGATATATCAAAAATAGAAGAAGGAAAAATGGAACTAGTTAATGCTCCATATAACATTTCCAATATTGTTCAAGAATTATCTAATATCGTTATCGTAAGAATAGGGGAAAAGCCAATTAGATTTAATACCAATATTGATTCAAATATTCCATGTAAATTATATGGCGATGAAACGAAAATTTTTCAGATATGTCTAAATCTTTTGAATAATGCAGCTAAATATACTGATAAAGGAGAAATAACTCTAAGTATTACCAGTAGAGCATTCAGTGACATAGCATATTTAACAATTAGTGTCAAAGATACTGGTAAAGGCATAAAGAAAGAAGACTATGATAAATTATTCGAAAAATTCACTCGTCTAGACAAACAAGCTAATCAGACAATTGAAGGTACAGGTTTAGGCTTGGTAATTACCAAAGAAATGGTGCAACTTATGAATGGTAAAATTAGTTTTACCAGTGAATATGGTAGGGGATCAACATTTAACGTTATGATACCCCAGAAAATAATAGATAGTAAGCCAATTGGCGTTATTAATGATTTTGATTTAAAAGAAAAAGAAATTACTTACTTCAACGGTTCAAACTATAAAATACTAGTAGTAGATGATAATAAATTAAACCTTAAAGTAGCCGAAAAATTGCTAAGACCATATAACTTTCAAGTTACTACCGTTACTAGTGGTTTAGCTTGCTTAAATTATACTAAAAAAACTAAATATGATTTAATTTTTCTAGATCACATGATGCCAGAAATGGATGGTATTCAAACATTAAAATACTTAAAACAAAGAGTAGATTTTGTTAATACCCCAATTGTAGCATTAACTGCAAATGCCATTTCCGGAATGAAAGAAATGTATTTAAAAGAAGGTTTTGATGATTATTTATCTAAACCAATTGATCAAGTAAAATTAAATGAAGTCTTAAAAAGAAACTTAAAAATAGAGGAAAGTAATCCTCAAAATAACAAAATGGAATAGTGATAATCACTATTCTTTTTATTATTAAATTTCTTGACAATTATTTAAAAAGTGTTATTATAATAGAAAAATGATTAAGGAGGAATTATGTTAAATAATTCAAATGACAAAAAATTTATTGCCACCATAAAATATCTTAAAGAGTTAAATCAAGCATCAAAAAAATCTGAAGATTTTCTAACACCCGAGGAACAACTAATAACAATTATTAAAAATGCAATTGTTTCATCGCCAGATAATGCTGGTAGTATATTTTTTAAAACTACCAAAGAAGGAAAATTAGTTGTCAGTAGTGTCCAACCTCACAGTTATAACTGGCCCTTAAAAAATAAAATTATTGATCTCGACACAGTTTTATCAACTTGTGAAAAACTAGGCATTTCATGGCAATTAAAACCTCGAGAAATATACGCCTTTGAAAGAAACAATGAAGAAACAACCATTCTAGATGAATTTGGTAATCCGGTAGTCAAAGTTGATACAGAACTATTATTTGGTATTGATATCAAAAATTATAAATCAACCATTAAAATTAGAAAAAAAGCAAAAAACAAAGAGTAGTTTTCAAAGCACTACTCTTTAACTATTATAAGAAACACTAACACTATATTGTGAATTATCAATATTAGCCAATTTTTCAAAAAAAGCAAAATCATCATCTTCATACAAAATTTTATAATTGTTATCTTTATCCAAAATATCAAATAATTGACTATCATTTTTATATATCAAAACATGTGTTATTTGATAAAATTCAAACCTTTCACGATAATTACTAACTATATACTCATAATCATCAAAAATATCGTAATCAAATCCGCTAAATTGTTTTGTATATAAATCAGCTCTTGAATCAATAAAAACAGGGATATTATTAAATAGAAGATAACTTCCAAAATTATAATCATTAAATATTTTAGCTTTACCCAAATCGACATTATCTAAAATATATTTAGTAGCGTCTACCGGGTAAAAAGATTTATCGACAAAATCATTTTTTGATTGCCTATAAAACAGAAATCCCGAAAATAACAAAACAGCAACGAATGAAACCCCAATAGCTATTTTTTTATTAAAGAAATTTATAATTGTTTCTTCTTTTAAAATATTAGGCTTTTTTACAAAATCAGAAAATACTCTGGCATAATAAATTGTCCCAATTAAAGCCAGTAAAGACATGTGCCTAATAGAAACAATAGACATTAAAGTAAGGCCTAATACCATAAAAATATCTCTTAACCTAGGTTTTGTAAATATTGCTAAAAATAAAGTTTCAAAAACAATAATAATGGTAAAAGGACTGTCCTTCCATGACATCATCTGATGTTCTGATATATATTCTTGAGAATTACCCATCATTGTCTTAATTAAATAAGTATATGGTGTATCACCAATTGGCGTAATCAATCCCGTTACTAAACTAAAAGCCATAATTATTAATAAATATTTTACAAACTTATCTTCATCAGTTACAATTTTTTTTTCGAGCAAATTTCCTAAAAATTTCCACTTAGTACCTAACCAAACAATTAAAGCTTCAGCCAAATATGGTAAGTAAATAATAAAATAAAATGGCCATACAGCAACATGTATGTTACATAATACAAGAGATATTAATAACAATCCATATACATATATTTTTTTCTTATTCTTTAAAAATGATTCAATAAATTCAATTTCTAAAGCAAATAAAATAAAACTAACAAGTTGTGCTCTAGCAGTTACAAATCCACTCAAAGAAAGTGCACAAATAAAGGTAGCAAAAGCCGCTATTCCTAGATTATGACAAATTTTTTGATTAACTTTAAAAATAATCCATAAAAGAATTATAAACAATATAATTGAAGAAATATAAATACCAGTAAAACCAAAAAAATGATATATTACATATATAAACACATCGTATAACCAGTGAGGATAAGTATATGCTAATCCCGTATGAAAAGAAAAATGATCCATCATATCAATTCCACTATTAGTAATTAATTCACCAATCTTTATCGTATAAAAAGTATCATTTTGAAATCCTTTTTTTACCAATCCTATTGCTAAAATAGTTATCCATATAATAAATAAATTTTTAAATACTTTTTTCTTTTTTTCCACTACCATCACCACATTAAATATATCACATAAAAAATATATTTACAATTTATTAGACATTTTTATTACACTAAAATTAAAAAAACGTTATATTATAAAAAGCGTAAATATAACGATTACAAACAATTAAACTAATCAAAAACTATCTAGTTAGTGACTTCTTAACATAGTAAATATGTTGTCCTGTTACATATATAATATTAACTAAACTAGCCACAATAAATCCCCATATTCCTATAAAGAATGGCAAAACTATAAGTAAAACATTCTTAATTATAGCTCCGACTAATGTTCCATACATAGCTTGCTTTGCCATATTTGTGGCCTGTAAATAAGAAGTAAGAGGTCCTTGAATATAATGCAGTAAAAAGAATGGTGCTATTACCCTAATATAAGTAACTCCTAGTTCAGTATTATAAACAAGTTTTAAAAGCATTCCCGGAATCAACATATTGATAATTGTAAAAAGCACCCCAATAACCAAAGAAATTCCTATCGCTTGCTTTAATTTTTTCTTAATATAATCATAATTCCTACTAGCATAATTATTTGCAATGACCGGTAATAAAGAAGTGGCAATAGCCATAGTAAAGAAAGAGGGAAGCAACAATAATGGATAAACATATCCTGTAATTACTCCATATTCCAAAGTAATATAACTATTAGTAAAACCTACCTTAAGCATCACAAATGTTAAAATTACCGGTTCTAAAAAATAAGATATTGATCCTATTAATCTACTTCCTGTAGAAGATAATGAAATATCCATTAAATCCTTAAAAATCATTTTATCAAACTTAAAATCATTTATATTAATCTTTTTATTAGGAATAAACAAAATTAAACAAATTATTGAAGAGAATTCACTGATAACATTAATTAGTACAACTCCTACACAGGCAATATTAATTCCATATTCTAATAACTTTGGTATTAAGAAAATAATAAATCCAAATCTTACTAACTGTTCTACTATATTAGAAACAACATAAGGTCCCATATTTTCTTTTCCATAAAAATACCCCTTCAAAATACTAGAAAGACAAATAAAAGGTAAAGTGAATCCAATAGCCATAATTGGATATTTTGTCATATCATTATTGAGAAGTTTTGTAGCAATAGTTGGTGCTAATAATATTAACAAAATCATTAAAATAAAATTATATATTAAACTAACAGGTATAATTGATAAAACAATTTTTTTACTTTTTCCATTCTCTGAAACTAATTTACTAATGGAAGTAGATAATGACATAGTACACAAAGTAATAAAAAGATTAAAAGTAGGTAAAACTAGCATATACAAAGAAATGCCATCATCTCCAATACTTCTAGTTAAAAATATTTTAATGATCATTGCTAGTATTTTAGTAATTAATCCACCAATGATTAAAATAATTGTTGATTTAATAAATTTATTTTTCATAATAAATTATATGTTTTTAGTTTATATTTATTTTTAATATGATATAATTAATTAGAAGGAAAGTGATAACATGTACCATTTTATTGGTATAAAAGGTGCTGGTATGAGTGCCTTAGCCGTAATTTTAAAACAGTTAGGTCATTCCGTTAAAGGAAGTGATCTTTCCAAACATTTTTTTACTGAGGCCGAATTAATCAATAATGCCATTCCATTTACTGAATATAATGAAATGAATATTACTGCAGGTTTAACCATAATTAAAGGAGCATCTATAAAAGAAGATAACATCGAGTTAATTAAAGCCAGAAAGTTAAACTTAGAAATAATTGAGTATCAAGAAATGTTAGGAAAACTAACCCAAAAATATAAGTCTATATGTATAGCAGGCTGTCATGGAAAAACAACTACAACAGCCATGACCGCTCACGTTTTAGATAATGCCATAGGAATTAATTATTTAATAGGTGATGGTACAGGACACGCAAACAAAGAAAATACCTTATTTGCTTTAGAAAGTTGTGAATACAAGCGTCATTTTTTATCCTATCATCCTTACTATGTTGTTATTTTAAACATTGATTTAGATCATGTCGATTATTATCATGACATTTCTGATATAGTTAATGCCTATGAAAGTTTTGCAAATTTAACTGAGAAGAAAGTTGTTGCAAATGGTGATGATGAAAATGTCAAAAAAATGAATTTATCAAAGACCCCATTTCTATTTGGCTTAAATGAAGAAAATAACCTTTATGCTAAAAATATTTCTTACACCAAAGATGGTATTTCTTTTGATGCATTTTTAGAAAAACAATTTTATAGTCATTTTGATTTTCCTATATATGGAACCCATCAATTACTTGACTCCCTTGCTGTAATAAGTATTTGCTACCTAGAAGGAATCAATCCCACTATTATAAATGAATATTTTAAGACTTTTAAAGGTGCTAAAAGAAGATTTACAGAAACTGTAGTTGGCAATAATATTATTATTGATGATTATGCTCATCACCCAAATGAAATAAAATCAACAATTAATGCCATCAAACAAAAATATCCTGATAAATTAATTATCTCCATTTTTCAACCACACACTTTTTCCAGAACAAAAGAATTTGCTAAAGAAATAGCTGAGGCTTTAGGAAATACTGATGCTTCTTACATCATGAAAATTCATCCAGCTCGTGAAAAACAAGAACAATTTCCTGATGTTACTAACAATATAATTATTTCTAAGATGAATAAAGCTTATCCAATAGAAATAACTGATGCCCTTGTTTTAGATAAGTATGATAATGCCGTCTTCATATTTATGTCACCAAATGATTTAAGTAAACTAGAAGAAGATTTAATAAAGTTAAAAGAAAAAAAATAAAAAAGTTTTACGAAAAAAAAGTAAAACTCTTTTTTATTTACGAACAATATTAATGAGGAGGTGAGAATATGAAAAATTATGTCGTTTTACAAGATGGCCTAAAAGAATGTGGAAGCGCTTGCCTTTTGTCAATAATTAGGTACTATGGAGGAGATATTAGTCTTGATAAAATTATAGAGTTAACTTCAACAACTAAAGAGGGAACATCTTTTTACATGTTACAAATAGCAGCTAAAGAATTAGGACTATTATCTAAAGGTTATAAAATAACAGATATAAATAAGTTAATTGAAATAAAAAAACCATTTATTAGTCAAGTAGTTATAAAAAATTATACACATTTTGTTGTTGTTTATAAACTAAAAAATAACAAAATAACTCTTATGGATCCAGCTAAAGGAATGGTTAATATTTCTTTAAATGAATTTAAAAATATTTATACTGGCAATATTTTAATACTAGAGCCATTTAAACCATTACCAATATTCAAAAGTTCTAACTATGTTATAAATATCATTAAAGCAATACTTTATAATAATAAAAAAATTATTATAAATTTGATTCTTCTAACTTTAATGATTATGGTTTTTACTGGTCTTTATAGTTATCATTTTAAAATAATTATAGACTATGTTATTAATACTAATAGTTTAAACCTTTTAGTCATTACAATTATCTTTCTAATAATCTTTACTATTAAAATATCCCTTGAATACTTACGTAGTAATCTTTTGATGTACTTTAACCAAAAAATAGATTTATCCATAATTACGACGACCATAAATAAAATCATCTCACTTCCTTATAGTTATTATAAAAACAAAACTACTGGAGAAATGATTTCACGTATAAATGATTTGTTTTCCATTAAAAATGTTATTTCCAAATTAATTATAATATTCTTTTTAGATTTCTTTCTTATTATTGGAACCTTTCTAATATTATTTAAAATAAATAAGAATATAACTTTAATTTTATTAATAATAACTATTTGTTACTTTTTTATCTTTCTAATATATAAAAATAGTATTAAAAATATTACTTATACCATTCAAGAAGATAATTCGAATCTTAATTCTATACTAGTTGAATCAATTAGTAGTTATGAAACAATTAAAGGATTAACATTAGAAAAAAACTTTATTAGCAAGATAAATAGTTTATATTTAAAATACATAAATAGTAATTTACTACTTAGTAAAACCATCAATCAAGAAGAATTCCTTAAAAATTTTTTTGAAGGTATCTTATTACTACTATGTACTTATTTAGGCTCAAAGTATATTATGGATAAAACATTAACTATTGGCACTATGATAACTTATAATACACTCATTTATTATTTTATTACTCCTACTAAGGATTTCTTTAGTTTTTATAAAGAATTTATTTATACTAAAAATAGTATTAAAAGAATAAACAATTTATTAAATATAAAATATGAAAAGTTAGACAAGAAAAGCAATTTATTAGTAATGGGGTCTATTGATATTAGGAATTTATCTTTTTCGTATAATCAACAAAAAAATATTTTAAATAATATAAGTCTGTCTATTCGAAGAGGGGATAAAGTATTAATTTTGGGTTCTTCAGGATCCGGCAAATCAACTCTTTTAAAGGTATTATACAAGTATTATGATATAAATAGAGGCATGATTTATATAGATAATTATGATTTTCTTGATTTTACCATTAGAGATATTCGTGAAAATATTACTTATATTTCACAAAATGAACTATTATATACGGATACTATAAAAAACAACATTATATTAGATAGAGAAGTATCAGCTGAAAAGTTTTTACATGTGTGTCGTTTAACATATGTAGAGGATATACTTAAAGATAATCTTCTGTCATATAATTTTGTCTTAGAAGAAAATGGTGCTAATATTTCTGGTGGACAAAGGCAACGCATTATTTTAGCAAGGTCTTTACTAAAAAACACCCCAATTATCATGCTTGATGAAGCGTTAAATGAAATAGATATTACTTTAGAAAGAAAGATATTAAAAAATATTTTTATATACTACTATAATAAAACAATTATTATCGTATCTCATAGACACGATAATATGGACTTATATGACAAAGTAATATATATAGAGAACGGTTCTTTAAAGGAAGTGAAGACAAAACGTGCATGATAATATTGACATAGAATTAGTTTTAAAAAAGAATAATTATGGAAAAATATATCAAATTAATTATATTATTATGATAATCTTATTAATATTTATATACATTATATTTACTTATAAAATTCAGTTCATCTATGAAACAGAAGGTAAAATACTATCTGGTAATTTAGTATTATATGTTAATAAAAATGATTTAAAGTATATAAATAATAGAAATATATTGAAGATAGACGACAAATACTATTATTATCATCTCATCAAAATAGATTCAGAACTGGATAACAATAACCTAAATGACTATTGCTATGTATATTTAAAAATTCCAGATTTAAAAACTATTGATAATTATGTGTATAAAGTTACAATTAATAAAGAAGAAAAGACTATTGCTGAATATTTAAAAACCAATTTATAAGGAGGTGTTCATTTGGAATTAACAAATAAAGAAATGCAAAACGTAACTGGCGGTTTTTCATTTGGCATATTTGCCGGCCTAGCCAGTGCACTTGTCTTTTTTGTGGGATTAGCCAGTGGTTATACTAATCCTACAAGCTGTAATAACTAATTTATAGGAGGTCTAATGGAATTAAAAAAAGATGAATTAATGAATATTACTGGCGGTTCTTTGACAGCAGCATTTATCAATGCATTATCAAAAGCAATTAAAACAATTTATGAACTAGGAAAAGAAACTGGTAGCAGTATTCGTAGATTAATTGAAGAAACATATTGTTCAATTAACTAAGAATTGTTACCATGATTTCTTTAATAATTAGAAAAATAGAATAACAAGATATTTACTAATATTTCTTGAAAAAAAACTCTCTTTCTGCTAAAATTATATAAAGCAGATAGGAGAGATTGCAATGGAAAAAACAATAAAGATTAAAACCATTGAATTTTTTGAAATTATTTTCCTATATTATATTACAAAAAATTACAATCTTTTTCCATTTACTATATCTTTAAGCTTATATTATATTTTTAAATCCTGTTTTGCCAACTTAAAATTAAGCAACATAAAAGAAGAATATTTATGTAACAAATCTAATATGAAGTTAGTTATATTATTGCTTCTAGTAATTTCCTTTTGCTTTTTAATATTAAGTATTCTTTTAAGCGATGTAATGAACACTATCTTAGATACAAATGACATGTTTTTGGTATTTCTTTTTATGGGGCTTAGTATTTCTTCAGAGCCATTAATTAATATATATAGTGAATACTTAATGATTATGAAACATAAATCAGCTAATACTTTGTATAATTCTTATTATATATTAGAATTAGTCCTATATATAATAATATCATTTTTTTCTTTTAAAATACTAAAGCTTCCTAATAATATTGCTATATCACTGTTGTATTTACCCAAAATAATATCAATAATATTAATAAGCATTCTTTGGTATTTTATCTTAAAAAATAAAAAAGAACTTGTCATACCAAAAGAAAAGTCTTATAATTATCAGGTGGTCAAGAAGATATTTAAAAAAAATATCCACAAAAGTTTTATTAAAATCATAAATTATAGTTACCTTTATATTTCTATAGTATTAGTATATTTAGTTTTAACTACAAGATATAATTATAATAAAACAGAAATATACACATTAATACCCATAGTATATTTATACTTAAAGCATTTAGTAAACTATTATTTAATGATATTAAATAATAATTTAAGTATTTTAGGTAAAAATATTTCTTACAATTTATATTCTACACTTAAACTAATGCTTCCATTAACCATAATAGGAAGTATTGTATCACCAATAATATGCCAAATTTTGTTTAATAACCCAAATATATCATTATATCTTTCACCGTTGTTATTCTTAGCTATATTCGAGGAAATGTACCTCATATCTTATGACGGAATATATAATAAAAAAATAGTAAATATAAGTTTAATTATTGGTATTTTTTCCAAAATAATAATTACAATACCTTTAATTAATGCTTTTTACCGTATGGGGTATAATTTAATATATGGTGATATATTAAGTACATCATTAAGTTTATTCATTTCAATAGGTATTAATTATTTATATTCTAAAAATAAATATCATTTTGAAGAAAAATATCTTGGTAAAATATTATCGATATTTTATGAAAATATATTATTAAGTATAGTGTTAATAATAACTCAATTTATAATCCCATTACATAACTTAAATTATTTAAAGTCTCTAGTATATTTACCAGTATATTTAGCAATAAGTATTTTATTTATTAAAATTAAGAATGAGAAAAGAGGTTAATATGGAAAAAATTTATATTTTCGGACATCGTAATCCCGATACTGACAGTGTTACTGCAGCTATAACACTATCATATCTAAAGCGAAAACAAGGACTTCATACAGTCCCTGTTATATTAAGTTCAATTTCTAAAGAGACATCATATGCCCTAAATTATTTTGGAGTTAAAGAGCCTATGTTTTTAAATGATGTCAAGCTAAAAGTAAAAGATTTAGAATATTCAAAAGGATATATGGCAACATCTGATATATCTATCTATGAGGCATATCTTCGTATGGAAAAAGAAGGAATAAGTAAAATACCCATCGTTGATAAATCAAAAAAATTATTAGGTATGCTGAGTATGAAAGATATAGCTAAAGAATGCCTAATAGGGGATCAATCAAAAATTGAAACTTACTATAAAAATATCATTTTAACAATTGAAGGAGAAAAAGTTTTAGAATTTGATAATATTATAAAAGGAAGATTAATTATTCCTGGTTTTCGTTCTACAACATTTATAAATGAAATTGAGTTGAAACCTAATGATATTTTGATAACAGGAAATCGTTATAGCATTATTGAATATGCTATAAACTCAAAAGTAAAAATGATAATTGTTACAGATAATCAAGAAATAAAAGAAGAACAATTGTCCGAAGCTAAAAAAAATAAGGTAAACATTATTAGAACGAAATATAGTATTTTGGATACTATTAAAAAATTTAACTTCTGTAATAACGTTGGAACAATTATTAATACAAAAAAAGTCCATACTATTAACGAAAATGAAGATTTAAGTAGTTTTATTTCCGCTGCTGAAAAAGCTAAATACACCTACTATCCAATAGTTAATAATGATAAAAAATGTCTAGGAATTATAAAGTTTGCCAATGTAGGATACCAAAACAAAAAGAAAGTTATTTTAGTAGATCATAACTCATATGAACAGTCAGCAATTGGCTTAAATGAAGCTGAAATTCTAGAAATAGTTGATCATCATAATATATCTAATATAGGTACAACACATCCAATCAATTTTAGAAATATGCCTGTCGGTAGTACTAATACAATTATTTATTTGATGTATAAAGAAAATAATGTCAAAATACCTAAAAACATTGCAGGATTGATGTTATCTGGTATTTTATCTGATACTCTTATTTTAAATTCGCCAACAACCACAATCATTGATAAAGATGCGGTTAATAATTTAGCAAGAATAGCTAAAGTAGATTATAAAAAATATGGCTTTGATATGCTATCATATGGAACAAATTTATCAGGAAAAACCAAAGAAGAAATATTATATACTGATTTTAAAAAATACCCAACCGATGAGGGAACAATAGGCTTAGGTCAAATATTTACTACAGATATTAGCGAAATCGACGGTGAAAAAGAAGAATATATTAATATGCTAAATGAGATCGCTAGCCATAATGAATATAAATTTATTGCTTTATTTGTAACCGATATTATTAAAAATGGCACATATATATACTATAGTAACGGAGCTAAAGAAATCTTGGATCATGCCTTTAATGTAGAAACCAAAGAGGGAATATATCTAGATGGCATATTATCAAGAAAGATGCAAATTTTACCTGCAATTCTGGATGTAATGAATTAAGAGTATATTATTAAATATCCTATCTATTTATTAATTATTAATAATAAATTTTAAATATTATAAATTACTTTCGAGTAAGTATATATCACAAGAAGCATTAAGCATAACATTAATGCTTTTTTCTAGTTAAAAACTGCTTAAATTCCAATAAAAAGTATATAATTACTTGAAAAAAACAATATATTTAGATATAATTACTAAAGAAAGAGGTGTAAAATGATAGTATTATCAGTAAATGCAGGAAGTTCTTCCTTAAAATTCCAAGCTTTTGATATGCCTGAAGAGAATGTTTTAATATCAGGTGTTTTTGAAAGAATCGGTATGAAAGAAAGCTTCTATACAATTAAACTAAATGGAGAAAAAATAAAAAAAGAAGTTGAATTAAAAAATCATGAAGATGCTCTTCAAATCTTGATGGAAGAATTAATTGACAACGAAATAGTAAAATCACTTGATGAAATTAAAGCTATTGGTCACCGTATTGCTCAAGGTGGTCCATACTTTAGTAAAACCGAAGAAATGACTGACGAAAATATAAAGAAAGTAAAAGAGTTATCAGTTTTAGCTCCACTTCATAATCCAGCAGCCGTAAAGGGTATCAAAGCTGCTAAAGCCGTAGTTCCAAATGCTCTTCAAACAGGAGCTTTTGATACAGCTTTTCACCAAACAATTGAAGAAGAAAATTATTTATACCCAGTTCCATATGAATGGTGTGACAAATATAAAGTAAGAAAATATGGCTTTCATGGAACTAGTCATAAATATGTTGCTTATCGTATGAATGAAATTCTAGGAAGATATAATACTAAATTAATTACTTGCCATATTGGTAATGGTGCTAGTATTTCCGCAATCAATGAGGGTGTTTGCGTCAATACATCTATGGGATTAACTCCTAACTCAGGACTTATGATGGGTTCTCGTTGTGGAGATATGGATGCCACCGTTATTACCTATATGATGCAACAATTAGAATGTACTCCAGAAGAAATGGATGCAATTTTAAATAAACAAAGTGGACTACTTGGAATTAGTGGAGTAAGTAGTGATTCAAGAGATATTGAAGATGGTATTAAAATAGGTAATGCTAGATGTAGTTTAGCTCAAAAAATGTTTACTAATAAAATAATTGATCACATAGCCAAATATTATGTTGAACTTGGCGGTTGTGATGCTATTGTCTTTACAGCCGGTATTGGAGAAAATTCTATTCATACCAGAAGAGAAATTCTTGACGGCTTAGCAGTTTTAGGTATTAAAATTGATGAAGAAGCCAATGATTGTCGCGGCGTAGAAAGGCTAATTACTACTGAAGATTCTTCTATACCATGTTATGTTATTCCAACAAATGAAGAATTGATGATTGCTAGAGATACATACATGTTATATCAAGAAAAACAAAAAGAACAAGAATTGATTGAAAATGAAATTATTTAAAGAAATTTTAAAACAAATAAAAAAATATGATATTATTGTTATTGCCAGGCATATTGGTGCTGATCCGGATGCATTAGGAAGTCAGTTTGCATTAAAAGAACTAATTAAAAATACTTTTAAAAACAAAAAAGTATATGCAGTAGGTTCCATTGCCTCAAGATTTAGATTTATGGGAAGTTTAGAAAAAATTGACAATGTTGATTTATCCAAAGCTCTTTTGATTATCTTAGATACACCAGATAAAAAACGTATTGAAGATATTGAAGATGTTAACTTATTTGCTCAAGTAATCAAGATAGATCATCATCCATTTGTAGAAAAATATGCGGATATTGAATATATTGATAGTACCTCTAGTAGTACTTGTCAGTTAATATTTAAGTTTATCCTAGAAAACAAACTTAAACTATCTACTAAAATGGCTGAAAATATTTATATAGGTATTATTGGAGACACAGATCGTTTCTTACATGACTATACAAATAATGAAACATTTAAACTTACTAGCAAACTTCTTGAATTAAGTAACATTGATTTTACTAAGTTATATGAGCCATTGTATTCAAGGCCATTAACTGAAGTAAGATTTCAAGGATATATTTATCAAAATTTGATACTTACTGAAAACCATGTTGCTTATATCAAGATAACTGACGACATTATAAAAAAGTTTGAAGTTGATTCTGCCGCCGCTGGAAACATGATTAATGACTTAAAGTTTGTAAATGAAATTTTAGTATGGGTTTTCTTTTCCGAAGATATTAAGATGAAAATAATAAAAGCAAATATCAGATCTCGTGGTCCAATTATTAATGAAACAGCAGCTACATATGGTGGCGGTGGACATCCATATGCCTCTGGCGCTAGATTAAAAAGTTGGCTTGATGCAGAAAATTTAATAAAAGATTTAGATGAAGTAGCTAAAAATTACAACCCAAAATAGCTCTTCATCTTTTCTTATATAGTTGAAAAAAACAAAAACCTATAGTATAATCTACTTAGGTGATTATATGAACATTTACTTACAATTAACTGTTGAAACACTTATTGTTTTTACGTTAGTATTTTGCTTAAATTATTTTCTATGCGTTAAAAAAAATAAAAAAATAAAAAAAAATAATTTACCATTAGAACTTTATTGCATAACTAATATATTTTCATTAGATATCAAAATGATTGATTTTCACAAGTTTCAATGTACCTGTGCGCTAATAAATTCTTTTATTATAACCGCCACTTACCTAATAGTTATTTATTTAGTCAAACACATGATATTAAAAGTAACCATAGGAATTGTTCTCCTAATACTTTTAATATTAATCTGCTATGGTTTATTAGGTAGATATTACTGTTATCGCGAAGAGAAATTGCTTTCAAATAAAAAGAATAATAAATCCTCAAAATAGTTACTTATATAGTACTATTTTTTTTGATATTGCATATCTTAAATTGAGGAGTGATCTAAATTGGCATATAAAGAAATAGTTACTAAAGCTGTAATTGGCAAGGGTAAGAAAAAATATCGTAATGACTATCAGATTACAGTAGATGTTATTCCAACAACAATTCTTGGCTGTTGGATAATAAATCATAATTTTTCCGCCAAAGAAATAAATGGCAAAATTATAATTAATGGAAGTTTTGATGCTAATATTTGGTATTCATATGATAATGATACTAAAACTAACGTTATTACCAGAAATATTACTTATACCGAAGAAGAAAAATTATCATTAGCAAATAATGATATTGTCAATAAAGAAGTTATTGTCCGAAGCCTAAAACAACCTACTTGTGTTAAAGCTAAAGAAGAAGGAAATAACATAAATATCGAAATAGAAAAAGAACTAGGATTAGAAATAATTGGTGATACAAAAGTAAAAGTATCATCTGTTGAAGAAGAAGATACTTGGGATATTTTAGGTAGCGATGAAAATGAAGAAATAGATAATATTAATACTAACTATATTGAAGAAGAGATGAAAAAATAATTCTCTTTTTTTCATTCATTTCATCTTGACTAATAAACCTCTTCTTTAGTATAATTGATATACTAAGGAGAGATAGTTATGGAAGGTACATATACATATAGTGATTTTTTAATTTCCATATTAGATAAAAAATCAGAAAAATTACCTGATACATATAAAAAAGAATTAAAATTAAATTTATATCTAACATTATTATCTCTAAGTAACAATAATTATCAAGAATCATATTATGAAAATAATTTTAACATAATAGACGATTTTTTAAGAAAGATAAATAATTTAAAAATAAAAATCCAATTAAAAAGAAAAATTTCCGAAATAGATAAACTGTTAACAGAAATAACTGCAATTTATAATGATAACACTAAACTAATTGATAAATATAATGAAGAAAAATTGGATATTATATCAACATTGAATGAAAAAAACGCTAAAGAAATAACAAAAATAGTTGATACTTTAACTAAAGCAAAATTTAAACAACACGATTTTCATACTAATAACATTGACTTAAGAAAAGAAGTTTCTGATAGCATTTTAAATTGCAATGTGACAGTTGAAGATGAAACTATAAATATTCATAATCCAAATAAAGAAATAAAAATTCAATTGTCAGATTTCTTTCTTCTATTTGATTATTTACTAGATATAAATTTATATGAAAATATTTTTACAAATGAACTATCTAATAAACAACATAAAAAAATGATTGAAAATATCATTTCTATAATAGAAACAGATACTATTCCTGAAGATTCATCCATCAAATTTGTTCCTATGGTATTGACATACTTTTTAACGAAAAATAACAATAAATTTACCAATACTGATACGAGTTCATTTAGCATTGAAAATATCAAAATAACAGACCTGTATTCATTTGCAAATAACAAAAATAATACTAATGAAAATACCGCTAAGTGGGAAAAAATCTCTATCCCCAATGCATATCTTTTCGACAAATTAATTAAATGTATCAAAAAAGGAATGTATTACAATACTGAAGAGAAATATATTTTTGAAAACATTTCCGATAACAAAACAAGTGATTTTAAAGTGAGCATTTCCAATGATAAAATTATTGTATTTTTAAAAAATAGTATTTTAGAAAATAAAACCTTAACTAATTTTTAAGGTTTTTCTCCATCTCCAGAAAAATATTTTATAAAAAAATAAAATTATTACTATTTTTCCCAAAAAACTATTTAATTTTTTTTAATTGTTTGGTATAATGATGAAGAGTAGGTGGAATATGGACAAGAAGAAATTTTTGCTGTTGGGATTCATAGTCCTTATTTTGACCGGTTGCGCTAGATTGACTGACAATTATGATGACATTGTTACTAATACTATGAATAATAAAAATAATACTGTCAACACCGTTTCTACAGGTTATGAATTGTATATACCACTCGGCGTAACCCAAGTATCAGATAATGAATATAATCAAAAATTAAAAATCAAGGACAGATACATTTATTTGTACGTTGACACAATCAGTTATTATTATAAAAATAGTTTAAATAATAAAAAAGAGAATAATTATGATTACTATTATAAAGAAATAAACAATAATAATAAGACTGGCTATATCGGAATTGAAAAACAAGATAATGACATGTATTTCTGCAATATTGTTTATAATTATTCAAAAATAGAATTTTATTCTAATTTAACTGATTTAAAAGTTCTTTTGGCAAATTCATTAATTATTCAAAATAGTATTAAATTTAATGATAATCTTATAAAGATGAATTTAGAAGGTAATTCAAGTGATAGTAAAGAAATTAAATATCAATTAGATAGACCAAAAGATAGTGAAAGCACATTTTCTAAAGTTTTACAAGAATATGTAGCAGATGAAAAAGACGATGTTGTATTGCCTGATGACGATTAAATTTTGGAGGTGTAATAGTGAAACTATTAGATAAAATAAAAGACTTATTCATGGATGAAATAACTGAAGATGAAGAAATAGATCTTTTAGAGGAAGAAAAAGAAGAATACAAAGAACCTAAATATGAATTACCAAAAGTAATGCGTGAAACTATCAAAGAAGAAGAAAAAGTAGAATTAAAAGTAAAACCAGAAGAATTTGTTAAAAATGAAGTTAACACAAATGGTGTAGTGAGACAACCTCAAAAAGAACAAGAACCACCTAAAAAGTTTAATTTCCCAATTGATTTTGGAGATGAATTACCATCAAGAAACAATAAAAATTACAGCAACCAAAATATCCTAAAAATAGAAAAGGAAAAAGAACGCGAAAAAGAAGCAACAAAAAAAGTAGCAGAATTATATCCGAAGAAAGAAGAAATAAGGGTAAAGCCTAAATTTAAGGCTACACCAGTTATTTCCCCAGTATATGGAATTTTAGATAAAAACTACAAAAAGGAAGAAGTTAAAGAAAAACCAGAAGAAAATTTTGAAATGAAAAGGCCTTCTAAAAAAGTTGATTTTGAAACAGTACGTAAAAAAGCCTTTGGTAACTTAGTTGATGATATAAAGGATAACTTAATATGTGAAAATTGTGAATTGTATAAAGAAGTTAAAAAGATAAGTTCACTAAAAGAAGATGACCTTCTATATGATATGACAGTAGATCCTAAAGACAAAGAAGTTACAATAGAAAAAGCCTATGATAATTATGAAGAATTTGGCGTTGCTTATGAACCACAAACCACAAAGGTTAATAGCACTGAAGAACAAGATAAATCTGATTTAGACAAAATAATTAATGATAGTAACGAAAATATTGAAAATTCTTCTTCACAAGTTGATTTAAGCAAAAAAGAATTGCCAGATGACAAAGAGGAAACAAAAGAAGAAAAAATTCCTACAAGAAGCAAAAAAGACACCGAAAAAGATACAAAAGTAGATGATGATTTTTTTGAATTGATTGATTCAATGTATAAAGAAAGGTCTGATGAATAATGGCAATAGAAGTATTATCGATTGTTTTATACACGCTTGGTTCTATTTTACTAATTGTTTTAATAATATTAGGTATAAAAATGATTTTTACTATGAATAAAATTTCATTACTTGTCGAAGATATTAATACGAAGTTAAAATCATTAAATGGTTTATTTTCAATTGTCGATTTTACCACAGACAAATTGGCAACCATAACTGATAAATTTGTTGATGGTATGACTTCACTTATCAGAAGAATATTTAATAGAAAAAAAGAGGAGGAATTTAAAGATGAGTAAAAGAAAAGGTGGCTTATTTAAATTTATAGCCGGTATTGGTTTAGGAGTTGGTGCAGGTATGCTTTTAGCTCCAAAATCAGGTGAAGAATTAAGAAAAGATTTAAAAAAGAAAATTGGTGAATTGACAGATAAAGCCAAAGAAATTGATGTCAAAGAAGTAGCTGATGAATTTACAACAAAAATAGAAAATCTAAAGAAAGAAATTGAAGATCTAGATAAAGAGAAAGCTTTAGATATTGCTAAGAAAAAAAGTGAAGATTTGAAAGTTAAAGCTAATGAATTACTAGAACTAGCTAAAGAAAAAGGAACACCTGTAATTGAAAAAGCAACAGAAGAAGTAAAACAAAAAGCTATTCAAGTGACCAAAGAAGTTCTAAAAAAATTAGAAAAAGAAGAAACGAAATAGTTTCTTTTTTTTAAAAATTATTATATAATTTTAATAGAGGTGATTAACATGAATAACAAAGGATTTACATTAATAGAATTAATAGCTACAATAGCTTTATTGGCTGTAATTGCACTTATTTCTTTCGTTTCAGTTGATAAAATTTTAATTACTTCAAAAGTTAATGATTGTAATACTTTATTAAATAATATTAAAAGTTCCGCTAAAGAATATGCTAGTGATAATCGATATAATAATAATATAAATTTAGAAGATGAATTTGATGCATCAATATTAACAAACAATAAATATTTATCAACTCCTATACAAAATCCTTTTATTAAAGAAGAAATCAATCCCCAAACAATTAAAATTAAATTAGAATTATATGATAATTATACTGTTAAAGACGTTACTATAACAAATAATGGTAATATTATAGATTGTTCTACTAATAAATGGTAAAAAGCCGTTTAAAATACAAATATAAAGAATATAATATAAAGTATTTATTTAATATTGAAGATAAATAAATATTATGATAAAATTAAAGTGAAGTAAGGTGATAAAAAATATGGATGAAAGTGATATTAAGTCGTTAATTAGAGAAGTTAGCGAAAGCATGAAAAAAATGGGGTATAATCCCGTTACTCAGATCGTAGGTTACCTAATTAGTAATGATTTAGGTTATATACCAGAATTTGATGACAATCGAAATAAAGTTGCAAAGTTAGATCGAACATTAATTTTAGAAAGTATGATTAGTGAATACTTAAAATGAGATATTTAGGATTAGATTTAGGTAGTAAAACACTAGGCATTGCTATTAGTGATTTAACTAATTGTATTGCCTCAGTTTATACTACTCTCCGTTTTGAAAACGAAGACTATCATAGCCTATTATCTCCTCTTGAAAAGATTATTAGTAAAGAGAAAATAACTACTCTTATTTTAGGCTTTCCAAAGAATATGAATAACAGCATAGGCCCTCGTGCTATGATAACTCTAGATTTCAAAAAAATGTTAGAAGATACCCTCAATATTCCTGTAATAATGGAAGATGAAAGACTTACTTCTGTTATTTCTAACAATGTATTGATAAAAGCCGATGTCTCTAGAAAAAAAAGAAAGAAAAAAGTAGATGGCATGGCTGCAGTTATAATTTTGCAAAGCTATTTAGATAAAAAGAAATAGAAAAGGTAGATATATATGGAAAAGCAAAAATTTATTATATTAGATAAAGATAAAAATAAAGTTGAATGTGAACCATTGTTTACATTTGAATCAGAAGAGACTAAAAAAAATTATGTTGTATACACTGATAATACTTATGACGAAGCTGGAAATGTTAGAGTTTTTGCCTCAATTTATAACATGACTGATAAGGGTGGCGAATTATTACCAATCAAAACAGATAAAGAATGGAAAATAATTGAAACCATTTTAGAAACCATCCAAGATGAAACAAAGAAAAGTGGCGAATAATTATGAATAAGAAGTACAAGATTATTGCTATTTCTCTAATTACCATATTGGTAATTGTTTTTGGAATAGGTTTTTATTATAATTATCAAATGTCTGCTATATCAAAAGAAAGTGATAAAGTAGTAGTTGAAATAAAAGAAGGCAGTATATATTCCATTGGTGATACATTATATAAGAATAATTTAATTAGAAGTCCATTAATATTCAAAATATATATTAAGATGAATAATATAAACAACCTAAAAGCTTCAACGTATGAACTTGATAGAAATATGAATTTGAAACAAATTATAGAAACATTAGAAGAAGGTAATAGCTATAACCCTAATCAAATTACAATAACCTTTAAAGAAGGTCTAAATATTAGAAAAATTGCCAATGTTGTAGCAGAAAATACCAATATTACTTATGAAGAATTTATGGATCAAGTAAATAACAAAGAGTATATTGAAACTCTAATAAACAAGTATTGGTTTTTAACCGATGATATTAAAAACTCTAAAATATATTATCCTCTTGAAGGGTATTTGTTTCCAAATACGTACGCTTTTTTAAATAAAGATGTAAAATCAAATGAAATTATTGAAAAAATGCTAGATGAAATGGACAAGCAATTAACTAAATATAAAGATGAAATAACAAAAAGTGAACTAAGTATTCATAAACTAATTACTTTAGCTTCCATTGTAGAATTAGAAGGAGCATCATCAGATGATAGAGCTTCCGTAGCTGGTGTTTTTTATAACCGTATAAAAGATGGCTGGGTCCTTGGTTCAGACGTTACTACTTATTACTATCTTAAAATAGATGATTTTAAACAATCATTAAATGGTAACAAAGATCTATATACTTGTGATAATGCTTATAACACTAGATGTACATCTTTTATAGGCCTTCCAGTTGGACCAATTTCTAATCCTGGAAAGGAATCTATTGAATCAACAATCAATTATAAAAAACATAATTATTATTATTTTGTTGCAGATTGTAATGGAAAAACATATTTAAATAAGGACAGTACAGGTCATTACAATACAATTCAAAGATTAAAAAATGAAAATAATTGGTGTGTATAGGGATAAATATTCATATCCCTTTTTAGTTTAACCAAAATATTAATATTGTTGTTTCTTTAATTCTTTAAAAAAAGTTTATCTTTTAATCAAACAAAGATAACAATAAAAACAAACAAATGTATTAATTTATTATTGACATTATTTCTTATTTATGATAATATCTTAATACAGACGAAAAAATAATGATATATTTAATACTAATAAATGGAGGAAATATGTTTAAAGAAATAGAAGAATATGCTCATAGAGAAAATATTCCTATTATGTTACCCGATGGAATAGATTATCTTTGTAATTATATTAAAACTCACAATATTAAAAGAATTTTAGAAATTGGTAGTGCTATAGGATACTCAGCTATTCGCATGGCAAGTATCAATTCAGATATAACTATAACCACTATTGAAAAAGATCCCGTTAGGTATGCTAAAGCTGTAGAAAATATAAAAAAGTATCATTTAGAAAATCAAATTGAAATAATTTTAGGTGATGCCCTTGTTACCACAATAAATGGTGAATATGACCTATTATTTATAGATGCTTCAAAAGGTCATAATATTGACTTCTTTGAAAAATATCATACTAATTTGACAAACTGTGGTATAATAGTGACCGATAATTTACATTTTCATGGCCTTGTCCAAAATGAAGAATTAATAAAAACTAAAAATCAACGAGGATTAGTAAAAAAGATTAAGCAATTTATTACATTTTTAAATGAAAATAAAGAATATCATACAGAATATATTAATGTCGGTGATGGTATTTCCATAAGTTATCCAAACAAAAACTAAAATTTAATTATCAGGGGGTATATAATGAAAGTTTTAGAAATATATGATGGCAAAGAAAAAAGCATAATTGTAAATGGCAAAAATGTCTTTACTAGAATGGATAATTATTTTGCAAAGTATCCAAAAGATTTCCGTAAATTATATGACGAAAATCTTCAAGATTTAACAATTTTTAAGGTTGATGAAATGTATGATTCTGATATGGCTGGGGGATATGTCTCTGATGACAACATCATCCTTTTTAAAGACAATTATACTTTACCACATGAATTAATTCATATGGCCACGAATGATCGAAAAAATGGTCATATGGCTATAATTAACAGATTTAACCAAATGGAGCGCCCCTTAATCGAAGGATTAACTGAATATTCAGCAACTATTATTGGTGATCAAGAAATACCAAATTTTTATTATTTTGAATCTTTTGTGGCTCAAATGATTTATAATATTGAAGGAGTCCTTCATGCGTTTTTTACAGCCAATGGGGAAGAATTTATCAAAGCCTTCCCAAATCGTAAAAATATCTATAGTTTAATGTATGCATTATTTCACTACAGTAATAATCACCTAGAAGTATTAGAAACTTGCCAAATAGATGATCTTATAATTAGTGATATCCAAGACGTTATTAAAAATTTACTTGATATTGAATTATCCTATGAAAATGATCAACAAAAATTAAAATTATATTGCGAAGAATTCTTAGATGTTTTATATAGTGAATATCTTAATTGCTATCTTGGAGAAATTTACCCCGATTATAAGAATTTTGCTCATAACATTGTTAATAAAAAAATTAAAGTTAGAACACAAAAGAACAAAAAATAAAATAATAAAGGAGGATTATTATGAAACTACTAGTTACTGCAAATAGCGAAAAACACCTGCAACAATTAATAAAAAAAGAAATAACTGGTGTTCTTATATATGTTGATAAACTATCAGTGAATGGCAGTTATTATACAAATATAGACATCTTAGAAAAAGTGAATTTTAAAGATAAAGAAATTTATATAGTTTTGAATAAACTAATGCATAATAATGATTTACCATATTTAAGAGAAATTTTAACAGTCCTTAAAAATAAAAATGTCAAAATAATGTTTTATGATATGAGTGTCTATAATATAGCAAAAGAACTTGATATGGTTAATAAACTAGTAATTTATCAAGATCACTTAAATGCTAGTGTAAACTCTAATAATTTTTATCATAAACTAGGTATTAATAGCAGTTATGTTACTTCAGATATAACAAAAGAAGAATTATTAACAATAAAAAAAGATACCAACATGACAATAATGTTTACCGTATATGGCTATTTACCGATTTTTTACTCCCGCAGATACTTAATAACTAATTATTTAAAATATACATCTCTTACTTCTGGTACTAATTATGAAATAATAAGTGACGAAAATATTAGTTATCCTATATCTGAAGAAGCATATGGTACAACAGTATATACAAAAGAACCAGTTAACTTAATTAATTATTTAGAAGAATTATCCTCTATAGATTATTTCGTTTTACATAGTAATATGATTTCAGATGAGAACTTTGATGTTATATTAGATAAATTTTTGAATAAAGAGCAAATGACCGATTGTTATTTAGGATTTTTCCTAACTAAAACAACTTATAAAGTAAAGTAGGTGAATTATGGAAAAAGAAAATAAAAAAGTTGAATTATTATCACCTGCCGGTAATTTAGAAAGAGTAAAAATAGCCTTATTATATGGCGCCGATGCCGTATATTTTGGTGGCCGTAATTATAGTTTAAGGGCCAATGCGAAGAATTTAGATATAAAAGAAATAAAAGAAGCCTGCGATTATGCTCATAATTATGGGAAAAAAGTCTATGTTACCGTCAATATTATTTTTCACAATGAAGATGTTTCTGGACTAGCAGATTATTTGAAAGAATTAGAAAAATGTGGTGTCGATGCCATTATAGTTTCCGATCCATTAGTCATAAATATAGTTTCCGAGAATAAAATAAATATACCTATTCACATTTCCACCCAATATTCTTCTCTTAACTATGAAACTGTTAAATTTTGGAAAAAAATGGGTGTCGAAAGAGTAGTTTTAGCAAGAGAAACATCGCGTGATGAAATAAAAGAAATAATAGACAAAACAGGTGTAGAAATAGAAACCTTTATCCATGGAGCTATGTGTGCTAGCTATTCTGGTAGATGTGTTTTATCAAATTATTTTACCAATAGAGATGCTAATCGTGGTGGTTGTGCACAAGTATGTCGTTTTAGTTTTGATCTAAAAAAAGATGATGAAATCATTGACAACAAAGTTAAGTTTACTATGTGTTCTAAAGATTTATGCATGTTAGAATTTCTTCCAGATATGATTGATATTGGTATATGTAGCTTAAAAGTTGAAGGAAGAATGCGTAGTATTTATTATATTGCCACAGTTATAAGTACATATAGACATGCAATTGATGATTACTATGCTAAGAAATTGACAAAAGATAGAATGAACTACTACATGAAAATTTTAAATAGAGTAGCTAATAGAGATAACGTTCCACAGTTTTATAATAAATTTCCTACCGAAGCCGAACAATATTTTTTAGGAAGAGAAGAAGTATCAAATCAAGATTATTTAGGTATAGTTGATTCATATGATGGAGAATATGTAACTTTAATACAAAAGAATTATTTTAAACCAGGAGATGCTGTTGAAATAATTTCTCCAACCAAAGAAACGATTCAATTAATCGTTCCAGATATTTATGATGAAAACGGAGAAAAATTAGATTGTGCTAGACATCCTGAGCAAATCATTAAATTTAAATTATCGCATCCTGTTGAAAAATATGACATGATGAGAACTTTAATAAAATAGTAGTTTTTACTTGACAAAAAGTAAAATAACTAGTAAAATGTTGAAATGTTAAAAGAGGTGAAAATATGAGCAATAAAGTATATTTAACAAATGAGGGTTTTCTTGAAATAGAAGAGGAATTAAATCACTTAAAGGATGTTAAGAGACCCGAAGTAATTAAAGCTTTAAAAGATGCTAGAGCATTAGGAGATTTATCAGAAAATGCTGACTACGATGCTGCTAGAGATGAACAAGCAAAAGTTGAAGGAAGAATTGCTGAACTTGAGAAATTACTTGAGACAGCTGAATTAATAGAAAAAAGAGATACAGATAAAGTATCCCTTGGAGCAACCGTTAAAATTATGTATGAAGATGATGAAGATGATGTTGAAGAATATCGTATAGTAGGATCAAAAGAAGCAGATCCATCTAATAATAAGATATCTAATGAATCACCATTAGCCAAAGCCATTATGGGAGCTAAGGCCGGTGAAGAACGTACAGTTGAAAGCCCTAACGGAAATTACAAAGTTACCGTTATTGAAATAAAGTAAGGAGTGAATAATTTGAAGCAAGAATTTAATTTTAAATTAGAAGGAAAAGAATGGGAAGAGTTACAAGAACAGGCATTTGCAAAGGTAAACAAAAAAGCTAAAATTGATGGTTTTAGACCTGGCAAAGCTCCTAAAAATATCTACATAAAAAAGTATGGAACAAGTGATATTTTATATGAGGCTACTGACATGGCTATTGAAAAAGAATATCAAAAAATTATTACGGAAAAAAAGTTATTACCTGTTATTGAACCAAAAGTAGAACTTGTAAAATGTGATGAAAAAGAAGTCGAAGTTAAATTTATTTTCGTAACAGAACCTGAAGTTACACTTGGAGCATATACAAATTTGGGTGTAAAAAAAGAAAAAGCCAAAGTCACTAAAGAAGAAATTAAAACAAGAATTGATGATCTATTAAATGAATATGCTGAACTTGAAATCAAAGAAGGTGCAGTAGAATCTGGTGATGTATCTATTATAGATTTTATTGGTTACAAAGATGGTGCAGAATTTGAAGGAGGAAAAGCTGAGAATTATTCATTAACTATCGGAAGTAATTCCTTTATTCCTGGTTTTGAAGACGCAATAATTGGAATGCAAAAAGGTGAAACAAAAGACATAAATCTTACATTCCCAGAAGATTATATGGCCGAAGAACTAAAAGGAAAAGATGTTGTATTTAAAGTAACAGTTCATGAAATAAAAAAACGTGTTGTACCAAAATTAGATAAAGACTTCTTTGATGATTTAGGCATGGAAGGTGTGACAACAAAAGAAGAATTAGAACATGAAATTGAACATGAAATTATGCATCAAAAAGAGCATGAACTACATCACGCCTATGAAGAAAAATGCTTAGAAAAAGCAGCCGAAAATATGAAAATAGATATTTGTGATGAACTAGTAGCTGATGAAGTAGAACATATGTATAAAGAATTTATGCAAAGAATGCAAATGCAAGGCATTAGTGAAGAAATGTATTATGAATATACAAAATCTAAAAAAGAAGATATTACTAGCCAAATGAGAGAAGATGCTATAAAGAGAATTAAATATCGCTATCTTTTAAAAGAAATAATTAAAAAAGAGAAAATTAAAGTAACTGATAAAGAAGCTAAAGCTCAAGTTAAAGAAATGGCTGAAATGTATAATGTAGATGAAGAAACTATTCTAAAAGAAGTACCTTTAGATAATATTAAATTTGAAGCAATGTACCAAAAAGCTATGGATATTGTTACTGCTAATGAATCTAAAAAGAAAGAAGAAAAGTAAAAGTCACAAAAGACTTTTTTTCTTTTACACATCTATATAATATAAAATATTATTTTCTCAACAATTATAATATGCCAAAGAACGAAATACATTAGGAGAGAAATTTCATTGAATATAATGTCTAGTATCAGTAATTGTAATTAGGTATTGGTAATCATATAAAGAACAATTTTTAAATTATAATAATAAATAATGACATTATTTTCAAGAAAAATCCTAATTTAGCTTTAAGATCGAACCTTTTTGATGTAAAGTTACCAAAAATATATTAGATAGATTAAATAATATGATATAATTGTATACAGTTAGTTAAGGAGTGATATGATGGCTAATACATTAGCAGAATTTTTTGTAAATGCTTTTTCGGGATTAACAAGCCTAAAATATGGTAAAGAATTAATAATTTTTATTATTTCTATGATGCCTATTTTAGAACTTCGTGGAGGATTAATAGCTGCCACACTTTTAGGGTTAAAAGGCTTACCAAGCTTTATTATTTGCTTTGTTGGAAACATTATTCCAATCCCATTTATATTATGGTTAATTACACCAATATTTAATAAATTAAAGAAAACCAAAATGTTCAGTGGTTTAGTAAATAAAATTGAAAAGAAAGCTTTATCAAAAAAAGAACAAATAGAAAAACTTAAATATATTGGTTTAATGTTATTTGTTGGTATTCCTTTACCAGGAACTGGCGCATGGACTGGTTGTTTAATAGCTGCCATGCTTGATATGGATAAGAAAAAAGCCATGTTATATACCATACTAGGAGTTATAATGGCTGGTATAATTATGATGATTGTTTCATATGGTATTTTAGACAATATAATTCATTAAATTACAAAAAACACTTGAAAAAATCATTTAATAATGATATAATTTTAATTGTCTTTGAAAAAAAGATAATTAAATGGGCTGTTAGCTCAGTTGGTAGAGCAACTGACTCTTAATCAGTGGGTCTAGGGTTCGAATCCCTAACAGCCCACCATTTAATTGTTTAAATTGAAAAAAATGCTTGATATTATATTTATTTAATGTTATAATCAATTAGCAGGGAACAAAATGGGCTTGTAGCTCAGGTGGTTAGAGCGCACGCCTGATAAGCGTGAGGTCGATGGTTCAAGTCCATTCAGGCCCACCATTTTGTTTTATGGCCCGTTGGTGAAGTGGTTCAACACACATGCCTTTCACGCATGCATTCATGGGTTCAAATCCCGTACGGGTCACCAATGAGAAATTAAAAGTCTTTAGAAATAAAGGCTTTTTGTTTGCTATAATGTGATATATAGTTACATTAAACATCTTTTCTTACTAAAATTTGTATGTTATAATTATCTCATAAGGAGAGATTATAATGAGTGAAAAATATTTAGTTGTTAATTGTGGTAGTTCTTCCTTAAAGTTTTCCGTGTATGAAATGCCAAATGAAAAAGAACTTATCAACGGTTATATTGAAAAGATAGGGCACCCTGACAGTTTTTGGACAATAAAAATTAATGGTAATAAAAAAATAGGACAAAAATATATAGACAATCATGAGTCAGCAGTTCAAGTAATGTTGGAAGAATTAATAAACAACAAAATAATTACAACTATGTCGGAAATTAAAGGTGTAGGTCATAGAGTTTTGCATGGTGGAGAAAGATATAATGATTCTGTAAAAATAGATGATGAAGTACTTAGAAATATTATTAATTTAACAAACCTGGGGCCTCTTCATCATCCAGGTGAAATTGCTGGTATAAAAGCTATGCAAGAGGCCATGCCTAATACCATTCAAGTAGCTGTATTTGACACTGCTTTTCATCAAACAATGCCAGAAGAAAATTATATTTATGCTGTTCCATACGAATGGTATTTAAAATATAAAGTAAGAAGGTACGGTTTTCATGGAACTAGTCATAAATATATTACTGAGCATATGCAAGAAAAGCTTAATAAGAAAAATGTAAATTTAATTATTTGTCATGTAGGAAGTGGAGCTAGTATTTCTTGTGTAAAAAATGGAGAATGTTTTGCTACAACCATGGGATTAACACCATTAGATGGTTTAGTAATGGGAACCCGTAGTGGCGCTGTAGATCCATCAATTATAAAATTTATGGCCGATGAAAGTGGATTAAATGTAGACTTTATAACAGAAGAATTAAACAAAAAAAGCGGATTATTAGGAATATGTGGTAAAAATGATTTCCGGGATGTTTTAAAACTAAAAGAATCAGGCGATGAAAGAGGAATACTTGCTTATAACATTTTTCGAAATTCAATAATTAATTATATTGCTGAGTATTATTTCAAGTTATTAGGCAATGTAGATGCTATCGTCTTCACAGCAGGAGTATTAGAAAATAATGCCATTTTAAGAGCAGATATAGTAAACCGCATTTCTACATGTATTGATATGTCATTAGATGATGAAATGAATAATAATATAGGATATGGTCATGATTTAAAAGAAGGATTAATAACTAAAGAAAATTCCAAAATACCAGTATACGTTGTTCCAACCTCTGAAGAAATAATGATAGTTAGAGATACCTATGAAATAGTTAATAAGTAAAATTTAAAGTAATTTATAGCAATATAAATTGCTTTTTATATAGTATCAAACTTTTATTTAATTAACATATAGTAAATATAAGTATAGACTTTATCTAATCAATTTGGTAAAATTAATTTAAGATGGAGTGATGTATATGAATGAATTAGAAAAAATAGAAGGAATTGGTCCTAAAACCAGTGAATTATTAGCTAAATTAAAAATTAATACTATTGATGATTTAATAAATTACTATCCATACAGATATGAAGTGTTGAAAAGAAGCAATCTTTTAGAGATAAAAGATGGTGATAAAATAATTATTGATGGTATTGTCGAAGGACAACCAACAATCATTTATTTATCTCCAAAACTAAAAAAAATTATTCTAAGAATTAACACCTATCAAAGCATTTTAAATGTTACTATTTATAATAAAATATATTTAATGGAGAATTTAAAAATAGGCACTTATGTAACCGTTATTGGTAAATATGATAAAATTAAAAATACCGTTGTTGCTAGTGATGTTCGTTTAGAAAGATTACCATCTATTCCTAAAATAGAGAGTATATATTATACAACTTCTGGTTTATCTAAAAAAAGTATTTCGAAATTTATTATGTCTCTTATTATGGGCGGTTACAAGCCGATAGAAAAAATTCCTGAATATATTATAGATAAATATAATTTAATGACAAAATATGAAGCCATTGTTGAAATACATAATCCTACAGATGTAATTCTTTTAAAAAAAGCACGACAAAGATTAAAATATGAAGAATTATTTATATATCTATTAAAAATAAATTACTTAAAAATGAAAAATCAAGAGGATGAACATGCTTTGACTAGAAATATAGATAAAGTAAAATTAGACGAACTAATCAAATCATTACCATATGAATTAACTATTGATCAAAAAATAGTAACAGAAGAGATTTTAAATGATATGTCTTCCAATAAAAGAATGAATCGATTATTACAAGGTGATGTTGGCAGTGGAAAAACTATTGTTGCATTAATTAGTGCGTATGCCAATTATCTTTCAAAATATCAAACAGCCCTTATGGTACCTACAGAAATTCTTGCTAATCAGCATTATAGTGAAGCCAAAGAAATTTTACAAAAATTAGGAATGAATGTAAGTATATTGACTTCATCTACCAATAAAAAGGACAAAGAAAAAATAATAGCTGATTTAGCAACAGGAAAAATAGATTTGATTATTGGGACACAATCATTAATACAAGATAATGTAACATTTCATAATTTGGGTTTAGTTATAACAGATGAACAACATCGTTTTGGTGTTAATCAACGCAGTAAATTTAAAAACAAAGGTATTAGCCCAGATGTTTTATTAATGAGTGCTACCCCAATTCCTAGAACCTATGCTTTGACTATATATGGTGACATGGAAGTATCAAGCATAAAAAGCAAACCAATTGGTAGGAAAGAAGTAATAACATATTTTAAGAAAGAAAGAGATATTACTCAAGTACTAGAGCTAATGTATGAACAATTAAAAAGTAATCATCAAATTTATGTAATTGCTCCGACGATAGATAGTGATAGTGATGAAGTAGAAAATATAAATAGTTTAACAGAAAAGATGAATAAAGCCTTTGGAAAAATATATAACATATCAGCTATCCATGGTAAATTAGATTCAAAAGAAAAAAACAAAATAATGTCAGATTATGAAAAAGGAAAAATAAATATTTTAATATCGACAACAGTTATTGAAGTTGGTGTTAATGTCCCAAATGCCAGTATGATTGTTATTTTCGATGCTAACTATTTTGGCTTATCAACTATTCATCAATTAAGAGGCAGAGTTGGTCGTAGTAATATCCAAAGTTATTGTGTATTGATAGCCAAAGAGTATCAAGAGAGACTAAAAATGTTAGAAACATGTCATGATGGCTTTGAAATTAGTGAATATGACTTTAAAAATAGAGGAGAAGGGGATTTATTTGGTATTAGACAAAGTGGTGAAATCGGCTTGAAATTGGCCAATGTTAAAAGAGACTACCAAATGTTGTTAAAAGCCAGAGATGATGCTATTGAATTTTTACCAATATTACTAGAAAATAAGTACAAATATCAAGAAATCTACAAAGAGTTGGAATGTCTTAATAATATCGATTAAATTACAAATAAAAAAAAATTAATTTCTTTTAAAAAGTACTTGCTTTTCTATTCAAAATATAATACAATTATATTGTCATAATAAATAGATATTATGACCAACCTTTTTACACTCGCTACGGTTTTATGTAGGAGTGTTCAACCAAAACCCCCTGAAGAGAGCATTTAACCGTGCTCTCATTTTTTGTGCCCATTTTATAAGAGTTTGTGAGGTATCGGAATTGCTAAAATAATTTTAGGTACAATTTAGGTACAAAAAAATTTGATTCTATGAATAGTTCATTGAGAAAAAGTGCCGAAAGTGGCAAAAATTATCAATGGATTTTTAATTATAACGATGATACGGATAAAATATGAATAATCCGTATGACCGAAAAAAAACAATAATATTCCGCAAATGGAATAAAATATATTGACATATTATTCCAGAAACGGTATAATCTATACATAGAGGTGATAACTATGCATATTAAAGATGTGAAAGATATTAGTGATATTGCTAAAGATATTAAAGATCTAACTGAGCAAATGAAAAATCCAACAAGAGAAGGTATGGAAAAAGCAATAAAGAGTGTTAGACAACACTTATTATTAGAAACAGAAGTATATGAAGATGCATTATGTGTTGCTAATAAGAGTTCAAAAGTAAATATTGAAAATATTGATAATAACATTCTATATGGAAAACTTGATGATTATAAAACTATATGCTTTAGTTATCTTCTAGATAAGTATGGTAAAGAGCAACTTGATGAAATTATTAAAGAATATAAATTGGAGGTGTAAAAATGAATTTTATGACAATTAAAGAGGCAAGTGAAAAATGGGATATTAGTGAAAGAAGAATAAGACAACTTATTCAAGATGGTAGAATTTTAGGTGCAAAAAAAATTGGCTCTGCATGGTATATTCCAAATGATGCTGGCAAACCAATTGATAAGAGGGTAAAAGAAGAAATTGAATTTAAAATAGATCTACCAGAAGATTATTTCAAAGAAGTAGATGAAAAACTTACTAAATTAAATAGCAAAAGACCATTGTCAAAAGAAGCAACAGAATCATTACAAAATGCGATTAATCTAGAATGGACATACAACAGTAATGGTATTGAAGGTAACACTTTAACATTAAAAGAAACAAAAGTAGTATTAGAAGGAATTACTATTGGAGGTAAGTCTATAAAAGAGCATTTAGAAGCTATAAACCATGAAAATGCTATTGAATATTTAGAAGAATTAATTGGTGATAAAAGTGAAATATCTGAATGGAATATTAAAGGATTACATCAATTAGTTTTAAAAGGAATTGATGATGAAAATGCCGGAAGATATAGAAATCATGATGTAATTATTAGTGGTGCACAACATAGACCACCACAATATATAAAAGTTCCAGAATTAATGGAAAAATTAATAATGAACTATGATGAATGGGATAAGTATCATCCAATAATAAGAGCGGCGTTATTACATGGCGAGTTAGTTAAAATACACCCGTTTATTGATGGAAATGGTAGAACATCTAGATTAATAATGAATATGGAGCTAATGAGAAGTGGATATGTACCAGTTATCATTAAAAAAGATAATAGATTAAAATATTATGAAGCACTTGATAAAGCACATACAACAGGAGATTATACTGATTTTGTTAAATTAGTAACAGAAGCAGAAAATGAAATGCTTGATAGATATTTATCGGTAGTAGAATAGGAGGTATTAAGATTATGTCAAAAATATATAATTTATATTGTGATGAAAGCTGTCATCTTCAATATGATGGTAACGATATTATGGTTATAGGTACTGTGTACTGTGAAAAAAAGTACAGTTATGAAATAAATACTGATATAAGAAAAATAAAAGAAAAATATGGTATCTCATTAAGTAACGAAACTAAGTGGAATAAGGCTCATCAAAATAAGATCGATTATTATACAGAGTTAATAAAATATTTTTTTGATAACGATAAGTTGAATTTCAGATGTGTTGTAGCAACAAACAAGAAGAATTTAAACTGTAAAGAATATAATATATCTTATGATGACTGGTATAATAGAATATATTATTTATTGATAAAAGAACTTATAGACATAGAAAACAATTATAGAATATATATGGATATAAAAGACTCATTAGGTGGTGAAAGAGTTAAGAATTTAAAAACAGTTTTAAATAGAACATTATATGATTTTACAGAAGAAACAATTGATAGGGTTCAAATAATACGAAGCGACGAAGTTGAGATAATGCAATTAACAGATTTACTGATTGGTGCTGTATCTTATAAAAACAGGGGATTAGCAACTAATGCTGGAAAAAATCAATTAATACAAATAATAGAAAATCTATCAGGCAAGAACTTGACGTCTACATCAAGACCTAAGATGTTTCATGGAAAATTTGATATATTTGTATGGGAACCAGGACATAAGAAATATGGAAAAATGTAATTTACAATCCAAGTTAGATTTAAATGATGTAAGCAAAGATAGTATCGATAAAGCTTACAATGTTTATTTAAAAGAAATAGGAAATAATGATACTCTAACATTTAAAGGACTTCCTGTTAAAGTAACAAAAACTTTAGATTATAATTTAAGACAACAAACTTTTGAACATATTATATCTAGAGATATGAAAGCAAGATTGTATGATTCAAATAGATTAAATAAAATTCCGTGGATAAAACATATAATATCATATTGTAATAATGAAAATTGTGGTAATTATTCATTTATAAATGATAGAGGTAAAGAATACTGTTTATGGTGTAAAAAAGAAAATTATTTAATTATATTAGAATTAAGAACAGATAAAAAAACAAATAAACCATTTTACTATTTAAAAACTGCATATCCAATTATATATGGTGATAAGCTAAAACAGATGCAAAAGAAGGAAAAAAAGCAAAATGAAAACAGTAAGAACTAAATCTTACCGTTTTCGCCGCTCTTTTACCACTTGGATAATGAGCAAAAGTTGTAGTACATACTACATTATATATTATGTTACTACCTATTATAACTATACCAATTAATTTTGAAAAAATCAATGGATTTGCGAAATATTATATAAAAAAGTTTTACATTTTGTCAAGTCTTTTTTTACATTTTGCTAATTTTCTTCTAAGCTATCTATAACAGAAACAACAGAGTCGAGGGCAGTACTAAACATATGAGAATATGTATTTAGTGTTTCCTCGATTTTTGTGTGTCCTAAATATTTGGCAACTAATGTAACATTAGCACCATTATTAATAAGTAATGAAGCACATGAATGTCTGAAATCATGGATCCTAATAACTTTTAAACCAGCAAGATTTGCTAGTTTAGTTCTTCTAAGATATATATTAGAATCAGCTATAGGTTTAGCATCTGAAACTACAAAGAAATCATCATTAAATCCATAATAGTCTTTTTTATCCTGCTCATAGAGCATTTTAAGGTCATTTAACAAGACTTTAGTAATAGGAACTATTCTTCTACTATCTCTTGTCTTAGTATCTGAAAATTCGAATTTAACACGGTTATTTCTTTGCGTTATTTGCTTATTAACAGATAATACTTTTTTATCGAAATAAATATCTTTCCAAGTAAGTCCTTTTAATTCTCCTTTACGTAGTCCACAATAATACAAAATTTCAAACACACATTTCCATCTTAGATCTTCTTCATTAGAAATAAACTTTTTAAATTCATCATAAGTATAATAAGCCATTTCTTTTCTACGTTCATTGGGATCTTGAAATTTTGTCATTTTATTATATACTGCCTGAAAATTTAAGTTATGCCATTTAACTCCAAAATTTAAAATAGATTTAAGAAACTTATAAATATCATTTTTATATCTAAGAGATATATTAAGTTTATTTATTTCTCGCTTCCATTGTTCAAATTGCATAATATTAAAATCTTTTACTTTAATAGGAAAGAAACATTCTATAAATTTTTCTTTATTATCATAACCATACTTAGTAGTTTCTTTCATTATTTCATCGTTATGCATTCTAAACTCATCATATAAGTCTTTAAATGTCATATTGTTATCTTCAACTTTATCAGTAGAGGTAACTAAAAACATTCTCTCTGCATCAGCTGCTTCTTTTTTAGTTAGATATCTTTTAGATCTATATTGTTTAGTAGCACCAAATGCATCTTTATAACTAAACTTAAAATACCAAGCTCTACCATTTTTAGTAGGCTTAGGATCTTTGTAAACTGCCATTATTTCACCAACTTTCTTGTAGAAATCCCTAATTGGTGATATAATTATAGACGAGAAATCTCCAAAATTATATTTATTATAATTATTAAAGTTTACCAGACTTTTTAATTAGGGATTTTTCACTTTGATCACTGTTCCAGCAGTGGTCTTTTTTTAATCATAATATCTTTTAACTTGAACTACAGAACCAATAATTCTAAAGTTCTCATATTCAATAGTACCTTTTAAATAAGTAGTAGGTTTAAAATCACTGCTAAGATTTAAAGGCATAACCATTATTCCATCATTTATAGTAATAAGTTTTCTAATAGTTGCTATATCTTGTCCTTTTTCCTTAACACAATAGAATCCATCTTTATTCATTTTATTTTGTTCTCTAAGAATTATACAATCGTTTTGATGAAACTCAGGATCCATAGTATTATCAGGCATAATTAATCCAAAATAACTTTGTTTGTTCTTTATCCATTCTGGAGGTATTAGTTCTTCACCAACTTTAAATGCATTAGTTTTATCAGATAATATATTTCCAAAATATATTTTAGAAAAAACATCAACTATAACAGTATCATCATTTAATAAATCATCTTCATCTTCAAGCATCTCTTCAATTAAATCAGATTTCTTGATACCAAAGTAATCAGCAATCATATTTATTTTTTCTACTCTTGGAAATATTCTTCCAGTACACCAATCTGTTAGAGTAGTGTAAGGAATATTTAATCCTTTAGCAAGTTCTTTTCTAGATACCTTGCGTTCTTTCATAATCGTATTAAGGTTATGTATAAATACATCTCTGCTATCCATATTGTTACCTCCTCTAATATAAGTATAGCTTACTTTACGAAAACATTCAAGTAAAATTATGAAAATTTCGTAATTTCTATTTACATTTGAAAATTTTTGTAATATTATTAAAATAGGAAGGAGGTCAAAATAAGTGCAGGCTACGTTAAGAGCAATTCGTGTGCACTTAGGTATAAGCATTGATGAAGCAGCTAGAAGAATTGGAATACCAAAGAATAGATTAATAGCCATCGAAAAACATAGAACATGTCCTTCATGGCAATTAATTAAAAGATTTATGAGAGTATATGATATACCTTCTGTTAATAATTTGTTGGTATCTAACAAAAAAGAAGAAATCAAAATGCATTATAAGTTTTCACACGATCCAATTGTTAGATGTAGTAGTAAAGAAGTAAATGAAGTATGTAGTAAATAGAATTTTATATCATGCAGTATCGATATACTTTTTAATAATTTTATGTTACGAAAATATCGTAATTAAAGAGTCTGGTAAACTTTAATGAAATAATAAAAAGGAGATTGAAAAATGAAAAGTAAAACAATATTATCGGCAGAAGAAACGCTAGAAATATTAAATAGTCAGTGGGCTACTGTACAAGATATAATGAAAATAGGTGCTGTGGGAAGAAATAAAGCAAGAGATATTAAAAATAAAATATCAGATGAAATTATATCAAGTGGATTTAGACTACCTAATAACTTAGTACCAATGGAGAAAGTAATTGATTATTTTAAAATCAATATAGATTTTTTAGTATCAATTAATAATTCTAAACATGGGAACTTATAATAAAGAAAAATATTATTACTTTATGCTTAAATCAAACTTTTTTGATAATGATGTATTAAAATACTTACAATCTGAACCTAATGGATATGAAAAAATAATTTTATATTTTAAACTTATATTTAAAACAATAAACAAAGATGGATATCTAATAAAAAAAGTAGGATCTAAAAAGATTCCATACACAATAAAAGAATTATCAACAGAAACTAATCATTCTGAAGAATTAATAAATGAAGCAATAGAATATTATATGGATACAGGAATGATAGAAAAAAGAGATGATAAATACTATATAGAAGATGCATTAGTACTTACTAATCAAACAACAGTAGGAGCTATGAATATGAGAGAATATAGAATTAAGAATCCTGACAAGAGTAAGCCAAAATGTAAGAATAAATGTAAGCCAAATAGTAAGGTATATATAGATAATAAAACTAATAAACATAACTTAGAAATAATAACTAATAAAAAAGAAATAGAAATAAATAGAAAAGAGTATCAAGACATAATAGATTATTTAAATTATAAGACACATTCTAATTTTGTATTAATAGATGAATATAAAAAGATAATAGCTAATATATTAAAAAAATATACAATTAATGATATTAAGACAGTTATAGATAAAAAGACAAGCGAATGGATTAATAATCCTAAAATGAAACCATACCTTACACCTGAAACATTATTTGGATCTAAATTTGAAAGATACTTACATCAGCAAGCAAAAGCTAAAACTATTCAAGATATATCTTTAGAAGATATTAGAAGAGCTAAAGAAATGAGAGATAAACAAAATGGATAAGTTAGATTTTGTAGAAGGAATCAAAATACTATCATCTTGTTATCAAAAAGTAATTAGCAATGATGATATTTTGATATGGTATGAAATGTTAAAAGACATAGAACCAGAAGTATTTAAAAAAGCAATTATAGAACTATGCAAAGAAAGAGCTTATATGCCAACCATACATGATATCTTAGATAAAACTAAAACAGTTAAGAATAATTATTATTTAGCTATTTTAGAATAAATGAAAAAAGATGGATACTTTAAATTAGGAGTAGTACCATTATCACCTGAACAAGAAGATAGAAACTATGGTAAATCCATTAGATGGATAGAAAGAGGAATCATACCAAGATTTTTATTAGAAGATATGCAAAAGTATATTAATAAGTCATCTAATAAATTAAATGGTAATGATAAAAATTATTTAGAGTAATGTATAGATCATGTTCAGTATGTGGTAGAATTCATCCTGAAGATAAAATGTGTAAAAGAGTATATAAGAAGAATACTAAAGAAAGTCAATTTAGAAATACAAATGCTTGGATCAAGAAAAGAAATCAAATAAAGAAAAGAGATAGGTATTTATGTCAGTTATGTTTAAAAGATAATATATATACATATGATAACTTACAAGTACACCATATCATACCACTAGCAAAAGATTATAATAAAAAACTTGATAGTGATAATTTAATTACACTATGTAGAATACATCATGAACAAGCAGAAAAAGGAATAATAACAAAAGAAGAATTATATGAATTATTAGAAGTCCCCCCGGAGGGTAGGTAATCCAAAAATATAATTTTTTCCACACCCACAGCCCACATACATTCACACAAAAATATATTTTCCGTGAGTTTTTTGGAAAACAAAAAGAGTATTAGAACAAAGACTAATACTCAATTTTTTTAAAATCTAATGGATCTTCACTAATGATCTCTAAAGAATATTTCACTTTTAATAATTTAATTACTTCAGCTTTAACTTTATCATAATCTTCATCATCACTAACATTAAAGATATCTTTAGCTGAATTATAGTGCTGATAAAACGTAGCCTCCCACATAGCATTCCTACTATAAGAACTAGCTATATAAAATGCAATTACTTCAGGCATAACATAAGTAATAATATACTCATGATAATTATCATAAAAAGGATTAATTACTTTCTCTAATTCTTCATCAGAAATATCCTCATCAGTACATTTTCTAATCATACAATTCCTCCAATTCTTTGTATTAATCACTTAAAAATTGATTTTTTGCAACAATTTATGTCAATTTATTTTAAAAATCAACAAATTATGTTATACTTATTATAGTAAGGAAAGTAAGGAGAAATGATATGAAGGAAAAAAATGAATTGTTAGCTTCAGCAAAGTTAACATCAAAAGGACAAATTACTATTCCGAAGATTGTTCGAGAAACATTAAATATTGAAGAAGGAGATTCTGTTATCTTTTATTTAGATGAAAAAAAGAATATAAAGATTTCAAACAGAAAGGATTGTAAAGTTACTCCAGACAGTGATAAAGAACAAGTAGTAGTAAAGAGAGGTAGTAAATAATGAATAATAGTTTAATTAAGACAGTAAAAGAAAAGTCTAATTTTTTGTATAGTATTGCAGAAATATTGACAGGAGATTATAAGCCACATCAATATGGTGATGTTATGCTTCCAATGGTTGTTTTGAAAAGATTTGATGATGTTTTGAGTGATACGAAAGATGCTGTTATTGAAGCAGCAAAAAAATATCCTGAAACATTTGCTAAAAGAGATTTTATATTGAAAGAAATATCAAAAAATAATTTTTATAATACAAGTAATTTTGATTTTAAAAAATTATTAAATGAACCTAATGATATAGAAGCTAATTTTTATAATTATCTTGATGGCTTTTCTGATGAAGTAAAAGATATAATGGAAAAATTTAAAATAAAAGATCAAATTCAAAAATTAAGTGAACATAATATTTTATATTTAATAATTGATAAATTTAATGAACCTCAAGCAAATATGCATCCGTCTAAAGTAACAAATATAGAAATGGGCTATATTTTTGAAGAAATAATAAGAAGATACAATGAATTATCTAATGAAGATGCAGGACAGCATTATACGCCTAGAGAAGTTATTGAATTAATGGTTAATTTGGTGTTTGAAGATCAATCGGATTTAGCTGATGCCTCAAAAATAAAAACTGTTTATGATGGAGCATGTGGAACGGGTGGTATGTTAACTGGAAGCATGGAATACGTAAAAAAGCTAAACAGTTCTTCAAAATTATTATGTTATGGCCAAGAAATAGAAGATGCTACATATGCTGTTTGCAAAGCAGACATGCTAATTAAAGGAGAAAATCCAAATAATATTAGATTTGGTAGCACATTATCAAACGATCAATTTACAGGAGAAAAATTTGATTATATAATTATGAATCCTCCATTTGGTAGAGACTGGAAAAAAGATAAGGAAAAAGTGGAAAAGGAAGCTGAAAAAGGAGCAGATGGTAGATTTTTTGCTGGAACTCCACCTATTTCAGATAGTCAATTATTATTCTTACAAAATGCAGTTTCTAAAATGAAATCAGAAGGATCTAAAGTAGCAATCATTCATAATGGATCTGCATTATGGAATGGAGAGGCAGGCAAAAGCGAAAGTGAAATCAGAAGATATATAATTGAAAATGATTTATTAGATTGTATTGTTCAATTGCCTACAAATTTGTTTTATAATACTCCAATAACAACATATATATGGATTCTTTCAAATAATAAACCTGTACACAGAAAAAATAAAATTCAATTAATAAATGCCGAATCTTTTTATAAAAAAATGCGTAAAAGTTTAGGCGAAAAGAAAAACGAAATATTACCAAATCAGATTAAAGAAATAACAAAAATTTATGGAGAATTTGTACAAAACAAGTATTCAAAAATTTTTGAAAAATCTTTTTTTGGATATCAATTAATAAATGTACTTTTACCAAAATACGACGATAACAAAAATGTCGTTATGAAAAATAATAAAGTTGTTTTTGATAAGAAAAATAAAAATAAGGAGTTTATACCTTTATCAACAAATCCAATTGAATATTTTGAAAAAGAAGTTAAACCTTATTATGAAGATGCGAACTTTGAAAAAGACGAAATAAAAATAGGATATTCCATTGACTTTGTAAAATATTTTCATGAGCCAATAAAATTTGAAAAAACAACTGAAATAATGAAAAAGATAAATCAAAATACTAACCTTATTGAAAACACTGTAAAAGATTTATTCGATGATGTAGAAGATGACAATATAAGCTTTAAAATTGAAAAGTATTTAAAAGTAAAAAGTTGCTTTGTGGTAGCTAAAGACAAAGCACATTTGGATGATCCGGTTATTCTCTCTTTAGCTCGTGATGGTGTTAGAATACGTGATATATCTACAAATGAAGGACAATTGGCAGATAGTTATTATGATTATAATCCAGTTAAGAAAAATGACTTGTTACTTAATCCAATGGACTTGGTTAGTGGGGCCAATTGTACTTTATCTGATAAAGAAGGTGTTATAAGTCCTGCTTATGTAAATTTAAGAAATAAAAAGGGCTATTATTCAAAATATTATGATTATTTCTTTAAAACTCAGTATTGGACAAGAAATTTCTTTGCTTGTGGTAAGGGTGTATCCTTTGATAATAGATGGACTTTGAATAATGATGCCTTAATGAATTATAAAATTCCTGTTATTCCTTATGATACTCAGAAAAAAATTGCAGATGATTTAGATGTAAAGATAAATAAAATCAATAAAGCCAAAAAAGAACTTGAAGATCAAATTCAATTATTAGAAAGATATAAAAGATCATTAATTAATGAAAGAGTATTAGGAGAAGAGAAGTATGAATTATAAAGAAATAAATTTCGAAGAATCAATTGAAAAATATTTAGTTACTAAGGGTGGATATCATATTAGTGATGGATTAGGATATGATAGATTAAAAGGATATAATCCTAAAGCATTAATTGATTTTATTGCATCTACTCAAAATAAAAAATGGATGAAACTAATGTCTATCCACGGTGAATATACAAAGGATTATTTTTTAAAAAAGGTTGAAGAACAAATAAAGGAACATGGTTTACTTGCTACTTTAAGAGATAAAATTAAACTTGATGGTATGGAATTTAGATTGGTGTTTTTTAAACCTGAAACATCAATGAATCCAGAATTAGAAGAATTATATGATGGCAATATATTAGAATGTGTAAGACAATTACATTATTCCATGGACAATGAAAATAGTGTTGACATAACTTTATTTGTGAATGGATTTCCAATTGTAATAATGGAATTAAAAAATCAATATACAGGACAAGATATAAATAATTCAGTGCATCAATTTAAATTTGATAGAGATCCAGAAGAACCAATATTTAAATTTAATGAGAGAAGCTTAGTATATTTTGGAGTTGATTTGTTTGAATGTGTAATGACTACTAAGCTTGCAAAAGGTGCAACTTATTTCTTGCCGTTTAATCAGGGATCTAATGGTGCTGGAAATGTTGGTGGTGCAGGTAATCCAAATAATCAAAATGGATTTGGAACTTCATATTTATGGGAGAAAGTTTTATGTAAAGATTCTTTATTAGAGATATTACAAAAATATATGCATTTAGATTATGAACCAACAAAATCATGGCGAACAGGAAAAATGATATTTCCGAGATATCATCAATTAGATGCAGTAACAAAACTTGTTGCAGATGCTAAAGAAAATGGTAGCGGAAAAAATTACTTAATACAACATAGTGCAGGATCAGGAAAATCAAATTCAATAGCATGGCTTGCATATAGATTGTCATCACTACATGATAATGATAATAATAAAGTGTTTGATTCAGTAATCGTTGTTACAGATAGAAAAGTATTAGATAGTCAACTACAAAATACAATTTATCAGTTTGATCATGTACCAGGAACAGTAGTTAAAATAGATAAAGGAAAAACTTCTAAAGACTTATTAGAAGCAATTAATGATGGTAAAAAAATAATAATTACTACATTACAAAAATTCCCTAGAATATATACAGAAATAAATAGTGTAGATAAGAAATTTGCTGTTATAGTTGATGAAGCACATTCTTCTCAAACTGGAGCTAGTGCTTCCAAATTAAAAGAAGGATTAGGAAATATTGAAGAAGTATTAGAAGAATACGCTAGAAATGAATTGGCTGAAGAAAACAATAGAGTAGAAGATGATGATCTTTTAATGAATGAGTTGGCTTCTCATGGAGATCATTCTAATATGTCATTCTTTGCTTTTACTGCAACACCAAAAGATAAGACATTACAAATATTTGGAACTAAATATCCAGATGGTAGCTACAGACCATATCATGTGTATTCAATGCAACAAGCTATTGAAGAAGGATTTATTCTTGACGTATTAAAAAATTATATGACATATGATATGTATTATAAAATTGTTAAAAGTGCTGCAGAAGATCCAGAAGTTAAAACTTCAAAAGGTATGAAAGCTATTGCAAGATATGAATCACTACATCCACATAATTTAAGCCAAAAAGCTGCAATAATGATAGAACATTTCTTGAATACAACAAGATATAAAATTGGTGGAAAAGCTAAAGCTATGGTAGTTACATCATCTAGATTACATGCAGTAAGATATTTAAAAGAATTTAGAAAATATATTAAAGATCATAACATAACAGATGTTGATGTATTAGTGGCTTTCTCAGGTGACTTAAATGATGATGGAGAGATAGTAAGTGAAGAAAAATTAAATATTGATTATAAAGGAAATAATGAACATATTAAAGAAAATCAATTACCAAAGAGATTTAATGAATCATATAACGTGTTAATTGTTGCAGAAAAATATCAAACAGGTTTTGATGAACCATTATTACATACAATGTTTGTTGATAAGCCTTTATACGGTGTAAAAGCAGTTCAAACTCTTTCAAGATTAAATAGAACATGTCCAGGTAAGACTGACACATTTGTGCTTGATTTTGTTAATACTGCAGATGAAATTAGAGATTCATTTCAACCATATTATCAAGCAACTAATTTAACAGAAGGTGTAGATCCAAACAATGTTTATGCAATTTATAAAAGAGTAGAAGCATATAGATTATTTTCTGAGGATGAAGCTCTTGAGTTTGCAAAAGTATATTATAGTGGTAAAGAAGATATGTCTAAACTTAATTTCTATTTATATCCTGCAAGAAAGAAATATATAGATATGAAAAAAGAGGATCAAAGAGAGTTTAAGTCTATTCTTCAAGCATTTATTAGAAGCTATGGATTTGTAGTTCAAGTGGCTAGAATGATGGATAAAGATATTCAAAGCAAGTATATTTTCTGTAAATATCTAAATAAAACATTACCTAAAGAACATGAAACAGTAATTGACTTAGATGATAAAATAGAACTTGAATATTATAGATTAGAAAAGAAATTTGAAGGATCTATTGAATTGACTTCTGAAGAAGGAGAACTTAATCCTCCAAAAGGTATGATTGGTAAAAAAGAAGAAGAAAAAGAACCGCTAAGCGTTCTTGTTGATAAAATAAATCAAAGATATAAAACAAATTTTACCAATATGGATAAAGTTATGGAACAAATTACACAAGATTTCTTGGATGATGAAGAAATGGTAAATCTAGCTAAACATAACGATCCTGAGTCATTTAGAAAAGTATATAATGATGAATTCCAAAGAAAAGCCTTTAGAAGATATCAACAAAATACTGATATGTTTGAAAAAATGATGTCAGAACCAGGATATATGGAAGACTTTATGACAAGTATGTTTAAGTTTATTTATGATAAATTAAAGAATAAAGAAGAAAAATAAGTTCGTATTAATACGGACTTTTTTGGTGTATTTAGGTAAAAAATGGTTTATTCTATGTTATAATTTATATAGGTGATTACTTATGATAATTAAAGTAGTAGCATGCTTAATTGAAAAGGATAATAAAGTTCTTATTGCAAAACGTTCAACAGGTGATCCTAATGTTTTAGGTAAATGGGAATTTCCAGGAGGAAAGGTAGAACCTGATGAGGATGAGAAACATGCCATTGAAAGAGAAATTAAAGAAGAATTTGAATTAGTAATAAAAGCTAACAATTATTTGATTAATAATATATGTGAATATCCAAAGAAAACTGTGGATTTAAGATTGTATAGTTGTGATTATATTTCTGGTGATTTTAAACTTCATGATCATTCAGAATATAAATGGGTAGAGAAAGATAATTTATTAGATTATGATTTAGCACCTGCTGATATTCCTCTTGCCAAATTTGTTAAGGAGAAATAATTATGAGTACTTTAAGAGAAATTGTTTATAATTCAGTTATTGCTATTCACAGAAGAACTGGAAAAGAGTGGATCCCACTAAAAGAAATTTATGAAGAAGTTGATAAAAAACGAGATGTTGGCATAAACAATGGCGGTGCTTCAGTAAGGGCAGCATTAGAAACACATAGTGCACTATCAGAAGTGTTTTCTGGAACCGAGGAATATATCCTTAAAGAAAAAGGATCAGGTCTTTATAAATCTATATATTATGATCAAATAAAATTTATAAATAATATAAATATTGGGGATGTATTCACACGAGATCAATTAATGGCAATCTTTAAAATAAGTGGTCAGTCAGGCATAATGAAAACTAATTCATTAAATTGTTTAGTATTAACAACATCAGAAGAAAATGGTGTGTATGGTGATAGTACTGTTGAAAACGGATTTATTACATATACTGGTGAAGGATTAACTGGCGATCAAACTATTACAAAAAACAATAAGACAATTTATGAGTCAAATGAAAATGATTTACCAATGTATTTATTTTCTAAAGATAATAATAAAAAATACATTTTTGAAGGGCAAGTTAAATTATGTGCAGAGCCATATCAAGTTATAGAAAAAGACATAGATGGAAACGATAGACTCGTATGGAAATTTCCTTTATCAATTGTATATCCAAATGATTATGATTTCGAAAAAGACGAAAAGTTCAATGAAATAGTTTATGAGATAACTGAAATAGAAAGTAAAGTATATTCTGATATGATGGAAGAAGAAAATGATTTAGAATATAGAGAAGGCAAAATAAATATCAGGAAATATAGAAAAACAGATAAAAAGATTCAAAGAACTAAGAAGCCAGATTATATAGCTGAAGAAATTATAAAAACAAATCAAGGAATTATAAATGAGAAAGTTGTATATGAAAATGAGATTAAACGTCTAATGGAAGCTGAAGCAAAAGAGCAAGTTAGGAAAATGGAAGAATTCTTTGAAAATAAGAAAGAGAATGAAGGATTTGATATTTTATCATTTGAATTAAATGAAGATGGCGAATATGTTGAAAAATATATAGAAGTTAAATCAACAAAAGGTAATGAAGGAACACCAATTGATATTACAGCTGATGAAATAGATTTTGCAAAAAAACATATAGATAATTATTATTTATATAGAATAATTAATAGCGAAAGCAAAGATCGATATCTAAAAATAGTAAAAGGTAAAGATTTATTCAATAATGCTGATTACAATTTTATTCCAACGAGTTATAAAATATATTCAAATTAAAAGTCCAGAAACATTAATTCTGAACTTTTTTATTTGATATAAAAGTAATTTTAGTTGCGATAATTATAATTCTATGAAGATCATCAATTTCAATATATCCTTTAATGCCAATTAAATCGTTTTCTTTAATATAATTATTTAGTTCTTTATGAAAACCTTTTGAGATATTTATTCTGACAATTTGATGATTTTCTAAGCCTTCGACCTTTAAGAGTAATTCTTCGCCTTCAATGCCTTTAAAGCATCCAGAAATAACAACGCTATTAACCATAATATCCTCCTTTTTAATAGTTGTTGTATTAATCACTTAATTATTGAAATTAGTCAAGTTATTTGTGGTATAATAATTATTAAATTTTTGGGGGCGATATAATGAGTCGAAAATATATAAGTAAAAGTTATAACGGAAGAGGAATAGTAAGTATTGCAAGTTATTTGGTAAGACAGTTCTGTTTTCCTAATCCATTTTCTAATATAGTTAAAGATCCGAATACTGCTACAGTTGTTAACTGGATATGTGGTGGTATTTTTATTCCACTTGCATATATACTTACTGGCACATGGTATAAAGGTGGTGCTAAAGCAGTTGGTAGCTTTGGATTCTTTATTAATTATGCAATATTGACAGGTTTATTTTTATTGATAACTAAATTTATAACTAATGTTTATTTAGTAGCATTTCTATTTATTTCAGGGTATGCTATGTTGTGTATAGTTGAAAGCAAATTGTTTGGAGAAAAGTATTCATTTTAAGAGTTAGTAGAATAGGTGCTAATTCTTTTTTTAGGTACAATTTAGGTACAAAAATACTAAAAAACCACGGTAAATGACGGTTTATACCAATATAAAAAGGCCCGTATTTAAAGGGTTTAACACAATTTGGCCTCTTCTAACTGAAGAGAGCAGGCCCCCTGAAGAGAGCGAAAGCTCTCATTTTTTTATCAGTTTTACTAGGTTTATTATCTAATTTAATATTATCATTTAAAGTATTAATTATATTATTTAATTTATTTTTGTATAAAAATAGATAAAATACATCATTTGTGATATAATTATTTATGAAAAAATAGCACTGTAAATAAAATAGAGAAGAAGATACAATTATTAGTAAACATATGGTAAAATTAAGAATTCGATTCAATTTATCATGAAAGAAAATATATGGAGTAAAAAGTATCTTTTGAAGATATACCAAGATTAATATAGACACAGTGAATAATTGGATTAAAAAAATAAATGATTGGAGTTGAATAATGTATGCTTTTTAGTAGTTTACTATTTATTTTCTTTTTTTTACCAACCTTTTTATTGTTGTACTATTTAGTGCCATTTAAATTTAAGAATATTGTTTTGTTAATATTTAGTTTGATTTTTTATGCTTGGGGAGAGCCAAAATATATTTTATTGTTAATTTTTGTAACTCTACTAAACTATATATGCGGTTTAATAATTGATAAAAATGATAATAAAAAGACCAAAAAGAGTGTAATGATTATTTGTGTAATCCTTAATATATCATTATTAGGTTTCTTCAAGTATACTAACTTTATAATAGATAATTTAAATAGTTTGGGATTAAATTTTAATGCATTAAATATAGCACTTCCATTGGGAATAAGCTTTTATATTTTTCAAACTATGAGTTATACAATAGATTTATATAGAAATAAAGTAAAAGTAGAAAAAAACTTTTTGACATTTTTAACATATGTTTCGATGTTTCCACAATTAGTTGCAGGCCCAATCGTCAGATATGAGGATGTAGCCAAAGAATTACAAGAAAGAAAAATAGACTTTAATTCTTTCTCGCAAGGATTATTCATTTTTCTAACCGGATTATTTGAAAAAGTATTAATTGCTAATAATGTTGGACATTTACATTCCCTAATAGTAAGTGATATTTCTCATATTTCGTTATTTACTGCTTGGTTAGGAATAATTGCATATACATTACAAATATATTTTGATTTCAATGGTTATTCTATTATGGCAATAGGTTTGGGAAAAATGTTAGGATTTAATTATCCCAAAAACTTTAATTACCCATATATTGCAACAAGTATTACAGACTTTTGGCGAAGATGGCATATAACTCTATCAAGTTGGTTTAGAGATTATGTATATATACCACTTGGTGGAAATAGAGTAAAAAAATATAGATGGTTAATTAATATAATGATAGTATGGGCATTAACAGGAATATGGCATGGCGCTGCTTGGAATTTTGCTATTTGGGGAATATATTTTGGAGTTTTATTAATTATAGAAAAATTATTTATTGGCAAATTTATAGAAAAACTTCCTAAAATTTGTAAACACATATATGCATTATTTTTTATATTAATTGGATGGTTAATTTTCTTTTGCGATGATTTAACATTGCTACATCATTACATTTCCAAAATATTTGTTAATTCAAATATTATAGATAATGAATTTGTTTTCTATATTAAAAATTATATGCTATTTTTAATAAGCGGAATAATTTTCTCAATTCCAATAATTAATAAAATCAAAAAAACAAAGTTTATTAAAATGGTAGCAATAGTTGTTTATGTATTTTTGTTTGTTGTTTGTATATGTCAATTATGCAGTGATTCATATAATCCATTTTTATATTTTAGATTTTAGGTGATGAAGATGAAAAAAATAACATCAATTTTAATTTCAATTATAATTTGTTGCATAGTACTAATATTTTTAGTAGTCCCCAAAAAAGAGTTTTCATATAACGAAAATAGATATTTAACAAAATTTCCTACACTAGATATTGATAATATTATTTCCGGTAAATTTATGACACAATTAGATGATTATATAGCTGATAATTTTCCATTTAGAGAAAATCTTTTGAGTTTCAAAAGCAAATTATATAAAAAAATAGGCATATATAAGCAAAATGATGTTTATTATGGCTATGATAATAAATTATATCAAGAGTATAAAAAACCTAGTAATAGTGATACCATTATTAAGAGGGTTAATAAATTAAGTGAAAATATAAATAGCGATATATATTTTATGCTAATTCCTACTTCAATCTATGTAAACAATGATAAAATTTCAAAATATAATAATAGTTTTGATGAAGGTAAAACAATTGATTACTACAAAGATAAATTAAATGTAAATTTTATTGATGTTAGAGCAACATTTAATAAAAACAAAGATAATTATCTATATTATGGTACAGATCATCATTGGACTACAAGAGGGGCAAATTTAGCATATTTAGAATATTGCACAGTTGCCAAAATAAACTGCCAACAATATGAATTTTCAGTTGTTAACGATAAGTTTTATGGAACACTATATTCCAAAGTTTTAGATAATTCATTGGAATATGACTATATCGAAAAAGTTAATGATAATACTAATTATTATGTTTATTTTGATGATGATAAAAGTTACAGTAATAACTTATACAATTATAAGTACTTAGACGAAAAAGACAAATATTCATTTTTCTTGGATAATAATCATTCATTAATATCAATAGAAAATTTAGATTCAAAAAATGAAAATTCAATTTTAATTATAAAAGATAGTTATGCTAATGCTTTTATACCATTAATAGCTCCTAATTATAAATATATTTATGTAATTGATCCAAGATATTATAATTTAAGTATTAGTGATTATATTAATGAAAAACAAATAGATAAAATTTTATTTATTTATAATGTTCTGACAATAGATGAAGATTTAGGCATCATAAGCATTAAATAGTATTTTACACAAAATCAAAATTATGATAAAATATATATCGTATAGCGAGGTTGTAATGAAAAAAAGAAGATTAAAAGTTAAGAGAATAGTAATTGTAGTAGCAATATTAATCATTACTTCATTAATTATATTATCACCATTTATGTTTATAAATATTAAATTGATTGGTAACAAAAAAATTCAATTAGATTATGGTGAAAAGTATAGTGAGCCAGGTTTTAAAGCATATATGTTTAATAAAGAAATTACCGATAAAATAAAAGTAAAGAATAATATCAAAGAAAATGTAGGCAAATATGAGGTTACATATAGTTATAAATTTTTAATTTATCAAATCAAGAGAACAAGAAAGGTTATCGTTTCAGATTTAACTGGTCCTGAAATTACATTAAAAGGTGATAAGAAATTAAGCATTACAGTTGACACAAAATATGAAGAACCTGGATATGAGGCAATAGACAAATTAGATGGTGTTCTAACAGAAAATGTAAAGGTTACCAATAACATAGATATAACTAAATTAGGTGATTATAAAGTTATATATGAGGTTAAAGATAAAGCCGGAAATGTAAGTAAAGAAATAAGAAAAGTAACAGTTGAGAAATTAAAACCTACTCAAATGTCGATAAAAGATTATACTCTTGATGGTTGGTATGATTCAGTTAAATTAAAAGAAACTAAAAATTATGGAAATGACTATTTCAATAAAATAACGATGGTTGGCGATTCAAATACAATGTATATGTATCTTAATGGATATTTGAATGGATTAAAAGCTTGGGCTATACCTTGCCTTCACGCCGAATCCATGCATTCTACAGAAATTAATTTATATGGATTAGGTATCAAAATGAAACTATTGGATGCAGTTGAAAAATATAAACCCGAAACTATGATTTTAAATTTTGGAACATTTAGTACTGCCTGGATTAGTGAAGAAACTTTTAATGAAAAAGCAAATACTATGATAGAACAAATAAAAGAAAAAAGTCCAAATACGAAAATTATATTAATATCTATTTATCCAATTAAAAAAGGTGACAATATAAATAAATTTCAACAAGATATTATTAATAAATATAATTTCTTAATATTGGAAATGGCTGATAAACACGGATTAAAGTATCTAGATGTTCAAGAAGTATTAAAAGATGATGATGGTTATGGCAAAGAAGAATATTTTGAAGATGATAAATTTCATCTAACACTTTTAGGACATAATACTGTAAAAGAATATATTAAAACACATGCATTGGAGGAGGATTAAAAATGAAAAAAATTGTTGTTGTATTAAGTGTATTTATTTTATTATTTGTTACTGGTTGTGGTAACACGGTATCAGAACTCAATGTTGATAATACTGAAAACATTATTGAATCTGATTTAAAAAATATGCAAGAAGTTGATGAGGACTCACTTAAAGATGTTTATGGATTAGATTTGGATTTAATGGAAGTACATATTATAAAACAAAATACAGAGGGTGATTTATATGCTATAATAAAAACTAATGAAAAAACCACAGTTAAAAATGATATGACAAAATATTTTGAAAAGATTCAAAAGTTTAATGCGAATTATTCACCTGAAAGATTAGAAATACTTAATAATAGAGTAGAAAAAGAAATTGGAGATTACTTAATATATATAGTAGCAGAAAATGCTGATGAAATATATAATAATATAGTTAAAAGCTTATAAAAAATATGAAGAATGTTATTTGAATTTTCCAAAGCATTTAGATAGTAAAATTTTCAATGTTATTAATTTAGTTATTTAAAAATATTGAAAAATAAACAAAAAAAGGGTAAAAAGTACAAAAACATGCATAATCTAATGTCCACCTGAAGAGAGTGAAAACTCTCTTTTTATTTATTTTAAAGAGGTTAAAACTTGTTGAATTTTTTAAAAGTTATAACTTGACACATAATTAATAAAGAAAAAATATATAAACTATAGTAGTTTTGTAAATTTTTAGTTAATATTTACCTAAAATAATAATTACAAATAGTTTTTATTATAATAATGACACTTTAAAATACAATAAATATCCTCAGTTACAAATTACTTATTTGACAGCGCATTCTTCTAAAGGATTAGGATATGATAACGTTGTTGTTATAAATGGAAAAGATGCCGTTTTAGGGTTTCCCTCTAAAATAGTTGATGATCCAGTTATGAAGTTGGTAATTAAAGATGATGAATCGCTAGAATTTGCTGAAGAAAGAAGATTATTTTATGTAGCATTAACTAGAACCAAAAATAAAGTTTATATAATTACGCCAATTCATAAGCCTTCAAAGTTTGTCCTAGAATTAAAAGAAAGGTTTGAAGAAGTAGTTTTAAAGGGAGAAAATTTAGCACCGATAAAAGAACTTAATAATATGTTAAAATGTCCATTTGTGGTTATCCATTACAAAGAAGAGCTAATAAAAACTTTAAAATTAGTGGTACAATATGGGTATGCTCTAATGATCCGGAAGTATGTGGCTTTGTTACTAATGATATTGGTGGCGGAAAAATGGCAATATCTAAATGCCCTAAATGTGAGGATGGTTATTTAGTGGTAAAAACAATCAAGAATGGTCTTGATAATGAAAAGAAGATTTTAGGATGTACTAATTATAAAAAAGATGGAACTGGTTGTTCAGTGTATATGATGGATTATAATTTTTCTCAAGATAAAGAAGAAGTAAGTATTAAATTTTATGATGAAAAAACAGATTTAAATATTGTTACATGGTGCCAAAAACCCTTTAAAGAACTGGTAAATTCAATAATAGATGTTATTAATTTATATAAAAATTTATCAATGGCAGTAGGAATTAAATTACTATTTTCAATTTTATCTGGAGAAATGTCTAAGACAGTATACTCATTTAAAATGTATAAAAATAAAAAATTTGGATATTTACAAGAAAGTGATAGAAAAAAATTTAATATGTTAATTAATGCTATGAGAGGGGAAGGAATAATTGACATTTTAGAGAATGATTATGGTAGAATAGTTATTCCCAAAGATAAATTAAGAGAAGAAGATTATAAGTTAATATATGCCAGTATTAAATTAATATAATTAATAGTATATTGTTTGTATTAAATTAAAAGTAATAAAATAATCATAAAGCATATTCAAAAAGTGGTTAGCTTAAACAAAAAAGTAAGTAGATAGTGCCTATATCAACTTACTTTTTTTATTAATTTAGCATGTAAAACACTTTTAATATCATCATTATAACAAGTAGATAATGTAAGTATTTTATCATTTCCATCTAGAGATACCATAAAATCATAACTACTTCGGTCTTTCAACATATTAATAAAATTAAGAAATTCCTTCTCATTAAGAAAATCTGTTTGCAAGTAATCACTAGTATTAGGAATTTTATAAACACTAAAAACTTGCCATAAAGAATTTTCATTTTCCGTCGCCATCTTAATAACAAAATTATCCTTATTATTTAACCAACCATTCGTAGTAATTGTTCTCAATGTACCAAACATCGTCTTATCATATCTTCCGTGAGCATAAATAATAGTATTTTTATCATCTATTAAATTATTTCGATAGTCGGCAAATACCCAACCAGCTTGATTATAACTTTTATCTAGAGCATGTGTCAGATAATAATCATTATCCTTATATTTAACAAAAGGGTAATTAACGTTTGTTCCCATAACCATAATCCAACCTGCTATATCACCATTAACTTTTTTTAAATCCGCAAAATCAATGTCTATTAAATTCATTTTAATATAGTCCCAATAGGGATTATCTTTTTCAATTTCTTGAGTAGGTTTAATTATTTCAGTATTATCTGTATCATCCATTTCTTTAATTTCTATTTTCTTTAAAACCTCATCCATTTGTTTATTGATACTATTACCATCATTAAACCAAATAATAATGTTATACATAGAAAAAACAAAACCACCTAAAGAAACTATAAATATTATCCCCCAAATTATTTTGTCTTTCTTCTTTAATTTCTTTCTTACTTTTTTCATATTACATCAATTATTATTATACTATAAATTAATAATTTAATATATAGTTTACATAAATTTATTACTTTATTTTATAATAATAGATTTTTTTAAAATTTAATGTTATAATTAAAATGTAATTATATAAGGAGCTTAGTATGACAAATGAACAAATCGAAGCACTAATTGCTTCAGGAACTCGTGAAGGTAATGGCGTATGGATAGGTTTGGGAAATGGCAGCAAAATGTATGTTCCCGATAACGTTGCCCCAGGAGAATCCGGATTAATATATTTTTATGATAGTGACCCAGGAATGTATTCCGGCGGTATGAAAGATGTTGTTACCGGAGCCGATTGCAATAAAATAACTCTTATGTTAGGCTGTGGCAGTATCAATAATGATCCAAAATATCTTGATATGATTGATTCAGTAGCCTCATATAAGGGGGTAGGAGTTCATGTCAACCATAGTATGGGCGCCAGTGCGGGAGCAGCTAACGGATTTCATCTGAAAGTAGCCTCAATAGAGAAGAATAATGAAATGAATCAAACCGTAGTTTTACTAGAACCTGGTCGTAGAGATAATGTCAACCTTAGCATATCGCCATCCGAACTTGCAACATTAAAAAATAGTAATTCTAGTATGCTATTCATTTCGGAACAATTCAGCGATATTGATAAAACTAATAATTTTGAAAATTATCAGTATGTTACCGATGCTACCGCTGCCGGCATACCAGTTATTATAGCTCATCATAAAGATTCTAAAAAAAAGCATATGATGGTCGTAGATGAATTTGTCAGAAACTCTAATGTTTTGGATTATTTAGATGGCAAGGCACCTCTATCAGGTATTGATAATTTTACCTTTAGTTATTATGATAATGGCAAGTGGTACCATGATAAATCTTTTACTGAAGCTGTAACTTTATCTGGACAAAGTGCCACTGAATTTGCTCAAAATTTAGGAAGTGATGCTTCAAATGGCCTTCCAAATGCCGACTTTAGCTCATTAAATGAATTTTTAGCAACAACTGCTACCCTTGCCAATTTTAAAGAAAATGTTGATAAATCTAGCGTTACATCTTCACAAGATTACGTTGAATATAGCGTTGGTGAAATTCTTAATATCATAAAACGTATGGATTACATTGCCAAAATAGCAAATAACAGCTATCAAAGCACCACTAGTATTCCTATAGAAGAAGATTATGTTATACATAAATATTTTAATATAGTCTCAGAAAATATTTTAAAAATAAATAAAGAATTACAAAATTGTGTTGATACGGCACAAAGTATAGATGTGCTTGATAAACAATTAAGTAATGATGTAATTGGTTTGTAAAGGAGATTAAATATGACAAATGAACAAATTGAAGCATTAGTTGCTTCAGGAACTCGTGAGGGTAATGGAGTTTGGGTAAATATTGGTAATAGAGGAGCCAAAATGTACGTTCCCGATAATGTTGCTCCAGGAGAATCTGGATTAATATATTTTTATGATAGTGACCCAAGTACTAACTCATATGGTATGAGAGACACTATTACTGGAAACAACTACAACAAGATTGCTATCTTTTTAGGATGCGGTGACTACGATGAAGGCTATCTTGATATAATTGATTCAGTAGCTTCATACAAAGGCGTTGGCTCTCACGTTAATCAAAGTATGGGAGCTAGTGCGGGAGCCGCTAACGGCCTTCACATGAAAATAGCTTCAATAAAGAAAAATAATGAAACAAATCAGACAGTAGTTTTATTAGAATGTGCCTATAATGGTAAAGGTGATGGCTATCTAAATATAACATCTGATGATATCGCAACCCTAAAAAATAGTAACTCTGGTTTATTATTTATTGAAGAATGGTATAGAGATTATGACCAAGGTTATAATTTAGAGGCTGCTACTTATTTAGAAGATGTTGCTAAAGCTGGTGTACCTGTAGTCGTAGCTCACTATAAAGATCCGAATAAATTTCATATGGTAGTAGTAGACGAGTTTGTTAAAAATTCTAATATTTTAGATTATTTAGATGGGAAAGCATCCTTAACAAATATTGATAATTTTACATTCAGCTATTGTGATAATACTGGTTCATGGCATCACAACAAATCATTTACCGAGGCTACCGCTATTTTGGGCAAAAGTGCCTTAGAAACAGCCAAAAGTCTAGGTATAACATCTGGTGAAGAGGTTATAATTCCTAATGCTGATTTTAGTTCATTAAGTAATAGTTTTGGCGCTTTAAAAAATTTGATGTATGACCAGTTTGGTAATTTATATTCTAACTTAGTAAAATCAGATGAAAATTATGCTGAATATAGCGTTGGCCAGTTACTAACAACTATTGCCGGTACCACATTTTTAAATGGTATAAATAATAGTAACTATCAAAGTACTACTAATATTCCTAAAGAAGAAGACTATATTATTAATAAATACTTTACGATTACGGGATCATTATTAGAAAAGACTTCTAAAGAATTACAAAATGCTATTGGAATATCTGATACTATACAAGAAACCGATAACAAACTAGAAAATATTGTCAATGATAACAATAATATTGGAACTATTCCTGGTACATTACCTTCAACAAGTTCTCCAACAACACCTAGCGTAATACCAAATTATCCAAGTGACAGTAGTGAACCAGACACCGGAAATGATACTGAAAATCCTACCACTACTCCAGAGCCTCTTCCAGATACTAAAGAAGAAACTAGAAATAATTCAAATAATACCTCTGCACCATCATATGATAGTCCTAAAGAAGAAGAGCCTATTATACCAGTAGAAGAACCAACTAATGATAGTACTCCATCTACTGGATACATTCCAAAAGATCCTGACATAAAAGAACCAACTGACTCTAGTAAAAATAATCAAACCGTGAATATTCCATCATCTAATGTAACCCCAACTACTAAAAAAGAAGATTCCGGTATAAGTCCTTTAGGAGTAATTCTTGGAGCTGGTGCCCTAGGCGGAGCCGGATATGCTGGTAAAAAGATATATGACAAAGTTAAACAAGATAAAGAAGATGAAGAAGAGTAATTTAACAAATGTAACTAAGAATAATTAAAATAGAACCCTTTATCAAATAGAGGATATAACTTCCAATAATGATAAAGAAATTTGAATAAGTGAGTGTCAGAGTACCCTCGCTTTTTTCTATATAATATCAAATAATTACCTTGTATAAAAATATCACACATATATGTAATATTTTGCCACGTTTAATCTATAAGTAGATTTTTTTCCTAAATAATGATACAATTATGAAGAGAGAAAAATATATTCACTCAAAATATATAAATTACCTAAAATATAAACTATCAAAAAATAAACCTGCCAAAAAATATAATTGTACTATACAATTACAAAAATATATAAACCACCAAAAAGCATAAATTACGCAAAACAAACGAAACCACCCAAAAACATACAAGAAAATAGAAACAGGAGTGAGAACCATGCCAACAGTATTATTAATTGGAGCTAGTAGTGATATTGGAATAAATCTAGCTATTTCCTTTAAAGAAAAAAATTATCACGTAGTTCTTGGTTATAATAAACATCTTCCTAAATTATTAGCTATTGATATGATGAAATGTGACATAACCAAAGAAAATGATATTGATAATATTATTAAATATACCAAAGAAAAATATGGTAATATAGATATACTTATTAATTTATCTGCCATATATATGGATAATTATTTCTTAAATAAAACTAAAGAAGAATTTATGAAAGTATTAGAAGTAAATTTAGTAGGTATATTTTTATGTAATAAAATATATTCAAAGTATATTAGTAATGGCTTGATTATTAATATTGGTAGTACCGATGGTCTAGATACCTATAATGAATATAATATTGATTATGCGATATCTAAAGCTGGACTTATCAGTATGAGTAAAATAATTAATGATATATCTAATAATAGAGTAATATGTATATGTCCTAATTGGGTTAATTCCCTTAGTACTAAAAGTATGTCAGATAGTTTTCTAAACAGTGAATTAAAAAGAATAGGCCAAAGCCGATTAATAGAAGTAGCTGAATTAGTAAGTAGTATACATAAAATAATTGATAATATTGATAATTCTACTGTTGTATATAGAATAGATATAAAGGATGATAAAATATGGATAGAAAAGTCTTAGAATTTGTTTATAAATGTGAAGAAAATGTTAAAAATCAATTAGCAGAAATCGATAAAATTAGTTTCTTTAATAGTATGAAAGTACTACATGCTTTCCATGAGGAAAAAATTAGTGAGAGCCATTTAACAGGAACTACTGGTTATGGTTATAATGATTATGGAAGAGATGCTGTAGAAAAAGTTTATGCCAGTATTTTTAAATGTGAAGATGCCTTAGTAAGAGGACAATTAATATCTGGTACTCATGCCCTAACCGTAGCTATGTCTGGTGTCCTAAGACCCGGAGATACAATGTTATCTATTACTGGAAAACCCTATGATACCCTCGATAAAGTTATTGGCATATCTCCATCTCCTAGTTCATTAATGAGTTATGGCATTAAATATGAACAAATAGATTTAATCGATAATGAATTTAATAAAGAAGCTATCTATAAAGCTTTAATTAGTAAAAGAATAAAACTAATAACTATTCAAAGAAGTAAAGGATATTCTACTAGAGATAGTATATCTATATCTAAATTAGAAAAAATTATTAGTGATATTCGTAAAGTAGATAAAGAAGTAATAATTATGGTTGATAATTGTTATTGTGAATTTGTAAGTTATAAAGAACCTACCGAAGTAGGAGCTGACTTAGTAGTGGGTAGCCTTATTAAAAATCTTGGTTCAGGAATTGCTACCAATGGAGCTTATATATGTGGTAAAAAAGCTTTAGTAGAATTATGTGCTGAAAGATTAAGTGTTCCCGGACAAGGTAAAGAAGTTGGCCCATCTGGTAATAATAATCGTATGTTTTTATTAGGATTATATCTGGCTCCAGCTGTCGTATCAAGTAGTTTAAAAACTAATATCTTATTTAGTTATGCTATGGAAAAACTAGGGTATAAAGTAAATCCTCGATATGATGAAGAAAGAAGTGATATCGTTTTAAATATCGAGTTTGGTGATCGCCAAAAATTAATTAACTTCTGTAAATCAATTCAATCTTCTTCAGCAATTGATGCTCATGTAACCCCTTGTCCAAGTGATATGCCTGGTTATACCGACCAAATAATAATGGCTAGTGGTTCATTTACCCAAGGATCATCTATTGAACTTAGCTGTGATGGACCCTTAAGAAACCCATATATTGCATATTTACAGGGTAGTTTAACATATGATTATGGTAAGATAGCTTTGCTTAATGCGATAAGAGATCTTATGGAGGCTAAAAATGAATAATAAATTAATTGAATTTAATAAAAGATTACAAAAAAGTAAGATAGCTATTATTGGCCTTGGCGTAAGTAATATTCCACTTCTTGATTATTTAAAAGAATTAAATTGTAATGTAACTATCTTTATTGATAAAGAACCATCTATAGATTTATCTAAATATAATTATAAAATCTATATAAATGATAATTTAACCCATTTACAAGGATTTGATATTATCTTTAGATCTCCCGGATGTCTTCCAACAAATGAAAAATTACAAGAAGAAATAGCCCGTGGTTGTTATGTAACCACTGAAGTTAAAGAAGTAGTTAAATTAGCTCCTTGTAAAGTAATAGGAATAACCGGATCAGATGGTAAAACAACTACCACAACCCTTATTGATCTAGTATTAAGAAAAAATGGTTATAATACATATCTTGGTGGTAATATAGGAACTCCTTTATTTACTAAGATTAAAGATATGAAAAAAGATGATCTAGTTATCTTAGAATTATCTTCTTTCCAATTAATGGATTTTGATGTTAGTCCTGATATATCTGTTATTACTAATATTAGTCCTAATCACTTAGATAAACATAAAGATTATCAAGAATATATTGAAGCAAAATATAATATATTTAAACATAATAATGGTATTTTAGTATTAAATAAAGATAATGATATAACTAAAAATATTTCATCAACTAGAGAGATAAGATACTTCAGTAGTCATATTAAAACCTCTTATTTCTATGTATTAGATAATTATATATACTTTAATAATAATAAAATATTTGATACGAAGAAACTACATATAAGAGGTAAACATAATCATGAAAATATTTGTGCTTGTATGAATGCTATATATGATATGGTAGATATTGCTAAATCATTTAATGAAATAGCTAATTTTAAAGGTGTAGAACATCGATTAGAATTAGTAAGAGAGATAGATAATATTAAATGGTATAATGATTCTGTCTCTTCTAGTCCTACAAGAACAATAGCCGGATTAAACTCATATGAAGAACCAATTGTCTTAATAGCTGGTGGTTATGATAAGAACTTAGATTATACTCCTTTAGCTAAACCTATTTTAAATAAAGTAACTAAATTAATTTTATTTGGAGCTACTAAAGATAAAATATATAAATCTGTAATAGATAATAAAACTAATGAAAATATTCAAATATATTTATGTAATACTTTAGAAGAAGTTGTTAATAAAGCTAAAGAAGTAGCTACTAAAGGAGAAGTAGTTCTCTTTAGTCCAGCTTCAGCATCTTTTGATATGTTTAAGAATTTTGCTGATCGTGGTATAAAATATAAAGAATTAGTAAATAAATTATAAAATACTATATATACTTATAGTATTTTTTTTATTATCCCTAAGGGACTAACGTAATATAAAAAATGCCCCTAAGTATAATACTTAGGGACATACCTCTATCTCTATTTAACCTATATAAATTATAGCATGACACTTGTTTTATGTAAATACAAAATTTGACTTTTTATCTACTTTTATATTCTTTAAAATATGTCTTAAAGCCTTATGATATAAGGTATTTACATACATACAAAAGGGTCCTTAAGTATTATACTTAGGG
>CAKOPG010000005.1 GCA_934098745.1 uncultured Bacilli bacterium
ATACTTAAGGACCCTTTTGTATGTATGTAAATACCTTATATCATAAGGCTTTAAGACATATTTTAAGAAATATAAAAGTAGATAAAAAGTCAAATTTTGTATTTACAGAAAATAAGGGTTATGCTATAATTTATATAAGTTAGATAAAGATAAAGGTATGTCCTTAAGTATTATACTTAGGGGCATTTTTATATCTTGCGTTAGTCCCTTAGGGATAATAAAAACTCATAAAGTAAATTTCTTACTCTATGAGTATCTATATAAACTATTCTAAATCTTTAAGCAAATCAAATGTAATAATATCATCCGATATCTGAATAATCTTATCCGCATATTCACTATTCTTCCTAATATAATCTTCTGAAATAATACTACCACTAGATAATGAATATGCTTCATTATTCTTAGAACTATAGTATATCTTATCTGTTATATAAGAACCATCCTTAAATACAACTATTCCATCACTCTTCTTAATACCCATAACATCTTTTCCTAAAGCATATTTATTATATATTCCTAACATATTACCCAAAGTAACTGAAGCATCTATCATTCCCATTGGCGTATCACAATTAATTTGATATTGCTTATCTTTAGTCCATATAATAAATGGTACTCTCCTATCAAGTTCATAATCATATTCATTATATTCTACATATTCAGGATCATCCTCTGTCAATACTCTATCTGTAATTGGATCATAATTATACATATAATTATATTCTTTTCTATTTAATCTAGCATCATGATCCCCATATATTACAATAACCGTATTATCAAGAAGACCTGCCTGATCCATATCATCTATAAATTGTCCAATAGCCTGATCCATATAATTAACTGCTTTAATATATCTCCCAAGCGCTCTTCCTTCTAAATAATCTCTTGTAACCATCTTTCCATCAATAGATACCGTCTTTGTTACTTTATAATCACTATAAGCTTCTGGATTTCTCCAAGGAGTATGATTAGTAAGCGTAATAAGCGTTCCATAATAAGGTTCTCCTACTTCTTTTTTAATCTCATTAATCATTGGTACAGCCTGTCTAAAAAATGATTTATCTGATAATCCAAGTCCATATACTTCATCTATTACAAAGCTAGATTTTGAATAAAACTTATCATATCCCATATTTAAATGCATCGTATCCCTATTCCAAAAATCACCATCATTACCATGCATACTAAATACATAATAACCCTTATTATTAAGTAAATTCTGAATTGTTACATATTTATTATTAAAATAATTTACAAATACCGTACCATTTTTAGCAGGTAATAACCCACTCGAATATGTAAATTCACTATCACTACTAGTACCTACTCCTACTTGAGCATAAAAATTACTAAAAAATATTCCCTCTTTAGCCAACCTATTAATATTTGGTGTAACCTCTTTTCCTTCAAAACTAAGATTCATATTAAAGGCTTGTAAGCTCTCGGCATGAATTACTATAACATTCTTACCTTCAAATATCTTCGTATAATCATTTACACTCTGTACAGACTCATTCTCTTCGTAGTATTCTTTTGTTTCTTTTAAAGCCTTATCATAACCAAATAAATTATTAAATGTTGGTTTCAAACTCTGTATTAAATCATCAACTTGATATATATATCCACCAAAACTATCGACAACCGCCACCCTATTCCACATTTTTACAAGTCTACTGAAGGAATTATATGGTGGTAAAGCACAACCAATTCCTACTACCGCTATAAAAACATATAAAGTATTTAAAAATCTCTTTTTAGAAACAATATAATTTTCTTTCTTCTTCTTAAACATTATTCCTAAAACTATTAAATTCCAAAAATATATCCAATCACTATTCTTTAAAGCAAAATCAACCACTGCTTCTCCTACATCTTTAACAAAAACTGATGTTGCTAAAAGAGAAAAAGATACAAAAGAATCATAATAATTATGATATATAGCATTAACTACACATACTGCTACCATTAATAGTGAAGAAATAAAATAATATATATTTCTTCTTTTTTTCTTTATTAAAAAAGATATTGCTCCAAGTAACAAAACAAAGGCTAAATCAAACATTATTGGTCTTATCTTAAAAGTACCAAGAGTAAAAAATCTAAACATTATTCCATTAATGACATTACTAAATATAAAGAATAATAATACTGGATAATTATTTTTTATATTTATAAATCCATCTTTTATTTTCTTAAATCTAATCTTCATAACTTTCATTCCTTCTTTGACTATTTTTATTATATCATAATTATGTAAAATAAACTAGTACTTGTTTACTTAACATTAATTGTTTGCTATAATATTACCATATGGTGATTTATATGGAAGTACTAAAAAAATTAAATATAAACAAAGATAAATTAAAAAAAATATTAGATAAAATTATAATATTTATTTCTAAATATAATTATTTACTATTTTTAGCTTTACCTCTTATCGCAATGGATATAATTACAAGATTATTTGGTAGAAATATCGATTTTTATTCTATATATAAAATAACCCCAAATATCTTTACTATATCTTGGGTTACCTTATTTATAGCCCTAACTATATCTTTTAAGAAAAAAATTGGAAAATACTTATATTTATTTTTAAATATTCTCTTCTTAATAGTATTCTTAGCTAATAATGTTTATTATTCAATGACCAAAACATTCTTCGATTTCTCTTTATTAGAATCTGCTTCTGAAGGAGCTCCTTATATCTTAGATACTATCTTAAATTGTAACGTTTTAGTATATATATCCTTTATCTTTATTATATATCTAATTCATCTAGGTTATAAAAAGATTCCCTATAAAACTAAGAATAACTTTAAAATATTGTTAATTGTAATCCCCTTATTTATTCTTACTCATCCCCTAATACCATATTTATTAGGTAAAGCTAATACCAGTCTTACTTGGTCATCATGGCGTAATCCTAGAAATATCTATATATCATTTAATGATAATAACAAATCGATGAAAGTAAGTGGATTATATGAATATACATTTAGAAATTTCTATATAACATTCTTAAAAACAGAAGAACAAGAAAATTTAGAAGATATTGAATTTCTAAATAATGCCTTTGCCGAAACAGAAGAACATAATAACAAATATACTGGCATCTTTAAAGATCGTAATGTTATCTTTATTCAATTCGAAGGCTTAGATGATTGGCTATTTAATGAAGAAGATACCCCTACTATCTATTCTATGCTAAATAATGCTTATAATTTTTCTAATCATTATTCTTATTATAATGGTGGTGGTTCTACCTTTAATTCTGAATTTGCCGTTAATACTGGTTTTATTACCCCATTATCCTATACCCAAAACGCCTACACCTTTAATAAAAACAGTTTTCCATATTCTATGGCTCATTTATTTAAAGATGCTGGCTATACCGTTAATGCTTTCCATATGAATAATGGTGAATACTATTCAAGAACTACTAACTATCAAAACTGGGGTTATGATAAATACTATGGCCTTCTAGATATTAATGATTACAAAGATGAAACCTATCGTTTGGATCGTAACCTTATTCTTGATGAAAAATTTAATGAACTATTATTTAATACCGAAAATAAATTTGTCGATTATATAATTACCTATTCTGGACATCTTCCATTTAGTAATACCAAAGGCGTTTGCAAATTACTATATGAAGAAGATATTAATACTTACCTAGAAAATATTGACGAAAATACTCCAAAAGTAGCTCCTGAATTCAAAGAAATGACTGAATATGAATGTATTAAAAGACAAGCTAAAGAAACTGATTATATGATGAAATTATTACTAGAAAATCTAGAAGAAAAAAATCTAATAGATAATACCGTTTTAGTAGTTTTCACCGACCATTATCTATATACGATTGAAGATAAAACTATCTTAGATAGATATAAAAATACTTCTAATAATCTTATTAATAAAACTCCATTCTTTATCTGGAGTAAAGATACTAAAAAAACTACTATTTCTAAAGTTACATCACAATTAAACATCTTACCAACTACTCTAAATTTGTTTGGTATTAAATATAATCCTAATAATTATATTGCTAAAGATGCTCTAGATCCAAACTATGAAGGCATTGTCTTCTTTAGTGATTATTCTTGGTATGATGGTAATATCTATGTAGCCAGTGGAGAAGTAATCAATGATAAATATATTTCTAAAGAAGCCCTTGAAGAAAAAAACTATTATATTAGTTATGTTACTAAAAAGAATGATTTAGCTCTCAAATACAATTACTTTAAACACCATAAACAATAAAATAAAGGAAGTGAATTATATGAAAAAAATAAGTATTATTGTTCCATGTTATAATGAAGAACAAGCCATCCCTTTCTTCTACGAAGAAATTACTAAAACTGCGGATAACCTTAAAAAATATGATTTTGAATTCATCTTCGTAAATGATGGTTCAAAAGATAAAACAATCGACATCGTAAAAGAATATACTAAAAAAGATAAAAGAGTTAAATACATTCATTTTTCTAGAAATTTTGGTAAAGAAGCTGCTATGTATGCTGGCTTAGATTTATCAACTGGTGATTATGTTACTATTATGGATGCTGACTTACAAGATCCTCCAAGCCTATTACCAGAAATGATTAAAGGGCTTGATGAAGAAGGTTACGATTGCGTCGCTACTAAAAGCACCAGTCGTAACGGTTACTCATTTCTTCGTAAAACATTTACTAAATGGTTTTATAAAATTATCTCCAAAATATCTAAAACTGAAATGGTAGCTGGAGCCAGAGATTACCGCTTAATGACAAGACAAATGGTTGATTCGGTTCTTGAAATGAAAGAATACAACCGTTATTCTAAAGGCTTATTTGAATTTGTCGGATACAACGTCAAATGGATTGACTTTGAAAATCAAGAAAGAGTTGCTGGTACCACCAAATGGTCATTCTGGAAACTATTTATGTATGCTATTGAAGGTATTGTAGCCTTCTCTACAGCTCCTTTAGCTATTGCTTCTGTTGCAGGATTTCTTTTCTGCTTAATATCATTTATCATGATTATCGTAATTATCATCAAAACTCTAATCTTTGGTGATCCAACATCCGGTTGGCCTAGCCTTGTATGTATCATTTTCTTTGTAAGTGGTGTCCAATTATTCTGCTTAGGAATTATTGGTGAATACCTATCAAAAACATACCTAGAAACTAAAAAAAGACCAATATATATTATTAAAGAAACTAATGTGGAGAAATAAAAATGAAAAAATTACTAAAAAAGTATTCAGCTGAAATATTTATTACCTTAGCTGTTCTCTTAATAGTACTAATAAATACCCATTTTACCAATATGTTTGGTTCTAATACCGATTGGCTTAATCAACATACCATATATCCCGAATACTTTAGACAAACTTTCTATCAAACCGGAAAACTTATTCCTAACTTAGCCCTAAATTATGGTGCTGGAGAAAACATCTTTAATTTCTCATACTATGGTTTATTAAGCCCTATCATTTTACCATCATATCTCTTACCATTTATCGATATGGTTACTTATATGACTATTACCAATATCCTTATAGTTATCTCTTCTGGTATTCTCTTTTACCATTTTCTAAGAAAACATAACTATAATTATCAAATATCATTAACCGTAGCTCTAATTCTTACCTTAGCATGCCCTCTTATATTTCAAATGCATCGACATATCATGTTTGTAAATTATATGCCATTTTTAATAATGGGCTTCTTTGGTATTGATAATTATTACAATAACTCTAAAAGAACTCTCTTAATAATAAGTATCTTTTTAATGATTATGACAAGTTATTATTATAGTATATGTGGTATCTTAGTACTAGGTATATATTACTTATACTTATATTTTAAAAATAATAATAAATTTATCCTAAAAAAATTTATAAAAGATATCTTTTTACTTGCTATTCCTATAATTATTGCTATTATGTTAAGTGCTATTCTCCTCCTACCAACAATATATACTTTATTTAATGGCCGTGGAGAAAGTGAAACTACTTACTCATTAATAAAATTATTAACCCCTAATCTTAAAATATATAAAATATTTTCAGGAACATATAATATTGGTACATCTATTATTGGTTTTATAGCCTTAATATATCTATTCTATAGCAATAAGCCACATAATAAAATTATTGCGACAATTTCATCGATAATTCTCTTTATTCCACTATTTTGTTACTTATTAAATGGTGGTCTATACCTAAGAGAAAAATGCTTTATTCCATTCTTACCATTAATATGTTACTTTATAGCTATCTTTCTAAAAGATTTATATAATAATAAAATAAACTTATTACCATTCATAATACGTCTATCTATTATCTCTATATTAATATATTATTATAATAAATTACAATACTTCTATATAATACTAATTATCTTTATTATTATTCTCTTTATTTGGCAAAAAAATAAAAAGTCATGGTTAGTAAGTGGTTATCTAATACTTAGTGCCTTTGCCATTGCTATTGGCTCTGCTCTTGAAGAAGATATGACTAGTATTAAAAGATATAATGAAGTATTTAATAAAAATATTGATACATCCATTAAAAATATTTTAAAAGAAGATTCTAGTTTCTATCGTAGTAATAATTTAGATTACCCAACAGTTACTGTTAATAAAATATATACTTCAAATTATTATACAACTAACCTATATTCATCTACCTATAATGGATATTACTTAGATTTTATTCGTAAACATTTTCAAGGAAGTACTATCGATTATAATTACTTCCTCGTATCAGCTAATAAAAATATTCTCTTCAATTCATTCATGGGAGTAAAATACTTATATTCAAGTAAAGATTTAGGCTTAGGTTATACTAAAATTGCTGATAATATCTATCGTAACAACCTAGCTCTACCTATTATTTATGGTAACAGCATCCTAACAAGTAAAGATAACTATCGTAACTATTCATACCCATATAACTTAGATTTCTTCTTACAAAGTACCATTATTGAAAATAAAAATATAAATAACCCTATAAATAATCTTATTAAAGAAGAAAATATCCCATATACCATTATATCTAATAATGGCGTTGAAATAACTTCTGACAATAATACCCATACACTAAAAGTTAAAGATACCGGCTCTCTTACCATAAAGTTAAATACCCCATTACATAATAAACTATTATTTATAGATTTATATGGGCTTACTGCTAACAGTTGCAAAATAGATAATATTACTATGACTATCAATGATGTAGGTAATCTATTAACCTGTCGTACATGGACCTATAATAATAAAAATAATACTTTCCATTTCCTTATTAATGATCCATCTATTGATACTTTAAATATTGAATTAACAAAAGGTACCTACACTATTACCGATATTAAAACATATATATTAGATTATCAAGACTTAGCCAATATTTCTAACAATAAAACTGCTATGAAGATAACTAAATATAATAATGATATAATTACTGGTACTATTAACATGCCTGAAGATGGTTATTTAGTAACATCCATTCCTTATGATTCTGGATTCACTATAAACATTGATGGCTCTGAAGTACCTATTTCTAAAGTAAACATTGCCTTTCTAGGTACTAAAATATCCAAAGGATCTCATGAAATAACTATCACTTACCATTCACCATGGTTAAAAACCGGTATAATTATATCTATATTAGGATTATTATCATTTATAATAGTTATCATTAAAGATAACAAAAGGAGTACATTATGAAAACAATAAAACAATTATATTTAAAGTATAAAGAACTAATTAATTATCTAATATTTGGTGTATTAACAACAGTTGTTAGTCTAGCTACATATTATGCCTTAGTCCTAACAATCTTAGATGCTAACGTTCCTTTAGAACTTCAACTAGCTAACATTATATCTTGGATTACTTGTGTAACATTTGCCTATATCACTAATAGAAAATATGTCTTTGCTCCCACTAACAAATCATTAATAAAAGAAATAATTGAATTTTATTCAGCTAGATTATTAGCACTATTTATTGATATGGGATTAATGTTCATCTTCGTCTCAACTCTTCATTTTAATGATAAAATAATTAAATTAATAATCCAAGTAATAATTATTATTGTCAATTATATATTGAGTAAATTAATTGTCTTCAAAAAAGAAAAGAAATAACACCATCTATTTCTTTTTCTTGTCTATATAATAATTAAATGATATAATCTATACGGAGGTGTTACTTATGAAAGAAAAACCATTCAAATTAATCTTTGAATACTTAAAAGAAGATAAACTCAAATTAATTATCTATTTATTCTTAGTTATCTGCTCCTATATTCCAGCTCTTGCTTCGACCTTTTTCTGGGGCTTTGCCATGGAGGGTTTAATAGATAATAACTTTAATACATTTGTTAAATATCTAATTATATGGGAATCTTCCTATATAATATTTTATTGTTTTTTAGCAGCTCCTAGAGATCTTTTATATAATTACTTAGAAATAAAATTCAACAAAAATGCCATTAAAGACATGTATCACAAAATAACAAATCTTCCTGCCATTGCCTTTGAAGATATCGGTGTTGGTGAATTTATTAACAGATTGACAACCGATCCCGATAGAGTTATGGAACTTCTTGCCAAACTAATCAAAATGTCTTGCCGTGCTTTCGTTGTTATTATAGTCATCATCATATCATTTAAAGTTAATATTATCCTGGGAATAGAAATTATTATCTTTGCTCTGGTAATGGGTTTAATTTCATACCATTTCTTCCCTAAAATTAAAAATACCCAACAAACCCTAAAAAAACAAAGTGACAAAGAAATAAAAGAAGCTACTGAAAATCTAACTGGTATTAGAGAAATAAAATCATTAGGTATTAAAAATAATATTGAAAACAGAATGTTTAAAAATATTGATGATTATTTCAAAAGCAGTAAAAAAATTCGTAGTTATGAAGTTGTATATTATAGTCTTAACAACTTTGCCTACTTTGCTCTTCAATTCATTATTCTCTTAACTGCCGGATATCTTCTTGTAAAAGGCAAAATGGTTCTAAGTACCTTTATTGTAATTGAATCATATATTTGGCGTATTGATGATGTCGTAGAAAGTATTAGTGACTTTGGAGTTAGTTATAATAAAGTTATTGTCTCTCTAAAAAGAATTAACGAAATACTTAAAAACAAATTATATCAAGATGAATCATTTGGCAATATTACTCTTAGTAACCCGAAAGGTTATATTACCTTTAATAACGTATCTTTTAAATATCGCTTAGATGAAGAAAATACTCTAAATAATCTAAATCTTACTATAGAACCACATAAAAAAGTAGCTATCGTTGGTAAAAGTGGTAATGGTAAATCTACTATTTTTAATCTTCTATGTCGTTACTTTGATGCTACCTCTGGTAAAATTATGCTTGATAACATCAATATTCTAGATTTAACTGAAGAAAGTCTAAGAAATAATATCTCTATTATTAGACAATCCCCATTTCTTTTCAACCTATCTATTTTTGAAAACTTTAAACTAGTTAAAGATAATATAACTCTAGAAGAAATAAGAGCAGTTTGCCAAAAAGCTTATATTGATGATTATATTATGAGTCTTCCCAATAAATATGATACTATTGTCGGTGAAGGTGGTGTTAATTTATCCGGAGGTCAAAAACAAAGAATTGCTATCGCCAGAACCCTTATTCTAAATACTAAAATTATTCTTTTTGATGAAGCGACATCTGCTTTAGACAATGAAAGCCAAAAATATATCAAAAAAACAATTGATACATTAGTTAAAGATCACACCATAATAATCGTCGCTCATAGACTATCTACCATTATTGATGCTGATATCATTCATATTATTGACAAAGGACGCCTTGAAGCATCTGGTACTCACACATACCTACTAAAACATAGTAATACTTATAAATCATTATACGAAAAAGAGAAGTAACCTTTTACTTCTCTTTAATTATATACATTTAGAATTATCCCTATTATAGTTACCTCCAAGATAATTAACATATTCTTGTATCTTAATCTCCGAGATATCTATCCATTTCTTATTAGTAACATAAAAATCAAAATCACTATTACTTGTCATATATATTGGTTCATAAATAATATTTTTAACATTAAAAAGTTCATATGGAATACGAATAACCGCATAATAATTAGTATTTGAATATATCTTCCCATCTAATTTATTATATATATTAGCCGTATCATAATCCTTAGAATATACCCTTATATAATTATCATTAATACCATAATAACTTCTAAATTTATTATATAAAGATTTCTCAATAACTAAGTCATCTATTGATACCTGATTACCTACTAATATTTCAAAACCATGTTCCTGCGTATTTTCAGATCCATTATGATGATTACTATAAACTATTTTACTAACACTTCCATAGTATCCAATCGTTAATCCCCTTCTATCTAAATTATCTATTGATTTATTACCTAACATCTCTCCATAAGTATCATCATATCTTACCATATATACTTTATACCCCATAGATTCATAACGACACTTTTCATATTTAGATATCATTAAATTCAAATCTTTCTCTGCCAATAAACCATTAGATGTTCCAATATCACTTCCCCCATGACCCGGATCTATTACAAAATCATACTCATACTTAAAATCTTCTACTTTAACACTTACATAATCATTATCATACATCAAAGTTACTAATTTATTTTCGATCTTTCCTCTAACTAATCTATTAAATACATTTAATTTATTTAATAATCTTTCTTCTTGATTACTAACTATATAAATATCATATACGCCATTCTTTACCGTTGTAAAATCTATATTACCACTATAATAATTAGTATTATCTAAAGTCATATTAAATAAATATACCTGTTTACTATCTCTATTCTTTAACTTAATCTTATAATTATTAGCATTATCACTAACATATCCCTCTAAATATATTCCCTTACTATTAAATACATTTCTAGTAACAGTATTTGAATACTCCTTAACATTATAAGAATTAACATTAATAATACCACTTGTCTTATCGCCTAATGTAATTGTAGGATTAACTACTTTAACTATTCTCTTTACTGAAGAAGAATTACCACTACTATCACTAACTGTATAAGTAATAGTATATTCCCCCTCATGTGAAGTATCAACATTACCATCTACTTTTACCCGATCAGTAATATCTTTATCATAATTATCTATTGCCCTATATCCATATTCATAGTAATTACCATTGACAAGTATCTTAACCTCATTACCATCTACAAGGTCTATCTCTGGTTTGATCTTATCAATAACTATAACTTTTCTATATATATATTCACTATTTCCATTAATATTAACCAAATATTTTACCTGATACTCCCCTAATTTAGACATATCTACATTACTATTATCAATCTCTACCTGATCAGTAATATCTTTTCCCTGATATAAAACATTAACCCCATATTCTTCATATTCAGTATTGACATCTACATATAAAGGACTAGGACCAATAAGCTTAAATTTAGCATTCGTATCATCTTCATACGAAAAAGAATAAGTCACACTAATTAAACTTACTACCATTAAAAGAATAAAAGTTGTTACATAGTAATATTTTCTCATTCTAAACACCAACTATTCTAATATAATTTTATCATAATTTCAATTTCTAGTAAATATCTATAATAAAAAGAAACTACTTTTCATCCAAAGTAGCTCCTTTTATTATTTAAACATATCATATATTTCTAAAGACATTATATCAGTAAATATTGAATTAACATCGACATCTTGATAATTATCTACTCCTACATTATTACCTTTATCCATCGTAATCTGTAACTTACTATATCTTTTAGTATCACTATTAATAGATATTATTATATTATCTTTAATAATAATATTAAAATTAACATTATCTTCATAAATAACACTATATTTTTTATAATCATTATATGTATAATAAACTTCAAATTTCTTATCTTTATATCTTCCATTTAATATATAATTATCTTTTTTAATATCTGTATATTTTAAATCTAATACATTATTTTTATATTCTAAATAATTATCTCTAAACTCATAATAACTATCATCTACATACAATCTACTCATAATATATTTATTAAATATTTCCGAAGTATATATTTCAAATACCTTACCATTACATTCATAGTTATATCTATTTACTCTTTTATCATTAGTATTTATACTAATTAATTCTTTATCACGAGATACATATTTACAACTATTTATATCCTCTATATTAAATTCTTTATAATAACTCTTTACTATTCCTCTTTTATTGTCTAAGTATATTTCTATATTATCATTATTCTTATCAATCTTAAAATTATAATCTTTTTCATATACCTGATTCATAGTATGCACCATATTAGAAGTATGTTCTGTCTTTAAAGTACCATTAAAATTAATATCCTTTATACCTACTTGATTATATATATCTATTACATTTTTAATAGCTACCTTTTTATAATTATTAAAAATAAATATATATATAATTATCCCTATTATTAATAATCCTAAAATACCATATAACCTATTTCTCATATCAATATACTACCTTCTTATACGTATCATAATAAATTCCATTTATAATTATATATAAAGCATATTCCCCATGTCCTAAATTAATATTTATATTCTTTTCAACATCCTTTAACTCATCCTTGTAATTAATAATATAACTATTACTATTTTTACCTACCAACAATATATCTACCTTATCATACGTATCAAACTTATAATCAGTATCTATAACATACTTTGTATAACTAATATTATTTTCATATTTCTTAGCACTATCTAATTTATCACTTATCTTTCTAGTATTAATCTTTTCTACCTTAGATAAATCCATCGTATTATAGAAATTACTATCTACATAACTAAAATTACTCATCTTATCCATATATAAACCATGTTTAAATATTCTATACTTTCCATCTTCTATCGTAGCTTCTAATAATATTTCATCCTTATCATTAACTTCAAATATTTTAGCATAAGTATTATCTGTATTTTTTTCACTCTCACTAAGTGTAGCATCTGATCTATTCCTGTAGTCATCCTTTAAAACCCAGCCAAAATTCATTAATTTATTACCATCATAGATATTAAATGAACCGTATTGATGAGCAAAATATTTTTTATCACCATCAAAAGACCATACCAAACTAGCTTTTTTAGAATCTATTCTATATAATTCCATACTACTATAACTATCCTTATAAGATATAACATCATCAATTCCACCTACTTCAAAGCCATTATATCTATCATATCCATTATTTATAAATCCTATTAATCCATCTGATGTAACCATTACCGAATGAATACCTAAAGGATATCGTCCACTTTCTAAAGTTACCATATATTCATCAAATTTATCACTATATATTCCCGGAGGAGCAAAAATATAATTTAATTTTTTAGTATTATAATTAATACTAACTATTGAATTTAATCCTCTTAATGAAACTATTAATTCTCCTGTTTTCTCATTATAAGAAAAAGCATTTCTAATTATTTTGTAACCAAGTCTATTATCATCAAATTCTGAATCTATATCTTTAAATATCTTATATAAATCTACATAACTAATAAACTTTCCAGTATTATCTATTTCATATATCATTGCATGTTTATAAAATATGGGTTCTTCTCCTCCACATAACATATAATTACCATTTGAAAGAACTTGAAACTCAAAATCATAACCATTTCTTAAAACATAATAATTATATATCTTACCTAAATAATCCATTTCTACAAAACCAATTTTTCTATCATTGACACTTCCTTCAGGAATACCTACTAAAAAATGTCCATTATCAAGCCATTCAAAATCCATTACATATTTTTCAGTTAAATACCATTTTAAATTGCCATTAATATCATATGCTGAAGCACTAGTTCCTACAGGACTAGTCATAAAATATAAATCATTATAATTACTAAAAACAGCTTTATCTATAACAAGATCATTAACATCTATAGCCTTATCTATCTCTATATCAATCTTCTTAACGTTACCTAAATCATCTGATAAAGTAATATAATTAACTCTTCCAGAATACATTCCATATACTGGAATTATATGCTTTGTATCTTCTTCCATTATAAAATTATATTCATCATTAATACTTACCTTAATACTTGTATTATTAACACTACTAAATATTATTAAAGCTGTCATTGGTGATATTTTATAAGGATTTACTATAACTTTAGGATTATCAATCGTATATTCTAAATCATTACTATATTTCTCTATTTCTTTATTAATTTTTTCCTGTTCTACTAAAACATTCCCTATAGCATAATTAACATCCATCTCTTTATCGAAATACTTTTTACCATAATCCTTAAAAAATATCAACCATATAAGTATAATAAACAATATAATAATTAAAACTAAATATACTAATTTTTTTATTTTCTTCATCGCTTCATCACCTAATATCAAATACTACTCCCGTATCATAATACTTACCATTAATTATAATATATATTGCATATTCTCCCTTTATTTTTGATATAAAATCATTCAAATATAAATATCTATATCCATCATTTTTCATGCTTATTTTATAAAAATTATAATCTTTATTTACAAATAACACCTGATAATCCTCTGAAGTATCAATCTCAATTCCTAACTCTTTAGATACCTTAATCATTCCCCTATCTATTAAAGCTCCCTTTAATTTATTATAAATATTATCTTTATAAAGAGTTAAATCTTTCTTTTCTCTCTCCACAGCTTCTTCTTCATTATCTGCTTCAAAATAATAAACCTTCTTATAATTATTAGCATCTATTTTTTTAAAATCATTATTAATATTATAATTACTTGTTACATCATTATAAAAATTATATCTTCCTGATTCATATATTAAAATATTTTTATATTCAGTAACCAACTCCATCGTTATATTATTATCCTTATCAAGTTCAATTACTTTAGAATACTTCCCTCTATCATCATCAACAATACTACCAAAATTAATATGTTTAATATCCTTATAAACATAAAAATTACCATACCAACCAGACGCTACATCACCAGTATATCGATATACTTCATATAAATTATCTCCTTTTACTTCATATATAACTGCTGAAGATTTATTTAAAGAATTAAATGAATTATTATCATTAAAATAACAATTACTATTATCAAAAACATATAAATAATCCCCATCCATATATGGTGAATGTTGTCCTATAAAATAAGTTACATCATTAGATAAATTCAACTTATATTCATTAAATTTATCAGAAAAAACTGAATTATTAGTAATCATCCATATAATCTTTTCATTAACTAAATCATATTTAATAATAGTATCTAACCCTCTAATAGATATAAGTAACGTTTTATTAACTTCATCATATTGAAAATGATTCATATAAACTATCTCATTAGTAATATCTATATCTTTATCTACATTCATTAAAACATCAATTAAATTAAATACTGTTTCTACCTTACCTGTTTCATAATCTATTTCTGATATTGAAAAAGAAGAGTCAATAGCCATTATATTATTATTACTTAATTTAACTATTTGATGATTATTACTAGTTAAATAAACATAATACATTCTTGTAACTCTTCCCATAAAATCAGTCTCTAAAAGCCTATTATATCTATCTAACAAATATATTTTTTTATCATCTGTAATAATAAATTCATAATTACCATTATCATTATACCAATTAATATTACCTTCTCCATCTAAAGAAAACTTCCCCATTGGAGAATTTATAAATAAATTATCACTAATATCTCTAGTAGAATTATATTTATACATAATACTACTATCTATTTTATTAGTCTTAATATTAATTTTCTTCTCCTCGTTTTTATTATTTATAATAACTATCTCATTATTATATTCTTCTTTAAGTCCATATACCGGTATTATATGTTCATGTCCACTTTCCATAGTAGTTATAAAATGACCATTTATATACAACTTAATTTCTGTATCTTCCTCTGTATAAAATATTATCATTGCTGCTAACTTAGAATTGTTATATGGATCAACTACAACCTTAGGATTATCAAAAGTGATATTCTTATCATTGACATAACTTTCTAATTCAGAATTAACAATTAATTGATTATCTTCATAATTAACACTATAATTATAAACTTTTTTATCTTTAAATAAAAACTCTTTATTATTTATATTAATTACTATACCACCAATTAATAAAATCACCAACAAAATAATCATTATCCATTTTTTACTATTCATAAATACCTCCAAGAAAGAAAAACCGTACATATCAGTACGATTATCACATTTATTTCTCAGTTATATATTCTTTCGCCATCGTATAATATTTAGCACCAGATATTATTGCTAACACCGCTGCAATAATCAATAAATAATCTGAAACTCTAATTGGTATTAATGAAAATGGTAAATCATAAAATAATTTAAGTGTCAAACCTACCATTAAACTAGCTGTTTTAAACTTAGCCACTTTTATTGCTGCCACAGCTTTTCCTTTATTACCAATAAGCATCTTTATTGAATCTACTATAATATCTCTTCCAATAATAATAACTGCTATTATTGGATGAACCATATTATCACTTGCTAAAACAACAATAAGCGTATTAGTTAAAAGCTTATCACTAATAGCATCTATCATTTTACCAAAATCTGTTACCATATTATATTTTCTAGCTACCTTACCATCAATAAAATCAGTTAATGAAGCTATTACAAATAGAACACCAGCTATTATATATCTCAAATCTATTACTATATTACTATTGACAATATATGTAGGAATATCTATTCCTAATTGATGCCAAGGAAACAATAGTATAAATAATATTATTACTGATAAAAATATTCTTGACATCGTTATCTTATTAGCTTTATTCATGCTTACCTCCTTATATCATAAGTAATATTTTCATCTTGAAAATCATTTCCATGAATTGAACTAATTATAAAATAACCCGCAATAATTAAAACAACTACAAATATAATAGACATTATAATTATCTTAAGTTTTTTATTATTATCTTTAACTAACGTATAAGGTGAAGCAATTTCTTTTTTATCTGTTTTTTCACTCTTAGCCTTTTCTATTTCCTCAACAGGTATCTTTGAAGTAAAATCAAATAAAAATTCATTAAATTCATCCACCATTTTCTCGCCATCTAATCCCAAATATTTAGCATAGTCTCTAATAAAATACTTTAAAAATACTACATCTTTAAAATCTTCTTTTTTACCTTCTTCTAAACTAACTATTTGACTAGGTCTCATCTTTAAATCTTCCGCCGCTTCTTCTACCGAGACCCCATTAGCTTCCCTTTTTTCTTTTAATTTTAAACCTATATCTTTCATTTTCCTCATTCCAATTAAATAATAAACTATCTTATAAGCCACATTCTGTACCGTAATTGGTGACAAACATTTATCTATGAGTTACCTCATCCATTTTATAGATTCTTATTCTCCTAAAATAGTTCCCCTACCATAATTTGGGTTTCTCACTTGTGGGGTTTACCGCGTTTCACCCTATACATTTCTATATAGATTCGTCTCTGTGGCACTTTATATCTACCTAGTCATAGATATACTCCTTAGACTATAGTAAATGCCGTCAAGTTATTAACTTGCCATCGGTTATTTTTTCCCTTTGCACAAACATTACTATCATCACAGATAGTGTGAGTGTGGACTTTCCTCTAAGTATTTCTACCCAGCGTTTGTCCAGATAATTTATTGTTCTTTTCCAAGTATTATTTGCTCTAAATGACTTATTCTTCTTAACAAATCGACATTTGTAATTTCTTTTTCTCCACCCTTAACTACATCAATACTTGATCTAAGACTACGTACCTCTTGTTTTAAAGAATTATTTTCAGCTATCAAATTCTCTTTTTCTTTAAGCAAGTCTTTAATAATATTATTATATTCATTATAGTCTCTAATAATCACATCCAAGAATTGATCTACTTCCTGCATTCTATAACCACGGGTATCAATCTTAAATTCCTTCTCAAGTATCTCTTGCATAGTAAGTGAAATCTTATCGTGGTGCATATCCTATCACCTCTATTTTAATTATAAAATATCTGTCCAATTTTGTCAATTTATAAATAAATATTTAAAACTGTCTCTTTCAAAAGACAGCTTATATTCTATCACAAAATCATCTATTAGTCAATTTTATCTCCCTAGTCATATTTTCAAAAACGGTTAATCTCCCAAAATATCAAAAAAAGATAGGTAAATAGCTTACTTATCTTAAAAATTAAACATTAACCAAGAAGGCTTAAATATCAATAAAATACCAATAAGTAAAAGTAATATTCCTCCAATTAACTTAGATATTTTACCATATTTAGAAGATATTCCCGTTACTTCCATTGTTCTTACTGCAATAAAGAATACTACTAAATCATCTAATAAAAAGCATAACATATATAAAGCTATATAAATAACTTCTTCTATTATTGTTAAATTATTCATACTTAGTATCTCTATAAACATAACTGGAAGTCCAGCTGAACAAGCTAACTCTACAATATTGACTGATATACTTAATACTATTACTCCTAACATAGCTAATAATAAACTTTTTTCTTGTGTAAATTTTTTAATACTAGTAAATATCTTATTTCTCTTTTTATCATTAACTATATTACATCCATTATCTTTACGATGTTTAAAATAACTATAAATATTAACTACTGCTCCCGTTAAAGCAACTAACCCTATAATTAATCTAACATAATTAACAGATAATAACAATGAAGCCAAATTTAACCATGCTATCATAAATAACAAATATATTAAAGCTGAAGACATTAAAAAAGTAATTCCTAATATCAACATTCGCTTTCTATCTTTAAGACCTATTAACATACTTATTAAAAATAATAATACCCACATAGCACATGGATTAAATCCATCGACAAGACCTATTAATACAGCTATAACTGGTAGCGTTAAATTCTTCGTACTAACTGTCCCAATTAAAGGAATATTTATCTTATAATTCGTATAATCATCAATATATTTATCTAACTTTATATTATTCTCATCAACGGCATAACTAGGAAGTTCTATTCCCCCTATATATTCACCTACTAAATCTCTATAACCATATTCTGAATAATATTCTATCGTTGCCATAAATCTCTTTTTAGAGTCTTCATCACTATATCCTTTATATACCTTATCTCCAATAATCGTTAAAGGTACTCCTGTTACATTAGTACCTTTTATCTTAGCAACTTCCTCTAATAATTTAGCATTATCACTATTTCCTACCTCATACATATAAATTCTAATATTATCATATTTATCCTTAAGTGAATCTAATAATTTTTCTTCACTAGCACAATGAGGACAAGTATCTGAATAAAATAAATATATATTAACTAAATTCTTACTATCAGCTAAAACGTTCCCTATACTAATAATAAATATTATTAATAAAAAACTTATATATTTAATTATTTTCTGCATAATGATTTACTTCTTTCCTTAATTCTTGAGAATTTTTTTCACCAATAATTCTTCCAAGTTCTATTCCATCTGAAGAAAGAAATATTAATACTGGTAAAATCTTACCAACATTATACTCTTTAACTTCTCCATTATCCATATCATAATCTAATTCTTTTAATATTATTTCTGGATAATCATTAAATACTTCTCTTATTACCTTGTTCATAATTAAACAAGATGGACACCACATAGCGCCTATTTTAATTACTTGCATTTATTCACCTACATATCTAATTTCTTATAACATTTATCAAATATTTCTAAAAATTTATCTATTTCCTCTTCTGTTACCATATATGCCAAACTAATTCTTAAACTATGATTAGCCAAATCTTTATCTTGGGTTAAAGCATATACAGCATTTGACATAGAATTAGCCGAAGAACAAGCACTTTTCGTAGATATATATACTTCTTCCTGATCTAGTGCATGAATAAAAGTTTCTGGTTTAATCTTTCTTAAACTAAAATTAATCGTATTAACTACACTATTTTCTGTACTATTAATATGTACCAATGGATATTCTTTTAATTTATCTACAATCTTTTTATTTAGTTTCCCAATATATTCACTATTTTTCTTAATATTAGGTATTATTAACTCCATCGCCTTCATCATAGATACCATTAAAGGTAATGCTGGTGTTCCACTTCGATATATTGTTGTACTCTTTCCTCCATGAATAAGTGGCTCTATCTGAATATTTTCTTTCTTAACCAAAAGTCCTATTCCCTTCATTCCAAATATCTTATGCAAAGACATACTAGCTAAATCTATATCTGTTAAATCTACATCTATCTTCCCTAAAGCCTGTGTACAATCGACATGTAAATAACATTTTTTGTATTCTTTAACTATTTTTGCTATTTCCTTAATAGGCTGCTTAAGACCTATTTCACTATCTACCATACATATACTTACTAAAATCGTATCATCACGAATAAGTCTCTTTAAATCCTCTAAATCTACAAGACCATTCTTATCTATCTTAACAAAATCTACAGAAAAACCCATCTTTTCCAAATAGTTAAGTGGTGCTATTACCGAAGAATGTTCTAAATATGTCGTAATAATATGCTTACCCCTATTTTGATATTTTAAACATATCCCCTTAATAGCAGTATTATTAGATTCACTAGCACAAGACGTATAAATTATTTCACTAGGTTTAACCTTAAGCATCTTAGCAATTTCTTCCGTAGCATAATCTGCTAATTCCTTTGATTTAACACCTAAACTATGTAAAGAATTAACATTTCCAGGATATTCTAAACATACCTTATTAAATGTCTCTAATACTCTCTTATCAACTGGAGTTGTAGCATTATAATCTAAATAAATCATTCCTCATCACCATTTATAATTATATAATAATTATCCTGAAAAATCTACTGAAAAAATTATATATAATTTACCAATAAAAAGAGCAATTATAAACTGTTCAACTTTTGGAGTTCAGTTCATAATTACTCTATCTAATTAACTGCAATTAACTTAATACTATCATCTTTTCGATATAAACTTAAAATATCATCTACTACCTCTCTTACCTGATATATATCATCAGTATTAGCTAACCTTATATCATATTCATCTTGCTTACTATCTAAATATTCTTTTGGTAAATAATACTCCGTTACCTGTAAATCATCACTATATAAACTCTTTATTTTAGAAATATTATCATAATTTCTAGTAATCCCAACAACTGTTTTATAACCATCTTTATCTTCATAATAAACATAATTATGTGAATTATTCTCTTCTCTCATTTCATTATAATCCTTATATCTACCACCTTGTACTAAATATAATCTAGAACTTCTTAAATCTCCCGATACATTATCCCTATAAGCATTATATACATATCTACCACTTACTCCCCCTATTATTAAAGCACAAATAAATGGAAGCAATATTCCTAGTATTTTCTTTTTCATCTTATCACCAAAAATACTATATCATTATCATCTTAAAAATAATGTCGAAAAAAAAAGAAAAGTTCAATTATCTTCCTCTTCTTCCTTCTTTAACATCTTCCATATAATAATTATTCACCTTAACTTCTTCTAACATAAATAACTTATATCTTAATTGTTCAATAATTATCTCTATCTTTTTTAATGTTAATCCCTGATAAGTATGTCCTAAATATTTAACATAATTATTAATTATTTGTAATCTTAATTTCTCGGCATCATATAAACATTTTTTAATTGCTCCCTCTGAATCGTCTGAATTATCCTCATCAATAATTCTAAGTTGTTCTAACAAATAAAATATCTTCTTTTCAATCTTTTTCCTAATTATTTTCTCACTAAATTCAGGTTTTACTATTAAAATCTGACTAACATCAATCGTATTTTTTTGCTGTTTTTTAGGTTTTACCTGATAACCATCTAACTTATTATATTCAAAATAAACAACATCCCCTGTTTTTTCATCTTTTGATAAATAATAATTAACCTTGTTCATTACCATCACCCACCAAATCAGCTCTTTTTTCCTTAGTTCTTTTTATTCTTTCTTCTAATCTATAACTATCTATATTTTTATGATGACCTGATAATAAAACCTCTGGTACTCTCATTCCCCTAAATTCCTCTGGTCTCGTATAATTTGGATAATCTAAAAGATTATCATTAAAACTTTCACTTTCTAAAGAATTTTCTGATATTACCCCAGGAAGTAATCTTGTAATTGCATCAGTAATTGCCATAGCAGGAATTTCTCCCCCTGTAAGAACATAATCCCCAATTGATACTTCCATATCGACAATACTCTTAATTCTTTCATCAAAGCCTTCATAATGTCCACAAAGAAGTATAATATGTCTACATTCTTTAGCTAATTTAACCGCCATTTCCTGTTTAAAAGTAACCCCCGAAGGACTTAACATAATAACTAGTGTATCTTCCTGACGTAATTTATCAATAGCATTAAATATTGGCTCACACATCAAAACCATTCCGGCACCACCACCGTATGGATAATCATCTACCCTACCATGTTTATCTGTTGAATAATCCCTAAAATTATGCACTTCTATAGATACCTTATTCGAAGAAATAGCTCTCTTAATAATTGAAGTATTTAAAAAACCTGTAAACATTTCTGGAAATATTGAAAGTATATCTATCTTCATTATCTCACTTCCTAATCAATTAGTCCCGGAATATTTTTAACCATAATCTCTCTTTTTTCTAAATCTACATTTAGTATTATATCAAAATTATATGGAATAAGATAGTCTTTATTAACTCCCCTAACTACTAATACTTCATTTACTCCATGTTTATCTATTCTTCTTACTAACCCTATATCTTTATTATCTATAATAACCTTTTGGCCTATAATATCTTCATCTAAATATTCATACTCATTAAGTACTAAATCCTCTTTATTAATAAATACATATTCTCCCTTATACTTAAGAACTTGATCTATATCATTATATCCCTTAATAGTAATCATCTCAAATATCTTATGATGCCTATAACTAGTTACCTCTTCACATACTTTATCCTTACCAATATATATCTTCATTCCCTCTTTAAATATTCTATCCTTATATTTAAAATCAGATAATATTCTTACTTCTCCCTTTAAACCATGTGTATTAACTATTTTACCGACCAAAACATACTTCATTTCTTATTCACCTCATACATAAGTATTGAACCAGCTACCGAAGCATTTAAACTCTCACACTCATTATTCATGGAAATATATAAATATTTATTACACTTATCAAGTACTTCTTCGCTTACTCCCTTACCTTCATTTCCAATTACTAAAGCTATTTTTTCTTGTTCCTCTATACTTGCTACATCTACTCCATCTGTAACCTTTGTTCCATATATACAATAACCATCTAATGTATCAATAAAATCACATATATCTCTAACTATTATATTTATCTTAAATAACATTCCCTTTGTACTTCTTATAACCTTGGGATTATATAAAGAAACTGTATCTTTGCTAACTACTATCGTATCAAAATTAAAAGCCACCGCTGATCTAATCAAAGTCCCTAAATTACCCGGATCTTGAATATTATCTAAAATTAATATTCTCTTACCAATTATATCTTCTGCTAAATAATTACATACCCCAAAATAAGGACTTATACTTTCCATATCACTTATCTTTTTCATAACCTCATTTGATACATTTATACAAGATATATCTTTATATGGATTATCATATCCCTCTATTATATATAATTCTTTTAACAAGCCCTTTTTATAAGCTTCATCGATTATATCTAATCCCTCTATAAAGAAAAGTCCCATCTTATCACGATACTTCTTCTCTTTTAACTTAACCAATTCTTTTATTTTTTCATTATTAACAGATGTAATCAACATATATTTCCCTTCTTTATGTCTTTATTATACCATCTAAGAAGAAAAAAAGAAACCCAAAGTTTCTCTTATAATTATCCCTAAGGGACTGACGTAATATATAAATAAAAGTCAGGTAATTATTACTCTATTACTAAAACCGCACGGAAGCCAGGGTACATGTACGTATCGCCACTAGTGTAGGAGAAGAAGAAGACACCGGCACTGACACCATTGCTATAGTCACCACCACGACGGAACCACGGGAACTCGGAAGAAACAAAGTTCGCGTAATCTCCATACCATCTACTTGTTTCCGATAAGCCTCGTCCATAGCAATAGCCCTCATTACATGCCGTTAAAGCATTCATAGTTGTGCCACTACTTGCCTTGTATACTTCATAATACTTAGATTCCGGAAAAGATACACCATCGGTTTTAGTGATACCATCAGTTCCAAGCAATCCATTAAATCCCGAATTAGAGGAAGTAGAAGACCCACTCCATAAGGTACCATTGGAATTAGCAAATACTCCCATGACATATTCCCTTGCTCCTCCCGACATATCAAAGATTCCTGATATATTACCGGTCGTACTTTGCGGATATGTTGAAGAAGCACCATAAGTTATTCCGCATGTTGTACTTTGACCGGCATCAGCTGTACTAGCTCCGCATCCGGTAAGTGTTTGATTATTATTCCGGTAATTATTAATTCTTACCTCACTATTTATTCCATACTTAGAGTGCGATAGATAAGCTACTGCTCCCCATTCATTATTCTTCATCATATGAGAATTAGTGCTTGTGGTTAATCCATATGTATTACTGCCAGAAAATGTTGTAACTCCATTATTCAAAGTTCCCCCAGCAAATTTTAAACTAGTAATAAATTCCGTTGATATATTTTGATCAGTTAATGATGCCATATTAGGTTTTATCGTCGGTGTTGTACCATCACCGGTTGTTTCAAATTTACCTACCCAAATGCCATTTAATTCCGTATCCCCAAAAGTAAATGCCGGATGGGTTAGATACTCTCCTACCTTAGTTCCTACTGACTTTGTCGTATCTTTATCTTCAAAAATAATCTCTATCTCTTGTTCTTGTCCTTTAGTACTTGTACCGATTGTCCATATTTTATACTTATATCTTGGTATCCAAACATAATATGCTAAAATATTACTTTCCGGTATTGTTACCCCTGTGGTATTTTGATAAGTACTCCTTGTTGAAGAATCCACTAATACGGCATTGGCCCATTCTTTTTTATCATAATTAAACCAAGAAGTATCATCTTTTGAAATAGTTGTAACTGTCCCATTATCAGTTATCGTTACTGGAATCATCCCTTCCATTACATCGGGAGTAATTGATACCTTATCAGTACAACTTCCACCAAGGGATAAACTAACTGCTTGATTCATTGTACTTGCACTTGTTTCTTCCTTATCTAACCATATCCATAAATAATACGTATCTGTTGTTGTTAAAGCATATCCCATATTTTTCAAAAGATTTACTTTATCTCCAGCTTTTAACCCTTTAAAGTTACCACTTTCTAAAGCATTTTCACAACTATCAGCACTTGTTGTTAGAGCATATCTAAAATTATCACTATTAGACAATCCATCCCCTATTTCATTTATATTTAACCATAAATCCATATATACTGGAGTTGGTGTAATTATATTAGGCATTACTTTTATTTCTCTTTTGATGGCATACTTACTATTTGTACAACTACATGGTACTAGGGTAACATCACTAGAGGTAATATCACCACCACCATCAGCCGCACAACTAAAATCACTCGTTACTGTAAATACTACTTTAGTTCTCTCCCCTTCGGTAGCATTCCATGTAAAATAAGCAAATGTACTACCTATAATTACAAATATTAATGATATGATTAATAATATAATAATTACTCTTTTATTCTTCATAATTACCTACTTTCTATATCCCTAAGTATAATACTTAAGGACCCTTTTGTATGTATGTAAATACCTTATATCATAAGGCTTTAAGACATATTTTAAGAAATATAAAAGTAGATAAAAAGTCAAATTTTGTATTTACATAAAACCAGTGTCATGCTATAATTTATATAGGGTAGATAAAGATAAAGGTGTGTCCTTAAGTATTATACTTAGGGACATTTTTATATTATTTAACTACTTAAAAATAATCGAAAAAAAGAAACTTAAAGTTTCTCTTATAACAATTCATATATAAATTATTTTTATTTAAATTGATTTTTTTTCAAAGTTTTCGTAGTACAAGTAACTGTTTTTCCGTCACCCATATATACGCATGAACTTGATCCATCACCATTATCTACACAATCTGAGGAATTAGGACAAAATAATAAATCATTTTTATCTTGTTCGTTCATATTTCCCATTGCTACAATTACAATAATTATTGAAACCAAAAATACAATTATAGAACCAACTAATCCTAATATGGCAAATACTTTTCCTTCTTGTTCTTTCTTTTTAATTTGTGATAAAGCAACTATTGATAAAATAAACGCTAATAACAAAGACAAATCACCTATAATTGTCACTACCGTATTGTTAGTAAATTGCAAAATAATTGACAATATTACCAAACCAAATGAAATAATACCTAACTTGTTTTTTTCTCCTTTTACTAAAGATTCTTGTGGTGTTTCATCATGAAACACAATATTGTTTTCATCGTCCATTATTTTTACCTCCTTTAAATACTACCATACAGAAACTCTATTTTCTTTTGTAACATACATATCATCATTTTCTTTTATATCATATATTTCATAAAATTTATCCGTCGATGACAAAACAGCATTAACACGATTCTTATCCGGAGAATGTTCATCAGATGTCAACAACAAAAATTCATAATAAGGTGTTTTCTGAGAACACCAAGATAAGGCGTAATTTTCAAATATTTTTTTATAATCTTCTTTCGTTGCATTTTTATTTTCTGCTATTTGTAAAACAATTGACATAGCACCTAAATCGGCTATATTCTCCCCAAGCGTTGTCGAACCAAATTGATTATATTTATTATAATACTTAACTACATTTATATTTAACTTATTAAAATTTTTAGCATCCTCTTCAGTCCACCAATTAACACGATTTCCATCTTCATCATATTTACTTCCTGTTGAATCTAAAGCATGTGACAATTCATGACCTATTACAAATCCTAATGAACCAAGAATATTATAGTAATTATCTTCTAAATTTGTACTGTTTAAATTTAAAGCTACTTTACTAGAATAAGCCCATCCAGATAATATATTTATACTATTTGTTAATGGTGTATAATAAGCATTTTGTTCTAAATAATCTATACTACTATACATTATATTACCATTCTTATATTGCTTACAAATTTCTTTATTTTTATTATTCGTAGCATTTATTATATTAGTCAAATAACTTTCATTACTAAATCTATAATTATTTTCAACATAGACTAAATTATCGCTTATTAAAACAGTATATTTCATATTTTCCATTTTCTTTAATGCTTCTTTTTTAGTATTTTCACTTAACCAATCTTCATCCATTATTCTTACTTTATAAGCATCTATCTCTTCTGTTATTAAATCAGTATAAAACTTTTTCTCATAATCCGTAAAATTCCTCTTTACAAACTCATTTGCGATCGTATCACTAAAGAATTTATAAATAACTGAATAAATATAATCTTCTTCAGTATCATTTGTCCCAAAATAGTTATTAATTTCTTCATAATATTCAACATTTAACTTATAGAAATCATAATTAATATATTCAGAATAATTTGTTAATAATTTTATTATTGCATAATACTTAAGAGTATCTAAATTGTCATTACTTAAATATTCATCCATCGATTTTAATTGATTAATTGAAACAACTAAAATTTTACTATTTTCATCATATAAATCTTCATAATATTTAATAAAATCATCAATTTTAATATTATTTAACTGACTATTAATTTCACTCTTCGTATACACATCATATCCTTTATCTCCACTATGTAATTTATCAGATCTAATTGCGTATCTTGAAATATATTCATACATCTTTTGTACATTATTAGTCATCTTATTTGCTTCATTTAAAGAATAACCATACAATGTCAATATTTTCGTATCATACTTACTTAAAAGATTTTTTTTCTGAGCATTATTTTCATCAGTATATATTTCGCTAGCGTTTAAATTATAATCATAAGTTAAAAAGTCTAAAGTAAAATATGGCTGTTTTAAATTACTTGGAACAAAATTTATTGAAGGATTAATAACAATATCCATAGATAAATCATAATCTAATTTATAAATATTATTTAAGTACTGTTCTATATTTTGAGAACTATTAATCAAGTCAATATACTTATCCAATTCTTCTTTAACTTTATTACTATTTTTTGACTCTTTATAACTATTATAAAATATACATATCTTATTATTTATAGAATTATTATTATAAGTTCCACACTTATCTAATATCTCATTAATTATTTCTTTTTTTTCTTCTTTTATCTTTTTTCCGGCTTCTGTAATATTTAAATTCCAATAAACTTCATTCTCAGCTAGTTGATCAGTACTTAAATATTTATAATTTACATAATCATAAAAGTCATCTTCCAATCTAGGTTGTGAAGTTAAAACTGAACTAATCGGATTATTGACTAAAGTTTTTTCTTTATTACCAAAGATAAAAATACTGATTATATAAAGTATTGTTACAATACCAAGGATAATAAATAAATTAACTAACTTCTTATTATTCATTTTCCTTATCACCCGCAGAGACAATTTCTCCATCTTTTAGATATATAATCTTATCTGTGTATTCAGCTACTTGTTTTGAGTGTGTAACCTGAATAATAGTTATATTTTGTTCTTTATTTAACTTTTTAAATAATCTCATTATTTCATCCGTAGAAATACTATCCAAATTTCCGGTAGGTTCATCCGCTAATATTAATGTTGGATTCATAATAACAGCTCTTGCTATAGCTACTCTTTGTTGTTGTCCTCCCGATAATTGTTTTGGTAAATTCTTTCTCTTTTGTGATAATCCTACTGTTTTTAATAAATTATTTAATCTTTCCTCATAATCTTTTCTCTTTTTGCCAGCCATAATTACTGGTAACATAATATTATCTTCTACTGATAAATTAGGAATTAAATTATAAAATTGAAATACAAATCCTATTTTTTCTCTTCTTACTTTTGACTGTTCATCATCATTTAACTTATTAACATCTATTCCATTAATTAAAATAGTTCCCTCTGTAGGAGTATCTAAAAAACCAATTTGATAAAGCAATGTTGATTTACCACTACCAGATTCACCCATTAATGAAATAAATTCACCTTTTTTAACACTTAAATTTATATTTTTTAATACCTCTAGTGGTGTAGTCAAACCATCTTTAAAAACTTTTCTTAAGTTTTTAACCTCTAATATCGTTTCATTACTCATATTTTAATTCCTCCACTACATTCATTTTTCTTATTTTCTTTTTCATTACCAAATATATAACACCCATAATCAAAGCAATTATTAAAAGCAATATTACAATTCCAAATAGATTGAATGATAATGGTATATAAACTCCTAACATACTTATCGTATATCTAAGTAAAACTATTAGTATCAAAGTAAAGAATAGTGAAACTAAAGAAGAAACTACGTATGATAATAATAATTCCTTAAGCATCATATTATTAATTTGTTTTCTACTCATTGATGTAGAATATAAAGTTGCTATTTCTTTTTTTCTTTCCATAAAACTTACCGACTGGTTATTAATAATCCCAATTAAAGCAATTCCTATTATTACTAAAATAACTACTGCTATATCTACATATGTTCCCCTCATCTGTTCATTAATATCTTCTACATATTCTTCTTGAGATTTTATTTCAGGAGTTTCATATGTCAATTCACTTAATACTTTTTTCTTAACATCATTATATTTAGCATCTTTTGCTAATTCTATAAAATAATAATTTTTATCAAATGTAGTAATTTCATTTGTAACTACTTTCTCACTCAATATAACTGCCATATAATCAATTTTACTCATATCTGCAAAACCAACTATTTTTAAATTAAGTGGTAATGAATAAGTAAATCTTTTGTTCTTAATTGTTCCCTTTATTACAACAATATCCCCAATTTTTAAATTATACTTATCTTTAAAATAATTACTAACAATTACTTCATTATCTGTTAAATTATCAGCCAAATTATAATCTATATCTAAAATATTACTATTATCAACCAAATTTTTATAACTATCACTATAAATAAAAGCTAATTTACTAACTTTATGGTTTGCAAAAGTTAACTCATCATACATCTCATTAGCCATAGTTGATACATATAAAGATGCTGATTTCTCTACTCCATCTATTCCGGCAAAAGAAGAATTTAAATTGATTTTCTCAGACATAGAAAAGACATACATTGAAGACTTCACCATATCTAACTTACTTTTATAAGAATCTATTAAGTAACTCAATCCTGAGAAAGATACTAATGAAATCATTAACATAACTGAAATAATTATATTACTACTAATCTGTAATTTATTATTAACTACGGTATTCTTAGCCATTTCTGTTACCGGATTATTATTTTTATTTACAAATTTCATTAAAAACTTAGTTATAATTGGTAACAACATTGCCACCGATATAAACAATGAAATAATACCGATAACACAATATACAAATGTAAGTTTATTGATAAATATTATTGAGATAATACCAATTACTAAACAAAAAATACCTACGACAAATCTAACTACTGAATATTTATAAACACTATCATGTTTATTAAATATACAATCTTTAATAGATATTTTATTTGATTTTATTATCTCAGAAATAGACAAAGAAATTTGAAATAGTATTAAAAATAATACTGTAATTACTACCGTATACACACTATATTTTTCAAAATTAACCATACTTATATCAAACATCAATGTATCTCCGAAAAGCTCAAAAATTTTGAAAAGTCCTTTAATTAATGCTACCCCAATAAATGATCCTAAAAATCCCCCAATTAATCCATATGTAGCCATTTCTAATATTAATAAACTATTCATTTTTTTAGAAGATGCTCCCACACTTCTAAATGTTCCAATAACAGGAATTCTTTCATTCATAATTATTTTAACAATTGAATTAACTGTAAAAAATACCAGCACAATAACTAAAACTATTGCCACAACAGCTATTTTTATATAATTACCAAAAATATCACTAACACTTGTATTAGAAATATAAGTAAAATCCAATCCATAATCATCTTCTACACTGTACAATTCTTCTGTTAATTTATCAATATTTTTGTTTCCTAAGTATCTCAAATGCAAACTATCATACTCAATTTTATCTTTCCTACTAATTTTTAAATATTCACTTTCATTCGTAACAACGGATACTCCTTCAACATTAAAACTATTAAAAAAGCCTGAGTTATTAGCAATGTATTTTATTTTAAATATATGCTTATTCCCATCTTCATCAAAATATTCTAAAGTATCCCCTTCTTTAAGCTTATATGTATCAGCGGTGCTTTTTGAAACAATTACCTCATTCTCTCCTAATACAAGGTCCTTTGTATTTTTTACTACAACAGAATTTAATTTTTCAGCATTTTTAAGATCCAATCCAACTAAAGGAAAAGAAACAAATTCATTGCCTTCTGTATCATAAATATATCCATAATTATATTCTGGAACTCCTAAATAAGCAAAATCATTATTTGTTTGTTTAACTCTATCGTAAGTTATCTTTTCTTCAGTAGAACTATAAACTATATATTGAACACTAGACATAGAATTACGTATTGAAGTTATTAAGGAATCCAAGGTAAAAATAGCCCCAAAGGCTATTGAAATAATTACACCAACACCAAATAATGACACTAATATAAGCGTTGTTCTACTTACATTATCCCTTATATTTCTTAAAATATGTTTTAAAAATATCTTCATATCTTCACACATCCTACCCACAATTATTCTTTAACTTTTTATAAAATAAATAATAATATATCAAATAAATAACAACCCCTAATATTAATCCTGTATTATGAGCCACCATTGTCCAAGAACCACTCGTATAAGTAAATACTAAACCATATATAATTAATAGTATTTTTTCTTTTTTTGAAAAAGTTTTAATATATTCTTTATTCGTAAAGCACATTGCCAAATTTGCTCCCATTAATCCAAATACAGCAATTGATGCTCCCGCTGACACTGAATTACCTGGAACAATTAAATTTGTAATCAAAAGACCTATAATACCACTTATCATAAATACAAATAAAGTTAAAATTGAACCGTTATTTTTTTCCATCTTATTACCCACGATATATAATGGAATCAAATTTACAATCATATGTATTAAAAATTGATGCATGAAAATATACGTTATCAATCGATATATTGATTTTCCATATTCATCTCCATAAGCCATAAATTCATATAATCTTCCAAAACCAAAACCTAAAATCTTAAATAATAATGAATCTGTACTTAAAGGCTGACCATTGATTTTAAAATCCATTATTCCTACAGAACTACTATCAAATAAAATAAATCTATCAACAACATATACTAAAATACAAATTAAAATAACTACATTAGTAACTGTCAACAATTTGTTTTTTTTCATAAATACCTCCTTACATCATTCTTATTACATCCTACAAATCTAAATCCACCATTACTGCTCGCTACTATTCTTTCCATATATTTATATAAATTATTCTGAAATATTTATAGATACTGCACGAAAGCCATCCAAATTACGTCCAGAACCATAACTATTATTATAGTGAAATCCGCCGCCACTAATACCAGAACTATAACATCCACCACGACTAAGCCATGGTCCAGATGCTGAAACAAAAGTCGTATAATCACCATACCAGTTGTTTACTTCAGCTATTCCATGTCCATAGCAATATCCTCCATTACATGCTGTTAATTTATTAATTGTTGTGCCACTACTTGCTTTATACATGTCATAATATTTACTTTCCGGAAAAGTTACTCCGACAGTTTTTGATGTTCCATCAGTTCCAAGTGCTCCCTTAAATCCAGAATTATATGTCGTGGAAGTACCACTCCACAATTTAGAAGATGAATTGGCAAACACTCCCATTACTATTTCCCAAGTTCCTCCCGACATATCAAAAATACCGCTTATATTCCCTGTTGTACTTTGAGGATACGCTGAAGTTGAACCATAAATTATTCCACATGTTGTACTTTGACTTTCATTTTCCGTACTGGCCCCACAACCAGTCAATGTTTTATTATTACTCCAATAATTATTTATTCTTATTTCATTATTTATTCCATATTTAGAATGTGATAAATAGATTACTGCGCCCCATTCACTATTTTTCATCATATGACTATCACTACTACTATCTAGTCCATATATTTTACTTCCAGAAAAAGTTGTTGTACCGTCGTTAAGTGTTCCTCCGGCAAATTTTAGCGATGTTTGAAACTGATCTGACGTATTTTGACTAGTTAGTGATGCATTATTTGGTTTTATCGTCGGTGTTGTAGCATCACCGGTTGTTTCAAATTTACCTACCCATATTCCATCTAATTCTTTATTTTCAAATGTGAAAGCTGGATGAGTTAAATACTCTTCTACCTGAGTTCCCGTAGATTTTTCTGTATCTTTATCTTCAAAAACAATCTCTATCTCTTGTTCCTTGCCTTTAGCACTAGTACCTACAGTCCATATTTTATACTTATATCTCGGTATCCAGACATAATATGCTAAAATATTATCTTCTGGTATTGTTACCCCACTGGTATTTAAATAACTACTTCTTGATGTTTCTGTTACCAGTACCGCATTAGCCCATTGTTGTCTATTATAATTATACCAAGAACTATCATTACTAGATACAGTCGTAACAGTGCCATCATCAGCAATAGTCACCGGTATCATCCCATCTAATAAATCAACCACAACCGCTTGACCATTATAAATGCTGGCATTAAGTTCGGCTTTAAAAGTCTTTCCCTGTATATTAGAACTAGTCGCATCATTTCCATCTAACCAAGTATAAACTTTATAATTATACTCTTTTTCAGCCGGTATAATTTCTTCCAATATAATAAAATCATCTTCTATATTCGCACTAGCAAAATTACCTTCTTTATATTCGGTATAATTATTACCACCATCAATACTTCTTAAAATCGTATATTTAAAAGCAGATACAATTAATTCATTATCTATTTGTTTAATATCATAATAAAGTTTTACTTCTCCATCACTTCTACCACTATTTTTAATATTTACATCTATTGCTGAAGTACTACTATAAGTCAATGTTGGTACTAAAGTTTCCTCCACTACATAAGGCTTTAAAGTAACTCTTATTCCGTCTATATCTCCCACCGTTAGTACTAAAGCTGTTTCCTTACTTTTCCATGTAAGCCATGCCAAAGTCCCCACAAAAGAAATGATTATTAATCCTAAAAGTATTAGTAAATAAAGTTTTTTCTTATTCATACAAGCACCTATATATGAGTCTTCAAAATTATCTTTTAAGAACCCATTACTTTCCTATTTTTCTATCTAAATTATAGCATAACCATATTTCTTTGTAAACCTTAAACTTAAATTATCTCTTCTTATAATTACTAAATATTATAGAAAAAAAGTAATGACTATTCAATCATTACCTTTCTAATATTCTCTAACGACCTCCCATAGAGCCACCGCCGCCAAAAGAGCCACCGCCGCCGCCACCGGATGAAAATCCACCACCACCGGATGAATAATTCTCTGCAGCACTTCTTGCACTAGAAGCCGCTGATACACTTTTATAAGACATATTATTGATAAATATTAACGTATCATAATTCATATTAGCTTGTTCCATTTCATAAACAACCTCTGGATACATTTCCTTAAGTTGTTTAGCAACCTTATCGGCTATTCCAAATAAATATGCAAACATTAAATATTCATCCCATAATTTAACTTCAATAGCCTCTTTCGTATCCATTCTTGAAAACTCTTGTAAAAACAATTTAAGACCATATAATTTTACACTATCATCATAGATATTATCATCCATAACATTTTTCTTTTTACATTCTTCTTTATTCTTTCTCTTATAAATATGTCCCTCATCTTTTAATTCATCTATTTTATTATTTTTAAGTTTCTTAAAGAAATCTAAAAACTTTTCATAATTATTACGACACCATTTTTCAAATTCCTTTGCTTCCAAGTAACCATCTTTTGAAGCTTTATACATCATATCAAATAAATTTTTCTCAAGTTCATTATCAAATTCTGGATTTTTAGTTAGATCAATAATTGTTGTTTCCTTTTTAAACAAGCCCTTCGTATCAGTAGTTAAACTAATCTTATCATTTCTTAACCACTTTAAAATAATAGCTCCCAATATATTCGTATCCTTATAATTAAATCCATTCAAATAAATTAAAGCATTCGCATAGTATATATCTTTATTACAAGGAATATCCCTAAACATTGGGGTATTTTTCTTATCTATTTTCTTATTATTAATATATCCATATCCAGAATTAATTGCTGATTTAATCGCAAATATTACTATTAATAAAGGTAATAATCCACTTACAATTAGATTAAATAATATTCTAACATAATCCCATAATGTCTTTTTATAGGTATAATCATAATCATATGTTCCATCTTCAGCTTCATTTAATACATCATCAAAATTATTATATTTATCTACTCTATAATTTATATTAAATGTCTCCGCAGGAAATTTAACTAATAAAGTTACATAATCATTAGATAATCCCCCTTCATTACTCATCTTTATTAAACCATCTTCTACATAAGCATACCCCTTATAACCATATCCCCATACATCTAAGGTATCTGGAAAAGCATAATAACTAAATACCTCTACCGTAAAATTATCCATAGTTACATTTGGAAATAAAGTCCAATATAATACCTGACTATCATCAGTATTAAAAATATAATTTGATACCTTATACTCTAACCTAAAAGTATGTCTTCTCATATCTCCCTTACCAAAACACAATTCTATTCCTTGATAAGTTTCATTAATTCCATAATAACCACTCTTCTGACTTATTGATTCATTTACATTCCAATCTTTATAAGTCATTGGTTCATTATCCATAGACACTTTAAAATCAGTTATCTCACTATCACCCAAATTATTTAACTGTTTATACCATTCACTCCCACTACTTGCTTTAACATCCCAAACTTCCGTTATCTCTGCACTACCATCACGAAGTAAATCAATCCGCATATCAATCTTATTAATCGTATCAGCTAAAACACTAATTGGCATAAACAAAATACCTATCATTATCATTATCCATAATTTATTTTTCATAAAATCATTCCTTTAACATCTTCCGACACTCTTTATATTTTGGATAATATTTACCCACTAAACACCAAAAATCCTCACTATGATTAGGATGAATAAAATGACTTAGTTCATGTACAATAACATAATCTAAACAACTTATATCATACTTAGACAATTCTGAATTTAAAGTAACATTATGATTTTTAATATTACATACTCCCCATCTACTAGTCATCTTTCTAATCTTTAAATTAGGTTTTGGTATCTTTTCTTCAAAAATATTATACCAATACATTAGTCTCTCTAAATATATTCTATTAATTTCCTTACTAATATATTTATCAAGTGTCTTCTTATCCTTAACATATATCTTATTATCACTAATAGACATATCATTAAATCCATACACTATATCATAACCCTTACCAAAATAATAAAAATTATTCTTCTTCTCTTGTTTCTTACTATCAAGATTTATCATTCTTATAATACTATCTTTATTATCATTAATAAGTTTTAAAATACTCCTTTTACTAGTAAGATAATTAGTAGTTACTACTATTTTACCATCTTTAACTCTAATATAAGTATTTCGATTATTCTTCTTAATTATATCAACACTATATACATTTCCTAAAAGTTCTATCTCCATTTTATTCCCCCTAAAGAAAAAGACTACAAAAGTCTAAATCCTAAAATTTTACTTTTGGTGTCTCTTTTTCTTTTTCATCAATCTTAAAGTATTCAAACTTATTAAACTTAAACATATTAGCTACAATATTAGATGGGAACATTTCAACAAGATTGTTATATCCCATAGCTGAGTCATTATAAAATTGTCTAGCATAAGTAATCTTATCTTCCGTATCTTTAAGATCTTTTTGTAAAGACATAAAATTCTCATTAGCCTTAAGTTCTGGATAAGCTTCAGATAAAGCAAATAACTTATTTAAAGCACCTGTAAGTTGATTATTCGCATCAATCTTATCATTAACAGATACCGCACTAACAGCCTTATTTCTAGCTTCAATAACCGCTGTTAAAGTACCCTCTTCATGCTTTGCATATCCCTTAACTGTCTCTACTAAATTCGGTATTAAATCAGCTCTTCTTTTCAACTGAACATCGATTTGACTAAATTGATTATTTACTTTATTTCTAGCATTTACTAACTTATTATATACACCGATAACATAAAAAGCCAAAAGAACTAATATACCAACGATTACAATTATTACAATTGTACCAGTATTCATAACATCATCCTCCTAAAATAATTATATAACACTTTTTTTCATTTTACTAGTATTTTTATCTCTTTTTTGTAAATATTATTATTGGTGATAAAATGGAAAATATAGATATTAGAAAATATATCATCGATAATTTTAAAGATGATAATGAAGAAAAAATCAAAGATTCTATAGAAACAACAATTAAATTTAAAGATGAAGATGCTTTAATTGGTTTAGGTGTCCTATTCGAAATATTATGGGAAAGCCTAAATGAAGAAGAAAAAAAGGATAATTTAACTAAAATCAGAAATAGTATTAAAAATTTAGCTACCAACTAGCTATTTTTTTTATTATTTATTCATATACTTAAATATGAAAAAAATTTATATAATTATTATTATTTTATTATTATTAATTATCCTCTTATTATATCCTAAGAAAAATAATCTTAAAATTACTTATCAAGATAATTTTACCAAAATGAATACCATTAATAAAACTAATAGAACTAAAATAAATATATATATTCCTATAACTAAATATCAAAAATTAAATCATGAAATAAAAAAGACTGTTGATAATTATTTAGATGAATTTAATAAAGAATCTCTTGATTCTCCACCTACAATAGATACATATAATACTCTATATATCCTATATGATGAATATTATTATAAAGAATATATCTCTATTGTTTTATATATTGAAAAATTTACTGGTGGAGCCCATCCTAATCATACTATTAAAACGATTATCTATAATAAAGAAACCAATAATTTTATAACTATTGACAACCTTATTGAAGATAATCCTAATATTTTAAATAATCTATCTACTATTTCAAGAGAAACACTCTTAAATAATCCTAAATTTAAAGATAATCTAGTCAAAGATATGCTATATACTGGAACTAGTCCCAATAAAGAAAACTTTACCAATATAGCATACACTCCTAATGGTCTTAATGTTTACTTTGATTATTATCAAATAGCCCCTTATTATTATGGTTATAGTGAAATATTAATTCCCTATGATAAACTAAATTTATAATTATCCCACTGGGACTAACGTAATATAAAGATTTTTAATTTTGTAATACTTCAGCATGAACATATCCTGAAAATGGTAAAGCTGTATAAGTATCATCAGTTATATAACCATCTTGCCAAATAAATATATAATATGTAACTACTGTTTGCGTTATACTAAAATCACTATATATAGAAATATCATTTCCTATATCTGTTTGTGTTATATATCCTTTTTTTAACGGTGTTCCGGTAGCTGTAGCATTATCGTATACAGCATACTTAATACCAGTTCCATTACTAACCCAACTGCCACCAGCTGACGTACAAGCACTTTGCTCTGTTTTATCATTTATTGTTTCTAAAGTTGTAGCATTTTCACAATGTTCTGCTACTGTTTTAAGCAAATCAACTGAAGTCGTATCATCTATATGAACATATAAATTACCTGTTCCTGTTATATTACAGCTATTATCTATTGCTAAAGAAACCGTTCCATTAAGTCCACCTAAAGCATTCTTTGAAGGAAATAAAGTTCCTGTAATGTTTTTAGATGTCCCATCACTATTTACAATACTATAATTAATATTAAAACATTCTACCTTTGTATTATAATTACCATTAGTTACCGTAGCTGAAAAAGTTAAAAAAGCATATGTTCCTCCAGCTATAGCAAGTAACACTAAAAAAACTATTAAAATTACTATTCTTATCTTCTTATTTTTCATCTTAACACCATATCCTCTATACCAAAGATACCATATCTAGTTAATATTTTCAACTAATTTAAAAAAATTTACATTTTTTTTAAATTTATACTTGACAAAAAATATCACTTCGTTTAATATATTAACTACCAATTCAAATTTCTTAGGCGAATTGGTGCTAGTATCACACTAGCCAACCCCTTTTTATTCTTTTTGGGAGGCTGTTACCTTAGGGGGTCAGCCTCTTTTTTTGTTGATAATATTTTTTTTATTTATGAATACACTTAAATGAGGGAATATTATGTTTAACAAACACATTCATAAAAGAATTAAAATTATTTTTTTAATAGTACTTTTTTGTTTTATTTTAATAATCTGTAAAGTTTTTTACATTCAAGTAATTGACTATGATAAATTATCAAATTTAGCTAGTAATCTTTGGAGTAGAAATTTAACAATTGGCGCTAATAGAGGAAAAATATTAACAAGTGATAATGTAACTATCGCCGATAATATAACTACCGTATCATTAGTAGTTATACCTAACCAAATAAAAGATAAAGAAGCTGTTATTAAAGATTTAGCTAAAATATTAAATACTGAAGAAAGTAAAATAAGTGAACATGTCAACAAGCATTCATCCATTGAAATCATTCATCCGGAAGGAAGACAATTACCCTTTGATATAGCTGATAAAATAAATTCTCTTAATTATGAAGGCGTTTATCTTTTAAAAGAGGGAAAAAGATATTACCCATATGATAATTTATTTTCTCACTCTCTCGGATACGTTGGTATTGATAATCAAGGACTATCCGGCTTAGAATTAAAATATGATGAATATTTAACTGGTAAAAGTGGTGCTATTAAATATTTCTCCGATGCTAAAGGTAATAAACTAGATAAAAGTAATGTCTATGTTGAACCAACTAGTGGATTAGATCTTTATTTAACTATTGACTACGATATTCAATCATCGGTTGAAAGAGAATTAAATAATGTCATGGAAAAATATAATGCCGATGGAGCTTGGGCTATTGTAATGAACCCCAATAACGGAGAAATTTTAGCCATTGCCTCTAAACCAGATTTTAATCCTACCAACTACAAAGATTACAGTATTGAAGTCATCAACCGTAACCATGCCATCTGGGCCACCTATGAACCCGGTTCTACATTCAAAATAATTACTCTAGCTGCTTCCGTTGAAGAAAAAACTGTTGATTTATTAACTGATACATTTCATGATAGTGGTAGTGTCAATGTTGAAGGAGCTCGTATAAAATGTTGGCGTCATGGTGGCCATGGTACCCAAACATATCTTCAAGTAGTTCAAAATTCCTGCAACCCCGGCTTCGTATCCCTTGGTAATAAATTAGGTAAAGAAAGACTATTCAAATATATCAATAATTTTGGCTTTGGTACCAAAACCGGTATCGATCTAAATGGTGAAGCTAATGGTATTTTATTTAATCTAAATAATGTCGGTCCTGTCGAACTTGCTACCACTGCTTTTGGCCAAGGTATAAGTGTTACTGCCATTCAACAAATAACTGCCGTTTCTGCTGTTATTAATGGTGGAACTCTTTATAAACCATATGTTGTAAAAAGAATCGTCGAACCAAATTCAAAAGAAATAATTAAAGAAACTAAACCACAAGTTATAAGAAAAGTAATTAGTAATGAAACAAGTGAAACCGTTCGTATGGCTCTAGAAACTGTCGTAGCATATGGAACCGGAAGAAATGCCTATATTGAAGGATATCGTGTAGGCGGTAAAACCGGTACAGCTCAAAAAGTAAAAAATGGCGTTTATTTATCTGGTAATTATATCTTATCATTTATTGGTTTCTTACCCGCCGATAACCCACAAGCCGTCGTATATGTTGCTATCGATAATCCCAAAGGAATCACCCAGTATGGAGGAACCGTATCCGCTCCTATTGCTAAAAATATCATGTTAGATATCATCGAAAAATTAAAAATTTCTCCCTCTAATGATACCCTTGAAAAAGTTTATAATTGGTATGATACAAAATATGCCAAAGTTCCTAATGTTATTGGTCTAGAATTAAATGAAGCTAAAAAGCAACTAAAAAGTTTCAATGTCAACTATGCTGGTAATGGTAATATTATTAAATCAATCTCTCCAAGTCCTAATACAATTATTCCCGAAAATAGTACTATTAAAGTCCTTCTTAGTAATTGACAATAACATGTAAAGTAACTTATATTTAGAAAATATATAAATATTTTATGATATAATATCTATGAAAAGGAAGTGGATTATGCTAACTTTAACAAAATCATTATTTGCCATGATGATTGGTTTCCTACTATCAACCGCCTTTGGTTTAGTAGCTATTCCATTATTAAAAAAGATTAAAGCCGGCCAACGTATAAATATCTATGTTGAAAGTCATTTGCGTAAATCTGGTACTCCTACCATGGGAGGATTAATCTTTATCATACCAACCATCATTACTACAATTATATTGATTCTAACAGATAAAATAGAATTTTCTGTCAACTTATTAATTGTCATGTTTGTCTTTATATCATATAGTTTAATCGGCTTTCTAGATGATTACTTAAGTATTAAAAAGAATCAAAATAAAGGATTAACACAAATACAAAAATTAATTCTACAATTTATCGTAGCCCTAATATTTTATGTCTTATACCGTAAATATACCAATGCCAATTCTGTCTTAGAAATAACTCTCTTACATATCAAATGGAATCTTGATTGGTTTTATGGAATTTTTATCTTACTATTATTAGTAGGTTCATCTAATGCTGTTAACCTAACAGACGGCCTAGATGGTTTAGCCGGTGGCTTGTCAGCTATTTCATTCCTAGCCTTTGGCTTAATATCATGGGGTTCCTACTGGATAGAAGGTTATCAAGACATGGGTATCTTTTGTTTCATTTTAGTAGGTTCTATCATGGGATTTCTGGTCTATAATACCAACCCTGCCAAAGTATTTATGGGCGATACTGGTAGTCTAACCTTAGGTGCTACCCTTGCTACTATTGCTATTCTTACAAACCATGAATTATCATTAGCCGTAATAGGTGGTGTTTTTGTAATTGAAACATTAACGGTTATAATTCAAATAACTTCTGTTGTCTTATTCAAGAAAAAAGTATTTCTAATGACCCCAATTCACCATCACTTTGAAAGACTCGGATGGCGTGAATCAGATATAGTTAAACTATTCTGGATAATCGGTTTCGTTCTTTGCCTACTTGCCTTAATATATGGCGTATGGCTATAAAAATCTGTTATACAGATTTTTTTTATTTATAATATCTAATTTTCTTTCATATACTTTAATAAGGTTGATACTATGAAAAAAATTGATAAAATTCTTCTTCTATCTGTTATTATTCTATCTTTATTTGGATTATTAATGATATACTCCTCTTCCAATATTTGGGCTCAATATAAATTTAATGATCCCTATAAATATCTAAAATCTCAAAGTATATTCTTAATCCTTGGATACTTTATAATATATATATTTTCTAAAATAGATTACCCCATATATAAAAAATATAGTAATACTATTTTAATTATTTGTTTATCACTCCTTATATTAGTCTTAATACCGGGAATAGGATCCGTTAGAAATGGTTCTCGTAGTTGGTTTGGAATAGGATCTTTTGGCATACAACCAAGTGAATTTGCTAAACTAGGCTTAATTATCTTTACCTCTAAATACCTCTCTAATAATAAAATTAAAAATATTAAAACATCAGTTCTTCCCATTTTAACCATTGTTATTTTAATATTTGGTCTTATTATGCTTCAACCAGATTTTGGTACTGGTGTTATCCTTGTCATAACTATTGTTGCATTACTCTTCATATCTGGAGTTAATATGAGTTTCTTTGTCAAAATAGGTTTAGTTGGATTAATTGGTATAGTTATCTTAGTAATTATTGCTCCATATCGTTTACAAAGAATAACTTCCTTCTTAAATCCTTGGAATGACCCCTTGGGAAGTGGATTTCAAATTATTCAGTCATTATATGCTATTGGACCGGGTGGACTTCTAGGCATGGGTTTAGGTAACTCTATTCAAAAACATTTCTATCTACCAGAACCCCAAACAGATTTTATCTTTTCTATTATTAGTGAAGAATTAGGTTTTGCTGGAGTATTAATTATTTCATTACTATTTATAACAATCATTTATAGAGGCATAACTATCTCTTTAAAACAAGAAGATAAATTCGCTAAATATTTAGCCTTTGGCATATCCTTTAGTTTTGCCTTTCAAACTATTCTTAATCTAATGGTTGTTGTAGGTCTTATCCCTGTTACAGGAGTAACTCTTCCTTTCTTATCATATGGTGGATCCAGTCTCTTAGTATCTATGACATCCATTGGTATTCTTATAAATATTTCTAAATATAACTCTAAGTAAAAATACCGTCTTAACGGTATTTTATTATCCCCAAGGGACTGACGTAAGATAAATTATATTATTAAGCAATTGTATATGGATTGCTCCTTGTACCAGTTCCCTCTAATTTAATATTTTGTTTAAGATATACTACTGGCTGAACCCCATACACATTATCTACACGATAATCTGCCGGATAATTAGTACCAACACGACCATTGCTACCCACAAAAAATACCGTATGTATATAACTTGAAAATGGAGAAATAGTAAATCGTGAGTTAGATGAATTAAATAACCATGAATTACTTGGTTTAGCTCCTTGATCCGTATAACAAACATTCATATTATTATAACACGTATCATCAACACCATTTGCAAATGTATAGCTATAATCTGATGGATACATTAATCCGACATATCCATCCCAGTTTAACTCTCTATTTGTTGGAACTGTAGTTCCTCTTTCTACAGTATACCAATCACTCGCTCCTTTGGTAGTATTATTCGTTCCTCCCAAATAATATGTTACTTCATCTATTTGCGATAATGCCTCATTATTTAATGTCCATGTATTTTTTTTACAACTATATGCTGTTGCCCTAGCTGCAATACTTGCAGGCTTACACCCAATTTGATACATTATATACCCATTAGCACCTTTTATATAATTTCCATCTAAAGTATATCCCGTTTTTAGCTTATATGTTGTTGGGTTTAACATATACATTAATTGTGAATCTGTCCAATCATTTGAACCAGAATCACCCGTTGATGAACCAACCGCAAGAGTTTTATAATCAAAATACATACTACCAATAGATGCATCTTTTATTATTTTTATTCTTCCATCAAATACTCCAATCATTCGCCATACTTCATTATTATATGTTATATAATTATTAGGCACATTTCCGATATATCTATAATCTGTTAAAGCCTCTGTTTGCTCTGTTGCTTCATGAGAAAATGTCCACATTTCACCTTTTTCAGTATCCGTTGCTTCAGTATACGTCAACGTACTCGGATTAGCTTTTTCTATAAGTTTCTGCGCATTTAATAACAACTTATCAGCACAACTTCCATTTAACGATAGACTAAATGTTTGGTTCATTGTCTCACTACTAGTTTCTTTAGCATCTAACCATATCCATAAATAATACGTATCCACAGTCGTAGATGTATAATCTTTTACATTTAATAAATTTATTTTATCTCCAACTGTTTTGCCCTTAAAATTACCAGATGAAATAACTCCTAAAGTATTACTAGTACTATTCGTTGTAAAAGCATACATAAAATTATCACTATTAGTTAAACCCGTTCCTATATCTTTTATATCTAACCATAAATCCAGATAAATAGTTTTACCACTCTTAGTAATTGTTGGGGTAACTTTTACTTCCCTTTTTATATAATTACCAGTTGTACTACTACTTACTGTGGTAGGTATTAACGTTACATCATCTGGTGTTATATTACCTCCACCATCAGCCGCACATCTAAAATCACTTGTTACTGTAAATACGACATTAGTCTTCTCGCTTTCAGATGTTTGCCAAGATAAATAGGCAAAAGTACTACCTACAATTATAAGTATCAATGATAATACCACTAAAATAATAGTCATTCTTTTACTTTTCATAATTTCCTCCATTATATCCTTAAGTATAATACTTAAGGACCTACCTCTATCTTTATTTAACCTATATAAATTATAGCATAAGTGTTTATTTTCTGTAAATATAAAATTGAATTTTTAAAGGTTTTTGAAACATGTAAAATATCTCATAAGTCTTTATAATGTAAGGTATTAGGCTACATACAAAAGGGTCCTTAAGTATTATACTTAAGGACCTTTTTTATATAAAAATATATTAAAGAAGTGTATTTAACACTCATCTATTAAAGTTATTTTATTCACTTTCTAATTCAAATATAATATCTCTTAATCCCATAGCTCGCTCAAAATCTAATTCCTTAGCCGCATTATTCATTTCTCTAGTCAATTTATCTATTAAATTAGCTTTTTCACTCTTACTCATCTTTTCTTTACGTTCTTTTTTACCCTCAGTATCCTCGTTTGAAATTAAATCTCTAATTTCTTTAATAATAGTTTTAGGAACTATTCCATGTCCTTTATTATATTCTTCTTGTATCTTTCTTCTTCTTGCTGTTTCAGATATTGCTATTTGCATACTATCACTAATCGTATCTGCATACATAATTACTTTACCATTACTATTTCTAGCACATCTACCTATCGTTTGAATTAAACTTCTACTACTACGTAAAAATCCTTGCTTATCCGCATCCATTATAGCTATTAATGAAACCTCCGGAATATCTATACCTTCCCTTAAAAGGTTAATACCAACTACGACATCATATACTCCAAGTCTTAAATCTCTAATTATTTTCATTCTTTGTAAAGTCTTAACTTCATTATGTAAATATGCTACTTTAAAATCGGCATCTTTTAAATAATTGGTAAGTTCTTCCGCCATCTTTATCGTAAGCGTCGTAATTAGTACTCTTTCATTTTTCTCTCTTCTTAGTTCTATTTCATTAATTAAATCATCTATCTGATTTTTACTACCTCTTACCTCAATAAGTGGATCAAGTAATCCTGTAGGCCTAATAATTTGTTCTACACACTTACCATTTACAAGTTCTAATTCATAATCACCTGGTGTCGCACTAACATATATTGCTTGATTTATTTTCTTATCAAATTCATCAAATTTTAAAGGTCTATTATCTAAAGCACTAGGTAGTCTAAACCCATAATCAACAAGATTCATTTTTCTAGCTCTATCTCCATTATACATTCCTCTTACCTGTGGTAATGTAACATGTGATTCATCAACTACTAGTAAAAAGTCTTTTGGAAAAAAGTCAATTAACGTCGTCGGAGTCTCTCCTTCACCTCTAAGTGCTAAATGTCTTGAATAATTTTCTACCCCTCTACAAAAACCTGTTTCAAGTAACATTTCCGTATCATAATTAACTCTTTCTCGAAGTCTTTGTTCTTCAATTAACTTATTATTATCTAAAAAGTATTGTCTCCTCTTTTCTAATTCTTCTCTAATTCTATCTACGGCTTCTTTTAATTTATCATCACTAGTTACAAAGTGAGATGCTGGAAATATAGACACACTTTTTTTCTCTTTAAGTACAGCTCCAGTTACAACATCAAATTCACATATTCTATCGATTTCATCGCCAAAAAACTCAATCATAATACCATTTTTTCTCTCGTATGCTGGAATTAATTCAATAACATCTCCTCTTACTCTAAATGTACCTCTATTTAAATCAAATTGACTTCTTTCATATAACATTGAAACTAATTTTTCTAAAACCACTTCTCTAGAAATATTATCTCCTTTATTCAAAGTAAGCATCTTATTTTTATATTCTTCTACTTCACCAATACCATATATACAAGAAACTGAAGCAATAACTATAACATCTCTTCTAGATAACAAACTAGAAGTAGCTTTATGTCTTAATTCATCTATTTCATCATTAATTTTAGCATCTTTTTCTATATAAGTATCTGTACTAGGCACATATGCTTCTGGTTGATAATAATCGTAATATGAAACAAAGTATTCTACTCTATTTTCCGGAAATAGCTCCTTAAATTCACTATATAATTGTCCTGCTAAAGTTTTATTATGAGCAAGTATTAATGTAGGTTTATCCACTTCTTTTATAACATTAGCTATTGTAAAAGTTTTACCAGTTCCTGTAGCTCCCAATAATACTTGATCTCTTTTACCTTCTTTTATTCCATTTACTAATTCCTTAATTGCTTCTGGTTGATCACCACTAGGTGTATATTTTGATACTAAATTAAACATATTTATTTACCTCCTTTACATTGTTTTGTGACTTTTTAAAAGAATAACTGTCAGCCAACTATTAGTCCCTAAATTCGTCCTCACTACTTATAATTTAATGGTTAATTGATACTTTTTTCTTTGGGACGAATGAAAGTCACAAATTTTATTTTCTAGAGTAAATAATTTAGACGGCATTCCTATTACATTATTTTATCATTTCTTCTCCAAAAAAACAAGGTAATCACCAAAATACCCTGTTCTTATTATCATCTATTTTTTAACTAAAATACTGTTAATATATTTAAACCCTTTCAAATAATATATTATTCATAACACTGTATATATAATTTGTCATTTTTATCCTAAATATAAATTAAGTAAAATCATTTTTATTTACTTTTTTATATATTGGCCTTCCATCTTCAAAAACCAAATAAGTGTTATAAAACTTGTTATAGTATTCTTTAAAAATAAAATAACCCGTATCAATTGCTTGCCCATTTGTTATCATTGCTTCGAAAGTAGGAATTGATATCCACTTCACAGCCTGTACTTCATCTTCTTGTAATTTCAATTCATTGCTATTAACATTAGATTTCAATAGAAAAACTTCAACAAAATCATTTGTTCTAGCATATGAACCAATAAATTTTAAATCTCTTTTGTCTGCTTTTATTCCTATTTCTTCCCCTAATTCACGTAAAGCTCCAGAAATTGCATCTTCAAAAGCAATAGCCCCACCTAATGTCGTTCCCCACATATTAAGAAATTTCTTTGCTGTAGTAAGTCTTTGTTGAATTAATAATTCACCTTTATCATTAATAATTTAAACTCTCTATCTGAAACTTTGTATAATTCAATTTTTCATGTTTATCATTATAAATACCCACTAATTCCACTATATACCTCACATTATTTTGGTCAAATATACACCTTTATAAATTATCAATTTTCTTTTAAAGCCTTTTTTAAATCCATAATTAATTTTTTATCAAACTCTTTCTTCTCTTCATCCGTCATTTCGCTCCAATTTTTATTACGATTTTTTGACTCAAAAACTGTTCCTAATGGATAATCAGTACCATTGTATTTCTTTTGTAAATTTTGTTTATTCAATGTACCTATATTAACCGATTCAATGTTTTTAACATTACCATCTGGAAAAGCAATTGCAATACTTTGAGTAAAATGACAATCTAAATTTTTTAGTCCAGCCGTTTTTTTCTGAAGATATAGCCAAAAATCTTCATTCGTCGCATTATCTCCTAATTCTCCTGCCCATCTTCTCGTAGCAACTCCTGGCTCACCATTTAATTCATGAATATAAAACCCTGTATCATCACCAAGAGTAATTAATCCTGTTAGACTACACCATGTACGTGCTTTAGCAATAGCATTTTCTCTAGACGATGTTAATCCTTCAGTAATATTAACATCATATGGATAATCTTTAATTGTCTTAATTATAAATTCATCGCCTAAATATAATTTATAATCAGCTATTTTTGCAGAATTTTTACTAGCCAATAATATAGTTTTTTTATCATAATTTGAAACTAATGGTAAAAAACGCTTTTTTATATATTCTGTGTATTCATGTAAATTATTATAATAAGGAACCGTTATTAATAACTTTAAATTATAATTAAAATTATCTTTTATTTTATTAATAATTATTCTTTCGATATCCAATCTTTTTGATATAGTTATATTTTCTAAATCTTTTGAATCTCTTACAAATAACAACCATGGTTCGATTCTTCTTTCTAAAAATGTCTTAATACATGATTGAATTGTTTTTGTCTTAACATATTCACCATTATATGCTGATTCAGTTAATAAAATAACTTTAGATAGTTTTTCAGCATTTAATCTTTGAATCATCGGAGTAAATATAGGATCAACTTCATAATCTGTAATTAACCCTCCTACTTCTATAAAAAGTTTTTGTGGTTTTCCAATATCATTCCACATTTTATGAATACGATATTCAACATACAAAGACATATGAGGATTTATTTGTAAATTCTCATTTTCTCCATAATTTTTTATGAAATCACTATATAATTCTCCTCCTAAAAGATAATGTTCTCTTCCCCATCTTTTTCCAGTATTAAACGCTTCATATATACCAAAATCATCATGTCCTACTGCCGTATGACGACCATTTTCATTGGTATTTAATAAACCATCAAATTTAATTGCATCTGAATTCTCAGTATTAGCTAATAATTGTGCTACCAATGTCCCCTTACCAATATCTGAACGTGGATAACCTAAAATAAAATAATATTCTGTTTCATTATCCATTGGTTTGTACAAATTTATTAAATTTTGTAATTCTCTTATTGTTTTTCTATTTTCATATACACTACTCATTTTATAATCTCCTTATTTTTCTTAAAATTTCTGTCGGTTTATTGTAAGAAGTATTAATTATTTCATTTGCATTTTGTGGAAAATTTATTGAATCTCCAGAAATCATACGTTTTTCTACTTCTTCTAAAGAAATTCCCCTAGCAACCAATCGATCATATCTGTCAGTATCATTACAATATAAGTGAACCCACATAACATCTATTTTTTCTTTTATTTTAGTAGCAATTGTAATTGAAACTGGTGTTGCGCAATAACCATTCATTGCCAAAAAACTTATCCAACTTTTGGGTGTTCCATAATAAACCCCTAGTTTTTTAAGTAATGCAAAATCTAAACTTTCTTCTAAATAAATACCATTTTTAAAGTTTTCTTCAAACTCTTCATTTGTTAAAAATATAGCATCCCTATTATTCTCTTCTCCAAGACGTGGTTTTCTAGTCATATGTGTTGGCAGATAAATATATTCTTCATTTACTGCTAAATTAATTAAAGTAGATTTTCCCGAAGCTGAAGCTCCAGTCACTATAAATGATTTATTTTTCAATTTACATTTTCCTCCTTTTCTATATCATGGTTACGTTTAATTTTCCATGTAATGTTTATTTTTTAAAAACAAAGAAAAAGAGCTTTTTAGGGGGCATTCATCCCTTAAAAAGCTCTTTGTAAACAAGTTCTTAATTTAGTACAATTACACGATTTTTTCCTAATCATATCTATCACCGCTCAAACACGAACATTATCTTAACATTAATTATAATTAATGTCAACAATATTTTTACAAATAATTTCTTTATTCAAAATATTTCTTTTGTAAATAATAAGTATAATTACCAAGATACTCTACTAATTTCTTATCTTCAATACTTACTATTTTATTACATACTTTATTGATAAAGTAACGATCATGTGATACTAATAAAATAGTTCCCTGATAACTAGTTAATGCGTCTTCAAGAACCTCTAACGTCGTAATATCTAAATGATTTGTTGGTTCATCAAGAATTATTACATTAGCTTTTTTAGTAATTAATTCTAAAAGTTTTAAACGAACTTTTTCCCCTCCTGATAATACTCCTACCTGTTTATATATTAAATCCCCATTAAAGAAATACTTAGCGAGTGTACTTCTCACGTGCGTTTCATCTAAATTTAAAAAGCTTTTTACATAATCATAAATAGTCTCTTTAGTATTTAAAAAAGTTATTTCTTGTGGAATATATCCAATATTTAAATTATTAGCCATCTTATTCTTCGGATCAAATAATTTATTTTCATAAACATTTAATATATATTTAATAAGCGTTGATTTCCCGCTCCCATTAGGACCAATTAAAGCTACTTTTTCTTTATAATGAAGAGATATTTTAGCATTATCTAGTAGTATTCGTGAATCTATCTTTAAAGTAAGATTTTTAAACTCAAATATATCATTACTACTTCTTTTATCAACAGTAAAATTTATTGGTAGTTCCATTCTTTCACGTGGTTTATCCAAAAGTTCAATTTTTTCAAGACGTTTACGAATACTATTAGCTCGTTTAAAAAACATCCCTCCCTCCGGAGCAGCAAGACGACCAAATTCTTCCAATTGTTTAATTTTCTTCTCCATAGCTGTAATTAATTTTTGCTGATTTTGATAATCTTTAAATTCAATTAATTGACGATTTTCAAATTCTTTTTCATAATAAGTATAATTACCAAAATAAATATCACTTTTCCCATTTTCTATCAAAATTATTTTTGTAGCTACCCTATCAATAAAATAACGGTCATGTGATACAAAAAGAACAGTACCATTATATTTACTTAAATATGCTTCAAGGGCTTCAATAGTAGCAATATCTAAATGATTTGTCGGTTCATCCAAAAGAATAATATCAGGATTTGATATTAAAATATTTGCTAGAGAAACAATTCTCTTTTCACCCCCAGAAAGATTATTAAAAGGTTTTTCTAATTGAGACTCTAAATTAAACATTTTAATAATTTTACCAAGTCTTTTAGTAAGACCATAATCATCCATCGCAAGATATTCTTCTTGAAGACGACAATATCTTAAAGTAACCTTATCAATATTGGGAGTACTAGGATCTTGCATTTTCTCTTCAAGAGACTTTAATTTAGCAGTTATTTCACTATAATCACTTGGAATATTTTTATCAAAAAGTTCCTTAACCGTTAATGATTCATCATAAACCGGTGCCATTTGCGAAAGATAACCAACCGTCGCTCCTTTACGAATAGAAATAGATCCCGTTGTAGGAGTATCCACCCCTGAAATAAGATTTAAAATAGTAGTTTTTCCAGAACCATTAGGTCCCGTTATACAAATACGTTCTTTAGATTCTACTCCAAAAGAAATATCTGAAAAAATTTTATTTACACCATAATTTTTACTAATTTTATTTATATTTATATCTATCATATTTACAATCCTTTCAAAATAAAAATCATATAAAGGTCCAACACCCTCATATGATTAAGGATGCAGGCACAACAAAAACTGTCATACCTGCTAACTATAATAGTTTATATTTAGTATTTGCAGGTATGACTATGATAAACATACATGATTACATGGTTTACTGTATACATAGTCACGCCTCCTTTCTTTGTTTAAATATATCATAACTTATAATTATTGTCAAACAATATATTTATCCCCAAAGAAAAAAATAGTAAAGTCTATTCTTTACTATTTTACGTTTACGATGGACATGATGCCTGAATATTTTTAATATCATTTTTATAATCATTATTTAATTTATTTAACTTATATTTATATTCTTCACATTTACCTACATAAACTTCCTTTTGATAATCATACATTCTAGATATTTCACACTTCTCATCTAATTCTTGTAAATCCCCACGTAAGTCCTCTACTTTTTTATAATATTGATTAAGTTTAGCTTGACTTTTTCCTGAAGTATCCATAGAAAGTCTCCTAATTTGTGACATATAATCAGATATCTGATTATTTATTGAATTTCTTCTACTAGCACAAGTTGATTCTGAAATATAACCACCCGAATTATTAACAATTCTATATCTCTCTTCATAATCATATTTAGCACTTGCTATTTCTGGCTCATATTGATTTTTTAAATCATTATAATCACTACTATACTGTTTTTCTCTATCGGATATTTTTAAAGCACATTCTTTTTTCTTAGCTTCTAATTCTTTATCTTTACTATCATCCTTGTTATCATTCTTATTATTGTTTTGATTATTATTATTCTGACTATTATCATTATAATCATTATTTATATTTGTATTAGGTATATACTCAGGAATATTTATATCAAAATTTTTATTATTATCATTAAATTCATCATTATTATTAATACCTTCATCTTGAATATTTATATTATCTTCTTTATTATCCATCCCTTGAAATAAAGATAGTTCTTGCTTATTATTATTTTTACTCAAATAGAATAAAGTTAAATATTTCTCTCTATTCTTAGGATTAGCAATATATCCCATCTTACTATTCTTATCTATTACTTTATACCAATTATAAGCATTACCTGTTTTAATATCTACAACTTGATATATATCGTTCTCAATTACTTTGCCTATTTTATCTGCTGACGTTTTTGGTTCTTTCCTTACATTAATAAAATCATTTATTACCTTTACATATAAAATTTTATCTTCTTTAATTTGTGTTATACTAGTTAATCTATCCGCTGGTATATCTCCGATATTTTTTTTATCAGTAAATTTTATCGTAGTAAATATTAATCCCCCTAATACTAAAGCCATTAAAACAAAATATCCAATTATTTCTATTTTAGAATCTTTTGCTTTACTAAATTCTTCTTCTATTTTTTTATTCTCTTCATTATACTTATCAACTAAAAATTCATCTACATCTATCACTTCTTCTTTTAAAGAAGAATTAATACGTATAAATATTAAACTAGCCGTAAGTATATACATTAAAGAATAGAGCCAAGTAAGTGCTACTCCCCTAAGAGTTACCTTATAAGAAATATATATAAATATTCCTAAAGCTAACATATATCCAACTTTAGCTATCTTGGCCATTTTTTTTGATATCATTGATAAAATGAATCCTCCAAATATAAAAAGACCATAAAAAACAAGTTTCTTTATAATATCACTAACTATATTATTATAATATAATTTCATAATACTATAACTTCCATCATAACTACTACCAAATTTAATGGAAGATACAAGTAAAATAAATAATATAAAAGATATTATAAATATAATTAAGATATTCCTAACACATAATTTTTCCTTTAATATCTTAACCTCTACTAAATTATTATCTTGTATCTCATCTTCTTTATCTATTGGACATCCACAATTAGGACAAGATAAAGCCCTATCACTAATTTCATGACCACATTCAGAGCATTTTATTAAAGCCATTACTTCCACTTCCTATTTATTTTCATCTTCTTCTGTTTCTAATAATTTCATAATTTTATTTTGATTACTAATTATTTTTTCCATCTTATCATGTAATTCTTCTAATATTAATTCACTCTTTAAATCTGTTCGATAATCATTTTGACTTCGTATACTATCCTTTTTAGCAGCTCTATTCTGACTCATCATAATAACCGGAGCCTGTAAAGCCGCTATACAAGATAAAACTAAATTAAGTAATATAAATGGATATGGATCTAAATCCTTAAAAGCATATATATTAAGAACTATCCAAATAATTAAAAATAAAGTAAAACCAATAATAAAAGTCCAACTACCGGCAATTTCTGTTAACTTATCTGCTATCTTATCTCCAGATTTTTCATTTTCTTTATCTTGCTTATCGACATCTATTGCTATAGGTTTATCAACAAGCATTTCTATTAATTGTTCTTCATCTTCTGTTTCTAAATTTTGATTTAATAACATCTTCACTATCTCTTTTTTTGTTTTTTTCTTTTCCATCATTATCACTACCTTATATTTTTTCTAAAAATTCTTTTAATCTTTCATTTGAAGTATTTTCAAATACCTCTTCCTTAGTACCCGCAAAAGATATATAACCATTTTCTAAAAATAAAACTTTTGTCGCACAATTCTTAATAAAATTCATTTCATGAGAAACTATTATCATCGTTATTCCTTTATCCACAAGACTCTTTATTAAATCCATAACATCACTAACCATTTCTGGATCTAAAGCAGAAGTTGGTTCATCAAATAAAATTATTTCTGGATCCATCATAAGTGTCCTAATAATAGCTACTCTTTGTTTTTGCCCTCCAGATAACTCACTAGGATAACTATTTACCTTATCACTTAACCCAACATCTTTAAGTAGTTTCATAGCTTTCTTTTTTGCATCATCTAAAGACATTATTTTAAGATTAACTGGGGCCAATATCATATTTTCCATAACTGTTAAATGAGCAAACAAATTAAATTGTTGAAAAACCATTCCCATCTTTTGTCTAACTACAGATAAATTATTCTTAGTAATATCTTGATTATCTAATATAACTTTACCAGATGTTGGTACTTCTAACATATTAATACATCTAAGTAAAGTACTTTTCCCACATCCCGATGGTCCTATAATAGATACTACTTCTCCTTTGGAAACATTAAAACTGATTCCCTTTAATACTTCTAACTTACCAAACTTCTTTTTTATATTCTTAACCTCTAACATTATTAATTCTCCTCTCCATAAGATTTACTAATTTGGAAAGGCCTAATGTCATAATTAAATATATTATAGCAATAATTATTAATGGGAAAAAATAATCATATGTTCTTGAAGCTATTATATCTGAAGCTTTTGTTAATTCTATAATTCCAATATAAGCTCCTACCGAAGTTTCTTTAAGTAAAGTAATAAATTCATTTCCTAAAGCTGGTAAAATATTTTTAATAGCCTGTGGTAAAATAATTAATTTCATAACTTGTCCATAATTAAGTCCTAAAGCAAGTCCTGCTTCCCTTTGCCCCTTATCTATAGAATTAATTCCTGATCTAATAATCTCTGCTACATAAGCCCCCGAATTTATTCCAAAAGCAATTATTCCTACTAAAACAATATTTATATCAACCGTTTTAAATATAACATAATATATAATCATTAACTGTAATATTACTGGAGTTCCCCTAATTATATTAATATATCCTAAAGCAATTCCATTTAATAACTTTCCCCTCTTATTTACTTCATAATTATTTCTAATTATCGCTAGAAAAGTACCGATAACTATTCCTATTAATACTGCAAATAAAGCCATAATTATCGTATTAAATAATCCCTCTAAAATATATCTATATCTATTATCATATATTAAAGTCTTATATAAAGAATCTCCCATACTCATTATCATACTATCTTCCTACTTAGATGTATGTTTTATAACATATTCATCTATCTTTCCTTCTTCTTTAAGCCTATTTAATACCCTATTAATTACTTCAAGTAATTCTGTATTTCCTTTTTTAACAATCATCCCATAACTATCACTAGTTAATTCTTCTTCCAATATTTTTAATTCCTCATTTGTCTTAACTATCTCTTTAGCAGGTAATTCATCCATAACAATAGCATCTACCTTAGAAGCCTTCAAATCTTCTACTGCTGCTAAATATTTCTTTTGCCTAACTATTGTTACTCTCTTATAATTACTTGTAATAAAAGTATCTCCAATACTACCAAGTTGAACGGCTATTTTTTTATTATTAATATCCGTAATATCATTAATACTACTATCTTTTCTAACAACTACTACTTGTCTTGATACTGAATAATTAATAGAAAAATCTACCTCTTTTGCCCTTTCTTCATTATAACTTATTCCCGCTGCTCCAAATGAAGCCTTACCACTCTTTACTTCATTAATAATTGAATCAAAAGCTACATCTTTAACCACTAATGTCTTTCCTAATTCACGAGCTATCTCATTAGCTATATCAATATCAACACCTACAATTTTTCCCCCGTCATAGTATTCATATGGTTTAAAACCTGCTTCTGTTACCATTATTAATTCATTCTCACTTTTAGAACAACCTGTTATAAGTAATATTCCTATTATCAAAAGTAATATCTTCTTCATATACCTCTCCCTATTATAAATAAATTATATCACGTATCCATGTTTTCTTAAACACTTTTCATAAAATACAGTTTTAAAATATTCCTACTATATTTCCCTTTTCATCTACATCTATCTTCGTAGCCGCTGGTTCTTTGGGTAATCCCGGCATTGTCATAATTTTTCCTGCCATAACTACAATAAATCCTGCTCCATTCTTAACTTCAACACTTCTTATGGTTATATTATAATCATTTAAACATTCTAAATTATGTGGATCATCTGAAAAAGAGTATTGTGTCTTAGCTATACATATTGGATAATTACCAAATCCAAGTCTTTCTAATTCATCTATCTCTCTAAGAGCCTCTTCTGAGTATTCCACATCATTAGCATAATATATCTTCGTAGCTACTTTCTTAATCTTTGTCTTAATATCATCAGTCAATTCGTACATATAATTTAAACTTGCCGGTTTTTCTGATAAAGATACTACCTTTTGCGCTAAATCTACCGCTCCCATTCCACCATCTACATAACTTGTAACAACACTAAGTAGTACACCCTTTTCTTCTAATTTTTGTCTTACAAAATCTATTTCTTTATCACTATCTTGATTATACTTATTCAAAGCTACCACAATATTTAAACCAAACTTAGCTCTTATATTATCAATATGCCTATATAAATTATCCATTCCCTTAGCTATTGCTTCTATATTCTCTTTAAATACCTCATCCTTTAATACTCCACCATGATATTTTAAAGCCTTAATCGTTGCCACTATTACTACTACCGAAGGTCTTATTCCCATTTGTCTACATTTTATATCTAAAAACTTCTCACATCCTAAATCAGCTCCAAAACCAGCCTCTGTAACAACATAAGGACTTAATTTTAAAGCCATATTTGTTGCCATAATACTATTACATCCATGAGCTATATTTGCAAAAGGCCCCCCATGTACTAAAGCCGGAGTATGTTCTAAAGTTTGTACCAAATTAGGTCTTAAAGCATCCTTTAAAATAGCTGTCATACTTCCTTCAGCCTTCAAATCTTTAGCATATATTGGCTTACCAGCCTTATTATAACCAATAATAATTCTCCCCAGTCTATTCTTTAAATCAACAAGATCTGTTGATAGACACATAATAGCCATTATCTCGGAAGCCACTGTTATATCAAATTTATCCATTCTTTTATGAATATTTTTCTCATCTGACAAACCCGTCTCCACGATTCTTAATTGCCTATCATTCAAATCCAAACATCTCTTCCAAACAACTCTTTCTATTCCTAATTCATTTCCAAAATAAATATGATTATCAATCATTGCTGAAAGTAAATTATTAGCGGTAGTCATTGCATGAATATCTCCTGTAAAGTGTAAATTAATATCTTCCATTGGAGCTATCTGTACCATTCCACCACCTGTAGCACCACCCTTAATTCCAAACACAGGTCCTAAAGAAGGTTCACGTAAAGCTAAAATAGCCTTCTCATTAATTTTTCTAAGACCATCGGCTAAAGCTATTGATATCGTTGTTTTACCTTCACCTAAAGGTGTTGGACTGATTGCTGTTACCAAAATAAGTTTTCCTAATTCTTTATCACTTAAATATTTATCTATTCCCTTATCTATCTTACACTTATATCTTCCATATAAAACAATATCATTATCTCTAATACCTAAACCTCTTGCTATTAAAGAAATATCTTTTAATTTAGTTTTTCTAGCAATCTCTATATCACTCATCATTACCCTCCATTATATAAATCATACCTAAAAATATAATTAATTATATCTCTATCTAAATATTTATCTAACTTATCTCTTTCTCTATTACTAATAAACTTTCTTATCATCTTAGATGATATATCCATCTCATTAAAACCATTAACTATAATAAATTTCTCTCTCTTATCAAATTTATATATATATTTATCTATATCTATATTATCTCTTGGTACAACTATTATCTCATAATTAAATAATTCTGAAACATTCATCCACTTATCAAAACTTAAAATATTATCTGCCCCAATAATCAAATATAATTTATCACTCTTATACTTATTACTTAATTCTCTCATAATCATATACGTATATTTTAAACTATTTAATTTATCATTAATTTGAATATTCTTATCTTGATAATATCTAAGCATCTCTATACGATATTTAACATCTATTAAATCTAACTTATCCCAGTAATTACCTGTTGGTATTATTTCTACCATATCTACATAATTATTTAAAATTAAATAATTAACCAGTGCTATATGCCCCTTATGTACTGGATCAAAACTTCCTACATATATTCCTCTTCTCATTATTTATCCTTCATATACATAGGTATATTAAATTTATGCCTACTTCCTTTATGCATTTTCTCTATCTTCTTAGATACATTCTCATTACTAACATATCCCCGGTACATATATTCTTCGATCTCTTTATAACTTACCCCCATCTTATCTTCATCACTCATCTTAGATAATCCATCACTTGGTACTTTATATAATATATCACTTGGTACATTTAGTAATTCCCCTAATTTAATTACTTCAGATACTGTTAAATCACCTAGTAAAGATATATCATATACCGAATCTCCCCCTTTAGTAAAATAACCAACATATAATTCACACTTATTTGAAGTACCTACTACCAAATATTTCTTTTTAGTAATACTAGTAAGTAAAGAAGCCATATAATAACAACTAGCCATTCTTAATTTAGGTTTTAAATTAATATCACTATCAAGTGTATCTTCCTCCTTAAAACTTACTTCTTTTCTTACCTCTTCCTTAAAAACATCAAATACGCCTGTTAAATCAATATTATATAACTTAAATCCATAATAATCGCTTATTTTTTTTGCATCTATTCTATCTGTTTTTAAAGAATGACATGGTAAAGTTAAACCAACAACATTCTCACACCCTATAGCCTTGCACATCAAAGCCGAAGCTACTGCTGAATCTTTACCACCACTTATTCCTAATACACAACCAGATAAATCATACTTATTATAATAATCTCTAATAAACTTTATTATTCTATTTAATTCATGTTCCATCATATCACATACCTTTATTTAATTGTAACAAAATACCCTTATAAAGTCTATAATATATAGAAAAAAAGAGAATTAATTTCTCTTTAAAAAATAATCTATCGGATACCTACATCTAGATAATTTCTTAGTAACCGTCTTACTATCTTCAAATAGTTCTTCTATCTTCCCACATACTAAGTGATAACTCTTACCATGATAATCACATAAAGATATATAATATAAACTTATAAATATATTACTAAGAGCTCTCATATCACGTTCTTTAATTTTATCTGGTAAAATAAAACGACTCTTAACATACATATCCGCATCTATTATTGTTATTCCTCTACCATTAACAATAACATTACCATCATGTAAATCAGATATAAAAATTCCTTCTTCAATTAATCTATTAATAATTTTCTCCATTCTTAGATAATTTTCTATTGTATATTCCGAAGGCATTGTTAAAAAATCAACCGGACTACTCTCATAATAATCCATCGTATAAGCACTAAATTTACCATCTTTATCATTTAGAAAATCTCTCAGTTTATACATCCCATCCATATCCATATCTCTAATAATTTTTAAAGTATCTAAATCAGCATTCATCGAATTTATTCCCGTTTTTAAACAAGTTTTCATATCACTAAGCAAATATATTCTTTTATATATTTTCTTCTTTTTATTAAACTCACACTTATTACCATGTTCATCATAATATATCATATTATTCCCCCTAAACATGCCCTATATCATACCATAAAATCTAATATTTAACAAGAATATCTATTAATAGTAGAAAAATAAATATCAATTGAAAAAAGCAAAAAATTCTTACTTTTTTGCATCTTTTCCTTTTTATTCAAATGTTAATTATTACAACTATCTATATTTATCCAATTATCTTTATCTTTATTACTCTCAATAATATTGACAACCTGATTATTCTTAATAATATCTTCAATACTATTATCTTTATTATTACTTCTATATATAAATTCATAAGTACTATTTATATCTAAATTATTTGTAATAACTTTCTTCATCTTTATAGTCAAAACATTACTACTACTATCTATTATCGTTACATACTTATAATTATCATCATCACTATCATATATCTTATCTATATAATAAGTCTTTGTTCCTGTACATTTATATTTCATATCTTTATCATCTTGAATATAAGTATATATAACTATTATAATAATTTCTATTATTATTAAAAATATAAATAGAACTATATATTTCTTTATTTGTTTATTATTATCTTTGTTAATTACCTGATCACTAAATATTTCATCATAACTAATATTAAACTCTTCACTTATTTTTTTTAATTTATCTGTTAAAGGTATTACTTGATTACTTTCCCACTTACTAACAACTTGTCTTGTTACTCCAATTCTATTAGCAAATTCTTCTTGTGATAACCCCAGTTTCTTTCTAAGAGAGTATATTCTATCACCAACTAACTTATTCATAAGCTACTTCCTCACTTTTATCAGTAATAAAATTCCATTTAACATAAACTATCTTATCAGGTTCTTCTTGTTTATTCTTAGTAAGTACAAACTTAATAATCATTTCTTCATCATTAATAACTTTAGAGATAACGAAATAACCTTCTGGATATTCCTCTAAATAACTATTATCTTCCTTATAAAAATTAATCTTCTCATAATCATTAATACCCTTAACTCTAAACACATATATTCCTGTTGTATCTCTATTTTTCTCACAATCTTCTAAACTATATTTTCCAGATTCCCCAAAATATTCTTTATAACCACAAGAATAATTAAAAGTTAAAATATTTCCACTTGGAGATGACTTATAATTGCTACTTCTCCAAGCCATATCAAATCCTTCTATCAAGAGTTTTACCGGTTCTTTACTAAAATCATTTATATCAAACATATAAACATCCTGATATTCATTATCGATATGATATCCTAATAAATTATATATCATAACTCCCATCTTATTATTAACATCATATATTCCATCTAATTTTTGATTATACAAATCTTTTGCTATACTCTTAATATATTCTTTATCACTTGGATTATCCATATCTACATAATCTTTTATTCCCACATAATCTGGATAATAACTAATAGAACTCTTACAAGTAAATTTCTCTCCCTTTTTAAGATAATATCTAATTATCTTTTGTTCTCTACTCATATGATATTCCTTATCATATGTATCTACTGTCGTATCACAATAATATATATCCGCAAATATTGATTTATATACTACTCCTAATTCTAAAGGTATTGTATTACTACTACTATCATGATAATATGCCACTTCCCGCTTAGCTATTAATGGTCTTGTTTTAAAATATTTAGTACAAACTCCATCTACTAAAATCACTACCAGCATTCCTATAAGTATTAAACAAACTGTCTTAATTAATCTTTTCTTTTTCATTAATCCTCCTATCTATTATCATTATACCTTTAATCATCTCCGTATAAAAGCAACTATATATATCAATTTGTCAAAAGTATTTTACATCATCTCTAAAATATATATTATTATCCATCTCATATCCTAAAGTAGTTTTATCACCATGTCCTGGATATATTGTAATATCTCGATCATATTTTTTTATTTTTTCAATAGAAGATAACATTAAAGGAATACTACCACCCTCCATATCACATCTACCTATACCATCTTTAAAAATAAAATCACCCGTTAACATTATCTTATCTTTTCTACTATATAAAGTTATTGCATCTTCCTTATGACCGGGAGTATATATAACTTCAAAATTAAATTCACCTATCTTATTATTACCCTCTATTAAATTACTCTTATCATATACCGGACAATTATATTTATCTACTATATCTTTAATTGCCCCAATATGATCAAAATGATAATGCGTAATAACTATTCCTATAACTTTTTTATTACCTATCTTTTCTATTATCTTATCACCATCATCACCCGGATCTATTACCAAAACATCTCTATTATTATAAACTAAATAACAATTACATTTCAAATATCCTACTTTAATTATCTCTATTTTCATATATCATCACATCTTTATTTTAACATTCATCCAAATAAATTACAATTAGCTAACTAAAAAGTATTTATTTTTATTATAATATTATGATATGATATTATTGAAAGGAGTATTAATATGTACAATTTTGATTATATGACAAATCCCAGTACTACAAATATTACTAGTAATATTATTGATTTTGGTATATGGGGAGTAATATCTGCCGTTCTAGCTATTATCGGAGGAATTACCGCATATTTCATGTTTTTAAAACCAGATAAAAAAACAGATAATAAATTTCTTACATGGTTAAAAGATTTTGCAAACTTTAAAACTATGTTAATTGAACCTCTTTTAAAAGTTACTTATATTATTTTAGCCTTGTTCATAACATTAGCCTCTTTAGGACTAATTGGTAAAAGTTTTATTGGCTTTATCTTAACATTAACCATCGGTAATTTAATCATAAGAATATCTTATGAAACAGCCCTAATAATTATTATGTTATGGAAAAATACCAATGAAATCAACAAAAAAATTAAAAAGTAAAAGGTGCAAACCTTTTCTTTTTTTGTCGATTTCTTTTTATATCTATTTTTATATTTTTATATTATTATATTAATAGGTGATAAAATGTTAATACCAACAGTTATTGAAAAAAGTAGTATGGGAGAACGTGCTTATGATATTTACTCACGTCTTCTTAAAAATAGAATTATCTTATTAAGTGGTGAAATTGATGACAATTTAGCTAATGTCATCATTGCCCAACTTCTCTATCTTGATAGTATTGAAGAAAGTGATATTTCTCTCTATATAAACTCTCCCGGTGGCTCTATTACTTCTGGAATGGCTATCTATGACACGATGAATTTTATTAAAAGTGATGTTTCCACGACCTGTATTGGTATGTGTGCTTCCATGGCAGCCTTTCTTTTATCATGTGGTGAAAAAGGAAAAAGATATTGTCTGCCAAATAGTGAAGTTATGATTCATCAACCTCTTGGTGGTGTTCAAGGACAAGCCACCGAAATTGATATCGTCGCCAAAAGAATACTAAATCTACGTAAAAAGATAAATAGTATTCTTGCTAAAAATACTAAAAAAACTATCAGACAAATTGAAAAAGATACCGATAGAGATTATTATATGTCCGCTGAAGATGCTCTAGAATATGGTATAATTGATAAAATACTAAAGTAAAAAGCCCTATAAAGGACTTTTTTTAAGTTCATCTAATATTTCTTTAATAATTACTCTTTCATCAAATGGATATCTTATCCCTTTGATTTCTTTATAATCCTCATGTCCTTTACCTATAAGCATAATAATATCACCTTTTTGACCATTCTTAATAGCGTACTTAATAGCTTCTTTTCTATCAGGAATAATTATATACTGGCACTTCTTATCAAACTTTTCCATAATATCTTTAGCTATATCATCAAATTCTTCATATCTATTATTATCCTCAGTAATTATACAAAAATCTGAATATTTTGAAGCAATTTCTCCCATCTCATATCTTCTATCCCTGCTTCTATTTCCTCCACAACCAAATATTGTTACAATTCTTCCCGGATCATACTCCCTTATTGTACTAAGAATAGATTTTGTACTAACTCCATTATGAGCATAATCTATAAGTAAAGTAAAATCATCTGATACCTTTACCGGTTCTACTCTTCCTTTAACAGAAAAATTACTAAGAGCCTTTTTAATATCATCTACTGAAATACCTAACATATGGCAAGTAAGAATAGCTGCCATTGCATTATATGAAGAAAATTTTCCGGGCATACTTATCTTAAAGGTATCTTTAATAACCCCTTCAGTATCTAACTTAATACCTACAAAATGACCATCTCTTACTAATTCCATTTTTACTGCTCTTAAATCTGCCTTCTCATTATAACCATAAGTATTAATAGAACTATCTCCTCTTTTAATCATATCATAAAAATGTTCATCATCGATATTAAGTATTCCATGATTACATTGACTAAATAACTTACCCTTACTATCTATATAATCATCCATACTATCATGTTCCAGTGGTCCTATATGATCTTGTGTCAAATTAGTAAAAATTCCATAATCAAAGATAATATCATTAACTCTATCATATTTTAAAGCTTGACTAGATACTTCCATTACCATATATTCTATCTTATCATGAACCATTTCATCCATATATTTTAAAGTATCATATGCCTGCGGTGTTGTATTTTTAAGTGGATAATACTTCTTTCCAATATATACTCCGGTAGTACCGATAAGTCCACATTTTTTACCTGTCTCTTCTATTATCTTTTTAATCATAAAACTTACTGTAGTTTTTCCTTTAGTCCCCGTAATTGCTATTGTTTTCATCTTATTTTGTGGAAACTTAAATAACCTCATAGCTAATTTTGCTAATATCTTTCTAGTATTTTTAACTTTAATAATCGTTACATCACTAGATATATCTATATTCTTCTCTACTACCACTACTGTAGCTCCATGAGAAATTGCTGACTCTATATAATTATGTCCATCATTCTCACTTCCTACCATAGCAACAAACATATAATTATCTCTTACTTCTCTTGAATCATATGCAATGTCTACTATTTCCGTATCCATACTTCCCTTTAATAACTCATATGGAATCTTTTCAAATAAACTATCTAATTTCATAATTCCCCCTATTCTGGTATTTCTACCACTACGCCTTCTTCCGCTAACTCATCTTTAAATTCTTCTTTAAAGACCTTCAATTCTTTTTTTATAACATCTGGATACACTGCTTTAGTAGATTTAATAGCCTCATATATATGTCTAAATTTTACTTCCATTGAATTATCAAATAAAGCGGCTGAAAAAGCCTGTCTTAATACTGTCAAAGCTATATCCGGATACCTTGAAGATATCTCATATACTCTTTTATACTCACTAGTCATATTAACGATAAATTTACATATATTCTCTTTAATAAAATCCGTATAATTAAGTTTTACCCCTGTCTGAACCTCAATCTTAGGTAACGTCTTCATCAGTATTTCTACACACATCTCTTGTGTAGGCTCCGATATATCAATTCTCTCAAATCTTCTCACAAAAGCCTTATCACGAAGAATATATCTCTCATATTCATCAACAGTTGTTGCTCCAATCAACTTAACAGTTCCTCTTCCCAGACCTTCTTTAAACATATTAGCCAAATCCATTGGTCCATTACTACTACTAGCACCCATAAGCATATGTATCTCATCAATAAATATTATGACTTTATCTCTCGTTTTTAACTCATTAACTAAAGCCATAATCTTATTTTCCCCATCTGTCGTACCAATTAATGATGGCGTACTTATTTTATAGACCGAATATCCCTTCAAAGCATTTGGCATATCATTTAACTGCATACGAAAAGCTAATCCTTCAACAATAGCCGTTTTACCAATACCCGGTTTACCTACTAAACAAGCCGATTTTTCTGGAGTAAGCAATACCATTACCAATTCTTTTAATTCTTTATCTCTAGCTACTGCTGGATTAGTAACATATTTTACCTTCGTTAAATCTTCTCCATATCTTTCTAATATACTATTATTCATCTCATCACCTATTTCTTAAAACTAATATTATCCCTATACTCAAACTAGTAATAATTATTGATAAAACATATAAAATACTAACATATCCATACATTTTTTCTCTCTTATTATCTTCTTTTTTCTTCATAACATCAACAGGTAATTCTAAATTTAAAAGTACTACTGGTAATCTATTCTTCATAATAACTCCCTAAGCTCCTTCTTAATATCCTCATTATCTATCTTATTAATTACCTTCTTTAACCTATTACCCTTCTCATATAAATGTAATACTCCCTCATATTCATATAACTTATTACATACATTCTTAATACATTTATGAACTGCATTCCTACTTTTATCCTCATTTAAAGCTATCTCAGATAAAGATAAATTATCGAAGTAATAACCTTCAAAATATTTTCTTTGTTGGTAATTAAATAATTCACCATAATAATCATATAACATTACTAAATATTCTATTTCTCCCATTATTACCTCCATATCTATCTAATCACAAACTAATACTGGATTAAATTCATAATCTGTTTTCTCATCTGTTGTCGTATCTTTAACAATAAATTCTATTCTTGTTTCATCAACATCACATTTTTCATTACTTAAAGGATTTATAAACATTGAAATATCATAATTATTTCTTTCTGACATATCTCGTAAATTCATATAATATGTTCCCGGTTCAATTCCTCCCTTTAACCATTGATCATTTTCATAAATTAACTTTCCATATTCAATTAACTTATCTTTCATCTCTTCGTACTTAACATCAACATCATTATTATTATTTTCTTCTTTTTTATCTTGACATCCACATAACATTAATATAAATACTAAAACTATTAACGCTTTTTTCATTTTATATCCCTTCCTTATAAATCTTTAAATAAACCATATATATATTTTTCTACATCAAACGTCTCTATTTGGTCTACTCCTTCACCTAAGCCAATAAATTTAACCGGAATATTTACTTCTTCCTTAATAGCTAGAACTATTCCTCCTTTAGCCGTTCCATCTAACTTTGTCAAAACAATTCCTGTAATATCTGTTATCTCCTTAAATGCTTTTGCCTGACTAATACCATTTTGTCCCGTTGTTGCATCTATTACTAATAATGTCTCATGCGGTGCCTCTGGAATAATCTTTTTAATAACTCTATTAACCTTCTCTAATTCTGCCATTAAATTACTTTTATTTTGAAGTCTTCCCGCTGTATCGACAAGTACTAAATCATAATCTTCCCTCTTAGCTACTTCTAAGCCATCATAAATAACTGATGCAGGGTCTTTTGAAGAATTAGTAATAACTCTCGTATCAGTCTTTTCTCCCCATTCAATAAGTTGTTCTATTGCTCCGGCTCTAAAAGTGTCTCCCGCTACCATCAAAACTTTTTTACCCATATTTTTGTATTTAGCAGCTATTTTTCCGATTGTCGTAGTTTTCCCTACACCATTAACTCCAACGAATAAAATAACTGTAGGTCCATCATTTACAAAATGAATCTTACTATCAATAATATTATTGCCAACATACATAACAAACAATTCATCGACAATTATTTCTTTTAAATAATCACTATCAGTAATCTTTTCTTTCTTAACACGGTCCCTTAATCTATCGACAAACTTCATAACTGTATTAACTCCAATATCAGCCATAATTAAAATGTTTTCTAATTCTTCAAAATAATCATCATTAATATTTTTATATTTCTTTGATAAATTACTAAGCTTACTAACAAATTCTTTTCTTGTTTTTTCTAAACCCTCTTCATAATTCTTACTTTCTATTACATCCTCTTTCTTAGAAAAAGCCTTCTTTATCTTATCAAAAAATCCCATATAAACCTCCCATTAAATATTCTTACTTCATTTTAAATTCTTTTTAATCTATATCTAATTATTATTCTTTGTTATCACTAATTCATCATACTTACTTAGCCCTAACTATATTTCTTACAAACATATCCCATTATCTTATCATACTCATTAGGTATTTCACCCAGTACAATTTTTTCTTCAATATCACAAGTTATATCTTTAATTCTACTATCTGGTAAAATATTTAATTTATTACATATATCCATTCCATTAACTACAATATCTTTCTTCGTATATATTGCTAAACTCTTATATATTGCATTAATTTTTTGATAACTAATTCCTCTAATAGAACCAACCACTGTTGATACATAAAGACCATATTTATATATTGTAATCTTATTAACTGGTCCCGATAACATCATTTTAATTTTTTTAATCATATCTTTTTCTACTTTAGTAAATGGATAATCTATACTTAATTTAATTTGACTCCATATACCTAAAATATCATCACACATAACTACCTCTTCTAAATTATCAAGTCCTAAATATTTATCTAACTTAAGTTCTAATATTAACTTCTTTCCAATATCTTTATTTTTTGAAGCAAATATCTTATCTAATTCCTCTCTTTTTCTTGAATTAGATAAATTCTTAAGTAAATAACCATATTTCATAATATAATTCTTAGTCTTACTATCTATAGTAAAATCTAATATACAAGCAAACCTAATCGCCCTAAGAATCCTTAAACTATCTTCTTTAATTCTATATCTTGGATTACCTACAGTTCTAATTATTCTTTTATCTATATCTTCTTTAGCTTTAAGTAAATCTATATAATTACCATCTTTATCTATACATATTGTATTAATAGTAAAATCCCTTCTAAGTAAATCCTTCTTTAAATCATTGATATATTTAATCTTTACTGGTTTTCGATTATTTTCATACTTAATATCTTTCCTAAAAGTAGTTACATCAAAATATGCATTTTTATATATTACTCTTAAAGAACCATATTTTATATTATCAATTGCTTCTGTCTTAAATATTTCCATTATTTCTTTTGGCTTTGCATTAGTACAAATATCAATATCTTTAGTTTTTATACCTAATAAACTATCACGTGGATATCCCCCCACGATATATGCAATATAACCATGTTCAAAAAAAATTTTTAAAATTTCTAAGGCTTTATTATACATATAACCACCCATAATAAGTATACCATAAAACTATTTTTTTTAATACCTTTATTATCCTGCTTTACTCTTTATTAACATCTAATATTTTTATGTATTATTTCTAAATAATTAGTTAATATTAATCATGAAAGGAAGATTTATATGTTGCCAAAAAGAAATTATTATTTAAATGACTACTTTGATATTTTTAACACTCCATATATTAAAGAAAAAGATTATTTAAAAACTGATATTTATGAAAAAGAAAACCACTATATTTTAGAAATTGATTTACCGGGAATTAAAAAAGATAATATTAAAGTTACTTATGAAAATGGTTATTTAACAATCACTGCTGAAAAAAATGCTCTATCTTCAAGTCCCGACACTTACATAAGAAGAGAAAGATTTTATGGTCAAATTAAAAGAAGCTTTTATATCGGTATAAAAAAAGAAACCGATATTAAAGCTATTTATAAAGAAGGACTCTTAATAATCTCTTTTCCTAAAGCTGATGAACCTAAAAAAAATATTAAAAATATCTCTATATCATAAAAGTAGATAACTTCAAATAAACTGAACCTCGTTTCTCTTATATCCAAGAAACGGGGTTCTTATCACAAGTATCTATTTTTTTTATCTTACTATTAAATAAAATATTACCAACAAAGATATTCCCAGTAATACCCCTATAATAGATATTCTTATAATTCCATTATTACTCGTATTATTTGGTAATAAGACTCTTCTCATAACATTTTCTTGGCTTTTTTCTTGACTAACTCCAAGTGCCCTATAATCATCTATTACACCGATCTTTTTACCATCTTTATATAAACTATTATCATTAATATTTATCTGATATTCACTATCATAATTTATATTACCCATTACATTTCCATCTTTGTCATATAAATTACCCTCATCATCTATATAAAAAGTTTCCGCTATATCTTCGTTCTGTTCTTCAACATGAGAAATAGTTTCTACCCCTGTATTATTATATCTATTGCCATTAGCATCCGTATTAATTGTACCGGGATTAAACTCTGATACACTATAACTCTCTCCATCAACACTAACCATCTGATAAGATTTATCCTCTTTATCCTTAACATCATTTTTAATAATACCTAATTCCATATTTACCTTATCATCTTGCGTTGCGACATTCTGTGTTACACTACCAACTAAATCATTAGCTACCGTATTACTATTTTCTTCTAGCATATATCTCTTTAAATTATCCCTATCTGCTATATAATTAAGAACAATATTAGCAATATCCTCTGGACTTTTTCCTTCTAATACATTTCTTTTAGTATCATCATTTAGTATCTCTTCAAGGGCAATTTCCATCTTGTTAACATCTATTCCTGCTAAAACAAACTCCCTATTGACATCATCTTCATGGGCAATAACATAATTAACAATTCTTCCATTATCCATCTTTTGTATAGTGTTAACAGTTAAATAAGCCTTAAATTTTTCATCATAATATCCTTTACCCTTTGTTGTCTTTATAATATCATTAAACCCTAAATTAATAATCGCATTTATTTTCTGTAATTCTTCTTCACTATTTACATCAAAAAACATTTCCCTCTTAACATTATATCCACGATTAATAATTTCATCCATACTATTTTTAATAGCATCTAAAATATCTTTTTCTTGCATATCCTTACTAAGTTGAACTAACACTTCATTATTTTTAATAGTATTTTTTCCATCAATATCAAAACTAAATCTAATATCTAAAGTATTACTCTTATCATTTGGTAAATATATTACATATTTCTTTCCATCAATTGTTGTCCTCTCTATAGCAATCATCTTATCACCTACCATACAAATACATTTTAACATAATTTTATAAAAAAAACTACTAATATGTAAGAAAAAAGAGACCCGTATACATATGGCCTCCATTCCATTATCTAAATAATCTAATTACATCATTAAATGTAACATAAATAAGTAAAGCAATAATTAACATAAAACCTATCGAATGAATAATATTCTCGGTCTTTTTAGATACTGGTTTCTTAAATATTTTTTCTATAAATAAGAATAATATCCTTCCACCATCAAAGGCTGGGAATGGTAATAAATTAATAATTCCCACATTTATAGATAAATATGCCACCAAGTAAAGCACTGCCTCAAGTCCTTGCTTAGCTTGTGAATCCACAATTGAATATATTCCTACCGGACCTGATAATTGATTTACTCCTACTTTACCAGTAAATAAATACTTTAATGTATCCCACATACTACTGCATAAAGAAGCTGTCTTTGTTACGGCATAATTTAAAGAATTAACGAATCCATATCTTTTTTCACCTGCTGTAGTTATACCAAATACATATGATACTTCACCCTTCTCATTCGTAACCTTTGCTGGTGTTACTTTATATTCTTTATAACTACCATCTGTTTTTAATACTTTAAATACAATTGGATCACCTGATGTTGTTTGTAACTTTACTAAAGCCTTATCCCAACTATTAATCTTTTCTCCATCTAAAGATATTAATTTATCTCCCTTTCTTATTCCTTCCTTGTATGCTGGATAATCTAAAGCTACCTCGCCAATATAAGGTGTCGTAGAAATAGATCCATATATTAAAGCACTAACAAACAAAATAAGAAAAGCAAAAACAAAATTATTAAATACTCCTGCAAAAAGAACCAAAAATCTTTGGATAAATCCCTTATTACACATCTGTCTATCTTTAGGAATTTTTTCATCTTCGACGTCTTCTCCCGCTATCATAACGTATCCCCCTAAAGGAACAGCTCTAATACAAAATTCTGTCTCACCATCTTTTTTCTTTTTACCAAATATTTTCTTTCCCATACCTATAGAAAATTCATAAACATATATTCCTGATAACTTGGCAAAAATAAAATGTCCAAATTCATGTACTGCTACAATAGCTCCTAAAATTAATATAAACCATAAAAGTGATAACATTGTAATACCTCCATATCTTTTCACTAAAATAATTCTATCATATCAAGTCAAAAAATACAAATAAATTAATATTATTGACACTTTAATTATATGATACTTACAACTATTTATTTTACTAATATACTAAGAAATAACATTACCCCTAAAGAAACATATATTACACTATCAAATCTATCTAATACACCACCATGTCCTGGTATTAAATCAGAAAAATCCTTCTTATTAAAATGACGCTTAATACTACTAAATAATAAATCTCCAATCTCTGATATCATTGATAGTAGCAAACATAAAATAACTGTTCCAACTAATGACATATCTCCTATAACGTTATAGTAGTAAGTAATACCTATAATACTTCCCATAATAAGTCCTATAACTGTTCCCTCAATAGTTTTATTCGGAGATATTGAAGTAAACTTACATCTACCTATTAAACTACCGGAAATATAAGCATACGTATCCGTAAGAAAAGCTATTAAAAATATAAATATACATAAGTGTGGTCTATTTATAGCTAAATTACTTATATTCCCAAATCCCATTCCCAGTAAATAAACAATTCCTAATACATAAAAATAATCCTCTATATTATATTTATCTAACATATTATAAAAAACTATTGGTATACCTAAAACTATTAAAGGCAACATTATAAGAATATTCATATCTATCTTTAATAGTGAACTTCCCACTACGATTAATCCTACTAAAAACATTCCCATATATTTAACTAATCTAATACATTTATTATTATCTTTATACTTTATTGTAAAAAATTCATTAAACCCCATTATAGAAACTAATAACATCAATATACTAAATAATTTTGAATTAATAATAAAACTTCCTATTAGTAGGAGCATCAAAACTATTGCTGATAAAGTTCTCTTCTTCATAATCAACACCATACTTTCTAAATAAATTATACTAAAAAAAAAGAATTAATACAACCAAATTCTTTTACTATTTACTTTTTATAAGACCACCTCGTTCACATCTATTTCCCCAATGATCTAATAATTCATTATTTTTATATACCGTTACCACTTCACAATTATTAGAACATCCCATACAAGAATTAATCTTAGTTTCTATCTCCATATTATCAACATCAAAATTAAATACCTTCTCTTTCCTACTATCTCTAGCCAAAATAGCTATTCCAAAAGCCCCCATTAAATGAGAATTTTTAGGTACAATTATTCTTTGCCCCGTAACCTCTTCAAATGCTTTTACTACCGCTCTATTCTTACTTACTCCGCCATTAAAGACAATTGGACTAATTATTTTCTTTCCTTTAGCAACATTATTTATATAGTTCGTAGCTATAGCTCTACATACCCCTGCTAAAATATCTTCTTTTTTATAACCTGCTTGAATTTTATGAATTAAATCAGACTCCGCAAATACCGTACAACGAGCAGCTATATTAACCCTATTCTTAGAAGTAAAAGCCACCTCGGCTACATCCTCTATAGCTACATCTAATCTCTTAGCTAAAGATGAAATAAAAGCCCCTGTACCTGCCGCACATAAAGTATTCATTGCATAATCATTTACTATTCCATTTTTAACTAAAGTTATTTTAGAATCTTGCCCGCCTATTTCAAATATAGTTCTTACCTCAGGATATAACTTAATAGTACCTACAGCATGAGCCGTAATCTCATTTTTAATTGTTTCTGCTCCCAACATCGTCCCAATTAACTTTCTTGCAGAACCCGTCGTTCCCACCGCTACCACTTGATTTTTATTAAGATCAATCTCCTCTCGCATATTCTTAATAACATCCTTTACCGCCCTAATTGGATTACCTTCTGTATATAAATAACTACTAGCTACAATATTATCATATGCATCAATAATTACCCCCTTGGTTGATATCGAACCAATATCAATTCCCATATAAAATTTATTCAATTTTTATCACCCAAAACCATTATATGCTTAAAATTCGGCAAATTTTGTCGATTTATTACCTATTTTGTAGGCTATTTATCTACATATTTTTTAATTTATTTGTGAGAGAATATAAACAAGAGGTGTACTTTTATGGCAAATGTGGAATCAAATAAAAATATCTATGATACAGTTAGAAGAAATATTAGAAAATACCGTCGCATGAAAAAAATGACGCAACAAGAGTTAGCAGATGCATCATATCTAAGTCATGGTTATATAAGAGAAATTGAATCCACCAATATGGGTGCAACTTTTTCCCTAGACGCTGTTGAAAAAATAGCTAATGCGCTAGGTATTGAAGTAAAACTTCTCTTCGAAGATAATTCATAATCTTCATAAAGACTTCATCTACCCATGAGGTCTTTTTATATTTTATTGAAAAGATTTATAGATTGTATTTATACATTTCTTCTTCTCGGCCATCTGTGGATGAACATATAAATTTAAAGTAATATTAACTGAAGCATGTCCTAATAATTCACTTACGGTCTTATAGTCTGCTCCAAGTCTTATACAATTCGTCGCAAATGTATGCCTCAAAGAGTGAAACTTAACAACATTTATATCATTTCTCTTCAAAAATTTCGTAAAATACTTTCGGTAAGTTCTTGGTTCTAAATATTTCTCTTTACATGTAAGTACATAATCATCTCCCTTAGTTTTAACCTTCTTTAATAACAAAGCAAAATCATCATTAAGTGGTATCTCTCTATTAGCATTCTTTGTTTTAGGATTAGTAACCATTACTCTTCCATTACCATCTTTAAAATTTACTCTCTGTAAAGTCTTACTAACCGTTAAAACATTCTTCTTAAAATCTATATCCTTCCATTTTAAAGCTGATAATTCCCCAATCCTAAGTCCGGTATACATCGTTAAAAGAATTCCCATATTCTTTGGTGTTGGATTATTTATAACATAAGTAATAATTTTTCTTTGCTCATAATTTGAAAAAACATATATCTTTCTCTTAAAACAGTTATTTTGATAATTCAAATCCAAACTAACATAATCTATTAATCCCTCACGCATAGCACATCTAAGAGAATTTTTAAGTACCGAAATCATATCTTTTATCGTCTTATCAGCTAGTCCACCACTACTATCAATTCTTCCATTTCGATACTTATTCAAAATCAAATCTTGTAGTGTCTTATTATTTATATCACTTAATCTTAAAAAGCCCAATGTTGGAATTAAATGATTATAAACTATTGACATATAATTAGCATATGTACTTTCTTTTACATAGTTTTTTCTATCTAAAAGCCACATTACTACATAATCCCCATAAAGCATATTCTTTCTCTTACCAAGCTTTAACATTTCATCACCTCCATTATATAATTATACCCAAATTTTAACCACTAGTTAACAAAAAAAGAAAATTTAATCCCCTAAATTAAATCTTCTTATATCTATCTAATCATTTAAAATATTACTTTAACCAATCAGGCCCATCCACTATTCTATTTGTAATCATAGCTGAGGCACTATCGCCCACAACATTTAATAAAGTAGCTGGTGGATCAATAATTGTTGCAATAATTGTAAGGAGTGGTAAAGTTGCTACTGGATAACCTAACATTGTAATAATCAACATCTCAGATATTGTACCTCCACCGATAGGTACTGCTGTTACAAGTAAAGTAGCCACCAGTGAAATTAATAATATTCTAACAAGTGAAATATTGCCTATATCATTAAATAAATATACCAAAAACATAATCTTAAAGACACTTCCTAATACCGAACCATCCTTATGAAAACTTGACCCTAAAGAAATAGTCGTATCAGCGATATCACTAGATACTCCCATATTCTTAGTACATTCTATACTAACAGGTATTGAAGCCGCTGATGAACACGTTGCTAAAGCCGTTAATGAAGATGGTAAAATATTACTCCAAAACCTCTTTACTCCAAGTCTTTTTCCACTAACATAAGCATAAATCGTATAAACAACAAAATAATAAAGTATTGCTACCACTAAATATATAATAAAAGTTTTAAAATAACCAACCGCTATCTCTTTACCAAAAGTTCCAACCAAAGAAGCAAAATAACATCCTAACCCTATTGGAGCATAATGCATAATTATTTTAATCAAATTTAAAAGCACATCCGTCGCAGAATCAATAAATTTATATAAAGGTAAAGCCTTACTACCAGACATACTCATAGCTATTCCCACTAAAATAGATATAACTATAAGTGCTATCATATTATCCCTAGACAACAACTTAACAAAATCATTTACCGAAATAGTATCCACCGTTTTCTTAAGTAAATTAATTTCTGTTGATACCGCCTCTTCATCTAAATTTTCCAAATTCTCCTTAATCATTTCCCCATCTGTTGTATTAATTAATTCAAAAGATTTAGTAACTCCTAACCCTATTAATGACGCCACAATAGAAGTAACCACAAAAACTAAAAATGTTACCACCAAGATCTTCCCAATTCTTTTTGGTTGTTTCATCTTATATATTGAAGATGTAATGGTTAAAAAGATTAATGGTACTACCACAATAAGTAACATATTTAAAAATAAATCTCCCAAAGGACTTAAATAACTAGCCTTATCCTTTAAAATAAAACCTAAAATTCCCCCAAGAATAATAGACATAAGCATTATTATCATAGACTTATAATTCTTAAATATTTTCATTTTTCTCAACTCCTACTATCATTATATAAATCTAATAATTATTTTGCCACTAACACATATCCACGCATAATTTAAAAATCCACAAAAAATATTGTTTCTTTATACATATAATGATATTATTAATACAAGGAGTTAATTATGAATAAATATATAAAATTAAATGATAATAATCTTCACTTATCACTAGGGAATCTATTTAATACCATTAAAAAACTAGCTATAAATAAATCATCTGCTATTCAAGTAGAAATATTTTGTATAATCTTTAATCTAGATAATATATCTGATACCACGGTTAATAACTATTGTACGGGATATCGTGCTATTAATAGTGAATATAAACAAATATACCTAAATTACTTAAAAAAATATCCTCAAAATAAAGAAATACTCTTAAATACCATTAATAACCTCTTATCTATAATTGATGGTATTATCTATAACTATCAAACTATTGATGAAATAAATAATAATAAATCTATTCCTATATTATGTAAAGATTTACATATTCTAGCTAAAAATGATATATATGTTAAACCAACCCTAAAAAAAGAAATTCTATCTGATATTAATAAATCTAACTATTATGAAGCCCTATGTAAAATGCTATTCTTTATTATACTTGAAAAAAAACAACCCCTATATGCTTATGAAGAAATATCCAAAACTATTGATGATATTTTAGAAAATACTAACCTTTCCGTAAATGATTTAAAAGATTACTTAAATGTCAAATTCAAAGAAGGGATAAATCTTACCCCTAGTCTCAAAGAATTATGTAAAAAAAATAACCCCTATGCCTTACTAGAACTAGCTAATCTAGAATACACGGGATTAATTAGTGGAACCCCTCGTTTTAACTTAGCATACTCCTATTGCCAAAAAGCCGCCTCATTTGATCATCCAACCGCCTACTGGATGTTATCCCACATGATTATTAATAAAAAAATAGGTTCTTTAACTGCCGACGATATTGCCCTTTCTTGGACATACCTAAAAAAAGCTGAACAACTAAATAGCGTTTCCGCCCTTAACAGTATTGGTATATGCTATTTACATGGTTATACCCCTAATAAAAAGAAAGACTTAAATAAAGCTATTGCATATTTTAATAAAGCTGCCAGTAAAGGTTACCCCTTTGCCCATAACAACCTAGGCAAAATATATGAAGAAGCTAAAAAATATGAAGAAGCCTTTAATTGTTATCAAAAATCAGCCGAAAAAGAAGAAAGCTGGGCTTGTAATAAAGTTGGCGAATTCTATCGCCTAGGTTTATATGTAAAAAAAGACTTAAATAAAGCCTATAACTATTACTTAACCGGATCCGTTGCCGATATATTTAATATCTGTCCTTGGAATATATTCAACCTAGTAAAATACTTTTATTACCCCGGTAATGCCACCTTAGGTATAGAAAAAGATCTAAATAAATCTATTAACCTTCTAAATAGTATTCCTACTCTAGAAGAAGCCCAAGTATTATTACTATATATCTATTACGAAATATATCTAAATAATAAAACTAAAGATAATCTTGCTAATCTCACTAATCAACTATCCCTTATTAATAATTCAAATATTCTAGATAAAAAAACTAAAAAAGAAATTGAAAATACCCTTAAAAACATAAAGACATATCATATTTCTATTTCCATCTAACAATTACCATACTTATAAGTATTATTCTCTATAACAATACATTTATTTCCATCTAACTTATTAACTTTCTTATCATCAAGATATTCACCGAGTATTAACTCATCAATAGTTACCCTATCTACATCATTTAAAGTAAAATATATTTTAGCAGCATTAAAAGCTAATTTCTCTTGTTCCTCTACTTCCTTCTGATCATTTCTTTCTAAAGATGCACTAATCCCCATAACTGCCGTTAACGATATAGCTACTAAAATAACTAATACTGCCAATAATTCAATTAATGTAAACCCTCTTCTATCTTTCATATATTCACCTACTATCTAGAATTATCGTATCACATTTTAAGGTATAAGTAAACCACATTTTCATATACTTAAGTAGGTGATTAACTTGAAACTAATAAAAATAATTGGTCTCTTTGTCCTATTCTGCTTTACATTTTTCTTTACAGAAAAAGTAATTAATGTTACCCAAGAACAAGATGAAATAATGATTAAAATTAAAGAAATTGCCCCGAGTAAAAATATTCCTGCTACTAATGCCATTATCAATGAAGATACCATCATTCCCGGTAATACTGGTAAATACATTGATATCTTAGAAAGTTATAAATCCATGAAAAAAATAAGTTACTATGATGAATCACTCTTAATATATAAAGATGTATATCCCGAAGTATCTATCTATAATAACTATAATCTATATATAACTAGTGGAAATACTAAAGAAAAAAAAGTATCTCTAATATATATACTAAATAATGATAAAACCCTTGATAATATCCTTAATATCATAAATAAAAACAATACCCCTATAAACTTCTTTATAGATAGTACCTTTCTAAATAATAATATATCTATAATTGAAAAAATAAAAAATAATAATATCTATAATTATGGTTCTAATGGTAAATATACTAAAGATAACCTAATAATTGCTAATAATATTATTAATAATAAATCTAATAATACCTCTAATCTTTGTCTATTTCTAAATAAAAATAATGAATCCCTAAATAATTGTGCCAATAATAAAATGCTTTCTTTAATCCCAAGTAAAAATACCACCTATCAAGATATAAAAAATAATCTTCATAATGGTGATCTATTACTTATTACTAATACCCAAGAATTATCTAGTATTATTGATTATATTCAAAGTAAAGGATATAAAATAGTACCCCTAAATGATATTATCACTGAATAATCAACTATATAATTATCTCTTTAAAACTAAATAAACCTAATATACATAAATATATCTTAATAATTAGTGTGCCAAAAGGCACCTTTTATTTTTAACTAATAACCAAAACCTATATTTTTTTATATTTATCTCTATCTTACGTCAGTCCCTCTGGGATAAATAAATAATATTATCCCTTGATTTATCACCATTTTTTGGCTATAATAACAAATGAAAGTTGTGATAAAATGAAGTTATGTGAAGTAGATAAAACTAAATTAGCCCCTATGATGCAACACTATGTATCATTAAAAGAAAATAATCCCGATACCATAATACTCTATCGTCTCGGAGATTTCTATGAAATGTTTTTTGAAGATGCTGAATTAGTTAGTCATGAATTAGAATTAACCCTAACTGGCCGTAATGCTGGTTTAGAAGAACGTGTTCCCATGTGTGGTGTTCCTCATCATGCCGTTGATATATATATTGATAAACTAATTAAAAAAGGTTATAAAGTAGCTATTTGTGAACAATTAGAAGACCCCAAAAATGCTAAAGGTATCGTAAAACGTGATATTACCGAAATAATCTCTTCCGGTAGTGTTATTACCACCAATTCCCTAAACGAAAAAGAAAATAATTATATCGGAAGTATCTATAATCTTGAATACTGTTACCTTCTTACATACTCCGATATTACTACCGGAGAAATATATAGCGAAATAATTGAACAAAATAATGAACTACTAATAAATAAAGTTCTCTTCCTAGGTATTAAAGAAATAATTGCCAGTTCTAAAGTAAATATAGAAATTATATCATCATTAAAAAACATCTACAAATTACCCATTACTATTACTGATGAACTATATAATAAAGATGATTATAATTACATCTTCGAAGATCTTACCGATAAAAGATACGAGTTAGGTATTAAACATCTAATTAATTACCTTACTAACGTTCTTAAAAGAAATATCTCTCATTTTCAAAAAGTAACTATTCGTAAAAATAACGAATATTTAAAAATGGATATTCATACCAAAAGAAACCTTGAATTAACAGAAAATTTCCGTAATAAAGAAAGAATGTATTCTCTTTTATGGCTTCTTGATGAAACCAAAACAGCTATGGGTTCAAGAAAATTAAAATCTTGGATTGAAGCCCCCTTAGTAAACGCCGATGAAATAAATGAACGTTATAACATCGTTCAAAAACTTCTAGAAGAATTTATTTTAAGTGAAGATCTCCGTAAATATTTATATGAAGTCTATGACCTAGAAAGACTATGTGGCCGTATTGCCTTAGGTTCTGCTAACGCCAAAGACTTAATCCAACTAAAAGAATCCCTTAAAGTATTACCAAGCATAAATGAAATCTTAAAAAAATTATCTTGGAAAGAATTACCCGATGTATCAGATTTATATGATCTATTAAATAAATCTCTTTACGAAAACCCTCCTCAAACCCTAAAAGAAGGCTACTTAATAAAAGCAGGTTATAGTAAAGAATTAGATGAATTAGTTGATCTACGTAGTGGTGGAAAAGAATTTATAAGTAAATATGAACAAGAAGAAAGAGAAAAAACTGGTATTAAAAACTTAAAAGTAGGCTTTAACAAAGTATTCGGATATTTTATTGAAATATCCAAAGGAAATCTCTCTCTTATTAAAGATGACTTTGGCTATATTAGAAAACAAACTCTAGCTAATTGTGAAAGATTTGTAAGTCCTATCTTAAAAGAAAAAGAAGATTTAGTATTATCAGCTGAAGAAAAAATAATTAACTTAGAATATGATTTATTCATAAATATTAGACAAACTTGTTATGAATATATTCAAAAATTACAAACCATTGCTAAAATAGTTAGTGAAATTGATGTTTTATCATCCTTTGCCTTAATCGCAGAAAAATATAACTATGTAAGACCTACCATTACCAATACCCATGACTTAGAAATTAAAGATGGTAGACACCCTGTTGTCGAAAAAGTAATCAAAGAAAAATATATTCCCAATGATATTATTATGCATGAAAATACCGCAATCTTACTTATTACTGGTCCTAATATGGCTGGTAAAAGTACCTACATGCGTCAACTAGGTATGATTGTAATCATGGCCCAAATAGGCTGTTACGTTCCCGCTAGCACTGCCACATTACCAATATTTGATAAAATATTTACCCGTATCGGCGCTAGTGATGACTTAGTAAGTGGTGAATCTACATTCATGGTAGAAATGACCGAAGCCGCTAATGCTATTAACTATGCTACCGCAAATAGCTTAATTCTCTTTGATGAACTAGGAAGAGGAACCGCTACCTTTGATGGTATGAGCCTTGCCCAAGCTATCTTGGAATATATCAACAATAAAATAGGTTGCAAAACCCTTTTCTCAACTCATTACCACGAATTAACTGATCTAGAAAACACTCTTGATAAACTTAAAAACAAACACGTATCAGCTGAAGAAAAAGATGGTAAAATAACCTTCCTTCATAAAGTAAAAGATGGCTCTATCGACAAAAGCTATGGTATTAACGTTGCCAAACTAGCTAACCTCCCTGAAGAAATTACCAAAAGAGCGGAAGAAATCTTAAAAGTCTATGAAAACAAAGAACAAAAAAGAGATAGAATTATTCAAACATCTATCCCGCTAAACTTTGAACAACCGGAAAGTGAAATCGAAAAAAGACTCAAAGATATTAATGTCCTTGAACTAACTCCTATTGAAGCTATTAATATCTTATATGAATTAAAGAACCTACAAAAGTATGAACTGATAAAATAAAAGTAGACACAAAAATAGAATGTGATCTACTTTTTAAATTGCTATAATAATTTATATAAGG
>CAKOPG010000006.1 GCA_934098745.1 uncultured Bacilli bacterium
TAGAAAGCAGTGAAGTAATGGTAGGTCAAAAAGTAGGAGTAAGAAATCTCGAAGATACTTTAGATTTTGATTTACCACAAATATTAAAAGGAAGAGTAAAAGAAAAAGTTGATCTTCCATCAACCGTTGAAGGTGGACAAGTAGGACAATATCCAAGAAATTATATAGAAAATGCTGACATAAAATACAAAATAGCTCAGGCAAATTACCATAATGGTAAAGGAGAAATAGCCGAAATAAAATTGAATAATTTAAGTGAAATTAGTGATAATGAACTTAGATTGATTAAAAATCCCGAAAATGCAATTATAGATGTAAATGGTCAAAGATATAAGGCATCGGAAGTTATAGCAAGAAGAAGTGTGGATGTTCAAAAGCAACTAGATGATGTCATAAGCATAATTGATCAAAAAACTGGCGATGGCCTTGAAGTATTGAAGAAATATGCAGAAACAGGGAACAGAAATTTAATTACTAGAACTGGAGATGCCAGAAGTATAATTAGTGAAATGGACCTTGAAGATGTAAGAAAATATCTCGATAAATTAGATAGTCCATTAATGAAATCAGCTCATCCCCAAATGGAACTATCAACGGTCAAAAGATTAGATGACATCGTAAGCATAATTGATCAAAAAACTGGTGATGGCCTTGAAGTATTGAAGAAATATGTAGAAACAGGGAACAGAAATTTAATTACTAGAACTGGAGATGCCAGAAGTATAATTAGTGAAATAGACCTTGAAGATGTAAGAAAATATCTCAATAAATTAGATAGTCCATTAATGAAATCAGCTCATCCAAAAATTGAACTACCAACGGCCAAAAGCTTAGATGACATCGTAAGCATAATTGATCATAAAACTGGCGATGGCCTTGAAGTATTGAAAAAATATGTAGAAACAGGGAACAGAAATTTAATTACCAGAACTGGAGATGCCAGAAGTATAATTAGTGAAATGGATCTTGAGGATGTAAGAAAATATTTGGAAACTCGTTCACAACCATCTGCAACTAAAGTTAAAACTTTTTTAGAAGATGTTCAAAATAAGCCAAAACCATTTGAAGTAAATCAATCAGAAAATAAATTTTCAATTGATTCTCAAAAAGGAAGCCATGATTCACCTGATATAATACCTCGTTATAGTAGCGAAAATGGTGTTCATGACAGAAGAAGTGCCAATGATATGTTGAGAGGAATAAAACAAGGAGAAAGTGTCATTAATTCACAAGGAGTTCCCCTAAATAGTGCTAATAGTTCACCACGAATTACTCCTAAACAAGTTGAAATCGTAAATCAAATTAATGATTCATTACACAGACAAGGCAGCGCAACGCTTACTATAAGAAATACCACTGATATAAATGCCGAAGCTTTGTCACTAGTAGAAGATTTATCAAGAGTAAAAGTAAAATATAGTGATGGGTTAGGAGATTCAAGTGGAATGTTGAAACCAAAATATCAAGGAAAACAAAAATATATTGACAGAATCACTTATAGTGGCCCAGAAATGAAATCGATTCTTGAAAAATTAGATTATTTTGAATCAAAGGTAGACATGAACCTACCAAAGACAGAACGAGCAAAACAAATATATGATATGTTATCTACAGAAATTAAACCAATGTATGAATATTCTAGAATAAGTGATGGTCACAAAATAGCGGCAAGCTTAAGAGGATTGACATCCAATAACACCGCAGGTAAGGAAGGTTTGGTGTGTGCTGGCTACGCCTCAGTTTACAAGGAACTATGTGAACGTGTAGGTATTGAATGCGAATACGTTAGAGGAAAAGGTGTTATAGATCCTTTAACTGGTCACGGTGGTGGCCATGCTTGGAATGTCATTCATACTGAAGATGGATATATTCCAGTTGATGTATGTTGGGGAGCAATTAGTGAAGCAAAATCAAAATGGTTTGGAACCAGTCAGGAATTTATTGCACGCCATATTGCCGATCCAGATGAATTATATCGTGACTATTCATCTATGTTAAGAAATACTGAACTAGTTCATTCGGTACCTAAAGGAATAAATCCAACAACATATAGTGATATTCAAATAGCTATTAACATAATGGATAGAAAACAACGTCGAAGTGGCTATGGACTTAATGTGTTAAAGCAATATTTAAGAGATGGTGATAGTAGTATAATCACAAGAACAGCTGGAACAAGAGATTTTGTTACAAGTTTGGATAAAAAAATATTACAAGAATTTTTGAAGGAGGTAAAATAGCATGGAATTAATTGAAAATAAAAATCTCCGAAGTACTCTAGAAATTATTCTGAACAAATCATATAATGATATAACTATCGATGATTTAATAAACTTAAAAAATATAAGTTTTTCCAAACCTAAATCACCTAGTGAAGAAAAATTTAGAGTAGAAGAAATTCTAAAAATGCCTAACGTAACATCCCTAGCAATAAATGATTCAAATATAATAAATAGTGACCTCTCTATTATTTCAAAATTGTTTTTCCTAAGAGATATTAGTTTTGATAATTGTCATTTTGATGAAAACCTTAACTTTAAAGAATTAAAAAAAATAACATATATGACAATAAATTATTGTGACATTCAAAATTATTCATTTCTTAAAGATTTAACAAATTTAGAAAATTTAGTAATAGTTTATCCTCAAAATGAGCTAGATATTGATTTAAATGTATTGGAAAATTTATCTAATTTAAAAACAATTATTTTCGAAGGATGCTGTTTAAAAAATTTTGATTCATTAAAAAAATTAAAAAAATTAGAAAATTTATATTTCATTACAACTTCTGTACCTAACATTGAATTTTTAAAAGAATTAGCAAATTTAAAAAAAGTATATATACCTGATAAATACTTAAATGGTATTAAAAAAGTAGGTAATATAGAAATATTGTCATCTAGTATTGACTTATTAATAGATGATGATTATAATTCAAAAGGAATAGTATAAGAAAGGAGGCAATAAAATGCCTGAAAAGTTTTTACCAATAGGAACTGTTGTATTATTAAAAGAAGGAAGTAAAAGATTAATGATTACTGGATTTTGTGTAATGGCCAAGGATAATTCAAATGTAATGTATGATTATTGTGGTTGCCTTTATCCAGAAGGAGTTATTTCTTCAGACCAGACTGCATTATTTAATCATGAACAAATAGAGAAAATCTTCTATATTGGTTTATCAGATCAAGAAGAAAAAACTTTTAAAGAAAAACTACAAAAATTGCTAAATGAAAATAATACAACATCTACAGCTAATGGTACAAGTGGAGCAACTGAAACTACTGATGGAACAGACGATATTAGTAAAATTCCTCCAATCGGCCCTGGATTATAGTAAGAATTAAAGACTAAAGTTTTACTTTTAGTCTTTTTTCTTGTATAATAAATTTGAGGTGTTATTATGAGGTATTTTATGACATTTTCATATGATGGAAGTAATTTTTCAGGATATCAAAAACAACCACATGAAAGAACTATTCAAAAGTGTTTAGAAGATGCTCTAAAAAAAATTAATGCTGATAAGTCAGTAAGCGTCCATGCATCAGGAAGAACTGATGCCTTAGTACATGCCTTGAATCAAAAAGCTCATTTTGATTTAGATGTAAAAATTACTCCCGATAAATTACTAAAAGCTCTAAATTCTCTTTTACCAGAAGATATTTATGTTAAAAATATTTCTCTTGTTGCTGATGATTTTCATGCTAGGTTCAATGCTATTGGCAAAGAATATATTTATTTAATTAATACTGGAGAGTATAATCCTATAGAAAGAAAATATTGTTATCAGTATTGCTCCAAATTAGACGTCGTAGCTATGCAAAGAGGTATTAAATATTTAGAAGGTGAACATAATTTTAAATCATTTACTAAAGCTAATGATGAAATTGAAGATTATATAAGAAAAATCAGCCAAACGTCTATCGTTAGAGATAGTAAAGATTTCAATAAATTGATTATTACTTTTGTAGGTACTGGTTTTTTAAGATATATGGTTAGAAATATGGTAGGCTTACTAATTGAAATTGGTGAAGGTAAAAGGAAACCCGAAGAAATAATAGAAATATTAAAGGAAGAAGATAGAACCTCATCTGGTAAAACTGCTCCTGCATGTGGTTTATATTTAAGGAATGTTTTCTATTAGTGAATTAAAAATATAATACTTGATTTATAAGGCAAAAAATAGTAAAATATTGATTAGGAGGTAACAATATGAAAAAAAGTGATTTTATATTAATAGGAGTTGTTTTAGTAATCATCATTGCTGCTGTTTTTTCAACTAAAGGAACTAAGACCCTAGAAGAAATAGAATATCCACTAGAATTAACTGGTGAAGTTGGACTAAACCAAATAACATATAGTGAATATGCCAATATGGTTAATGAAGGTAAAGCCTTTATCGTCATAATTGAAAGAGCTGGATGCAGTTATTGCCAATTATATATGCCAATAGTCAAGGAAGTAGCCGAAGAGAAAAAAGTAGCTATTACTTATATAGATACTGATACCTTAACTGAAGAAGAATTTAATTCTTTATCAACAACTAATGCTTATTTAAAAAGAAATAAATGGGGAACTCCAACAACATTATTTATGTTAGGAGACCGTGTTATTGACACTATCGATGGATATGTCGAAAAAGCAACAGTTGAAAACTTCTTAAATAATCGTGTTGTAATGGGTGAGTAAAATGAGTAAAAGTTATTCGTTAGTAAAAAAGTTTATGAATAAATATCCAGCTACTATTGCCTGGAGATTAAAAAGTCATTGTAAACTAATAGATAAATATCTAAATCCTGATGAAGAAATATTATATATTTTCGCCGGTCAAAAAAATGATCGTTCAGTAGATATTTTTAATACCTATGTTATAGCCTTTACTAACAAACGTATAATGGTAGCTACAAAAAGAGTATTGTTTGGATATTTTTTCAAAACAGTTACTCCAGATATGTATAATGACTTGACCATTCATAAAGGAATCATTTGGGGAAGAGTAGTTATCGATACTGTTAAAGAAGTAATTACAATTACCAATATAGATGCTGCTGCTCTAAGTGAAATTGAAACAAACATTACTGAAATAATGCTTAAAGCTAAGAAAGAATATGTCAAGAATAATGAAAAAGAAAGTAATAATAATAAATAAATTACTTTCTTTTTATATCTTTTTTCAAAATGTATCATAACCTATAATGGGAGTGATTAAAAATGTATGATACATATACCGTTAGTGCAGGAGATACCATTGAAAGTATTTCAAAAAAATATAATACCTCACCTGAAGTATTATATCAATTAAATGGTTATGAGTTTAGTATAACTCCAGGTATGACCCTAATAGTACCAAGAATAACAAGTAAATACTTTGATTATTACAAAGTAGCATCAGGCGATACTCTATACAAAATAGCTACAAATAATAAAATTAATCCCACTTTATTAGCAGAATTAAATGGTTTAAATCAAACTGATTATATATATCCTAACCAAGTATTGTTAATTCCTAAAGCTGGATCAATATTGTATATTACCGCTATTGGCGATACCCTAAAAGAAGTAGCCGATGGTCTTAAAACGAGTATTGATGAACTAGTAAAACAAAATGATAAAATATATTTACAACCAGAACAACTTATTGTCTATAAATATAAATAATATTTGTTATAAATATAAAAAAATGTTATAATAATACTAGGATAGGTGATACAGATGGTATTAAGAAGACCGTATGCTTTTTTAATTAAACATTTCAAATTAATTCATTTAATTATTACAGCCGTATTGACAATATTATTTATTCAAAATAGAAATCTTTATAATTTTCTAGGTAAATGTATTAATGATGTTGTAAACAAATATGATGCTACCAAATATATTCATTATGGAGTTTTCATACTATTCATCTTAGCTATAGGATTGTTTTATATAGTTTATTGGTTACTAAAATATAAAGATAAACCAAGAAAAATATATATTATGTCAATGGTAATTTATGGCATTATTGCTATTGTTATTTTTTCAACATTTAACTATATAAGTGGTTTTTCAACCAATGTCATTGATCAAAAAACAATAAGATTATATCGCGATATACTGTTAATAACCATGTTATTACAATTATTAATAACCATAATAATGTTAGTTAGAGGACTCGGTTTTGATATTAAAAAATTTAATTTCAATCAAGACTTAGCTGAATTAAATATCTCCCAAGAAGATGCTGAAGAAGTTGAAGTAAATATAGGTATAGATACCACTAATATAATGCGTAAAGTAAGAAAACAAAAAAGAGAATTTGGTTATTTCTTCCAAGAATATAAAATATTTATATTAATAATCTTAACCATAGTCCTAATAATAGGAATAAGTAAAGGGTATAGTTATTTTAACCAAAAATTAAAAGTATATAAACAAAATGATACTGTTGGTAGTTATGATTATATTACTATTACTGATAGTTATTACCAAATACTTGATGACAAATATTATGCCATCGTCAAATTTAGTATTTCTAAAGATGGCCAAAAAGAAAGGTTTAATACCAATAAGCTTACTTTAGTTATGGGAGATACCAAATATGTTCCTGATAAAACAATCTGTAGTAAATTTAGTGCTTTAGGAGTTTGCTATAAAAAACAATATATTACTAATAATAAATCAAGCTATATTGTTGCATATTCTATTCAGAATCTAAATATTAAAAAAGCCTATATCCTCTATGATGAGTCATATGATAATAACTATAAAATTAAATTAAATATGGCAAATTACTAAACTAAAAAACTATATACGATGTCCTAATTTTACATCATATATAGTTTTTCTATTGTGTTAAAATATCATCATTAATTAATATAGTTAAATATTCAATAACCTGTTGTTTTGAATATTTTTTATCATTTCTTAACCATTCAATACCTAAATTTATTACTCCACCTAAATAGAATTTAGCTATAATATTACAAGGTATCTTTGTATTTAATTCATCTGTTTTCATCTTTTTAATAATATCATCATTTACAACACCTAGTAAAATATCCATCATAATACTATTACGATTATTTTCCATAACAGCCATATAAATATTTTTCTTATCTTCAACATGATCTAAAAATAACTTAATTAATTCGATGTAATATTCCTTTGTATTTAGATTATTATTATTCTTTTCTAATTCTTTTTTAAATTCTTCCTTTAAGTCATTTAAAAAATCATATAATAATTCATATTTATCTTCATAGTGTGCATAAAAAGTTGAACGATTAATTAATGCTCTATTACAAATATCAGAAACCTTAATATCTTCAAAAATCTTTTCCCTCATAAGTTCTACAAGCGTTGCATATAACAACTTTTTAGTTTTTACAACTCTTAAATCACTTTTCTTTTTTAATTCTTTTTCCATCTATAATTCCTCCAACACAAATATAATTATACATATTTTAAAACATTTGTAAAGATAACTATCGTTTTGTTGTTTATTTATTAATACATATTTATCATTTTGTTGGAAAACAGACATATTATGAGATATGCGTGTGTTATTTTTGAAAAATATGTAATAAAATAATTTAGCGATGTGGGAGGGAATAAGATGAAAAAAATTGCTGATAAAATATGCGATTGTAAGAAAGTAATTTTAATTGTTTCAAGTATCTTGCTTGTCGTATCTTTTATCCTAATGAAAATGACTAAAATAAATTATGATATTTTAGTATATTTACCTGAAGATATTGAAACAATTAAAGGTCAAAATATTCTAACTGATGATTTTAATATGGGAGCGTATTCTATAGCTGTTATTGAAAATATGAGTAGTCAAGATATTATTAAATTGTCTGAAGATATTAGAAATGTTCCTAACGTTAATGAAGTTATGTCCTTATATGATGTTATAGGAACTAATATTCCAATTGATATTTTACCAAATGAAATAACTAGTAAATTACATGATGATAATACCGACTTATTATTTATAACTTTCTCTAATGGAACTTCATCATCTGAAACTATCGATGCCGTTAAAGAAATAAGAAAAATAACTTCTGATAACGTCAAACTAGGTGGTATGAGTTCAATGGTTCTAGATACCATGGAATTATCTGAAAAAGAAATATTTATCTATATCGCCATTGCCGTTATCTTATGTATAATTGTTCTAGAATTATCCCTAGATTCATACATAGTACCAATATTGTTATTATCTAATATAGGATGTGCTATTCTCTTTAATCTAGGAACTAACATTTTCCTAGGTCAAATTTCATACATAACAAAAGCTCTAGTAGCAGTTTTACAATTAGGAGTTACAACAGATTTCTCAATATTCTTATATCACTCATATGAGAATAAAAGAAACAAAATGACTAAAGAACAAGCTATGACTGAAGCTATTCAAGAAACCTTTACCTCTGTAATGGGTAGTTCATTTACTACCATCTTTGGTTTCTTAGTACTATGTACCATGAAATTAACTCTTGGTACCGATCTTGGTATAGTTATGGCTAAAGGAGTTTTACTTGGTGTAGTATGTGTCTTAACCTTATTTCCAAGTTTGTTATTAGTATTTGATAATCTAATTGAAAAAACTAAACATAAAAGTCTTATCTTAGATTTTAGTAAATTAAATAAATTTATTGTTAAAAATCATGTAGCATTCTTCGTTATATTCTTAATAATTTTAATACCTGCTTATTTAGGTTATTCCAAAGTAGCCGTTTATTACAAAATAGATAAAACACTTCCAGCTACCTTAGAAAGTATAAGTACTAACGAAGTATTAAAAGATAAATTCAACGTAGTAAGTCCCGAAATGATACTGCTTGATAGTAGTATTAAAACCAACGATGTTATAAATATGATTGATGAAATAAAAGATATTGATGGAATAGATTTTGTTCTATCATTTGATGAATTAAAACAATCAGGTTTAACGGAAGATATGCTTGATAAAGAAACATTAAGTATTTTTAAGAATGATAAATATCAAATGATCCTAGTGAATTCTTTATACGAAGTAGCTAGCGATGAATTAAATAGTCAAGTGGCAGAAGTTAACAATATAGTAAAAAGTTATGATAAATCTGGTATAGTAGCTGGTGAAGGACCTTTAATGAAAGATTTAATTACCATAAGTGATACTGATTTTAAAAATGTTAATGGTGCTTCTATCATCTGTATCTTATTAATATTATTTATAGTTTTAAAAAGTCTTTCTTTACCATTCTTACTAATTATAACTATCGAAACCGCTATCTTTATTAATATGTCAATATCATATTTTGGCGGAGTAACCTTACCATTTGTGGCTCCTATAGTATTAGGAACCATTCAGTTAGGAGCTACTATTGATTATGCTATTCTCTTAACAACAACCTACTTAGAAAAAAGAAAGAATAACATCGAGAAGAAACAAGCTATGTTAGAAACTCTTAATTATAATGGCCATTCAGTCTTAGTAAGTGGTCTATGCTTCTTTGCTGCCACATTTGGAGTTTCCATCTACTCAGATTTGGAAATGGTAGGTAGCTTATGTACTCTTATTTCAAGAGGAGCAATTATAAGCATGTTAACAGTAATTACTATTCTACCATCTATTCTTATAATATTTGATAAATTAATAATTAAAACAACGAAAGGACAAAGTGATTAATATGAAAAATAAATTTAAAAAAGGTATGTCTTTATTAATGGTTAGCAGTATTCTTATCTCTTGTATTCCATATGAAGCTCTAGCCATGACTAAAGATGAAATTGTTTATATAAAATTAAAAGAAAATGGTGAAGTAAAAAGTACCATTGTTAATGAACATTTAATAAATAACAACAAAGAAAATGAATTATCTGATTATTCAGAACTAAAAGATATTTTAAATATAAATGGTCAAGAAACTTACACCATAGATAATAATAACATAACTTGGTCTTCTTCTGGTAATGATATATTTTACCAAGGAAAATTAGAAAAAAATCTTCCAATTGAAGCCAATATTACTTATAAATTAAATGGTGAAGTTAAAGAATTAAAAGATATTTTAGGTAAAAGTGGTCGCGTATCTATTATTATAAAATATAAAAATTTAGATAGTCATAATGTTCTTGTAAATGGTCATTACGAAACATTATATACACCATTCGTAGTAACTATGGGTACAATTATACCTAGTGCTACATCTAAAAATATTAGTATTACTAATGGTAAAGTAATCTCTAGTGGTACTAAAAACATTATCGTTGGATTATCTACACCAGGTCTTTATGAAAGCCTAAATATGGAAGAATTACATAACTTAGATACCATTACATTGGAATATGATACTGAATCTTTTGAATTAGGTAGTATTTATACCGTCGCTACCCCTAAAATTATTGATAAAAATGATTTAGATTTATTTAATAAAATGGATTCAATTTATAGTAAAGTAAATACTCTACAAGATAATATGAATTTAATAGATGAAAGTGGCCAAAAATTAAAAAATGGTTCTAACGAATTAATGCAAGGGTTAGAAGCTAAATTAAAAGAATTATCTCAAAGTAATGAAGGAAAAGTCCTATCTGATGAACAATTAAATATAATTAAAAATCAAGCTATAGCATCAGTAAAAGCTACATTTACAGATGAATATAAACAAGAAATTGCTAATAATGCATGGTTAACAGTATCTTCTAATATGAATCCTGATGATGAAGCAGTTAAAAATATTGTTACAAATTCTGTAACAAATGCTGTTGTTGAATACTTAAATAGCGTAGGGGAATATAATGATTACACCAATTGTGAAACTGGTAAATATATAAAGAGCCAAGGTGGTAATATGACTGAAGAACAATTAGCAAGTTGCCAAGTAATATCTGAAGATACTACCTTACCATACGTAAAACAAGCATCAATTACATCAAGTAGTGATACTGCTTCCCAAGTTTCTACATATGTCGCAGAAAATGTATCTAAACAAGTAGCTGTAAAAGTTGCTGAAGATTCTGCATTAAATACTGCTATTACCTTAGCACCAACTTTATCAGAAGAAGTAGCAAAAAGTGTCTTAAAAGAATCTACCAAAGTAGTAACTTCATCTTTAAATGAATTAAACGAATCTATAAAATTATTAAATAGTGGCATAACTGAATTATCTGAAGGTATTACTAAATTTAATGATGAAGGTATTAAAAATGTTAGCTCTCTAGTAAATAATAATCTTCGTACTAAAACTGAGGAACTAAAAGCATTAACTAAATTAGGCCAAGATTATAAACCTATCGGTGGTAGTAAATTAGAAGATTCTGGAGATAGTAAATTTATCATGGTCGTAGATGGTCAAAAAGTAAAAACAGAAAAGAATACCACTACTACATCTACTGAAAAAACAAGTTTCTGGACTCGTCTTAAAAACTTATTCAAATAAAAATAAAAAATGGCTTTTAACATTAAAGTCATTTTTTTATATAAAAAAATCAAACTAAAAAGTTTGACTAAAAATCTAAATGGAGGACCCAGTCGGATTTGAACCAACGATCAGGGAGTTGCAGTCCCACGCCTTACCACTTGGCTATAGGTCCATAAACACTTACAAATATAATTCTACAATAATTATAACCATTTGTCAATTATAATTTATGTTTCTTATCCTGTTTGTATGCTTAAAAAGATAAAAAAAATAATTATTACAATAAATTCTTGTAAAAATCACTAATTTGTGTTAACCTTATAGTAGGTGATAATATGAATAAAATAATCAGTAAATTAAAAGAATTATTAGAAAAAATCAAAGTATTCTTATCTAAAAAGAAAAATTTAATAACGGTTTTAATTATTTTAGGAATAATATTAATTACTATTATTATTTCTATAGTATTAAGCAAAAATAAGAAAAATCAATTTACTTTAAATGAAATATACAATGTATATCCCGAAGAAGTAAGAACTTTATATAGCAATATAGTTAGTGTTTCTTGCTATGGCGATTTATATTTAAATATAGGAAAAGATTCTGGATCTGTTAAAACAGATGACATGAACGATAACAATTTAATAGACTATATGTTTAGTTATCTTGATAAAAATAATCAATTAACAGATGAATTTGAATTAAGAATCATAAATAGTGCTACCAAAGAATTATTTAACACTACTAAGGATTTATCAAGTAAAATAAATAGTTATCAATATGGTGGTTATATCTATAATCTAAAAAATTCTAAAATAACAAGAAGTAAAGGTGAGTGCCATAGTGATAGAGAGTATGTTTCTCAGTTATATGGTTATTCCTATAACAAAAACCAATTATCAATGGATGTAAATATTGGTTATTTAAAAGATGGCATACTATATGATTTAGATAATAACAGACTTGGTTCTTATAATAGAGATGTTAAAGAACTAGCTAATTTATTTGTAGGAAATTCTTATTATCGTTTCAATTATGTATTAGATGGAAAAACCTATAAATTAGATAATGTTGAATGGAATAGCAAATTATAATATGCTATTTTATTCTTTATAAAGATAAGGAGCAATATAATGAAGTGTAAAACAGTAGTTATAACTGGAAGTGCTAGAGGACTTGGCTTAGAAATGGCCAAAAGATTTCGTAATAAAAATTTTAATGTTGTAATAAGTGATATTAATAAAGAGAATTTAAAAAAAGCTCTTAAAGAATTAGATACTATAAAAGGAAAAGGTGAAACATTATCAGTTTTATGTGATATAACAAATAAAGATGACATTGCTGAATTAATAAACAAAACTAAAAATAAGTTTCACACAATAGATATCTGGATTAATAATGCTGGTGTTAATCAACCCGATAAATTAATATGGGAAATGACTCCAGAAGAAATTACCAAGATGATTGATATTGATTTGAAAGGAACCGTTATCGCTTCAAAAATGATTATGGAAGAAATGATTACTCAAAATAGTGGAGCTATATACATGGTTGAAGGCCATGGTTCTAATGATAATATTATTCCCGGTTTATCAATTTATGGTACTGCTAAAAGAGGAATTACTTACTTTTGGAAAGCTCTAGCTAAAGAAGCTGAAATAAACCAAAAAGATATTATTGTAGGATCACTAGCTCCAGGAATAATGATAACAGACTTTCTAACAAATGCCTTCAGTAGTGAGAAAATGACTTTAAACAACAAGTTTAAGAAAATATATAACATCTTAGGAGATTATCCTGATGTTGTTGCTAAATTCATGGTTGATAAAATGATAAGTAACACTAATAATAATGTTCGTTTTAATTGGCTAACAAAAAGAAAGACAATATGGAAGTTTATGACATATAAATTTAAAAATGACAAAAAAATTTAAAGACATAAAAAAAGTTCACAATGATGTGAACTTTTTTAACTAATAACAAGTTGATTATTATTAACATCAACAATAATTGTTTGCCCAAATTTAACTTTATCTTCAAGAAGGCTATTGGCAATTAAAGATTCTACATTCTTAGTAACATATCTCTTAATAGGTCTTGCTCCAAAAGATTCATTATAAGAATTATCTATAATATAATCTTTCGCTTTTTTAGTAAGATTAATATTAATCTTTAAATTAGAAAGCCTTACTTCAACATCTTTAATAATATTATCAAGTATATCATATATTGTTTCTTTACTTAAAGAATTAAAAGTAATAATTTCATCGATACGATTTAAGAATTCCGGTTTAAAAGTACGTCTTAATTCAGCCTCGACAAGTTTATCAGTATTTTCATCCTTATTTAAAATATATTCACTACCTAAATTAGAAGTCATAATTATAATAGTATTTTTAAAATCAACTGTTCTTCCTTGAGAATCAGTAATTCTACCATCATCAAGTATTTGTAATAAAAGGTTAAATACATCCTTATGAGCCTTTTCTATCTCATCAAACAAAACTATAGAGTAGGGATTACGTCTTACAGCTTCAGTAAGTTGACCTCCTTCATCATACCCGATATATCCTGGAGGCGCCCCAATTAATCTAGATACAGAATGACTCTCCATATATTCAGACATATCTATACGAATAATATGTTTCTCATCATCAAATAGTTCATAAGCCAAGGTTTTAGCAATTTCTGTCTTTCCAACCCCCGTAGGGCCCAAGAAAATAAATGAACCAATAGGTCTAGTCGGATCTTTTATACCAGAACGTGCCCTTTTAATAGCTTCAGATACCAAATGAATTGCTTCATCTTGTCCTTTAACTCTTTTTTTCATATTTTCTTCCAAATTAAGTAGTTTTTCTTTTTCACTACCAACTAACTTCGTAACGGGAATATTAGTCCATTTCGATATAATATTAGCAACACCTTCTTCATCAACGGTATCACTAAGTAAAGAAGAATTTTCACTATTAAACTTCAAAGTAGCTAGTTCCTCTTGTAATTTAGGAATAGTACCATGTTTCAAAACTGCTGCTTTCTCATAATCATAGTTAGCCTCAGCAATTTCCAAATTATGCGTAGCATCCTCTAACTCTTTTTTCTTATTCTTAATTCTTGTACTTAATTGTTTTTCTTCTTCCCACTTACTTCTAAGCTTACTTTCTTCAGCTGATAACTCAACTAATTTAGTATTTATATCCTCAAGACGTTTCAAAGATAACTCATCTTTTTCTTTTTTTAAAGATTCTCTTTCTATCTGTAACGTCATAATTTCCCTTGTTAAATGATCAAGTTTAACAGGCACTGACTCCATTTGTACCTTTATCGTAGCACAAGCTTCATCAATCAAATCAATAGCTTTATCAGGTAAATATCTATCAGTAATATATCTATCAGCTAAATTAGCTGCTGTAACTAAAGCCGCATCCTTTATAGTAACACCATGAAATACCTCAAAACGAGACTTTAGTCCTCTTAAAATAGCAATTGTATCAGACACAGTAGGCTCCGTAACAAGTACCTTTTGAAATCTTCTTTCCAAAGCTCCATCTTTCTCAATGTATTTACGATATTCATTTAAAGTAGTAGCTCCAATACATAAAATTTCTCCACGAGCTAACATTGGCTTTAAGATATTACCTGCATCCATCGCTCCTTCCATCGCTCCAGCTCCAACAAGTAAGTGAATTTCATCTATAAAAAGAATTATCTTACCATCAGAATCTTTTATTTCTTTTAAGACAGCTTTTAATCTTTCTTCAAACTCACCACGGTATTTAGCTCCAGCAATTAAAGCTCCCATATCTAATGACCATATAGTCTTATCTTTTAAATTATTTGGAATATCCCCCTTAATGATACGCGTTGCTAAACCTTCGATAATAGCCGTTTTACCAACTCCCGGAACTCCAACTAAAACAGGGTTGTTTTTAGTTTTTCTAGATAAAATTCTTGTAATATTACGAATTTCTTCATCTCTTCCAATAATTGGATCTATCTTACCATCTCTAGCTTCTTGAGTAACATCACGTCCATATTTTTGAAGGACATTTTTTAAATTTTCAGCAAACGGATTTTGTTCATTCATCTTAAACACTTCCTTTCAAATTATAAGTATATCACAAAATTAGCAATTGTCAAGTTAAATTGCTAAAAAAGTATTGACATTTGTTTAAGAAGTGTTATAATGAATACAGAAAGGATGTGAAATATATGCTACCAAGCAAAATATTCTTTGATAATTTCTTAGATGATTTAGAACCTAAAAAAATCGACAAAATGATGAAATGCGATATCTATGAAGAAGGTGATAAATATCATATCGATGTTGATATTCCTGGATTTAAAAAAGAAAATGTTCACGTTGAATTTGATAAAGGATACTTAAAAATAGTTGCTGAAAACAAAGATGAAGAGAAGAGTAATAAGAAATATGTTCATCGTGAAAGAATGTCAATGAGTAGATATGAAAGATCATTTTATTTAGGAGAAATTGACGAAAAAGACATTAAAGCCGAATTTAAAAATGGTGTTTTAAAAATTTCCGTTCCTAAAGAGAAAAAAGAAGAACATTCTAAGAAATTTATCAGAATTGATTAGTAAACATATAAATAGGTTCATAAGAGCCTATTTTTTTTACAAAATTGTCTTTATATTTGACTTAAGTCCTAATTATCTTTATAATTAATATAGATAGTGAGGTAAATATGAATAATAATTTTAAATGGATAATAACTGCTTTAAATGATAGTTTAGATTTAGAAGTAAGTTATCAAAATGAAAAAAATGAGATGATTAAGACAAAATACTATGCGGATTTACTTTTAGAAACAACCATGGATAAGATGGAAGTAATGCCGGCTAATATTTCTGATATTACTAATTTACTAACTTTAGGTATTATTAGATTTAAAAATGATAATGACAAATTTATCATAGATATTCCTTTAAGAAAAATATATAAATTATATGAACTAGCCAATCCTATATATGAAGATGGTATAACTGACATAGTTATTAATCCTAAAGAACTAGAATCTTTTTCTATACTAGACGACTACTTTATAAAACCATTACTAAAAAAACAACCAATCAATGAATTTATTAAATTATATCAAGTTGCTTCGCATTTTCTTTCTCTAGACATGCAAGAAAAATTCGATGCTCTAAAAGAAATAGATAATATTAACTACCATCTTACTAAAGAAAATTAAATATATTGAAGTATTTCTTATTATTAAGGAGTACTTTTTCTTTTATAAAAACAAAAAAAGAACAAATGTTTGTATTTTTATATTGACTTTCTCGTTTTATTAGTGTTATAATTAAAACAGGTGAGTAGTAATGTATGCTAATATAATAATCGAATATGGAAACAAAGCAATTGATAAAGAATTTACTTATATTGTTCCCAAAATATATCAAGACAAAATCAAAATTGGTCACCGAGTTAAAGTACCTTTTAATAACAAACTCATTGAAGGTTTCGTCCTATCCATCCAAGATAATTATGATTCTTCTTATGAATTAAAAGAAATTAACTCTCTATGTGACGAAGAACCTATTTTAAATGAAGAGATGCTATCATTAGGAAACAAAATTCAAAAAAAAATTCTTTGTAGTAGGATATCCATTTATCAAGCTATGCTTCCCAAAGCTTTAAAAGCTTCCCATAAAACAAGCATTAGTATAAAAAAAGAACGTTACTTAAAATTGATTGTTTCCAAAGAGGAAGCCCATGCTTATCTAAATAAAAATATTCGTTATCAAAATCAGGTTTCATTACTAGAAGATTTGCTGACTAACGACAAAATAAAAGCTCCAACTATAAATTCTGCAATAAATACTTTAATTAAAAATAATATCATTGAACCTATTTATGGAGAAGTAAATCGTTATGAAGCTAAAACAACCGGTAAATATAAAATTATTTCATTAAATGAAGAGCAACAAAATGCTGTCGACAATGTTGAATTAAATACATTTAGACCATATCTTCTATATGGAGTAACTGGCTCTGGCAAGACGGAAGTATATATGGAATTAATTGCTAGAGTAATAAAAAATGGTAAAACCGCTATTATGTTAGTTCCAGAAATAAGTTTAACTCCGCAAATAGTTGATCGTTTTGTTACTAGATTTGGCGAGGATATCGCTATTTTACATAGCGGACTAAGTGAAACTGAAAAATATGATGAATATCGAAAAATTACTACTGGAAAAGTAAAAATAGTTGTTGGCGCTCGTAGTGCTATCTTTGCTCCGCTTAAAAATATTGGAATTATTGTCATAGATGAAGAACATACGCAAACATATAAACAAGAGAATAACCCAAGATATCATGCTAGAGATGTTGCAATGTTGCGTGGCGAGTATTATAATTGCCCAGTCGTATTAGGCAGTGCTACTCCATCATTAGAATCATTTGCTAGAGCCGCTAATGGTGTCTATACATTATTAAAGTTAACCAAAAGAGCCGGTTCTGGAACCATGCCAAAAGTAACTATTGTCGATATGAAAGAAGAAGTAAAAAAAGGTCATTTTATCCTATCTCAAAATCTCTATGAAAAAATAAAAGAAAAAATAAATAAAAATGAACAAATTATTTTACTTCTAAATCGTAGAGGATATTCATCCATGCTAACCTGTCGTGATTGTGGTACAGTATTAAAATGTCCCAACTGTGATATTTCCTTAACTTATCACAAAAGTAGTAATACCAACCGTTGCCATTACTGTAATTATAGTATTAAAAATATTCGTAAATGTCCTAGCTGTGGTAGCGATAATATTAAAGATTATGGTTTAGGTACCGAAAAATTAGAAGAAGAATTAAATAAAATGTTTTCTGCAAAAATCGTTCGTATGGATATGGATACCACCAGTAAAAAAGGTATGCATGAACAAATTATTGAAGACTTTGGCAATCATAAATATGATATTTTATTAGGAACTCAAATGATTGCTAAAGGGTTAGATTTTCCTCTAGTGACCTTAGTGGGAGTAATTAATGCCGATGCTAGTTTAAATATTCCAGATTTTAGAAGTGCTGAAACTACCTTTCAATTATTAAGTCAGGTGTCAGGAAGAGCCGGTCGTAGTAACTTATCCGGTGAAGTTATAATTCAAACTTATAATCCTGATCATTATAGTATTATTCATGCTAAAAACCATGATTATCTAAGTTTTTACAAAGAAGAAATGAAAATTAGAAAACTGTTAAAATATTCTCCATATTATTATTTAACTTTGGTTAATATAAGCAGTAAAGATTATGAAGAAGGGTTTAAAGAAGCTAATAAAATAGGTGATTATCTAAGAAAAAATTTAAGCAAAGATACTCAAGTATTAGGACCATCTATGGCAAGTATTTTCAAAATAAATAATATTTTTCATTATCAATGTATTATTAAATATAAAAAAGATCCCTTATTAACTGATACTTTAAAAAAAGTAGATGATGTTTATAAGGTTAATTCAAAAATTGATGTTTCAATCGACGTCGAACCAATAAGGGTGTGATATTATGAAAGTAAAGATAGATTCAATAGACCATTTAGGCACTGGCATAACCAAAGTAGATAACTTAATCACTTTTGTTCCCAAAAGTGTTCCTAATGATATTTGTGATATAACTATTATCAAAAAGCATACAAAGTATAATATTGCCAAAATTGACAAAATAATTGCTCAAAGTCCTCAAAGAATTCCTGCTATTTGTCTATACTATGACGTTTGCGGTGGCTGTCAAATAAGTAATTTAACTTATCAAGAACAACTACAATTTAAAAAAAATAAAATCATCAATATATTTCAAAAATATCTGAAATTAAACATATCACCAGAGATTGTTCATAGTGATAATATATATAATTATCGTAATAAAATAACCTTTAAAATATTTAATAATCATTTGTCCTTAGTAGATATCTTTAATAGACCAATTAATATCAAAAAATGCTTATTAGTTAGTCAAAAAGTTAACGATCTATGTGATTATATTGAAAGAGAAGATTTATCTAAAGTAAGAAAGATTATAATTAAAGAATGTGATAATGGTTTAATATTAAATATTTCTGGAACAATGAATATAAACAATCTCACGAAGTTTTGTCTTTCTATATATAATGATAAAAAATGTTTATATTATAAAGAAGATGGTTATATAACTTTAAATGATATCAAATATCGTCTTTCAAATTTATCATTTTTTCAAATAAACACTCAAAATATTACTAAGTTATATGATCTAATTGTTAAATATGGTCAGTTTAGTAAAAAAGACAATGTTATTGATTTATATTGTGGTGTTGGCAGTATTTCTCTATATATCTCTAAATATATAAATAAGGTATTAGGTATTGAAATAATTCCTGATGCTATAGAAGATGCCAAATATAATGCTAAAATCAATAATATCAATAATGCCACATTTTTATGTGGTGATGTTGCTAAGTTGATTAATAATCATAAAGACTATGATACAATTATTGTTGACCCACCGAGAATAGGCTTAGACAATTATACAATTGATATATTAAATAATGTCAAATCATCAAAAATAATTTATGTATCATGTGATCCTATGACATTGGTAAGAGATTTAAAAAAATTAACTAATTATAATTTAGAAGATATAACTTTAGTTGACATGTTTCCTCAAACTCATCATGTAGAGTGTGTTTCATTACTACAACGTAAAAGTTCTGAGAAATAAGTTTTTTCGATTGTTGTTAAAACTAAAAAAGTGCTATTTTTATAAAAAATAAAGAAGAATAAAATTAATAAGATTTAGATATTGTGAAACACATAAAAAAGATAAAGAATATATGAATAAGATAAATGCTAAAAAGTATTAATCATATTTTTTAAAGTAGTTTAGGAAGGTGAATTATGAATTTAATATTTAGTATCATGGGGTTAATTGGTGGGTTGTTATGTTGTGTTGGTGACATTCTCTTTGATTTAAAAGGAAAAGGCAATAAAAAACTAGGAACCTCAAAAAATATTGATAGTAATTGGAGCAAAATGTCCGAATGGAGATTCGGATTATCCATTATATTTGCTATGTTTGGAGTAATATTGCTAGGATTTGGATTCTATGCCATTGGCAATATCGTTAGAGAAAATAATATATTATTATCTAATCTAATTTTAATAACCGGTTTTATAGGTTGTGTTGGTGGATTATTTATTCATTCTATGCTATGTATTCAAGCAGTAATTTATAAAAGAATTACTGATAATGGTAAAATAAATTATGAACTTGCTGATAACACATTAGAAGGATATTATAAAGTTATAATGCCTTCATTCATGTTTCTATATTGCATCTTAATGATTGCAGATATATGCATAGCCATTTCAGTTTTAAGTGGGGCATTAAACGTACCTAAATGGATGGCTTTATTAAATTCCATAGTATTTTTATTGATAGGTGTCTTGTTTAGAAAAATTAATCCTAATAAGTTTCAAGATTTACCAGGTATTATAATGCCTAGTTTAGGTTTAGCAATGTTAGGTGTAATCGGAATAACTTCATGCTTAATGTAATATAAATTAAAGTTTATTAGTTTTGTCAACAATATTCTTTTAATATACATCTAAAAAATAGTAAATATATAAACAATATAAAAATGCAGTAACGGTATTTATAAAAAATACTTTAAATCAGATAACTATAACAAAGCTCTTCTTGCAAGAATTAAAATAATATGATAATATTTATTTACAATAAAGAAGGAAAAAATCTTCTAAAGTATGATTTATTGGTACTGTATATGCACCATATAATAAATAATAATATACAGAAAAATAAAAGGAGTACATATGAAAAAGAAAAATATCATAATAAGCATAATATTAATAATATTATCAATAACGTTTACCATTCTAGTAAAAAGAATAGACGTAAAACCAATAGGACCAGACAATTCACTAGTTGGTTTTGCAAGTATTAATGAAACCGTTAAAAATTTAATAGGTCAAAATATGACATTTTACAAAATAACTGAATATTTAGGAATGATTCCAATAATAATGGCCCTAATATATGTAATTATTGGATTAATTCAACTAATCCAAAGAAAAAGTTTCTTAAAAATAGATAAAGAAATTTATGTCTTAGGAGCATTATATATAATAGTTTTAGGATTGTATATATTCTTTGAAAAATGTATTATAAACTATCGACCAGTATTAATTGATGGTGTTTTAGAAGCTTCTTATCCTTCCTCACATACATTAATGTCCTTATGCATATGTGGCAGTTCATTGCTTTTAAATAAAAAACTATTTAGTAGTAAAATAGCCGATTTAGAAAATTATTTATCAATTATTCTTATCATTTTAATAGTTTTAGGACGCCTACTATCTGGAGTACATTGGTTTACTGATATTATCGGAGGATTAATTATTTCCAGTGCATTATTGATGAGTTTTTATACCATTATCCAAAGTATTCCTCATAGAAGAATAAGAAGAAGACACTAAACAATAACTTTGACAAATTATAAATTTAAACTACTTTTAATGAATGATGTTAATACTTGTCTATGGCAGTATTATATAACATTGATCAAAAAAGACAGGAGTGGATTATAAATGGATAAATGGTTATCATGGATAATAGAAATACAGAGTTTAGCTCAAGCAGGTCTGGCATATACAAAAAATGTTTATGATATTGAAAGATATGAAAGATTACGTGAAATATCAGCTGAAATGTTAGCTCAAAAAAGTACTTTAAGTTTATCAAAAATAAAAGAATTATTCTGTAGTGAAACAGGATATCAAACACCAAAATTAGATACCCGAGCCGCTATCTTTCAAAATGATAAAATATTGTTAGTCCATGAAAATAATGATACATGGTCACTACCTGGAGGTTGGGTTGACGTCTTGGAAACAATAAAATCCAATACCATTAAAGAAGTGAAAGAAGAGACTGGCTTAGATGTTGAAACAATTAAAATAATTTCTATTCAAGATAGAAATAAACATAATAAACCTACATATGCCTATGGAATATGTAAAGTATTTGTTTTATGTTCCCTAATTGGAGGTCACTTTATAGAAAATAATGAAACAACGGAAATAAAATATTTTTCCCTATCTAATCTCCCAAACAACCTTGCAAATGAAAAGACGACTAAAGAACAAATTGCTATGTGTTTCAAAGCATATTATGATAAAAACTGGCAGACAGAGTTTGATTAATTATGATTTTAAATGTTAGTGGTCGCACAGATATTGTAGCTTTTTATTCTGAATGGTTCTTTAATCGCTACAAAGAAGGTTTTGTTGATGTTAGAAACCCATTTAACCCTAAATTGGTTAGCAGAATATATTTTGAAAATGTTGATCTAATATTTTTTTGTACCAAAAATCCTCTTCCTATTTTAAAAAGAATCCATGAAATAAATAAGCCTGTAGTATTTCACGTAACCATAACACCATATAAAAGCGACATTGAACCAAACGTCAAAGAAAAACCAGAAATAATTAATGCCATCAAAGAACTATCACAAATTATTGGTGTTGATCATTTAGTAGTTAGGTATGATCCTGTGTTTATAAGTGATAAATATTCACTAGAATATCATATAAAGGCCTTTGATAGATTGTGTAATCTTTTAAATGGATATGTAAAAAAAATAATTATTTCTTTCATAGATAACTATAAAAATGTCAGAAAAAACCAAAAAATTCTTAATATTAAAGAGTTTACCGAAGAAGATTACAAACAAATTGGCATAAATTTTAGTAAAAGTGCTAACGCCTTTGGAATGACTGTTCAAACCTGTTTTGAAGATAGAAATTTAGTGGAATATGGCTTTAAAAAAGGAGAATGCCTTTCCCACGAACTATCTTATAAACTAACTGGGAAAACATATAAAAATTGGACAGCTAGAAAAGCCAAAAAATGTCAATGCGTCGAAATGGTTGATATAGGCGTATATAATTCTTGCCGTCATTTTTGTAAATACTGTTATGCTAACTTTGATGAACTTCAAGTAAATAATAACTACCACCTTCATGACCCCAATTCTACAATGCTAATAGGTTCATTAAAAGAAGATGATATTGTCAAAGAAAGAATAAAGTAGTTAAAAAATATATGATAAAACATAAAAATTGTAAAGGAGTATTAAATATGCCAACATTTGAAGATTTTGAAAAATTAGATATAAGAGTAGGCACAATTATTGAAGTAACAGATTTTGAAAAGGCTCGAAACCCATCATATAAACTAAAAGTAGATTTAGGTGATGAAATTGGTATAAAAAAATCATCTGCTCAAATAACAAAAATATATCAAAAAGAAGATTTAATAGGCAAACAAGTATTGGCCGTAGTCAATTTTCCTAAAAGACAAATTGCCGATTTCATGTCAGAAATATTAGTATTAGGAGTTTATAGTAAACAAGGAGTAGTTTTAATTTCTCCAGATAGACCAACAGAAAATGGTGCTAAATTAGGTTAACCATAATAAATTTTACAATTTAATAATTCAAGTACTACCAATTTCTATTAAAAATTTACTTTAAAAATAAAATATAAACAAATAAACTGAAATTGCCCTCTAAATAGGATTAATATCAATTTCTGTTTTTTTATATAATTAAAAAAGTTTTAAAAAGTCACTTATTTGTCACTTTAGTATATTATAATCATCTTGTAATCAAGAAAGGAGTTTTTATACATGGAAATATTACGTGTCGAAAAATTAACTAAAATTTATGGAACTGGAAGTACCAAAGTAACAGCCTTAGATAATGTTTCTTTTACTGTAAATAAAGGAGAATTTGTTGCTATCGTTGGTGCATCTGGTTCCGGAAAATCAACATTACTTCATTTAATTGGCGGTGTTGATAGACCAACCAGTGGCAAAGTTTATATCGGAGACAAAGATATTTATCAAATGAACGATGATAAATTAGCAATATTCAGAAGAAGACAAGTAGGTTTGATATATCAGTTTTACAATCTTATTCCCATTCTTAATGTCGTAGAAAATATAACACTACCACTTGAATTGGATGGTCGCCAAGTACAAGAAAAAGAACTAAAAGAAATGCTTGGATTACTTGGATTAGAAAAAAGAAAAAATCATCTACCCAATGAACTATCGGGAGGACAACAACAAAGAACATCTATAGGAAGAGCATTAATAACAAGACCAATGATTGTTTTAGCAGATGAGCCAACTGGCAATTTAGATACCAAAAACAGTAATGAAATAGTTGAACTATTAAGAAAATCTAACAAAGAATTAAATCAAACCATTATCATTATAACTCATAATATGGAAATAGCTTCCATTGCTGATCGAATAATCAAATTAGAAGATGGCAAAATAGTATCGGAGGCATAAACATGAATATCCTGAATAAATTAACTCTCAAAAATTTAAAGTTAAATAAAAAAAGAAGCATCGTAACAATTATTGGAATTATTTTATCCGTTGCTCTAATAACTGCTGTATCGTCAATGGTATCAAGCTTTAAAAGTAGTATGATTAACTATGAAAAAGAAATGCGTGGAAATTATCACTATATTTTTAGTAACGTTCCCAGTACCGATTTACAATACTTTGAAAATAGTCGCTATTTTGCCTCTTACAGTATAACTAAAGAAATAGGGTATGCTAAATTAACTCAAAGTGCTAACGAATACAAACCATATGCTTATATTATTGAAATGGATAAACAAAGCTTAAAAAATACTGGAATCATCTTAAAAGAAGGAAGACTACCTGAAAACAGTAATGAAATAGTCATTCCTAGACATCTAAAAACCAATGGTCGCATTGACTATAAAGTAGGGGATACTATAACATTAGAAATTGGTACTCGTGAAAGTAACGGTGAAAAATTAACTCAAGAAAATCCTTACAGTGAAGAAAATCAAGAAACAATAAATAGTCAAATCTCTAAACAATACAAAATAGTTGGTATTGTAGAAAGACCATCCTTTGAACCCCATACCGCTCCCGGTTACACATTTATTTCATATCTGGCCCACAGAACTTCCACTAGCAGTTACATTGTATATACCAAATATACCCAAAAAGCTCTAAAAGATGAATCTCAAACAACTGCAAATATTCTAGGAATTGATCCAGATATTTATAAAAAAGGTATAAGTCCTCAAACAGAAGAAGACTTTGATAATTATTATCAAGAATTAGCTAAAGCAAAATATCATTTTAGTAACAATAGTCGCCTAATTAAAATGGAAACTATGTCTTTTGAAGATGGTACTATGAGAACAATTTATTCTATAGCTATAATAATTATCATAATAATCATTGCAACCTCTGTATTTTGCATAAAAAATAGTTTTAACATATCCATAAATGAAAAAATAAAACAATATGGTATGCTATCAAGTATTGGTGCAACAAGTAAACAAATCAAAAAAAATGTCTATTACGAAGCCTTTCTTTTAGCCACAATAGGTATTCCCTTAGGTATTTTAAGTGGTTTATTTGCATCATACATCTTAATTATAGTAGTTGATAAATTAATCGGATCATCTCTAACAATAGAAGATTTTCTCAAATTTAAAATCTCTATATTACCCCTCATCATCTCAATCATTTTAAGTAGTATAACAATTCATTTATCCGCTAAAAAAAGTGCCAAGATCGCCTCACTTATTTCACCAATCAAAGCAATAAGAAATAGCAATGATTTAAAAATAACTGAAAAAGATTTAAAAACCCCTAAAATAATTAATAAAATATTTGGCATTGGTGGTGTTGTATCTTACAAAAACATCAAAAGAAATCACAAAAAGTACCGTCCCACTGTCATTTCAATAATTGTTTGTACCTCTGTTTATATAGCACTATCTTACTTTGTAAATATGGCCTTTGATGTTACCAAACTAGAATATGGAGAATACTCATACAATATAAATGTTGGTTCAGTTCTAGAAGATTATAACAAAAATTATGAATTATTAAAAAAAATAGTTAAACTAGATAATATAAATAGTTATGTAATAAGTAAAAAGAGTCTTATAAATGCCAAAAATGTTAAAATGTCAAAAGAAAGTATTGCAAATGGTAACATAATTGAAGAAAGTAAAGAAATAATTATTATATCTTTAGGAGATGATGCATATAAAGCTTATTTAAAAAAATTGAATCTAAATTATAACAACGCAAAAGATAAAGCTATTTTAGTAAGTAATACCGTTCAAAAAATTGATAAAAATGGTAAAGAAGTAAATGCCACCTATGATATATTAGACTATAAACAAGGAGATACAATAAATGGTACCATCGATATTGATAATGCCTCTGAAGATTATACCTTTACAATTATCAAATCTACTAACATAAGACCAATGGGATATGAAAATAACTATGGAATGATTTATCTAATTGTAAGTGATGAATTAATAGATACCATTCCTAAATATAATCAAATAGTAGCATATATAAATTCATCTAATCCCGATACACTTCAAGACCAAATTGATGCCTTATACGAAGAAGAAAATATTAATGATTATTACTTTGTTAACAATATTGATGCTAGTATTAAAACTGTAAATTCCTTCTTTACCATCTTAGCCATCTTTTTATACGGTTTCATCATTGTAATTGCCTTAATAGGTATAACCAATATCTTTAATACCATTTCTACCAATATGAACCTTCGTAGTTCTGAATTTGCTACCCTTAAAAGTATTGGCATGACTTCAAAAGAATTTAATCGTATGATTTTCCTAGAAAGTTTCTTCTATTGTATCAAGTCATTATTAATAGGTATACCTATAGGAATATCTTTATCATACTTAGTATATTTAGCCCTAAAAGGTGAAATGATCTTTAAATATACATTACCATATAAAGGAATAATTATAAGCATTTGTATAGTATTTATATTAGTATTTACTCTAATGAAGTACTCTGTTAACAAGACCAAAAATAAAAATATAATAGAAACTATTCGGAATGAAAACATCTAAAAGGGACTCCATGTCCCTTTAGTTATGATATAATTAACTTGGAGGTTTACTATGAAAATACTCTTAATTGAAGATAACTATCATGTAGCAAAAGGATTAAACTACGCCTTTAAAACAAATGGTTTCATATCAGAAAGCGTAAACTCCTTAAACAAAGCCACCTCTTACCTAAATGAAAACATTCCTCATCTAATAATTTTAGATGTATCACTACCAGATGGCAATGGTTTTACCTTTTATGAACAAAAAATAAAACCATTATCAATTCCCACAATCTTCTTAACTGCCAAAGATACCGAAGATGATATTGTCAAAGGCCTAGAATTAGGAGCCGTTGATTATATAACAAAACCATTTAGCACAAGAGAATTAATTGCTCGCATGAAAAGAATTTTAATTCAAGAAAATAAAAATATAATAACTGTCAAAAATATAAAATTTGATTTTGATAAAATGGCTGTTTGCAAAGAAAATGAATTAATTAATTTAACGTCTTTAGAATTAAAAATACTCTCACTTTTATTTTCAAACCTAAACAAAGTTATTACAAGAACATATCTAATTGATTATATTTATAACTTAACAGGAAATGATGTCTATGATAACACAATAACTGTTTATTTAAAAAGAATAAGAGAAAAAGTAGGTGATGACATCATAATCACCGTTAAAGGAATAGGGTATCGTATTGATGAAGAAAAATAACAAAACCATTTTGAAAACAATTATTGTATCTATTATTTTTATCATTATCCTAAACATCACTTATATTTATCAAAATCATAAATTAAAAGAAAATTATAACAATACCATCAACAATATAATTTACAAATCAACCTTAACTAATGAAAAACTATCTAAAGAAGAAATTGTTAAAATTCTAAATGCAGATAAAATAAGCCCTAATATTCTAAAAGAATATGGCATAAATCCTAATAAAGATTACCTAATCATAGCCAATCAAAAAATATATTCCAAGTATTTTATTATAAATAACATAACTATCCTTATTTTTCTAATTATTATCGTAATTATCTTCATAATCAACGAAAAAAATGAAAACAAAAAAATTAGACAAATAACAAAATTAATAGAACAAATAAATAATAAAAACTATTACTTAAACATTGAAGACAATAATGAAGATGAAATCTCTATTTTAAAAAACGAGATTTACAAAACTACTGTTATGTTAAAAGAACAAGCTGAAAATTCTAATAAAGATAAAATAAATCTAAAGTGTTCCCTTGAAAATATTTCCCATCAATTAAAAACCCCTCTAACATCTATAAGTATTATGCTAGATAACTTATTAGATAATCCCCATATGGATGAATATACTAGAAACGATTTTATAAAAGATATAAACAAAGAAATAAATAATATTAACTTTCTAATTCAAGTATTACTCAAATTATCTCGTTTTGACGCTAACGTAATTAAATACAACAATAAATTTAACTCGCTCAAAAGTATTATAGATAAATCAATCGATAATCTATCTTCGCTTTGTGATCTAAAAAACATTCAAATGTTTACAAAAATTCCCAATAATTTAGACATATATTGTGATTCTCATTGGCAAATTGAAGCTATCACTAATATCCTAAAAAATTGTCTTGAACATTCTGAAAATGGTAGCACTATCGAAGTATTTGCCACAGACAACAAAATATATTCCGAAATTATCATTAAAGATAATGGTACTGGTATTCCTGAAAAAGATTTAAAACATATTTTTAAACGATTTTATCGAGGACAAAATTCCAAAGAAGATAGCGTTGGTATAGGCCTTTCTCTAGCCAAAAGCATCATTGAAAAAAATAATGGTATAATCAATGTTACATCATCAGTTGGAAAAGGAACAACATTTAGTATTAAATATTTTAAATAAAGATATAAAAACTTAATTTATATCTTTTATTTTGTCAAAAGATGTGCTTGTTAAATTTTGAATTATTTGTTATAATTTAATTATCATAGGATGACTATCCATGAAAGATAAAAAGGAGGAAAAAATGATAAATGTCAAAAGTGAGATTATGCCACTTAAAAGAGTACTATTACATCGCCCTGGAAATGAATTATTAAATTTAACTCCAGATTCACTTAGCAGATTACTATTTGATGATATTCCATACTTAGAAATTGCTCAAAAAGAACATGATGAATTTGCCAACATCTTAAGAGAAAATGGTGTTGAAGTAGTTTATTTAGAAGATTTAATGGCTGAAGTAATTGACATAAGTGACGAAATTAGAGAAAAATTTATTCGTCAATTTGTATATGAAGCTGGCATAAAAACCCCTAAATATAAAGAATCTGTAATTGACTTCTTAAAAGGCTTTACAAATAGTAAAGATCTAGTATTAAAAACGATGGAAGGAATAAATGTCAACGAATTGTCGGCTATGGAACGTGATATTGAACATTCATTAGTAGATTTAGTAACTGAAGAATCCAAATTCCTAGCTGATCCCATGCCCAACCTTGTTTTTACCAGAGACCCCTTTGCTTCGATAGGTAATGGAATCAGTTTAAACAAAATGTATTCCGTTACTAGAAATCGTGAAACTATATATGCTGAATATATTTTTAATTATCATCCAGAGTATAAAAATACTGTCAAATATTATGATAGATATAATCCATATCATATAGAAGGCGGTGATATTTTAGTATTAAATGATCATATATTAGCTGTTGGCGTAAGTCAAAGAACATTGCCAGAATCTATTGAACAACTAGGTATTAATTTGTTTAATGATCCAGAATGTCCATTTGATACTATCCTTGCTTTCAATATTCCAAATTCTAGAGCATTTATGCATCTTGATACCGTATTTACTCAAATAGACTATGATAAATTTACCTACCATCCAGGTATTATGGATACACTTCAAGTATTTGAGATTAAAGAAGATTATACCGAAGGAGTTTTAGTCAAAGAAATTAATGATAGTTTAGGTAACATCCTAGAAAAATATTTAGGAATAGATGTTTCTCTAATCCCATGCGGTGGTGGAGACAAAATAATATCCGAAAGAGAACAATGGAACGATGGCTCTAACACATTATGTATCGCCCCAGGAGTTGTTATCGTTTATGACAGAAATAATATTACTAATGCCGTTTTAAGAAGATATGGCATTAAAGTGTTAGAAATGCATGGCTCTGAATTATCACGCGGTCGTGGCGGACCTAGATGTATGAGTATGCCATTAATCAGGGAGGAAAAATAATGAATTTAAAAGGTAGAGATTTTCTTACTTTACTAGATTATAGTGAAGAAGAAATAAGATACTTACTAGAATTATCTAAAAAATTTAAAAAAATGAAACAAAAAGGAAAAAGTCACAAATATTTTGATGGCAAAAACATCGCTATCATCTTTGAAAAAGATAGTACCAGAACAAGATGTTCTTTTGAAGTAGCTGCTCATGATCTTGGCATGAACGTAACATACCTAGGACCAACTGGTAGCCAAATGGGAAAAAAAGAAAGTATTGCCGATACAGCAAGAGTTTTATGTCGTATTTATGATGGTATTGAATATCGAGGATTTGCCCAAACAATAGTAAATGATTTAGCAAAATATTCCACAGTTCCCGTATGGAATGGACTAACCAATGAATTTCATCCTACTCAAATGTTAGCTGATATCATGACAGCTGAAGAACATTTTGGATCTATGAAAGGAAAAAAATTAGTTTTTTGTGGTGATGCTAGAAATAATGTTGGCAATTCACTAATGGTAATATGTTCAAAACTAGGAATTAACTTTACGTGTTGTGCTCCCCAAGAATTATGGCCAGAAGAAAACCTTGTTAGTAAATGCCAAGAAATTGCTAAACAAACAGGTAGTCAAATTTCTATGGAAACCGATATTATGAAAGGAACAAAAGACGCTCACGTAATATACACAGATGTTTGGTTATCTATGGGAGAACCTGTAGAGAAATGGCAAGAAAGAATCAATTTATTACATCCTTATCAAGTAAATATGGCCGTTATGAACAATGCTAGTCCAGATGCTATTTTCTTACATTGCTTACCATCATTTCATGATACAAACACGACTATTGGTAAAGAAATATATGAAAAATATGGCTTAGATTCCATGGAAGTAAGTAATGAAGTATTTGAAAGTGAAAAATCCAAGGTGTTTGAAGAAGCTGAGAATCGTATGCATACCATAAAAGCTATTATTTATGCTACCATGGGTGGTAAATAATGCGTATTGTTGTAGCCCTTGGCGGAAATGCCCTTGGAAAAACCCCTGAAGAACAACTAAAATTAGTTAAAGAAACTGCCAAGCAAATAGTTAAAATAGTAAATACAGGCCACGAAGTAGTCATAGTACATGGCAATGGCCCTCAAGTAGGAATGATTAATCTGGCATTTGATAGTGCATATCAAAGTAATATTGGTGTCCCTCTAATGCCATTCGCTGAATGTGGTGCCATGAGTCAAGGATATATTGGTTATCACTTACAACAAGCAATCGATGAAGAACTATCTAAAAATAATATAAACAAAAAATGCGCGACAATCATTACCCAAGTTATTGTTGATAAAGAAGATCCAGCCTTCCAAAACCCAACAAAACCTGTCGGAATGTTTTATAATCAAGATCAAGCTGAAAATATTGCAAGAGAAAAAGGTTATATTTTTGTCGAAGATGCCGGAAGAGGTTACAGGAGAGTAGTACCATCCCCTAAACCAATAGGCATTGTCGAAGAGAACGAAGTTGTGCAACTTATAAAAAATGGCAATATAGTAATCACTTGTGGTGGCGGTGGCATTCCCGTAATCGCTACCAATAATGGCTATCAAGGAGTAGATGCCGTTATCGATAAAGATTTTGCCGCTTGCCGATTAGCTCAAACAATTGATGCTGATATATTATTAATATTAACAGCCGTTGATAGCGTTTGTATCAACTATAACAAGCCAAATGAACAAAAACTAAAAAGTTTAACAGTATCTGAAGCCAAAAAATATCTTGAAGAAGGTCAATTTGCCAAAGGAAGTATGCTTCCTAAAATAGAAGCCTGTATTAACTTTGCTTCAGAAAATGAAGATAAAGTTGCAATTATATCTTCTCTTAATGAAGGAATTAGTGCCTTAAATGGCCAAATAGGTACAACAATAAAAAAATAAAAAGGAGGAAAATTAAAAAATGTCAAAAAATAAAAGTATTACACTCTTTGAGAAATCACAAAAAAATTTAAAAAATGATATGCTTGTACTTGGAATACTGACAATTCTATTAGCAGTATTTAAAATAAATATTATATTTAATATAGTATATGCCATATTACTATTTGCCGGATATTTTCAGGCTAAAAAAGGTAAAAAAAGTGCTGGCACAATAGGCATAATAGTTGGTATTCTTATGATTGTATCAATAGTTCAGGGAGATATCATAGATACAATATTAGGCTTATTTGTATTCACTCACTCTGTAAGGTACAACGAATATCTAGATGATAAAGAATTAGGAATGCAAGTAGCAAATAAAACTAAGAAAGGTAAAAAATTTATGCTATCATCATTTACAATTATCATTTTACTACTCTTTATCTTAGGAATAGTATCACATTTACTACCACAAGCTACATTTGTAAATGATGAAATTGTTAATGGTAGTGGTGTTATTGGAGCCAAACTATCTGACGTTCTAATGAGTCCAATATTAGGATTTAAAGATGCCGTTGGTGTCGGCATATTTGTCATGATGTTAGGAGCATATCTAGCTGTTGTTACCAAAACAGGTGCTCTTGAATCAGGAATAAAAGTTTTAATAAAAAAATTAAAAGGAAAAGAACTTCTACTAATACCTATACTAATGTTTATTTTTAGTATTGGCGGAACAGCTTACGGTATGTTAGAAGAAACCGTTGGTTTTTACGCTTTACTTTCTGCTACAATGGTCGCTGCTGGAATGGATACCATCGTAGCATCTGCAACAATTCTTTTAGGAGCTGGTGTCGGTGTTTTAGGTTCAACTGTCAATCCATTTGCCGTTGGAGCAGCTGTAGATGCCTTACCAGAAGGCATAGTCGTTAACCAAGGAATAATTATTGCAATTGGTGTTGCACTATGGATAGTATCATATGTTATAGCTACACTATTTGTTATGAGTTATGCCAAAAAAGTAAAAGCTGACAAAGGATCAACATTCTTATCACTTCAAGAACAAAAAGCTATGGAAAAAAGATACGGAAAAGAAGAAATTGATGAAAAAATATCTCTTACAGGAAAGCAAAAAATCACTTTATGGATTTTTGGTTTAGCCTTTCTAATAATGATTTTAGGATTTATCCCATGGGAAGATTTCGGAGTAACTATATTCAATAACTTTACCGGATGGTTAGTAGGAACCCCTATTGGTGGTTGGTATTTTGATGAAGCCTCATTATGGTTTCTAATTATTACAATTCTATTATGTATTATTAATGGGTTTAGTGAAAAAGAAACTGTTGATACTTTCGTAGATGGTGCTGATGATATGGTCGGTGTTATCTTAATAATCGCTCTTGCACGTGGAGCATCAGTTTTAATGGGAATAACACATTTAGATAATTATATTATTTATAATGCCGCCGAATGGCTTCGTGGTGTACCAGCAATTCTTTATGCTCCATGCAGTTATCTATTACACGTTCTATTATCAGTATTAGTTCCATCGTCATCTGGCATAGCTAGCTTATCTACTCCAATTATGGGACCTCTTACTTATCAATTGGGATTCTCTGTTGAAACCAATATTATGATTTTAGTAGCCGCCAACGGTTTGGTAAATTTAATTACGCCAACATGTGGTGCTATTATGGGTGGTTTAGCTCTTGCTAGAGTAGAGTACTCTACATGGCTAAAATGGGCTTGGAAAGTAGTGTTATGTATAGGATTAGCTTCAATGTTAATTCTAACACTAGCAATGTTAATCTTCTAAAAAAGAAAAACACTTCACAACTTGTTGAAGTGTTTTTATAATATTTTTGTAATAATCTTATGTCCATGACAATTTCTACGAATATATCCATCGAAATTAGGAAATTCATATTTTAAAGTTCTTTTTAATTCATTAGTAATTAAAGACTTAGAAGCCACAAAATATGCCGGACCAACTCCCGATAAAGAATGTTCTATATTGGGATATTTCAGTAAAAAATTACGCAACCTTTTTAGTTCATCAGGCATAAAATCATTGAAGTCATTATGAATTATTCCAGGTTGAAATATTTTCTTTCGTAAATTATCTTTAGTAATACTAGCAAACATTTCCCCGGTACTGATATTCATATTTGGAATTAATATTAGATAAAATTTATATGGATTATCACTATCTAAAGATTTAATATTTTCACCACAACCGGTTATTTTAGCATATCCACCAGTAATAAAATAAGGCGCTTCAAAATTAATAAGTGAAGCCAAATATCGAAGTTCATGATTAGCAAGTCCTGTCTTATAGTAAGTATTTAATCCTAATAAAATTCCTGCAATATTTGAAGCCTTATTTCCAAGCCCTAATACATTTATATCGTTAAAAATAGAAATATGTAAATTATTAGGAGTAATATTTGTATATGCAAAAAAAATATTACATGCACAGTAAAAATCTTCATAACTAGTTTCACTTGTCAAATTGTTAGAAAGAATATTAATATTTTTTTCCGTATTTCTTTTAAGTGGCAATTCAGTAATAGTTATATAATCATACATATCTATTGTTTGATTAACAGCAGTAATTGAATGAAGTTTTTTTGTTTCGTTAATACCATTAACATTTAAAAATAAATTAACTCTAGCTGGACATTTAATACATACTGATCTTACAGTATTCATTTTTTCCCTCTTTTCGAAGTAGTATTCTACCATAAAACAAATAATAAATCAAACATAATACCCTAAAAAGTAAAAAAACACTTGTTATTTTCCTGTTTTTATGATATCTTAATATTAGTTTATAAAAAGCCCAAAATAGAAGTAGTAATAAGACCAATTATTTTAAGAGAGAATACATTTGGTGAAAGTATTTAATAATAATCTTATGAACTTGTCTATTTAGCTGATATTATTTCCGCTGAAAAGCGTTAAAATTAGAGCGTATAACAATAGTTATAAAATAAGGTGGTACCGCGAGTAGTCTCGTCCTTATATTATAACTTTTTTTAATGTTAAGGAGGATTATTATATGTATAATTTTACAAAAATTGAAAAAAAATGGCAAAAATATTGGCTTGAAAACCAAACCTTCCAAGCTATAACAGGTAGCAAAAAACAACCATATTATATATTGGTTGAATTTCCTTATCCATCTGGAGCCGGACTTCATGTTGGGCATGTTAGAAGTTATACAGCCCAAGATGCCATAGCCAGAATGAAAAGAATGCAAGGATACAATGTTTTATTTCCTATGGGATGGGATGCTTTTGGAGCACCAGCAGAACAATATGCTATTAAAAATCATATTCATCCCAAACAAGCTGTTAAAGAAAACATTAAAACATTTAAAGGACAAATGTTATCTTTAGGATTTTCTTTTGATTGGGACAGAGAATTTTCAACAACCGATCCAGAATATTATAAGTGGACACAATGGCAATTTTTACAATTTTATAAACACGGAATGGCATATAAGGCAAAAACTAATGTTAACTGGTGCCCAAAGTGCTTAAGTGTATTGTCAAATGAAGATGCCGCTGGCGGAGTTTGTGAAAGATGTGGTAGTAAAGTCATTCAAAAAGAAAAAGAACAATGGATGTTAAAAATGAGTGATTATGCCGAAGATTTGATTAAAGGATTAGAAGATACGAATTTTGCTGATAGAGTAAAACTGGGTCAAATAAATTGGATTGGCAAGTCTACTGGTGCCGAAGTTGATTTCACCATTGAAGAAACCAATGATAAATTAACCGTGTATACTACTAGGTGCGATACATTGTTTGGAGTAACTTTTATGGTTATAGCTCCCGAACATCCTATAATTAATAAATTATCTAATATAATTACAAATATGGATGAAGTAAAAAAATATCAAGAATTTGCTAAATCAAAAAGTGCCTTTGAAAGAACTGAGGTAAATAAAGATAAAACTGGTGTAAAATTAGAAGGAATCACTGTAAAAAATCCATTAAACAATAAGGAAGTTGCCGTATTCATATCTGATTATGTAATGATGGGCTATGGAACAGGTGCTATAATGGCCGTTCCAGCCCATGATGAACGTGATTATGAGTTTGCTAAAAAGTTTGACTTAGAAATTATTCCAGTTATTAAAGGCGGTGACATCGCAAAAGGCGCCTATACTGGCGATGGTGAAATGATAAATTCCGATTTTCTAAACGGTTTTACCAATAAAAAAGATTCTATAAAAAGAATGCTTGAATACCTAAAAGAAAACAAAATTGGCCGTGAAAAAGTTAATTATCGTCTTCAAGATTGGGTTTTTTCGAGACAAAGATTCTGGGGAGAACCTATTCCAATGGTATATTGTGAAAAATGTGGCTGGCAACCAATTCCCGAAAATGAATTACCTCTTTTATTACCAGATGTAGCAGAATATGAGCCAACAGATAATGGCGAAAGCCCATTAGCCAAAATAAAAGAGTTTGTCGATACTACTTGTCCATGTTGCCACGGCTATGCCAGAAGAGAAACCGATACAATGCCTAACTGGGCGGGATCTTCTTGGTATTTCCTACGTTATATGGATCCGCACAACGAAAATGAATTTGCTTCAATGGATGCCATGAAATATTGGAAAAGAGTAGACTGGTATAATGGTGGTATGGAACATACTGCAAGACATTTATTATATGCTAGATTTTGGGTTCAATTTTTATATAACATTGGATTAGTACCATCAAAAGAAATGATTTGGACTAGAGTTAGTCATGGTATGGTTTTGGGTTCTGATAATCAAAAAATGAGTAAATCAAAAGGAAATGTAATAAATCCCGACGAAATCGTTAGTGATTATGGAGCAGATGTTTTAAGAATATACGAAATGTTTATGGGAGATTATCAACAAGATGCACCATGGAGTACAGATTCACTAAAAGGTTGTAAAAGATTTATTGATAGAGTATATAGATTAAAAAATAAGTTAAATGATAACCAAGGCTATACAAAGGAATTAGTAGTTATTCAAAACAAAACAATCAAAGGAGTAACCTATGATTTAGAAAGAATGGGATATAATACTTACATTTCTAAATTAATGATTTTAACCAATGCTTATGAAGAATCACCTTCGATTACCAAAGAAGACTATCGATTGTTACTAATTTTACTTAATCCTGTAGCGCCACATTTAACAGAAGAATTGAATGAAGAAATGGGTTATGACATAATAGCTAATACCAAATGGCCAATATGTGATGAAACAAAATTAATAGAAACTGAAAGAGAAATAGCAATTCAAGTAAATGGTAAAGTAAGAGCTACCATAAATATTACATTAGATGAAAGCGAAGAAAGTATCAAAGCTAAGGCTCTATCATGCGAAAATGTAAAAAAACATTTAGAAGGATTAGAAGTAATAAAAATAATGGTTATTAAAAATAAAATAGTTACCATAGTAGCTAAATAGAGAGTTATATCATATGATATAATTCTTTTTTTGTTATAGAACATATTATTAGAGATAAAAAATATAATCAAAACAAATCTCTATAAAATCAATGTAGGAAGTATTATCATAAATATTATTATAATTAATAATACAACTATTTATAGTTATTTTCTTCATCACGGATATCACAATTGTGTAATTAATTTTTGGAACTGCCTTATCACTAACAATTTAGTACATAATTATTTTTTTTAAAAAATTCATCGATTTAAAAGTAATTTGTTAAAAAAATATTGAATAATAATATTGAAAGGATGATTATATGAAAAAAATAATTGCAATATTGATAACTACAATATTATTATTAGTAAATATTTCTTTAGTTAATGCTGATACTACCGGACAGTTAAATTTATTTTATGAAGATAATATATATTATGAAATGAAAGGTAACAATTTCTATATGTCATACCCATTTCCGTTCTATACCATTTCTAATCATACTGTTTATTGTATTGAGCCAGGAGTTAATATTACATCGTTAGATTATTCAGGAAAACCAATTCTTAGTTTGTCCCCATATAGTGAAGAAATAAACAAAAAAATAGAATTAATAGGTCATTATGGTTATGAATATCATGGACATAACACAAGTCTCTTTCGTGTAGCCACTCAAGTATTAATGTGGGAAACTATAAGTGATAAAACAACAGAAATTAGAACAAAGCAATACGGTTATGGCGAAAAGATAAGTATTGACAAAGAAAAAAATGAGATTTTAAGTTTAGTTAACAATCATTATTTGAAACCAAGCTTTGATAATGGCACATATCATACTGTTTATGGTAAAAATTTAATTATAGAAGATACCAACCAAGTATTATCTAAATATGACATTATTGATACTGATAAAAATATTGTTAAAACAATTGATAATAAATTATATATAACTCCCCAAAAGTATGGGACATCAAAAATAATTCTTCAAAAGAAAAAGTATGATAATGAAACTACCATAATTTTTACCGGCAGTGATGGTATCAGCCAAAAACTAGCCAAATTTAGAGCAAGCGACACCATCAACAGTGAGATTATCTTAAACACATTTGGAGCTAAACTAAAAATTATTAAAGTTGATAAAGAAACCGGTAAATCGATTCCAAAATCAAAAATTAAATTCAAAATTAAAGATATCTCTAATAATGAATATATTTGTGAGGGGCAAAAGTTATCTAAAGAAAAAGATCCATGCATTTATGAAACCGATAATTCAGGTACTATTATAACATCAAAGTATTTGTTTGGAGATTACCTAATCGAGGAACTAGAAGATTCCATATTTGATGGTTATGTCTGGAATAAGAATCCCTTATTTATTCATATAAATCAAAATAGTGACATCTTTTTAGATAAAGAAAATACACCAGTAATAATAACAAAATTCGAAAATGAACGCGTAAAGGGAAAAGTGAATATCAAAAAAAATGGTGAAAAATTAATCTTTGAAGAAAACACTTATAAGTATGAAGAAGTGCCGTTAGATAATGTTGAAATAGGCCTATATGCTCAAAATGATATTTATATAAATGGTGACAAAAAATATTCTAAAAACGAATTAATAGCAAAGGTTATTACAGAAAATGGCTTAGCTACTATAGATAATTTAGAACTTGGTAAATATTACCTAAAAGAAATATCTACAGATGATAGCCATGTTTTAGATGATAGTATATATCCATTTGAATTAAAGTATCAAGATCAACATCAAAATATAATTGTTAAAAATATTGAATTAAAAAATTATTACAAAAAAGGAACTCTTCATTTTATTAAGACAGATTTACAGACAAATAAACCAATACCCAACACTCTAATAGACATATATGCTTATATAATTAATGATGATAAAGAAATAGTTTCTACCTTGATTTATACAGGATATACAGATGAGTTAGGTGAAATCATTTTATCTGATTTGTTTGTTGGAAAAGGATATATTGTTGAAAAAGAAAGCGCTAGTGGCTATCAGTTGAGTAAAGAAATAATACCCTTTGAAATAAAAGAAGACGGCGAAATTGTCAAAGTAAATATGACTAATAAACAGATAGTAAAAGTTCCAGATACTTATTTGAATAGTAAAAAAATGTACAATTATACAAGTATTTCATTTATTATGATTGGTATTTATGGATTAATACATGTTAAGAAAAAATAAATATATAAATAGAAGAAAATTTATTTTTAAAATTATTTCTATTTCAATACTTATAATTGGACTTTTAATGTTAATAGTAAAGAAAGGCTATAAATATTATCTACATATAAAAGAAATTAATAAGGTAAATGAGTATTTCGAGTTTCACAAAATAAATACTTTAAATCTAAAGATAAATAAAAGTGATATTGCCAGTGGCAAAGTATCAGACTGCACCTATCTTGGAGTTTTAGAAATACCCCAAATAAATCTTTTAAGAGTGTTTTTCAGAATAGACGACCAAAACAATGATTCTTCTAAAAATTTGGAGGTTATCAAAGAAAGTGATATGCCAGATGTTACTGGCGGAAACTTGATAATAGCCGCACATTCAGGAGATAGTTCAGTTAGTCATTTTAAAAATCTCTATAAATTAGAAAAAGATGATATTGCTTATATCTATTATAACAATGAAAAATATATCTATCGGGTTTTTAAAAAATATGAAGTAATGAAAACCGGCACTATTTCTATTGATAGAGATAATTCAAAAAATATTTTAACATTAATTACTTGTGATAGAACTGATAAAATGAAACAAATTATTTACCAATTAGAATTAACTGATAAAAATTAATAATAAAAGTTGTCCTTTTTCATCAGCAAAAAATTTTCTAGTTCAAAATTTCATGTATTAATCATGAAATTTTTCTATATTTATTGACTTATTATTTTAATGGCGTTATAATCAATAGCATGCTATATAAGGAGATTAAAAATGAATGACAAGGAACATATAGGAAAACTATTAAAAATAACTAATCAAATATTTGATACATATATTAATAATAGCCTTAAAGATATTAATTTAACAAATTCTCAAGCCACTATTATGATGTATATTTGCTATAACTATAAACATAATATAGATACTAATCAGACAAATATTCAGGATAAATTTAATTTAAGTAATCCAACTGTAACAGGTATTCTAAATCGTCTTGAGGACAAATTATTTATTAGCCGTGTTAAAAATGGCCGTAATAATATAATTATTCCCACAGATAAATCATTGTTAATGATGAAAAGTAGTAAGAATAAAGTAGAAGAGATAGAAAATAAAATTTTAAATAATCTTTCAAAAGAAGAAATTAATAATTTAGTTAGTATATTATCAAAAATAATTAATAGTAATAAGATTGGAGTTGATATAAATGATTAAAAAACTATCAAAATCAATTAGGGAATATAAAAAATATGCTATTATGACACCAATATTCATGATTTTAGAAGTTATAATGGAAATTTTAATTCCATATTTAATAGCTAGCTTAATAGATAAAGGAGTTACCAATGGAGACATGTCTATGATTATTAAAATAGGCATATATCTTATTTTATGTGCTTTCCTTTCCTTAACTTTCAGTATTATAGCAGGTGTTATATCAAGTAAGGCTTCAGCAGGCTTTGCAAAAAATCTTCGTCATGATATTTACTATAAAATACAAGATTATTCTTTTTACAACATTGATAAATTCAGTTCATCAAGTATTGTTACTAGATTAACAACTGATGTAAGTAATGTTCAAATGGCTTTTATGATATTAATACGTATGGCATTTAGGGCTCCTTTCACAATCATATTTGCTTTAATTATGGCTTTTCGAATTAACAAAACTATAAGTCTCGCTTTCCTACTAATAATACCTATTTTAGGAACCTGTTTAATACTAATTGCTAAAAAAGCTCATAGTTATTTCGATAAAGTATTTAAGACATATGATAAATTAAACAACGTTGTTTCAGAAAATGTTCGTGGTATGCGAGTAATAAAATCAAATGTTATTGAAGATAGAGAAATATCTAAATTCAAAAAAGTATCCAATGAAATTTATAAGTACTATACTAAGGCTGAAAAAATAATAGCTTTAAATAGTCCAATTATGCAAACCATTATATATAGTTGTATCCTATTTATTAGTTATTTTTCTGCTAAATATATTACAACTGGTATCATGACAACCGGTGAACTAACAAGTTTAATCACATATTCATTACAAATTCTAATGAACTTGATGATGCTTTCTATGATGTTTGTAATATTGACAATAGCTGGAAGTTCTGGTGAAAGAATAGTTGAATTATTAGAAGAAATACCAGATTTAAAAAATAATGACAATCCAATAACAAATGTCAAAAATGGTGAAATTGAATTTAAAGATGTCAATTTTAGTTATGCCAAGGACACGGAAAAATTATGTTTAAAAGACATTAATTTAAAAATCAATTCTGGGGAATGCATTGGAATATTAGGAGGCACTGGTAGTTCCAAAACTACTCTTGTTAGCCTAATTCCAAGGCTATATGATGTAACATCAGGAAATATTTATATTGGAAATGTCGATGTTAAAGACTACGATTTAGAAACTTTGAGAAATAATGTTTCTATGGTTCTTCAGAAAAATGTCTTGTTTTCGGGAACCATCAAAGAAAACTTAAGATGGGGAAACGAACTAGCAACTGAAAAAGAAATTATACATGCTTGCAAACTAGCTCAAGCTGATGAATTTATTAATAATTTTCCAGATAAATATGATACTTACATTGAACAAGGTGGTTCCAACGTAAGTGGTGGTCAAAAACAAAGATTATGTATTGCAAGAGCCTTATTAAAAAAGCCCAAAATACTAATCTTAGATGATTCAACAAGTGCTGTTGATACAAAAACAGATCGTTTAATTCAAGAAGCTTTTAAAAAAGAAATACCAGATGTAACTAAAATCATTATTGCGCAACGTGTTAACAGCATTGCTTCATGCGACCGTATTATTATCATGGAAGATGGCAAAATAAATGGTATTGGCACTCACGATGAACTACTAAAAAATAATGCTATATATAAAGAAATCTATTTATCTCAGACAAAAGGGGGTAATATCAATGAATAATAAAGGCCCACACGGAAAAATGGCTCGGGGAATGTCTCCGGATTTCAAGAGTATCGATAAAAACACCTTAAAAAGATTATTTCAATATATTTTTAAGGGTAATAAAATAAGATTTACCATCGTCTTTATATGTATTATCTTGAGTAGTATAGCAAGTGTATCAAGCTCAATTTTTATTGAAAAGCTAATAGATGATTACATTGTTCCATTAATTGGTATTAGTAATCCAGTATTTACAAGTTTAATCAAAGCTATGGGAATTATGATTATAATTTATGCTATTGGCGTAATCTCGACATATATATATAATCGCATAATAGCTATAATTAGTCAAAGTGTTCTTAAAAATATCCGTAATGAAATGTTTACAAAAATGCAAAGACTGCCAATAAAATATTTTGATACGCATACATATGGTGAAGTCATGAGTTATTACACAAATGATGCAGATACTTTAAGAGAAATGATATCTAGAAGTATTCCACAAACGATTAGTTCTATAGTTTCAATTATTACCGTTTTAATAGCCATGATATATACCAGTGGTTACTTGACAATTATGGTTTTTATCTTTGTATTTATTATGCTATTTGTAACAGCAAAAATAGGGAGTAAATGTGGTAAATATTTTTCAGGTCAGCAAAAATCATTAGCTGATATGAACGGATATATTGAAGAAATGATTAATGGTCAAAGAGTAGTAAAAGTATTTACATATGAAGAAAAAGCCAAGAAAAAATTCGATGCTTTAAATGAAGAATTATGTAAAAATACCACTAAAGCTAATCAATATGCTAATACTTTAATGCCTATATTAAGCAATATTGGAAATCTTGAATATGCTTTTGTAGGAATTGTTGGTGGAATATTAGCTATAAACAATATTGGGGGACTTACCCTAGGTGCAATTGCATCATTTATAAGTCTTAGTAAAAGCTTCTTATCTCCTATTAGTCAAATAAGCCAGCAAATTAATTCCATTATTATGGCCTTAGCTGGAGCATCGCGCATTTTTAATTTAATGGATGAAATTCCAGAAGAGGATAACGGATATGTAACTTTAGTAAATATCGAAAAGAAAAACAATGAAATAAATGAAGTTACCTATAACACTGGTATCTGGGCTTGGAAAAAAGCTGATCAATACATCGAGTTAAAAGGTAGAATTGAATTTCAAGATGTATCATTCGGATATGAAGAAAATGAAGAGGTACTTCATAATATTAGTTTGTATGCTAAGCCAGGTCAAAAAATTGCTTTTGTTGGAGCAACAGGTGCCGGAAAAACAACTATTACTAATTTAATAAATAGATTTTATGATATTAAAAAAGGAAAAATATTATATGATGGAATTGATATAAAAGACATAAAAAAAGCTGATCTTAGAAGAAGTTTAGGAATGGTTTTACAAGATGTAAATCTCTTTACTGGCACAATAAAGGATAATGTTAAATATGGCAATCATACAGCTACAGATGAAGATGTAGTAGAAGCATGTCGTCTTGCTAATGCTCATGATTTTATCAAGCGTTTGCCGGAAGGATACAATACAATGATAGATGGTAATGGCGAAAATTTATCTCAAGGACAAAAACAATTAATTTCCATAGCCAGAGCTGCTATTAATAATCCACCAGTTATGATTTTAGATGAAGCCACATCTAGCATTGATACCAGAACAGAAAAAATTGTCCAAGACGGAATGGATAAATTGATGGAAGGACGTACAGTTTTAGTAATAGCTCACAGATTATCTACAATAAGAAACTCCAAAGCAATCATGGTCATGGACCACGGTAAAATTATAGAAAGAGGAGAACATGATTATTTGTTAAGTTTAAAAGGAGAATATTGGAGTCTATATACTGGAAAAACAGAATTAGAATAATAATTTGAAGATAAATATAAAGTATCAAGGTAATGCTTCACTTTAAAAAAATCTTCTTTTTATTATGTATAAACATTATTATAAAAAAATTATTTACTAGCAAACAAATGTACAGAATAAGTTGACATTATTCATTATTTGTGATATTATTTAAGCATATTAAATAATGCGTAAAAAGAACACATAATAATAATAAGAGAAAATGACTATTATTTAAAAAAATATAGCATATAAAGAATTAAAAGGAGTGAACAAAAATGGTTGTAAAAGGCATCATTGATGACATGCTTCCAAGTATTTGGCCTATGGTTGCTTTCATATCTTTAGTAGCCATAACCCTAAGAGGTGCATATTTATTTAAAGGTAATAAACATTTTATTTTGCATAAAGAATTATTATCATTGATATTTATAATTTATATATTATGTTTATATTATATTCTCATGGGGCAAGATATAGGAACAAAAGGTATGAATTTAGTACCATTTAAAGAAATGTTTAGATATGATTTTGGAAGTTATAAATTTATTAAAAATATTGTTGGTAATATTCTTATATTTATTCCCTTTGGATTTTTCGCATCATATTATCTAAACAATCGCAAAGCTTCATTAATAATGATAGTAACATTAATTGTATCTACATGTACTGAATTTCTTCAATATCATTTAGGCCGCGTTTTTGATGTTGATGATATTATATTAAATGTTTTAGGCGGTTTTATAGGATACTTATTATATGTTGCATTATCAGCTATAAAAGGAAAATTACCTAAATTTATGAAAAGCGATGCTTTTATGAATATTTTAATAATATTATTAATTATCTTAATAGTTGTCTTCTCATTTGATATTAATGTTTTAAATTATATAAAATAGTGTAGGAGGTTTTATGTTTGAAATTATAAATGATACTGGCAAAGAAATACCAGAATTAAACTTTTTAAATGAATATATAAAATATGTTGTCAAAAAAATGAAATTAACAAAATGTGAATTTAATATTATAATTATAGATAATAAAAAAATTCATGAAATTAATAAAGAGTATCGTCATATTGATCGAGAAACTGACGTAATATCATTTGCTCTAGAAGACAATCCAGATATAACATACCCAAATTTTAGACTTTTGGGTGATATATATATATCAATCGAAAAGTGTTACAGTCAAGCTATAGAATATGAACATTCAAATGTAAGAGAATTATGTTTTTTAGCTACCCATGGAATTTTACATCTTCTTGGTTATGACCACATGGAAAAAGAAGATGAAATTAAAATGTTTTCTCTTCAAAATAAGTTATTAGAAGACTATAACATTAAAAGATAGAAAGGAATATCAATTATAATATGAAAGAACAATTAATCAGTTTGTTAGACAAGTCTTATGCTCCTTACTCAAAGTTTCACGTATCTTGCATTATAGAAATGAAAGATGGTAAATTCATTCCTGGAGTTAACGTAGAAAATTCATCATATGGAGTTTCTCTTTGCGCCGAAAGAAATGCCATCACCACGGCAATCACTATGGGATATAAGAAAGGTGATTTTAAACGAATCTACATTATGGTTAGTGGCAAAAAAATGTCTATGCCATGCTTTGTTTGTCGTCAAGTAATAGTTGAATTTTTTGATAAAGAAAGTGAAGTAATTCTAATGGATAGAGAAGGAAATACAAAAAAATATTTAGTAAGTGAATGTTGCCCATATCCATTTGATGCAACTGACTTATAGAAAAGGGGGAATAAGACAATGAAAAGTGGTTTTATAGGTATTATTGGAAGGCCAAATGTAGGGAAAAGCACTTTATTAAATGCTTTAATTGGCAAAAAAATTGCTATAACTTCTGATAAGCCACAAACAACAAGAAATATTATTCAAGGAATTAGAACAGATAATGATAGTCAAATGGTTTTTGTAGATACACCTGGGATTCATAAACCTCAAAATAAATTAGGTAAGATATTAAATAAGCAAGCTTATTATGAAATAAATGATGTAGACGTAATTCTATTCTTAATAGATATAACAGAATCACTTGGAAAAGGAGACTTATTCGTTTTAGATGTGCTAAAGAATGTCAAAACACCTGTTATTTTAGTAATTAACAAAATAGATAAATTACCTAAAGAAGAAATATTAAAAAAGATTGATGAATATAAAGATTTGTATAACTTTAATGAAATAGTTCCAGTATCTGCAAGAAAAATGGATAACATTGATCGTTTGATAGAAATATTGAAATCTAAATTAACAGATAATATAAAATATTATGATGATAACGTTTATACAGATAAACCAGTAAATTTTATTATATCCGAATTAATTCGTGAAAAAATATTAAATAAAACTTTTGAGGAAGTGCCACATAGCATTAGTGTTGTTGTCGATCAAATAGAGTATAATAAAGAATCTACAAGCATTCAAGCTACAATTATTGTTGATCGTGAAAACTTAAAAAAAATTATTATTGGAAAGAATGGTTCAATGATAAAAGAAATAGGTATTGATGCTCGCTTAGAGATAGAATCATTATTGCAGAAGAAAGTATACCTTGATTTATTTGTCAAGGTAATACCAAAGTGGCGTGATCGTGAAAAATTTCTAAATGAAATAGGATATAAAGAATTTAATTTTGATAAATAATAAAAAGTTGTTTAAAAAATAATTAACTGTCACATAATTATAATAGGTGAGAGAATGACGAAGAATGAATATTGGCATTTATTTAAAGAAACCGGTAAAATAGAATATTACTTAAAATACAAAGAACTAGTTAGAAAAGAGAGTTGATAACATGATAAAAAAAATTGAAGGCATTGTTATAAGTGAAGTTGATTATAAAGAAAGCAGTAAAATTATAAATATTTTAACAAAGGAAGAGGGAATAATTGGTGTTCTAGCAAGGGGAACCAAAAAAATTAAAAGCCCTCTTTCTTCAGTAACTACAAAATTAACATATGGATATTTTCATGTAAATTACAAAGAAAATGGGCTCTCAACTCTAATTGAAGTTGACGTTATAAACAAATTTAAAAATATCAAGAAAGACTTAAATATGATGAGCTATTCAATTTATCTTCTGGAATTGGCATCACAAGTATATAAACATGACTATGATCAACGAATCTATGGTATTTTAATAGCCAGTCTAGAAAAAATAGATGAAGGATATGATTATCAGATAATCACTAACATATTTGAATTAAAAATGCTTGATTTTTTAGGTATTAGACCAGTGATGGATGAATGTGTAAATTGCAAAAGTAAATTTGATATAGTGACAATTTCTAGTTATCGGGGCGGATATCTATGCAAAAATTGCGCAAGGGGAGAACCAATTGTAAATATAAAAACAATCAAGCTGTTAAGAATGTTTTATTACGTAGAAATATCAAAAATATCTAAATTAGATATATCATCAACGATAAAAAAAGAATTATCAGATTTTATTTTAGATTACTATGATAGATACTCAGGGATATATTTAAAAAGTAGGCAGTTTCTAGAAAATTTAGAAAAAATCAAATAAAAAAACAAACTAATAAAATAAGTTTGTTTAATTTTTTTTAATGGTGGCTCCAGCGGGAATCGAACCAGCGACACGAGGATTTTCAGTCCTCTGCTCTACCGACTGAGCTATGAAGCCAAAAAAATAATGGCGGTTCCGACGGGATTTGAACCCGCGATCTTCTGCGTGACAGGCAGACGTGATAGACCACTACACCACGGAACCATGGTTGCGGGAGCTGGATTTGAACCAACGACCTCTGGGTTATGAGCCCAGCGAGCTACCGAACTGCTCCATCCCGCGATAAATACTAAATAAACAAGTGGCGGAGGAAAAGGGATTCGAACCCCTGCGCCGCTTTCACGACCTCCCGGTTTTCAAGACCGGTCCCTTCAACCAGACTTGGGTATTCCTCCAAATGGTGCCTAAGGTCGGACTTGAACCGACACGAGGTTTAAATCTCGCAGGATTTTAAGTCCTGTGCGTCTACCTATTCCGCCACTCAGGCAACAATTATCACACATTTTTCGTGTTGACTAGTTAATTATATAACAAAAAAAATAAATTATCAACCATTTTTAATAAAAAAAATAAAAAAATATAACAAATGAATGTTAAATAGCTTTTTTTGTGCAAAAAAAGCAAAATCAAAGATATATTGAAAAGGAAACAATTGACAAAAATCGAATAACTTTATATAATTGTAATAGATAATAAAATAGAGGTGGTTGGCCAATGATTAATTACAATAATAGTAGTATAGTGCAAAGTTTAAGACAATATGAAATGTTTGCAAATAGTTTAAATTTAGTAAAAACAAAGGAAGAACATGACATGATTGTCAAGCAACTTACTAAATTAGAAATAAAGATAATTGAACTTACTAATGAAGTATATGAAGAAGAATATTCTACTTTAGTTAATAAAGAATGTGGCCTTTTGGATGAAGAAAAAAGAAGACTAACAATGTTAATTGATTTAATCAATCAAAGACTTTCATATGTCGAAAAAAGATGCAATGATCACTACAAACTAACTGGAAATAGTATAGATATTCAAGACGTACTGGGAGCAGATACTTTAGATGAATTAGAGGAACGAATCAAAATAATAGATAAATATAATAAAAATAAAAAATTAGAAAAAGAATTACAAGAGGAAACAGAATCACTAACTAATAAAATTTCTTTAGCAAGTAAAAAAATAGAAATTAATAAAAAAGTAAACCAAGAATTAGAAGAGAAATTTAAAGAAACTATTTCAAATGCTCTTGAAAAATTAGGATTATATTCTTTGTTAGAAACAAAAGAAGAAATAGAATATTCATACTATGAAACAGAAAAATCATTAACATTAGCGGAATTAAATCTTGAAACAGCTAAAACTCATCCAATGAATATCTTAAATGATTGTGAAAAAATGCTTACTGATATTCGCGAAGATTATTTAAAATATAAAGATAAAATAAATATTATTAAATTAATTGAAACATATAATGAAGAAGTTACAACATATGAAGAATTACTCAGAAAACGTAGTCAAATTAATGATCTATTTAAAAGTATCAGAAACGAACAGTTGATTAATATGACTGCAGAAACGATTAAAACACAATACAATACAATCTTAATGGAACAACAAGATATCAATACTTTTAATGATTTAACACAAGAAAAAAGCAGAAAAACAGAGGCCTTAAGTGAAATTGAAGAAGAAAATAATAGTGAAGAATTTCAAAATGTTTTGAAAGTATTGATTGAAAATGAAAAAAGAAAACAAGCTAAAATAGAAGAAGAACAAAAAAAGATTGAAGAAGAAGAAAGAAAACGTAAATTAGAAATCGAAAGAAAACGTCAAGAAGAAATATTAAAAAGACAAAAAATAATTGAAGAAGCTAGGAAAAAAGAAATAGAAAAACGCACAAAAGAATTATTGCGAGAACAACAAAAATCTGTTTTACAAGCAAAAAAAACAGATGAAAAATCAAATGTAAGTTTTGAAACAATAAAAGATATAACCAATAATTATAGCGATGAAGAAGAGGCATCATTAGAAAGAAGAGATGTTAATTCTAAAGAAGAAGACAAAAAGAATTTCTTGAATCAAATTGCAAAAAATTCTGATTTTACAAATGATATAAATAAGCAAGAAAATAGTGAAAAAACTAGAGTAGACATTGAAAAAGAATTATTTGCAGAGTTTAATGATAAAAAAGAAAAACCAGTAGATAATAAATTGCCAGATGTATCTTTAGATGAATATATGAAAAATTTTGATGAAAAAGAAATTAATATGAAGGAAAACATCTTTGATGATAATATGTTTCCTAGCATTCCCGTTTAATTATGATTAAGAATTAAATATAAGGAGGTGATTATGTGGAAAATAATAGTAATCTAACAAAACTAATAAAAATGAAAGCAAGAGCACTAGAAATAAGTGATGATTCAAAAGAACAAAATCTAAGAGAATATGCTACCTTAGCAATGAAAATATCAAAAAAGGATTATGAAGCACTAATAGACAAAATAAAAAAATCATTTCAACATAATCATACTCTAGAAGAAGAATATACATACTTAGAAGAGATTGAACTAGATTATCAACAATTACAAGAAAGATACAATGATTTTAAAGGAACATATCAAAAATACTCTATAGTACCATTAGAATTACCGGATTTTGAAAATATTGATATTTTAGCAATAAAAAAAAGAAAGAATATTATTTTGTATTATTTAATAAATCAAAGAAATATTGATAACGTAAACAAAAAAATAGAATACTACAGTAACTCATTAGCCGAAGCAGAACAATTAAAAATAAGAATAGCAGAAATAATTTCCCGCCTAGAAAAAGAGTTATTGAACCTATTTTTAACATCAGAAGGTAGAATGAATCAAGATGGCATGAGTAAACCAATAAATACCATTACAGAATATAAAAATAGCGAATTAGATCTTAATCTTTTAATAGGAAATAAAACATTCCTTGATGAAACAATAGAAAAAGTTGAACAACAAAGAAACGAGGCTGAAGAAAACTTAAAAGCAACAGAAATATGCTACAACAATCTCCGAAACGAAGAGAGCCGAAATATTCTTCAAACAGCTACCAAAGAAACTATTAAATTAAGATATAAATTAGTACTGCTTCGTATTGCAAGTATCATTGCAAACCAAGAAACAGATTATTACAAAAGTATTACTAAAAGGCAAAATTTAATAGATTTAATAAATTATCGAAAAAACTGTTTAAAAACACTAGGAATAGAATTATTAATTGATCCAATGACTAGAATAAAAATATCAGAACAGTTATCTAAAATTGCTTCATATGAAGAAAATTCAAAAAGAATTTCTGAATTAAGAGAAAAAATAAATAATGTAAGTTTAGAATTAGAAGAATTAACATATCAGAATAAAGCATTTAAAGCTGCCTTATCTCAAAAGGTAGAATATATAAAAAATGATTCATTCCATGTTGGACAAAGCATATCAAATGAAAATCATTTACAAAGAGATTCAAAAAAAATTAATACTAAACATAATAATGCGACACAACCTAATAAAGTAATCTCAATCTTTAGTCCACCACCAAACATGAATAGCGTAATAATTAATCAAAAAACAAAAAGTGTAATAAAGCGTATATATGAATTACTTTCTGCAAGAAAAAAAATAGAAACAAAGCCAATTAGTAAAAAAGAAGATATTGAATTTGGGCTAGCAAACATAAAATCAAGCATTAAACCATCCAATCAAATTATTATTCCGTCACCACCAATTATGGATGAAAAAGAAACAGAATCACTTTTTGAAGATATGACAACGGAACCATTTAAAAAAATTTCATTTTTCGATGAAAAAAGGGAAGAGGAAATACAACCACAAAACGCAACAAATAATCAAGAAAAAATAAACTCTGTTGTTGATGAAAGTTTTTGGCCAACAATTGATTCAATTGAATTAACAGACAAAGAACAAAAAGTAAGAAGCAGAAAGGTTGCTTAAATAAAGGAGAAAATATGAAATTAGAAATAAATAAAATTGTTACTTTGGGAAATAATGAGGAATACCTAATTGTTGATAAAGTGGAAAAAGATAACAAAGAATATTATTACATTGCCGAAGTAAATGAAGATGGTACTGATATCAAAGATAATTACAAAATTGTATGTGCTTCATACGAAGATGATAACATCTTTTTAGATGAAGTCATTGGTGAAGATAAATTGAAGTCAATTTTACCATTGTTTGTTAAAGAATAACTAGATTAATGCCAAATTAGGCATTTTTTCTTGACAAAATAATAAATATTTAATATAATCATAATCGGTACATTTTATATCTTTTAAATTTACGTATTGGGAACACGGAAATGGCGAAGATAAATTAAATTTTATATTTTATATAACAAAGAAGGAGAAAAAATGAAAACATTCATGCAAAGTAAAGAAACTGTTACTAGAAATTGGTATGTTATAGATGCCAAAGATATTGCCTTAGGTAGAGTAGCAGCTAAAGCAGCATCAATGTTAAGAGGAAAACATAAAGTTACATACACACCTCACATTGATTGCGGAGACTATATTATAATTATTAACGCAAAAGATGTCCTATTGACAGGAAACAAATTAGAAGGCAAAAAATACTATAATCACAGTAGATATGCCGGAGGATTAAGAACAAGAACAGCTAAGGAAATGGTTGAATCTTATCCAGTAGAAATGGTTGAAAGAGCAGTAAAAGGCATGCTTCCACACAACAGATTAGGAAGACAAATGTATAAAAAACTATTTGTGTATGATGGTCCAGAACATCCACATATGGCCCAACAACCAAAAGAAATTAAGGTAGGGAGAGAGTAAATATGGCAAATAATACAAAAAATAGAACATTTTATGGAACTGGTAGAAGAAAAAGTTCAGTTGCTAGAGTTAGAATTATGCCAGGAAGTGGAAAAATAACTGTAAATGGTAGAGATGTAAATGAATACATGCCATTTGAAGTTTTAGTAATGGACTTAAAACAACCGCTAGAATTAACTAATAATACTGAAACATTTGATATTGATTGCAATGTTTCTGGTGGCGGATTTTCAGGACAAACAGGTGCTATAAGATTAGGAATAACTAGAGCACTTTTAGAGTATGATAAAGTAAATGAAGGAAAAGAAGATAGTTATAGAAGTGTTCTTAAAAAAGCTGGAATGGTAACTAGAGATCCAAGAAGTAAAGAAAGAAAGAAACCAGGTTTAAAAGCAGCAAGACGTGCACCACAATTCTCAAAGAGATAGTTTTGCATTACAAAAGCAAAAGCTCCAAATATTTGGGGCTTTTTTTGTATTTTAACAATTATTCCAACTATTAAAAAATATTTTTAATAATAATATAAGTGATAACATGTATATACTTTTTATTTAATAAAAAAACATAAAAGTGAAAGTAAAAATGTGACGTTTTATTAAAATATATTTTTTTATAAAAATAATGATAAATATTGCTAAAAAAAAAGATATATGTTAAAATAACTTATATCTCAAAAAAATTATGGCCTGTTGGTGAAATGGTTAACACATTACCCTCTCAAGGTAACATTCATGGGTTCAAATCCCATACAGGTCACCATTTAGTATATAACAGTCTTTATTTAAGACTATTTGAACTATTAACAACACATTGTTAGTAGTTTTATTTTATCCAAATCAATTACTAAAAAAGAACAATAACATCACTACAAATAGATAATTAAATCGATATTTAAGTTTGTATTTTAGTGAAATTAACATTTCACCTCCACCGATAACTTTATCTACCATATTAACAACAACACTTTCGGGATATTTCGGTAATTTATAATATATTGGAAACATATGGCTAACTATAATATTTTTTTCCATCTCAGTTATATCAAAAAATTCGGAAGAAGTGTCGAGAGCCTTTTTTGGATGCCTAAAAGTATCTAAGAAACGATTAATTTTACTTCTTTCATCTCCCTCTAAATAGAAATCATGTAATAAACCACCACGTGCAACAGCTACATAATTTAAATGAAGTTTTTTAGCAATCTTATAAGCGTAATATGAAACTTTCAAAGAATGTTCCAATCTACTTATTCCATGGTGTTCTATATTATAAGTTTTTTTAAAATTATTATCCCTAAGTATAGATTTAACTATACTTTTATATTTTTTATCAACAATAACCAACAGATATCAAGCTTCCCTTCAAACTACTATAAAATTTTACTACAAATAAATTTGATTGTCAAATTTGTCAAGTACGGGTATTCAAATTATAAATAAAATGTTATAATTAAAAAGAGCCTACAGAACTCTCAAGAAAGTTTTAGAGGTGATTTTTTATTTATGACAAAATATGTATTTGTTACCGGAGGAGTAGTTTCAGGATTAGGAAAAGGAATAACAGCTTCTTCAATAGCCTTATTGTTAAAATCAAGAGGATATAAAATATTTATGCAAAAATTTGATCCATACTTTAATGTTGATCCAGGAACAATGAATCCTATTCAACATGGAGAAGTTTTTGTTACTTATGATGGTTGCGAGACAGATTTAGATTTAGGTCATTACGAAAGATTTATTGATGAAGAATTAAATTATAGCTCCAATATCACAAGTGGCAAAATATATTCACATGTTATTGAAAAAGAAAGAAAAGGAGACTATTTAGGAGCAACTGTCCAGATGGTCCCTCATATAACAAATGAAATAAAAAATAAAGTCTTTGAAGCTGGTGTATCAAGCCAAGCCGATATTGTAATAACAGAAATTGGTGGAACAGTTGGTGATATTGAATCCCAACCATTTATTGAAGCATTACGTCAAATACAATATGAACTAGGTAAAGAAAATACTTTTTTCTGTCACTGTACACTAGTTCCATATTTATATGGATCTGGAGAATTAAAAACAAAACCAACTCAAAATAGTGTCAAAGATTTAAGAAATATGGGAATTACCCCTAATGCACTTGTTTGCAGAGTTCCATACAACACAACAGATCATTTAAAAGAAAAATTATCACTATTTTGCTCAATACCTAAAGAAAATATAATTGATTCCGTAGACGTTCACAATATTTACCAAATTCCTATAAATTACTATGAACAAAAAATAGATGAAATAATTTTAAAACAATTTAAGTTAGAATTAAAGCCAGCAAATTTAACTCAGTGGAAAAAACTTATAAATACAGTTGATAATTTAAAGGATGAAATAGAAATTGCTCTCGTTGGAAAATATGTTGAATTACATGATGCATACTTATCTGTAAATGAGTCTTTAATGCATGCAGGATATGCCTATAATAAAAAAATAAAAGTAAATTGGATAGACTCAGAAAAATTGGAAAATGAGTCAATCGACTTGCAAAACATTTTCAAAAACAGTAAAGGAATTTTGGTTCCGGGAGGTTTTGGCATTCGTGGAATCGAGGGAAAAATAAAAGCTATAAATTATGCTAGAACAAAAAACATTCCGTTTTTAGGTATATGTTTGGGTATGCAATTAGCCGTTATTGAATTTGCTAGAAATGTATGTAATATAAAAGAAGCAAACTCTACAGAATTTGATCCATTAACCAAAGAACCAATTATTGATTTAATGGCTAATCAAAAATCAATAACAAACATGGGAGGAACATTAAGACTTGGAAATTACGATTGTACCATAAAAAAAGATACGCTTGCCTATAAAAACTATCGACAAGAATTAATAAAAGAACGTCATCGTCATCGTTATGAGTTTAATAATGAATATAAACAAATTTTAGAAGAAAATGGTATAGTATTTTCCGGTATTAATACTCAATCTAATTTAGTAGAGATTATTGAAATCCCAACGCATAAACATTTTATAGCATGTCAATTTCATCCGGAGTTCAAATCTCGTCCTAATAATCCTCATCCGCTATTTTTATCATTTATTAAAGCAAGCATTGGTACTAAAAAATAAAAAAATATAATAAAAATGAAACAATGTGTTATAATTAATGAAAGAAGTGTTTAATTAAACATAAATTATAACTAAAACACTTATAATTTATTGGGGAGGCTGCATGGAAAAAAAACGTATTTTAATAACATATGCTACTTATGGCTCTGGTCATAAAACAGTTGCCAATTATCTTTATGATTATTTAATAAAATACAGCAATTATGAAATTAAAATAATTGACTTAATGGATTATGAAAATATTGTAGGACTTATCAGCAAAAAAATGTTTGAACAAAATTTCAAACACCGAACAAGCAGTGCTATTTTTAGTATAATTTATGAATTATTTGATTTTAAAACAACAACATTACCCTATAAATCAGTTACTAAATCAATATTTAAAAATAAAAAACTAAAGGAAGACATCGTTTCATTCAACCCAGATCTTTTAATATCAACTCATTTTTTTGGAAACATAATTCTTGGTATGTTAAATAGGAAAGGTCTTACTAATACTAAAATCATTAGTATAATTACTGATTATAAATCTCACGAAATGTGGATTAAAGATGAAAAATCAATTGATGCTTTAATAGTTACTAATGATATTGTAAAAAATGATTTAATTAGCAAGGGTATTGATAGTAATAAGATATATTCATATGGAATTCCAATATCTGAATCATTCAACAATACTGATACAAACATTGCAATAAAAGAAAGATATCATGTTAAAAATGGTAAAAAAATATTTCTTTTCTTTGCTGGCGGAAGTTTAGGATCATCATTTTCGTACAAATATTTAAAAAGATTATTAGAAGAAGAATATGATATAAATATTATATACGTTTGTGGTAAAAATGAAAAGTTAAAGAAGAAAACTGAAAAATTGATAGAAAAAAATCATTATCAAAATGTAATTGTTTTAGGTTTTTCAAAAGAAGTAAATAATCTTTTAAATATATGTGATGTCGTCATTACTAAACCAGGAGGTCTAAGTATAACAGAGAGTTTAGAAATGAAAAAACCTATGCTTTTAATACCAGGAAATGGTGGAAATGAAATATATAATGCCAAATTTGTTTGTAAAAATGGTTATGGAATAAATTGCCAAACACCAAGAAAATTAGCTAAAACAGTAGGAAAAGTATTAAAAAGAAAGCATGTAATTTTAAATATGAAAAGAAAATTAAATAACTATAATGATAATAAATCGATTGAAAAAATATATAAGCTATCAAAGAAAATGTTAAAACATTAAAAGGAAGTGTAAAATAGATGGATAAAAAAATAATAAAAATATTAAATAAAGAAAAAAGAAGACAAAAAGAAAACATTGAGTTAATTGCCAGTGAAAACTATACATCAAAAGATGTTATGAAATTACAGGGGAGCATTTTTACAAACAAATATGCCGAGGGATATCCCGATAAACGTTACTATGGTGGTTGTCAATATATAGATATGATTGAAAATCTTGCCATAGAATATTTACAACAATTATTCGGATGTACTTATGCAAACGTTCAACCACATTCTGGTTCAAGTGCCAACATGGCAGTATACCGTGCACTATTAAATCCTCATGATAAGGTCTTAGGAATGGATCTTTCTAATGGTGGTCACTTAACTCATGGTCACGGTATGAACTTTAGCGGTCAAGATTATGAAATAGTTTCATATAGTGTTAACTCACAAACCGAAATGCTCGATTATGAAGAAATTCTTGAAATAGCAAAAAAAGAAAAACCAAAAATGATTATTGCTGGAGCAAGTGCCTATTCCAGAACAATCGATTTTGCAAAATTTAGGGAGATAGCTGATTCAGTCGGTGCATACTTAATGGTTGATATGGCACATATAGCCGGACTTGTAGCGGCCGGATTGCACCCAAATCCAGTTCCATATGCCGACGTGGTTACATCAACAACTCATAAAACACTAAGAGGACCACGAGGTGGAATAATTCTAACTAATAATGAAGATATTATAAAAAAAATCAATAAAACCATTTTTCCAGGAATTCAAGGTGGTCCATTGATGCATATAATTGCTGCCAAAGCTGAATGCTTTTATGAAGCTCTAGAACCGGAGTTTAAAGAATATCAAAATCAAGTATTGAAAAACGCCAAAGCATTATGTAATACATTAAAAGAAGAAGGGTTTCACATTATATCAGGTACCACTGATAATCACTTATTATTAGTAGATGTTAAAACAAAATTAGGAATTACTGGTAAGGAGGCCGAAAAAGCCTTAGATAGAATAAATATTACCGTTAATAAAAATACTATTCCTAATGAAACTGAAAGTCCAATGAAAACTTCAGGAATACGTCTAGGTTCACCAGCGATGACTACCAGAGGTTTTAAAGAACCAGAATTTATCAAAGTAGGGCAAATCATTTCAAAATGTCTAAATAATATTGATAATGACAAAATTCAAAAAGAATTAAAGAAAGAAGTTTTAGAATTAACAAAAAAATATTAATTCTTTTTCTTTACTAAAAAAATTTTTTATATTATAATCTTATTAGAATAAGAAAGGTGATTAATATGAAAAAAGTAACTTCGTTTATAGTAATTATAATGATATTTTTCAGCATAAATAGTAATAAAGTATATGCGGATAATCAAACAATAACTTTAAATAGAAATAATATTTCGATAGGAATAAATTATAATGTGAAACTAACCGTAAATAGTAATTATTCTTTCAATCCAAGTGATGTAAGTTGGTTTAGTAATAATGAATCGGTTGCTACCGTTGATAATGGCACAGTAACCGGACATAATGCAGGTGTAGCAATTATAACTGCAATACTAAATGATTATCGAGCAACCTGTGTTGTCACTGTTAGTGCAAATTACGTAAAAATAACCAGAATAAGTTTAAATAATTCTTCTGATGAAATCACCTTAAATCAAACAAAAAAAATTACTGCTAATGTAGAACCATCCAATGCTACAGATAAGAGGTTGACATATACAAGTAGTAATTCTAGTATTGTCAGTGTTGATGGTTCTGGAAACATAACTGGTATTAGTTTAGGAACAGCAATAATTACAATAGCCTCTTCTACCAACGATGTTAAAGCAAGTCTTTTAGTAAAAGTCATAGATAGAATAGCCTTAAAAGGAATAAAAATTAATGAATCTATTACTATAAATGAAAAGACAAGTTCTAAACTATCAATTAATTTTACTCCAAATAATGCAACTAACCAAAAAGTAACATGGAAAAGTAGCAATCCAAACGTAGTAACGGTAGATCAAACGGGAGCCATTTATGGAGTTTCACCAGGAAATGCTACAATTCAAGCAATATCAAATGAAAATGGCTACGTATCGAGTTGTCGAGTAACAGTAAATGCTCTATCTAAAGATTTAACAAAAATTACTTTAAATAAACATGAAGTAACTTTAAATGTTGATGATGAAGAAATTTTAAGTGTAAGTTATGAACCATCATATGCTGAAGACCAAAATGTAAAATGGGAAAGTAGCGATAAAAAAATAGCTACTATTGAAAACGGTAAAATAAAAGCCTTAAAAGCAGGTACTACCACAATTAAAGCTATTAATGAGAAAACAAAATTGGAAGATACATGTACGGTAACAGTACTATCAAGACCAATAAAAAGTATTTCTTTTGAAAAAGAAAATCAAACTATATATTTAGGTAATCAACTTAGTTTAAAAACCATTTCTAATCCCGTTGATAGTTCAATCAATAATCCAATTTGGTCATCGAGTGATGAAAGTATCGTGACGGTTGAAAATGGCGTAATAACAGCAAAAAAAATTGGAACAGCAATAATTACCATTTCTAATGAAGATGGCACAATTAGTGCAACAACAAATATCCAAGTAGTTGAAAAACCAGCTGATACTACAACTTTAATGATAAAAGTAAAAGGTTATGAATTAAATTTTGATCCAAAAGTAAAAAATTATACATTGAAAATAGGGGATGAAAGTAGTTTAACATTTGACCTAAATATCAATAAAAAGAAATACACAATAAATGGCAATAAAGATCTTAAAAATGGAAGTATAATAACTATTACTATAAATGATCAAGAACAAACCCAATATGTCATCTACATAAAGAAAAAAGAAAGTAATACCATTTTATTTATAGGCATAATATCAGTTTTATTACTATTGAATATTATTCGTATGTTGATAAAAAATAAAAAGAAAAATTAATTTAAAAGTAATGATTTTAATAAAGTTTTAAGTAATTTTATTAAAATTTTTTTTAATTAGTATTAAAAATAAAAGTAAAATGGCAATACTTATACGAATAATATTTATGAAGGATCAATAGGAGGAAAAAATGAGAATAATTAAAAAATTCAAATATCATCTAACTTTTTTAATTATTATTATAATTGTTATAAATTGTATATTAATCAAAAGAAATTTACAAAAACAAAAGTATAGGATAACTCAAAATGAAGAAGAATTAACCCTCAAAAAAGAAGAGAATACAAATAATATTGCTATTAATAATGAGCTATGCAACATTGATATCAAAGGAGCTGTAAAAAATCCTGGTGTTTATAAGATAGATTGCAATAAAAATGTTAATGATGTCATCATGGCAGCCGGAGATGTTACTGATAATGCCGATACATCTTTAATTAATCTAGCAAAAAAAATAACTGATGAAATGGTAATTATAGTATACACAAAAGATGAAGTTCAAAATTATAATAATAATTCAAATTCTACAATAATAACTGATAAAGAATGTCAATGTCCTAGTATTAAAAATGATAGTTGTATTAATAATCAAGAAAATAATGACTTAATAAACATTAACACAGCTTCACTAGAAGAAATAAAAGAAATACCCAAAATAGGTGAAGCCAAAGCCAAAGCTATTATTGAATATCGGGAAACTATTGGTAAATTTGAAAGTATTGAAGATTTGTTAAATGTTAAAGGTATTGGAGAAAAATTATACGAAGAAATTAAAATATATATTACAACATAGATATATTTTTAAAATATTAGCCATAATAGTCTTAATTTATGCCATTTTAATAACAAAGTTTACAATAAAAACGAGTATTTTTACTGGTGAAGAGAAAGAATTTGTTGGCTTGGTTTATAAAGTAAAACAAAAAGAAGACAAAACAACCATTTATATTAAAGGAAAAGAAAAATTGATTATTAACTACTATCAACCGTTAACAGAAAATATATCGTTAGGAGATACCATTAAAATTATTGGCACTTTAGAAAAACCAAAAAATAATACCATACCAAATTTATTTAATTATAAAAAATACCTTTATAATAATAAAATATATTATATGGTTAATGCCCAAAGTATTACAAAAATTGCCAACAATACCAAGATCATATATTACATAAAACAAAAAATATCAAGTAGAATAAATAAAATAGATAATTCCAGTGAATATATCAAAATATTTATTTTGGGGGATACATCATCACTAGAAAATAACATAATTGAAAGTTATCGTGAAAATGGTGTATCACATCTATTTTCTATCTCAGGTATGCACATAAGTCTTTTTGCAACAATCATCTTGTATTTTTTAAAGAAAATATCTTATAACAATTTATATAATTACTCGGTGGTAATAGTTTTTTTAATATTTTATTCATTTCTTATTGATTCTTCAGCTTCAGTTATAAGAAGTTTAATAATGTATATTTTATTTTCTATCAACAAAATTTTAAATTTAAAAATAAAAAAAATTGATATTATGTGTATCACATTAATAATAATATTGATTATTAATCAATATTATATATATGATATATCTTTTCAATATTCATATAGTATATCATTTTCCTTAGTACTATTTAGTAATAAAATAAAAAAAATAAATTCCAAAATTATGTTATCATTATATACATCTTTAATTTCATTTCTTATTTCTTTCCCGATTTGTATTTATAATTTTTATCAAGTTAATTTCTTCTCAATTATTTTAAATATTTTTTTAATTCCTTTCGTAAGTATTATTATATTTCCATTATCACTAATAACCTTTATAATACCCAAATTAAGTATAATATTAAATATTTTTATTAATATAATGCAGTCAATAACTTTATTAATATCCAAATACAATATAGGAATAGTTTCATTTTCAAAACCATCTGTTATAGTAGTTTTTATTTATTACATATTAATCATATTATTTCTATATAATAAAAAAAATATTTATATATTTATCTTAATTTTAAGTCATAAATTATATATATTTTTTAATCAAACAATGGAAGTTACCTATTTAGATGTTGGTCAGGGAGATTCTGCTTTAATACATTTTCCTTACAACAAACTAAATATTTTAATAGATACTGGTGGCATTATAAATAGTAAATATCAAATTGCAAAAAATAAAACAATTCCATACTTAAAAAGTGTAGGTATTACCAAAATAGATTATTTAATATTAACTCATGGAGACTTTGATCACATGGGCGAGGCAATAAATTTTGTTAATAATTTTAAAGTAGTCAAAGTTATTCTTAATTGTGGTTCTTATAACGATTTAGAAAAAGATTTAATTAAAGTATTAGATAAAAAGAAAACAGAATATTATTCGTGTATTAAAGAACTAAATATTGATAACAATAAATTATATTTTTTAAATACAAAAGAATATGACAATGAAAATGATAATAGTAATGTTATTTATACAGAAGTAAATGGTTTTAAGCTTTTATTTATGGGGGATGCATCTATAACTACTGAAAAAGAAATATTAAAAGGATATAATCTACCTAATATAGATGTATTAAAAGTAGGCCATCATGGTTCAAATACAAGTAGTAGTAAATATTTTATAGATAGTATTAATCCTAAGTATTCTCTAATTAGTGTTGGTAAAAATAATAGATATGGCCATCCGAATAAAGAGGTGTTAAATAATCTAGAAAATTCAAAAATATATAGAACAGATCAAGATGGAAGCATTATGCTTAAGATAAAAAATAATAAATTAGAAATTGAGACATGTAGCCCATAGAAAGGAGTAGATATGAATTATTACAATGAGATAAAAAACAAATTAATTGATAATGAAATATATTCAAAAGTAAAAGATTATTCAAAAGAAAGACATAAAGTTATTACATACTTTGAGGTTGGTGAATTGCTGGATGAAGCTGGTAGTAGGTATGGAGATAATATTTTAAATGATTATTCAAATAGATTGGTTGTTGAGCTTGGGAAAAAGTATAATGAGAGAACATTGAGACGTATTAGACAATATTATAGAATATTCAAAGATAAAAATGGTCACCACTGGCGACCAAATTGTCTTGGAGCCATTATTCCGAATTATTATCTATTAAAGATGAAAATGAATTGATATATTACATTAATGTTGCATATGAAAGAAATTTATCTAAAAGAGAATTAAGAGAAAAAATTAAAAGCAAGGAATATCAAAGAATGCCAATTGAAACTAAAAACGAAGTAGTTTCTAAAAATAAAGTTGAAGTAAAAGATTTAGTGCCAAATCTAATATTAATTAGAAATAAAAATAATATTGAGATAATTAATGAAAAAGCATTACATAGTTTAATATTAGAAGATATAGAATCTTTTATACAAGAACTTGGAAATTCATATAGTTTTATAGGTGGTGAATATAAGATTGAGATTGGTGACAGAAATCATCATATAGATGGGTATTTTAATTTGTAAGAGGGAAAACAAATTTGTTATAGAATATTGCTCAGATGAGAGGATTGTTGTTAGAGAATATGAATTAGGTGATTTTTGACTTTTATTCAATAATGTGATATTATATTAACCATCAAAAAAAGGGGTGGGAATATGGTTGAATTACCTAGAAGAAGGCCAAGTATTAGCAATTATAAGTTATTAATAAAAAAGGATTATAGTTATAGTGATATTGTAGTAAATAATATTGATCCAAATCAAATAAATGCAATAATAATTAGTATAGATGATTTATCAGCTAGTATGGATAAATTAATTGAATTTTTGGATCACGATAAGGAAATTAAATTAAAATTCAAGGATTTTGAAAGTGTCATATTTATTGATAAAATCTTAAAAAGAAGAATAATAAATAAAACCTTTTTAATGGATGATTCATTAAGAAAAGATAGAGAATATATTGATTTAACTATTTTGAGGAATATTAATTTAACTATTCCTTTGAATTATTTGATGTGGGGTGTCAAATTTAATGATTCAATAGAAACATATTGTTTTCTTATAAACAATATTCAATCAAATTATCTTAATCCTGCAAGTATTAATGGAAACGAGAAGTTATCTTATGATGATTATGTTAGTATTTCCAGAAAAATTGAAGAATTATCAAAATTTAATTGTAAAAGCGATAAAGAAAAGGTTGCGCTTATTTCTGATTATATACAAAGTCAAACACAATATATAGATGGATATGAATCTGTATCCTCAAAAGGGACTTTTATTACACCAGATTTTCCTGATTATAATGACTATAGAAGGAAAAGTGGACTTGTTGAAACAGTAATAAATGATAATAATGGAGTATGTATGGGAATAGCTAATACATCGACTTTATTATTGAATAACCCTCAAATTGATGTAGAAGTCGAATCAGTATTTGGATGCAGTCATGTTTGGAATAAAGTATTAATTGATGGGAAGTATTATTATTTTGATAACACATGGTCAATTACAAGAAATGAAAATATGAGTGAAGAAGGGTTAATAGCATTATCCTTCACAAGAAAATATTTATTATTTGGTCAGAAGACTGCTAATGCCATTGGACATCATGATCCCCAATCAATATTTATTTATGATGGAGTTATCTCTGAAGAGAATATGGATAATATTAAATATCAATCAAAATTTGTATACCAAAAAGTACCTATTTACAGATCTCAAAAAAAATAAAAAAATATTAAAAAGAATAATTTGCAAATTAATTATTCTTTTTTGATGTAATTTTTTTATGTGTATGCATAAACCTATGTCACCACATGGAGATTATGATCATCTAGGTGAAGCAAACTATTTAATTGAAAATTTTAAAATAAAAAAAATAATTTTTAATTCAAATGAGTATAATATAAATGAAAAAGCTATAATTAAAAATATTAAAATACCCTATGAAAAATCTAATAAAAGTATAAATATTAATAATATAAAAATATATTTTTTAAATAGTTATAAAAGCCATAATGAAAATGAAAGTAGCATTATAACTTATTTCAATTATCAAAATTATAAATTTTTATTCATGGGAGATGCCAATAATAATTCAGAAAGAAAATTATTAAATGAATATAATTTAAAAAAAATAGATTTCTTAAAAGTAGGACATCATGGCTCTAACACAAGTAGTAGTAGTTCATTCATAAATGTGATAAGTCCTAACTATTGCATTATATCTGTAGAAAAAAACAATATTTATAAGCATCCGCACCAAGAAACAATAAATAGATTATCATCTTGCAAAGTTTTAAGAACTGATGAAGATGGTACTATAAAAATTAAAATTTCAAAAAATAAAGTAAACATTTCGAATTATTGTGCATAATATATATTGTGCCGTGAGTTCGCAAAAACTTGCGTTTATATAGATAAGAGTCAATTTATAAAAAGTTGGCTCCTTTTTTGACATTTAATTCTTTTATACATTGCTACAATTAATAAGGTGATATATTTTGATTTACATTGATTTATTGGTAATAGAAGAACTTATTATAAATTACTGTCTTCTCATAAGTACAAGCCTAATTTTAAATAGAATAACTAAAATTAAAAAAATTTATTTATCATCTGTAATAGGATTAGTTCCTTTAATATTCTTTTTTATTTCCACAAATAAATTATTATTAAATACAATATCTTTTATTTTTATAATAGTAATGTCAATCATATCCTTTGGTTATAAAGATATTGTATATACCTTTAGAAATGTTATATATATTTATTTCATGAGTATTTTTTTAGCTGGGGGGATATATCTTATAAATGTAAATTTTTTGCCAGAAATATCTAGCCATGTTCTTAACTTTATCTTTCTATGTACCGTATCTCCAATTATTACCATGTTATATATCAAAAGTTTAAAAAAAATTAAAATAACATATTCTAATTATTATACTCTAGACATATATTTAAAGGACAAGTCAAAAACAACCATAAAATCATTTTTAGACACAGGAAATATTTTAAAAGATCCATATACAAGGAAACCGATAATTTTAGTTAATAAAAACAAAATAAACTATCAAAATGAAAAACTATTTTTAGTTCCCTATAATACCATAGATAGTCACGGATTGTTAAATTGTTTTAAACCAGAAAAAATATATATTCATGATATAGGATACAGAAAAAAAGTTTTAATTGGTTTAATTTCTGATTTAGAAGTAGAAGATGCTGAATCAATTTTAAATAAAGAAGTTTTAGAAAGGATATGAAAAAATGATAAAAAAATTATTACTAAAAATCTTAAAAAAATATCAACGGGTTCTTTTCGTAGGAAGTACTGATATCTTACCCGGACCTCTTTCCAAAGAAGAAGAAACCAAATACGTTGAAATGTCGATGAATAATGATGAGTTTGCCAGAAATAAACTAATTGAACACAACTTAAGATTAGTAGTCTTTCTAGCCAAAAAATATGATAACACAAAAACAGATTTAGAAGATCTCGTGTCAATTGGAACTATTGGATTAATCAAAGCTGTAAATACTTATCGTTTAGATAAAAATATAAAATTAGCAACATATGCCTCACGATGTATTGATAATGAAATTCTAATGTATTTAAGAAAAATAAAAAGAAAGAAAACTGAAGTTAGTTTTGAAGACAGCCTCAGCTATGATTCTGATGGCAATGAATTGCATCTAGAGGATGTTTTAGGTACCGATAAAGATATAGTTACCAAAGGGCTTGATGATGAACTTGATAAAAATATGATGCTGGAAGAAATCAATAAATTAAATCCAAGAGATAAAGAAATAATTGAACTTCGTTATGGATTAAATAGAAAAAAAGAAATGACTCAAAAAGATGTTGCCAATTTGTTAGGTATAAGTCAGTCATACATTTCAAGAATAGAAAAAAAGGTAATTAAAAAATTAAAAAACATCATAAAAATATAAAGTTCTTAAAGATGACATAATTCTTTAAGAACTTTTTAAATATTACTTAATTAAAATTTTTTTTCCTATTGTTATATCAAAATAATTAACAGGAAGTTCAATAGTTTTATAAACATTCTTCTTAGGAAGAATTATTTTGTTTTTTCCAAGATTATTAAAATAAAATAAAATAGTATTATCTTTATCGCACATAATTACATCAATATTTTCTTTCATAAAAAAAGTATGAATTGCATTACAATTTAGAAATAAAATTGCATGATTTATATTTTTTTTTAGCATAAATCCCTTAAAACGTGAAAAAAAAGTTTTACAATTAACAAGAGAAATACTTTTATTGTCATAAATAAGTAGCATAGTATCACCAAATAAATTGTATCATTTAGTAATCATTTAGTCCATATTTTTTGAAAAAAAACTTTTAGTTTAATATTATTCGTGATATACTATAAACAAGGTGATTATATGACAAATAGAAACAAAAGGAATAAAAAGAAAAAAGCAAATATAAAAAAAATATTAATATCATTATTCATAATTGTATTTGTTATTATTGGAGTATTTTTTCTAAGTAAAGTCACTAAAGATAAAATTGTTCTAAAAAATTATTATTTAGGATCTACAAAAAACGAAGTAACTATATATACTTATGATAAAGAGAATAATACCATGAATGAAGCAAATAACTTAGTAAGAGGAACAAAAATAAAATCTGATAACAGCTTTTTGGTAATAAATGAAACAAAATATGTTCAGATTATGATAGATGATACAATTTACTATGTTGATGAAGCCAATTTAACTGAAAAAGAACACGATATAGTAAAAGAAACAGAAAAATATGTACGTACATCTGTTACAATTTACAAAAATAGTGAAGATTCAAAAATAGCTTCATTTGCAAAAAAAGGAACTAAATTATCCATTTTAGACTATGATAAAATAGAAGAAAATGGTCAAGTATCTATGTATAAAGTGAAGACAGACGAAGCTGAAGGATGGGTATATAGTAAATATTTAACAGATAAAGAGGAAGATGCTTTGGCTAACTATAATGAAAATAATACTTATGATATCCATAAAGATCGTAAATATAGTCGTGAATTATATGGTGGCAAGGCTTCCACTTTAGACTATTATCCATATGAAAAAAAGGAATTTAAAGACAACCCATTATTAAAAAGTGCCAAAGCTATGTATTTGAATGCCGGAGCTAACGTTATAAGTCAAATAGATAGTTATTTAGAAATAGCAACTTCAAGCGGAGTAAATGCAATAGTTGTTGATTTAAAAGATGGCGCCTTGGCATATCCTATGGAAGTAGCAAAAGAATATTCAATGACCGCATACAATACGGCTATAAATTCCAAAGAGACTTATGAAAATGCCATAAAAAAAATAAAAGCTGCTGGTATCTATGTAATAGGGAGAATAGTTGTTTTTAATGATTCACATTATGGAAAAGATCATCCCGAGGATTGCATAAAGTCATCAGCTTCTACGCAATTATGGCCATCAGCATATGCTAGAGGAGCATGGGAATATAACGTTGAATTAGCTAAACAAGCAATTCATGACATGGGCTTCAATGAGATTCAATTTGATTATGTTAGATTTCCTGAGCAAGCATACAATATGTCACAAAGTAGTAGCACAGATTTTAAGAATAAATACAACGAAGAAAAAGCTGAAGCTGTACAAAATTTCTTATTTTATGCTGCTGACCAAATACATAAAGAAAACGTTTATTTATCAGTGGACGTTTTCGGAGAATGCTCTGGAACTTATGTTACATCATATGGTCAATATTGGCCTGCAATTTCAAATATAGTAGATGTTATAAGTTCTATGCCTTATACTGATCACTTTGGAAGAACAATTGATACTTGGAGTAATGCTTATCAAACAGTAAATAATTGGGCTAAAGGTGCCGTTGAAAGGCAAAAAGAAATACCTTCACCAGCCGTCGCTAGAACTTGGATTACGGCATATGATACCCCATATTGGAGTCCTAAAGTAACATATGATGCTACAAAAATAAGTGATCAAGCTAGAGCCTTGGTAGATGCAGGCCTTAATGGCGGTTTTATTACTTGGAACTCTTCTTCAAATATCAATAAATATCGCCAAATCCAATCAGCGTTCAAAGAAAATTATAGTTAATGGAGGAATTTATGAATATAGAAGTAGGTAATAAAAAATATGAATTAATAAAAAATTATAAAGAAGCCTTTGATATGGAGGATTTTATATCAAAATGTACTGATTATTTTTACGATTATGATTACATTGTCGGAGATATTGCATACGGAAAGTTAAGATTAAAAGGTTTTTATGAAGAAAAGTCAAAAAAAGTTAATAAAATTAATAATATTAAAGATTTGTCAAAATACTTAGAAAACAATTGTGCACCCGACTGCAAGTACTTTGTTGTAAAAAAAATTAAATAATATACCTTACGTATTGATTAAAAAAAATCAATATGATATAATCTAATTATGATAAAGGAGTGAATTACATGGATAAGAAAAAATTAATAGGAACCGTTATAGGGGTAATTTTCTTTGTAGTACTAATTGCTGGAGCAACATTTGCTTGGTTGACATTCAATGCAACAGTTACTAATGGTAATTATAATACTAAAACAGGAAACTTTTTGATTAATTATACAAAAGGGGAAAACATTACTGATGTTCCAATAACAACTGTTGCCAGTGCTTCTGCAGTTACAACAAGTGACGCACAAACTGTTATTGTAAAAGCAGGAAAAAATGCCACAACCGCACCAAACGGAAATTTAACAATTAAATTAAAAACTGATACCACAAACACTAGTCTTGACTTAACAACAGGTGCTTTAAAGTATGCTGTATCAATAGCTGGAGCTGCCCCAACAGAAATAAAATCTGTTACTACCACAGACGATTTGACATTAGTTGATAGTTATACCCTAACAAGCACTACACAAGTTGAATTTACAGTTTATTTCTGGCTAGATTCAAGCACAATTACATCAACAGATATGGGCAAAACATACAGTGGATATATTGATGCATCTGCAATTCAAGTAGAGTAGTGAAGGAAGGAATAAAATATGAAAAATAATGTAAAAACAATAATTTCAGTAGTTGCAGTATTAGCAATTATAGCTATTGTCGGCGGTGGAACATATGCATATTGGTCTTGGAGTACTACCGAAGAACAAAGAACACTAGTTACTATCAGTATAAAAGGAGGAACGATGAAAATTGATGGTGGTGGAAACATTTCTACTACTGAAAGATCATTGGTCCCTACAACATGTACCAACACATCATCAGCTATCCAAAGAAAAATAAAGGTAGATAGTGACAATCAAACAAATATGGCCATGACAGAGTCATTGCAATTAAAAGTTGATGCTTTAACCCCTGCCCAAGGAACCCTAACAACAACTAATAAAGCTAGTTTAAAGTGGGTACTTGTAGAACTAGCTAACGAAAGTGAATATACTAGTAGTACTTGGAAAGGTTGTACTACCACAACAAATAGTGGAAATTTTAGCAATTATGCCACAGGTAATACTATTACATTAAAAACTTCAAGCATTGCCGCTGGAACATCTTCAACAAAATACTACGAATTGTATATTTGGTTAGATTCAAGTTATCAACACACAAATGTTGGAACAACCCAATCAGACCCAATGCAAAATTTAACATTAAATTTAAGTTGGACAGGTATGTTAGAACAAAATCATTAATAAGCGATTAAAATTCTTAATTATTTATGAATGAATTATCAGAGTATTGATCAAGTCAATGCTCTTTTTTACATAGATTATAAATTATTAAAAAAATTGTATTTTAAAAAAGCACTCATTTGAGTGCAATATTTTCCTACTAATGATTAAGCTTTATATAAAGAAATTAGGGTAATTAGCATCAACATTGTCATTAGAATTAATATTCTTTTGATTATCATCAACAATTATCTTGTTCTTAGAAAAAGTACTTTGATGCGCACTACTAGTATTATTATTTGTTAAACTTGAATTCTTAGAAACAGTCTCGCTTCCAAAGGCTTTTGCTAATTTAAACATAGATTTCATATTATTAATCATCGGTTTTGTTTGCCTAATTAATGGTATTGTTTGATTAACGACGTTTAAAGTTTTATTAGCTCCACTTAAAAGACCACCCCAATTAAATGATTTAATACTACTTCCTAATCTTCCAAAAATGCCTAAATTACGTGTCATAGGCATAGACATATTCATTAGTGGTGGGTAACCAAATCCCATTCCTCCCATACTGGGTATAAAATATCTTCCCGGATTCATATACATATCCCTTTCTAAAATAATATATGTAAATATCAAAAAAAAGTTTAAAAAAACTTATATTTATGATACAATTAAGTAGAAATAGAAAATAAAAGGTGGTTAAAATGAATAATCAAAACCAAATTAATCCAGGTATTAACAACAATGTACCATTAAATAATATTCCAAACAACATGACTCCACCTACTAATAATAATGGACAAAATAATAAAAAAACAATAATAACCGATTTTGGAAAAACTAAACCACAGGGACAAAAATTAAAAAGATTTAAATACAAAATAAAAGAATCGGGTGGTAGTATTGTTGAAAGTTTTTTTGATGCCGAAACCAAGATGGATGTAGAGTCATTTTTACTTAATAAGGGAAATGAAATAATATCAATTGAAGAAGATAAATTATCTACTAGTTTAGGATTAGCAAACTTAGCAACTACAAGAAAACTGTCAGCTAAAGAATTAAATTTCTTTTTAACACAGCTATCAACATACGTAAAATCAGGTATTCCATTATTAGATTCTATGGAAATACTTAGCCGACAAAGTAAAAATAAAAATGTTCAAATGTTATATAAAAAGATTGTTTTCGATTTAAATAGAGGATTATCTTTTAGTAACTGTTTAGAGAAACAAGGAAAAGTCTTTCCTAAAATGCTAATTAATATGTTAAAAACATCCGAAATGACAGGTGATTTAACAGGCGTATTAGACGATATGGCTGCATATTACAAAAGACAAGACAGTAATCGCAAACAGATAATTAGTGCTATGACTTATCCATCAGTTTTAATGGTTTTTGCTGTCGCTGTATTAACCTTTGTTATCACATACGTTGTACCGTCATTTACCAAAATGTATGAATCAGCTGGTTCAAAGTTACCAGGAATTACTCAAGTAATAATGAATATAAGTACATATGTTATAAACAATTGGTATTATATTGTAGCAATCGTCGCTACTATTGTTATAATATTTACTCTTATGTACAAATCATCTACAAAATTCAAATATGCCATGCAATATATATCTATGCATATACCGATTGTTAAAGATATTATAAAATATAATCAATTAGTAACATTTACGAGTACTTTTGCTACATTAATTAGACATGATGTTTTTATCACTGATAGTATGGATATATTAAGTAAAATAACTGAAAATGAAATATATAAAAAGATAATTGATGATGCAATAGTAAATTTGAGTAAAGGTAACGGAGTTTCTGTAGCTTTCAAAGGTAACTGGGCTTTTCCGGAAACGGCATATGAAATGTTAGTTACTGGAGAAAAAACTGGTAAATTAGGAGAAATGATGGAACATGTTGCCGAGTATTATCAAGAAGAACAAACCAATATTATTGCTAGATTAAAAAGCCTTATAGAACCTATCATGATTGTTTTACTTGCCATAATAGTTGGTGTTATCCTTTTAGCAGTAGTAGTGCCAATGTTTGACATATATAGCACCATCATTTAAGGAGAAGTTATGGAAAAAATTTATTTAATTACATTCTTTATATTAGGTAGCATTATGGGCTCATTTTATCACGTTTTAGCAACAAGATTATCAAAATCAGGTTCCATAATCAAACCATCATCACACTGTGAAAATTGTAATCACCAATTAAAATGGTATGAATTAATTCCTATTTTATCATACGTTATCCAAAAGGGTAGATGTCGTAAATGTCATACAAAGTTACCCCTCAGCTATATTTTAATAGAAATATGCACCGGTATTCTTTTTGCTGTTTGCTATCATGTTTTTGGATTCAGCCTTAAATTAATTGAAGCTCTAATATTTGTATCAAGCTTAATAACAATAATTGTCAGTGATATAGAGTATATGATAATTTTAGATGAGGTTTTAGTATTTGCTTCCTTTGGAATAATAATATTAAAAATAATTGATGTAGGACTATATGGAGCAGCCTTAAGTGTCGCTGCGGGCCTTGGAGCCTTTTTGACCATGATTCTGATAAAGAAAATAGGAGATATCATATTTAAACAAGAATCACTTGGTGGTGGAGACATCAAATTAATGTTCTTAATAGGATTAGTTATTGGTTATCCTATGGCAATCTGTAACATATTTTTTGCAACATTTATAGCTTTTCCAATAGCTTTAACCTTGCTTATATTTAAAAAAGATAACATAATTCCCTTTGGACCATTTCTAAGTATGTCAGCCATTATTCTATATATATGGGGAATTAACTTTACAGAAATTATTACCTATCTTATTACCTAAAAAAAGAAAAGGAGATTATCAATATGAGAAAAAAAATAATTATTATAAGTATAATATCTGTAATGGCAATATGCCTAATATCTCTTTATTCCACGTTTGCATTCAACGAAGAAGAAAATAAATTACCAGATTCATCTGCCGATTATAATTTGATATACAGCCTCAAAGAAAAGTCCAATAAACAAGTAACCATTAATAAAGGAGAAGAAAAATATCTTGATATTACATTGAATAATACGTATAATTCGACTGTTAAATATGGTATATATTATTACTTAATAGATTCCAAAAAAATACCAGAGAATTTTACTATTACCCTTGCGGAAGACTCACAAGATACTTTAAGTAATATCATAAATCCCAATAAGACCAGAAACATTTCTCTTAAAATAAAGAATGATTCTAATTATTCTGTACAACTTATTATTGGAGCCCTTGTAGGTTTTGAAAATGGTAATATAGAAGATCTACTCCAAGAAGGAGAAATTTTAGTAAAATAATAAAAGAAAGGATGATTAATATGAAAAAAATAGCTATTAATGGCTTTGGAAGAATAGGAAGATTAGTTTTTCGTATTATTGAAGAAGAATCTGATTTAGAAGTTGTGGCAATAAATGATTTATCAACACCAGAAGAATTAGCATATCTCTTAAAATATGATACTAATCATAGGGGATACAAAAAAGAAATAACATATGATTCAGAAAATATATATGTATCTGGACGAAAAATACATATTTATAAAGAAATGGATCCAATAAACTTACCATGGGAACGCGAAGAAATTGATGTTGTTCTAGAATGTACTGGTAAATTCACTGATAAAGAAAAGGCCATGGCTCATATCAAAGCCGGCGCCAAAAAAGTTTTAATATCAGCTCCCGGCAAAGGAGAAATGAAAACGATCGTATATAACGTAAATAATGACATCTTAGACGATAGTGATATCATCGTATCTGCAGCTTCTTGTACAACTAACTGTCTAGCCCCTGTATTAAAAGTTTTAGATGACAATTTTAAAATTATAAAAGGTAATATGACTACAATTCATGCCTATACTAATGACCAAGTAACCTTAGATGTTCCACATAAAAAAGGAATCCTAGAAAGAAGAGGACGTGCTTGTGCTATGAACATGGTTCCAACATCGACAGGTGCAGCTAAAGCAATAGGAAAAGTCTTACCTAAATTAGATGGCAAAATACTAGGTTCTGCTATTAGAGTACCTGTATCAGATGGTTCCCTAATAGACTTAGTAGTAGAACTATCTAAAAATACTACCAAAGAAGAAATTAATGAAGTATTTAAAAGAAACGCCAACGAAACATTACATTACACCAAAGATCCAATCGTATCATCTGATATTATTTCATCAACCTGTGGAGCTACAATAGATGCTAATCTAACAAACATTATCGACGTTGATAATAAACAATTAGTTCACATCGTAGCATGGTATGATAATGAAATGGGCTATTCATATCAAATGGTAAGAACACTTCATGAACTTTAAATAAAGTAGTCTCTATTAACAATAATATAGAGACTTTTTTCATCCATTTTATTATACTAAAATATTAATTTACACCATTAAATTACTCTAAAAAAAGAATATACAATATTGATATTATTAAAAAAATATGATATTATAATACATATAATGATAAATAGGGAAAGGTGATAAAATGGAATTTAAAAAAACAATCATAGTTCTAACTATCACTTTTACCATAATTATGCTAGCTATGATGGGCGTAAGTTATGGTTGGTATGCCTATTCCAACGCTGAAAGTGATATAAAAGGAACAACTATTGAAAAAACTCCAACAACAATTTTTAGTCAAACAGAATATTTAAGAACTAGTCAGACGACTCCAATTTATGACGAAGATCGTTATGTATATGCAAATAAAAATAGTTTTACTGTTACAATTGATGAGGAGTCTAAAGATTACTTAACTGCTATAGAAATAACGTTAGATAACATAAATATGTCATCCGAATTAAAAATCCCTAATTACAAATATGAATTACTTCAAGATGGATTAACTATTGCCAGCGGAGATTTCAGTACTATTGAAAACTCTCAAACCCTAAAAATATTACCTACAACTATAATAACTCCTAAAAGTTACCCATACACATATAATTATGAACTACTTATCTGGTTAAGTGACGATGGAACTAATCAAAACAATTTAATGAATAAAAAATTTAGTGCTAAAATCAATGTAAATACAGCTATGAAAAAAGAATGATAGAAAGAAGGAAAGTATATGAAAAAAAGAAATATTATGATCATTACTGGTATTCTATTTACAATTTTTTTAGTAGCTGGAGCAACATTTGCATTCTTTACTGCATATAAAGATAGTGGAAATAAAATTAATACTAACACCTCCAATTTTGGCGTAGTTTTTGAGCCCGGTAATCCAATAGATGGTAATATGGAATTATCAAGTAGTAAAGATGATTCCGGTGTATTGAAAACTGAGGTAAATATAAAAATGAAATCTGGTAGTCCGCTAGCTAATGCTACAATATTTTTTACAATTGAAGAAATGACTGCCAATTTATCAATAGATGGTTTTATATGGGAAGTTGTAGGAACTAGAAATAACGTAGAGACATATTCTAATAAAGGTACCTTTAAAGGGTATAACTCTACAACAAACAGAACTATCAATGTTGTGGAAAACTATCCCTTAACCGAAGAAAATACCACATTTACTATTTACTTCTGGTTAAATGGTGATTTAATACAAGATACCAGTATCTTAAATTCAACATTCTCTGGTTATATAGGAGCCAAAACTGATAACTTTACTGCTGAATTAAAATAATTAAGAGTACATAATACTTTTAGTTATTTTTTTTACTATAAAAAATATAATATAATAGGTGATATTCATGAAAATAATCATTGATCCATATCGTGGAGGAAATGATACTGGAAAAAATATCTCTGGTCAATATGAAAAAAATATTCTTTTAAATCTTTCCAAATATATGAATGAACAATTTGCCAAAGCCGGTATAGATTCTGAATTAGTAAGAACCAACGATGTTTCATTAACCGATAATGAAAGAACTAGTATAATTAATGAATTAAAAAATAGTAATGATTTAATTATTCAAAACAGACTCTCTGAAGACAATCGATTAGAAATAATTTATCCATTAAGAAATAGTGATGCTCTACCTAGTCTGATTGCTAACAACCTTGAAACAAATGATATCAATATATCTAAATATTACCAACGAAGATTACCATCAGATACCATCTTTGATTATTATAGTGTTATTAGAAATACCGCTCCCAATGAAACCTTAATAATTGAATATAACAATCCTACTGATTACCAAAAAACAGTTGATATTATTGTGGACACCATTGCATTATATTTAGGAAGCAGTGCCAATACCTATACCGTTCAAAAAGGAGATTCTCTATATCAAATAGCTAAAAAATTTAATACCACCGTCGATGAAATAAAAAGAATAAATAA
>CAKOPG010000007.1 GCA_934098745.1 uncultured Bacilli bacterium
TGCTGTCGATATTTGTTCTTGTGTGTACCTCATAACATGTCAGGCATTACACAGTCCAACTTTTCGTCCGCATGCCCTTTTTCTTCTATCCTATATAATTTCTATTTTTCATGTAAAACTCGATAGGTCCCGTACTATGTTTATAGACGTGCTTTTACAAAAAGTAAGTGCCATTTCAATTTCCCTTATCTGTATTCTCCTCTTTGATCAACTATATTGATACCATTTATAGGTTTCTATTTGATTAAGCGTATAATAATTTTCTTTTACTAAATAATCAGCTGTATCCCTATCGAGTTTATCAATTTGAAGATAGTTATTCTTATCATAAAATCGCATAGCTCTTCTATTTTCAGGGTCAACACACCAGTAAATTCTCTTTAGATTCAACTTATTAATTCCTATCTTTATAATTTCTTTCATAGCCCATTTTGCATACCCCTTTCCTTGAGCCTGTCTGCAAACCACAATGCCAAACTCCGCTGCATTATTTTCTGTAATATGTTTTAGGCTAACAGTTCCCATGTAAATATTTTCATCACTTGCAATTGCAAGGTGTAAATTACTACTATCTTCCTTACTGCACTTTATAAATTTTTCACAATCCTTTTCTGTTTTGTCCAAGAAATTTGTATGCATATTTTTTACTATTGTTGTGTCATGCATCCACTCCATCATCGGAAGCACATCCTGCAGTTCCAAAGCCCTCAATTTCATAATTTCCCTCTTAATAGCCTATTACAACACTTTCCGATTAACTAGTTTTTCATCATGCCTATTTTGTTTTTATGCTCAAAAAGCACCTTTGCACTTTTGATTTCGCTGTATGTAGTCAATATTAATAAGTTATGCTTTTGTTTTCCAAAGTTTGCCATTGCATGCCTAAAGGTATTTTATCTCGTTTTTAATTCACCAATCTATTTCACAGGAATGCAATGCAAATTGTGTGCTAAAATAATGTCACAGATTCTATCCACATCCTCCATCTGCAAATCAGAATATAATGGCAAAGTCAATATTCGCTCAGCTATCCGTCTAGCAATAGGTGTCTCATCCACATTATATTTTTTTTGAAAGCAAGCAAATGTATTTGTCAATGGATAAAAGTATTTGCGGGCATAAATACCATAAGCTGCAAGCTCATCAAAAATTTCATTGCGGCTTGCTCCAAATTTCTTTTCATCGAAAACAACTGGAAAATATGCATAATTTGATTTCACTTCCGGTTGTTCAGCGTTTAATTGTATTCCCTCAATCTCTCCTAGTCGTTTACGGTATCTTTCAGCAACCATCTGACGCCTTGCAATTTCCTCCTTTATATGGCGCAGATTGCAAATTCCCATTGCCGCACAAAACTCATTCATTTTTGCATTTGCGCCTACAGCGTCTACCTCCTCCGGCCCATGAATACCAAAGTTTTTCAGTTCATATAATTTTCGCCCTATTTCAGGATTGTGGTAACACACCGCCCCCCCTTCAATGGTATTAAATACCTTTGTCGCATGAAAGCTAAAACAGGACGCATCTCCAAAATTTCCTATTCCTTGACCCTTATACGTTTCACCAAAAGTATGTGCAGCATCATACAAAATCTTTAAGGAATACTTATGTGCCAATTTTTGAATCTCTTCAATATTGCAAATGTTCCCATAAACATGCACTGGCACGATCGCACAAGTCCTATCCGTAATAAGTTTTTCTATTTTTGTGACATCTATTGTATATGTAAAAGGATCTATATCACAGAAAATCGGTTCCAATCCATTCCTTACAATAGCATGTGTTGTAGAAGCAAAGGTAAATGGCGTTGTGATCACTTCCCCCTGAAGGTTCATTGCCTGCAATGTAAGTTCAAGTGCCATATGCCCATTAGTCAATAACTCCACATTTTCAACACCCATATAGTTTTGCAAATCACTTTGTAATTGTTTATGCTTGGGGCCCATATTAGTCAGCCAATGGCTATCCCAAATAGATCGAATTTCCTCAATATACTCTTCGATGCAGGGCATAGAAGAACGCGTCACTAAAATTTTATTCTCCATAATGGCCCTCCTTTACTTGTGATTCTTTATTCCATGCGCAATTCCTTAAATCGATCAATTTTCATTTCTTCTTTATAATCTTCAAATAATTTTAAGCATGTATATTGTGGCTCGTAACCAAGTTCCTCTTTTGCATTTTGAATATCCATAAGGAAACCTCCACCTACAGGTTTATCCGGGCAAAAAATAATTTCAGATGGATGGTCTGCAGGAGAAAAAACCTCAATAATAGTTTCTATTTGCTCTTGCAATGTGACAGGAATTCCCGTTCCTACGTTATATAACCCCTCATTTCTATTTACCTCCACAGCTTTGCAGAGCATTTGGGCACAATCATATACATGAACCATATCCTTAGAATACTTTGGATCTCCCCATAATTCAATAGGTTTGCCCTTTTGAGCCAAATCAATCATACGATAAACTGGTCTTAATGTTTTAACCCCGTTAGGATAATAATAGTGATAGGGGCTATAACCATATATAGTCGGAAAGCGAAAAACAAATTTCTTTAATCCAAATTCCTGATGATAATGCTCCATCAACTCAATTGCAGTATTCTTACTAATAACATAAACTGCATGATCACCTTTATAGCTAAAATTATAAGGTAAGTCAGGCTTCAGTACCGCCCCCGGCTTTGCATACAGAGAAATATCAAAAACTGTTGTTGAATACAATATCCTATCAGCATGGGTTTTTCTGCAATATTCAAGTACGTTCAATGCTCCAATCACATTTGAGTTCAAATATAATTCAGGACAATACCTCTCCATATAAGAAGGTATTTGTGCTGCGAGATAAATAACTGCATATATATCTTTTTGAGGTAAAATTTCAAATTCATCTGCTTTAGAAATATCCACTGGATAATATGGAATACCTCTCTTTGCAAAAAAATCTGTTTTCCTTCGTCCAGATGCAATAATTTCGTATTCGTTATTATCAAAATATTCCCGGGCATACTTTAACACATAGGAACCAACATTTCCTGTTGCGCCAAAAATCACTATTTTTTTCTTCATTTTATACCATCCTCCTGTATACACATTTTAACCTGTTCTGCGACATAATTCATATCTGCACCTCCATAACGTTGATCACATGGAAGCGGCAAAATGTTTGCAGCTAACTGATATTCTTCTTCCTCGCTCTTTAAATCATCTAATACATTTGGCCAAAGTAACGGAACATATATATTTTTTCTTTGTAATTTTTCCCTTATTTGTTTTCCGTGTTCTATTAATAATGGATACATATAAGGTCCAATGTTTTGTCTTATCTTAAATTGATTTATATCCTTCAGATGCTGATGTAAATTTAGGAAATTTTTTTCTCTAATACATTTTATCCTTTCGTAGTCAATACCTCTTAACATATTATGTGTTACTTTTGACATCATTCTTAATGGAAGGTTTTTAATCAAAACTTCATTACTTTGATAAGCCAAATAATATTCGTGTGCAGTATGTTCATATCTTCCTATCAGGTAATTTAAGCGGTCACCAGACTCATCCTGATCCAACGCTTGCGTCATATCGCAATTTGAAAAAAGATACCCTCCATCTGTGACTCCAAAAAATTTCCTGCATGTGTAAATCGTATCTATTCCAAATACTGGCTCTATATAAAAAGCTTGCGCATTGTCCACAATTATATGTGGAACATGTCTCACATACGATTTAACAGATTCCATATCAATCTGTCCATAATAGTTAATTAAGTAGAACCATTCTTCTTGTTCAATTATGCAAGGAATAACCGGCCTAAATGTTCTATCAACAGAATAGAAATTTACTCTTACCTTTTCTTCTTTACACACATCCAAAATTGCTGAACATAAAAGCCTTGGAAGCCAAATGGATTCAATATTTCTAGCCCGAATCAAATATCGAAGGCAATTTCTTCCACTATTTAGTGCTATACAATCACTATAAAATTCTTTTCCATAATAGGTCTCCCATTCCAAAAAACCGCCGATTTCCCTCACTTATTTTCCCTCGTCTGCTCAGAAATCAATTCATATTCCCCCAGCATTTCCTGCACCCGTTCTCTAGAATTGAACATCATTACATCCACAATAGAAAGATTTGGCTGAAATTCATACTCAAATTGCTTATATATGATATTACTATTTGTCTTCAAAAAATTTAATTCAACTCCCTGCTGTCTGAAAGCATCATATGAGTAAAGCTCTTGACCTCCAACCGCATTATAATATTCCGTTGCTTGAAGCAAATTGCAGATTGCCAACACCTTATCCTGACCTTTTAAAGTACAATCCTTTTTTAATGTAGAAGACATTACCATCTGAGTGTTAATATTAAGATATTCATTAATTACTTGAAATGACTCAAATATAAATTGAGCCAAATTTTCTGCTGTGCAACTCATAATTTTTTTCAGCAAAGGATATACCTGCTCATAATAGGGAGCTCTCCTATATGCCATTTCCAAGGTGCGAAGACTCCTCTCCATTATCCTTGGGTTCCTATCGATTCCAACCTCATTTATGTGCTTAAAAGGGCTTGCTCCCATCATCGGTATATTAATATATTGTGGTTTTCCATTAATTAATATCTTATTGCGGTTAATCCACCCTCCCTTTATAAAATTCACATCGTCATAAACGACATATTTATCCACAGCATTCATTAATTGCCAGTATCCAATGTACGGAACAAAATACGGTTGCATAATTCCTAACTTCACAGTTTCATTTTCCTCATATTATTATTCAATAATTCTTGCTACACATATACATTTTAGTATATCATAAATCCTAGTAACCCATCAAACAATTCGTTTTATTCCTTTTCCATGCTTGGTTTCGTACATTTATAATAAATTTCCCTGCTAAAGCATGACGCATTTTTCCTTACATCAAATTCCTGTTCCCACAATTGTTTTGATTGCGCTCTCATTTTCATTTTCTTTTCATCATTAAGAATGTACATATCATGAATCGCTCTTGCTATGTCATTCTCATCTGGATTTTCAGAAAGTAAAATTCCATTACCTTTTATCATATAGGGAATTTCTGCAACCTTTGTTCCTATAATTGGGATCCCACAAGCCATAGCCTCCTGTACAGATACCGGACACCCTTCAGACGCTGTAGTTGTAATAAATGCATCCACATAATGTTTTTCATAATATTCCATAATTTGATCTGCTTCCACATACCCTTTCAATTCATAGGAAATATTATTCTTAACATCAAGAAGTTGATGGGACATTTCCTTAAGTTTATCAAATTCTTCACCGTTTCCAAAATGTACCCAATGTATTTTGTCATCTCTTATTTCAGACAATGCACGAACAATAAGGTTTACTCTCTTCCTTGGAATTACCAGAGAGCAGCTTACCAGCAAAAAAGGGGGGTGTTCTGCCTTTATGCTTACCTCATGCTTGGGTTTAGAGACTCCTAGTCGAAACAGGGGGTACTTATCCTCATCTGCCAATTTGCAATAACGCTTCAAATAATATTGTCTTCCATGCTCCGATATAAAAATAACGCTGTTCAGCCTGTGATCCATCTGCTGCTTATAGGGTTGCCATCCAGAAATACGAGCATCGTCATAAAGATCATAACGATGAGCTCGTGTAACAATTTTAACCGAACAATCTTTTTTAAAAATCCTAGTCATTGTTAAGCAATAAAAGTCAAACCAATAACAATATATAAGAGAAGGTGCATTTTTTTTAAAGATTTTATTATCTTTTAAAAATCTTTCAAATCTTTTGGACTCTTCACCAAACAAAACACTTTCAAATATTCGTCTGCCTATTTTAGATCCAGATGTAATGATATTCCATAATTCAATATATGTCTCTATTTCCCCTAATAAGTTTATGCAGTCCAGCAATTTTCTAAATATAGATGCTTTACGATTATAATGAATAATATCAATGTCTTCATCTACACAAGTGGTCTGCACTTCACTCAAAGAACAGGATATAATTGTGATATGAAAGTACTGTTTCAAATATGGCAGTTCCGGCAAAATAAAGGAAGCTTCACTTTGACCGAATGGAAAATCATTTGTTATTAAATACAATTCGTATTTTTCTTCCATTCCTTCTCCCATCTTAATCCATTAATGCAATTTTACATTTAATAATATTTTCTCCAGATCTTGCCTGGATTTCAGCATATTCTGCACCATTCTTTTTATTCAGCACAAATATATTTTGTGTTCCCCAATCTTGTATAAGACTTTCTTCGTTTCCTTCCTCATCCAACAAATATACTTTATACTCAACTTCTCGCTTATCCTTAAAGTTATCTATAGTATCTACACTGACCGTCATCTCATCAGAATTATCCGACAGGGTCATCACTCTGAGTCCACCAAGAAATGAACTCATTTCCTTTTTCTGCTCGTAACTGTCAAAGAAAAACTTTGTTACATCCTCTCCCTTTTTTGCAGACTCATTAACCTCACCTAAAAAATGCGTAAAAATCTCGGCTCCCCAAAAGTTTAAATGATTTGTATCTCTCCATAATTTTTCATCCTGAAGATTTAAATATTCCGATTTACATAGATTAAAATCATAATAAGGGACTTGATATTCACTTACAATCTCTCTCATTTGAAATAAAAAATTGTCATAGTCTTTAATATTTAACATTTCACAATCAGCTATTGGCGATGTGAATATGGTTAGCTCAATCCCATTATCATGACAATATTTCATAATTTTATCCATATATATAATCACTTCTTGGGAAATTGGGTTATTGCCCAGAATAATTTCTTCTTTATTTTTTAGGTACATTCCATCAATGGTTGTACGATCATCTCTATATCCCTTATAAACATACCCACCATTCCATGTCGTATTCTTATCGGCCAGTTTTTCCTTCAGTCTGTTCGCCATGTGCTTACCATCTAGGAATTCTTTATGATATCTGATTGAGGGTATAAATGTTAAATAATAATATTGGGGCTCACTTGCTGACAGCATCCACTCCAGTTTATTAAATGAAGGCTTTACATAATTCAACACTCTCCAATTATTAGGAAGCTGCGTATAGTCCGTGATCTTACCATAATCACCGGTAACAAGGCCAACACTAATTTCCAGATAAACATGTGACAGTTTCTGCCTCTTATCAGCTTCCCGCAGCAAATAATATGAAGCATTCATCGGCTGTAAACCTGTCGACAAATTAAAATTATTTTCTCCAGTTATCTCGTCCAATATTTCAGGCTGTATATTATAATGTACATGTGATGACCCGAGATATATATTATCTATATTTTCTTCCATTTCATAAAAATCCGTCATCAAAAGCTCTGTAAAACCATCTCTTACTACCAGCAGATATTCCAAAACTGTTTCCGTAAGCATTAAACATGCTATGAATACAAGCAGCACTCCCAGACGTTTAAAACGCAAAATAAATGAACGTATTGACATCATAGTCCACTCCATATATTCCCAGCAATAAAACTGCATAAACCAACACAGCCGCTGCCGCTGACCTTTTTATTACTCCCCATTTCCCCCAAACCTCCAAAAAATGTTTTTCCTTATTATGCATATAATCTACAAACAACAAAAATGCTATTGCCACCAGAAGCACTCCAAACTCTTTTTCGTTAAGCCCGGCTTGATATAACGATCCATCCAGCAAAATCCATGGATTAAATATATTTATAATATTCTGCAACACTATTTTAGCCTGTTCAATACTGCCTGCCCTGAAAAAAAGCCACGAAAAATCTATCAGCGCAAATGTGAAAATCCTTTTTAAAAAAATATGATCGGATCTCTTTATGTTCATTTTTCTAGTAAATGCTTCTATTGCTTTATCCTTCAAATCACCCACAATCTGATATATTCCATTAAGTCCTCCCCAGATTATATAGGCCATTGATGCTCCATGCCAAAGCCCGCTAACTGCAAACACAAATAATAGATTTATGTATTTTCTAAGGTTTCCTTTTCTATTTCCTCCAAGGGGAATATAGAGATAATCTCTAAACCAACCAGACAGCGAAATGTGCCATTTCCTCCAAAAATCCGAAACCGAAACCGCCAAATATGGGGATTTAAAATTTTCCATGAGTTCAAATCCCATCACCCTCGCAGACCCTCTTGCAATCGTTGTATACCCCGCAAAATCACAATAAATCTGAAATGCAAACAAGATTGTTGCTACAATCAGATAAAAGCCTCCATATTGAACCGGATCATTATATATGGTATTTATCACAATCGCTGCTCTGTCCGCAATTACTAATTTAAGAAAAAACCCCCATGCCATAGTCAAAAGACCATTTATAATTCTATCATAATTAAAACCATGCTCCTGTCGTACCTGCTTTAGCAGCTTGTCTGACCTTTCTATTGGACCTGCTACAAGCTGTGGGAAAAAAGCTATAAATAATGCATAATATTTTAAATTCTTTTCCGCATGCGTTTTTCCCCTATACACATCTATCACATATCCCAAGCCCTGAAATGTAAAAAAAGAAATTCCTACCGGCAATGCATAATTTATAAAGCATTTGATTGGTTGTATATGAAATATTTCAAACATGCGATTTACATATCCCAAGGCAAAATTAAAGTATTTATAAAAAAATAGTATTCCCAATACCGCACAAGCCGAACCAGCTAGTGATAGCTTGGCTATTCTTCTGTTCCCTTTCTCTAATGCTCTTTCTATAGCTATCCCTCCAATATAGGTGATGGCCGTATCAAATAAGAGTAAGATAATATATCTAGGATCCCAGTTCATGTAAAAATAATAACTGGTTAATAAAAGCCAAATACTTTTCCATTTTTGAGGAATCGCAAAATATATGATTGTTACTATTGGGAAAAAAAGCAAAAATTGTAATGAATTAAAAAGCATTTTACTCTCTCATTTCTTTTCTGCATACTGTATGCTATATTATCACTATAGTACTTCTTCCTTTTTTCTTTTCTGTACTTTCCGCCCTTTCACTTCATAAATTTCATCGCAATTTCGAACTGTGGTAAGTCTATGCGCCACAATAATCAGTGTTTTTGTTCCCTGTAAGCCTTCAATGGCTTTCATAACTTCTTTCTCTGTTTCATTATCCAATGCAGCTGTTGCTTCATCAAGCACAAGAATCTCTGGATTACGGTAGAGCGCTCTTGCAATCGCCAGACGCTGCCGTTGTCCACCCGAAAACCGAATTCCTCTTTCTCCCACAACTGTCTTTAATCCTGCCGGCAGCTGCCGTACCATATCGTCCAATTGTGCCATTTTCAGGGCTTTCCATACCTTTTCATCATCTATATCTTTATTTTCTTCCCCAAAAGCTATATTATGCCGCACATCATCATCAACAATATATACCATTTGTGGTACATAACCAATAATTTTATTCCATGTCGATCCTAAATCCTCTATGTCTATTCCATCCATTAATATTTTCCCTTCTGTTGGCTTTAACAGAGACAGAATAAGATCTGAAATTGTTGTTTTCCCTGTTCCCGATGGCCCGATAAAAGCTACTGACATTCCCTTTTTTATATGCAGACTAACATCTGTTAATACATCTTCCTCCGTGTTTGGATACCTGTAGCTAATATTTCTGAGTTCTATTTCATCCTGAAATTCCTTTTCCCTATATTTTGAACAGACTTCTTTTCTTTCCTTTCCCTTCTCTTCCAGCTTCTGTACATCTTTTAGCGTATTATAGGCTGCATTTAATTGTGCTGTATACATACGAATAGAATTTACTCCACTTGTTATAGCCCCCAAAGCTGGCAAAATACGAAATGCCCCCACAGCAATAGTCGACACCTGTGTAAGCAACGCATAGTAATTATCTGAACGCCCCATTTGAACAGCCACAGCAATCATAACTCCACTGATCCCGAGCAACTCTATAATATAAGCAGGCATAATCATTCCCATATCTATTTTTACTGAAACTCTATTAAGCTTTGCTAATATTTTTTCGTAATTACTCAAAAAGTAGCTTTGCTTATTTGTGACCAGAATCTCTTTATTTCCTTGAATTGCTTCAATTGATATCTTTGAATTTTTAAACCGCAGGTTGCGCTTAATCACACCGTTCTTTTGCATGCGTTTCCCATAGATCAACTGAATAATCAAAAAGCACCCAGCGGCAAGTCCTCCCAAAACAAATGCCATTTCCTGCGATTGTATCACAATATAGCCGCCAATGCATAGTATTGTCAGCCCTTTGGTAATAATATTGAAAAAAGTATTTATGATGCTATAGACTCCCTCAATATCATTACTGATACCTTCTAATAATCGAGATGTATTATTTTCAACAAAAAAAATATACCCTTGCTGCATATATGCGCGCAAAACCCTGATGGATAATTCTCGTTTTACCTTATATGAATACTTAGATGTTATCCAACTATAAAATGTAAAAAAAACATTTTTAGCCAAATAGACAACTATTGTCATTATACAAATATACCAAATGATTTTTTGATCTGTGTTCAAATTCAAGACACCAGCAAGTGCTTTTACAAACCACTTTTCTCGCATTGTCTTCATATCCAACATCATATTTAGAATCGGCATAACAACAGCAACGCCTAATAATTCCAACAATGCCGCAATCAAACTCATCATAAGTACAATGACTGCAAGAAGTTTATGTTTTTTAGATAGGATAAATCCTATCTTGTTCCATACATCAATAAAATTTTTTATATCTCTCACCACTATTACCTCATACTCACTTCTATATCCATAAGCATTTTATCAATTTTATCTCCCATAACCTCCCACGAAAATTCCTTTGCTTTCTGTGCAATGTTTTCACTCCAATTATTATTAGAATTCATATAAAATTTTATCACTGCTTCAGCCAATGCATTCGGATTTCGACTTTCTACCACATATCCCGTTTTGTTATCATCCACCACATCCGGCAGTCCTCCGACATCAGTAACCACCACGGGCTTTTGAAATCCATATGCAATCTGAACAATTCCACTTTGTGTTGCCGACACATAAGGTAACACCACAAGATCTGCAGCCGCAAAATATTTTTCAACTTCTGTGTCCTTCACATAACCTTCTACTAGATTAATATATTCTTTAATACCCAATTCCCCAATCAGATTGTAATAATCATTTTTATCATCTCCAAAATCCCCCACTACCCACAAGTGTATCTTTGGCAATTTCTTTATAATTTGTGGCATAGCTTCTATCAAATATTTTAATCCCTTATACTCTCTTACAAATCCAAAAAATAATATTACCTGCTCATGCTCGTCTATTTTTAACTGTTGTCTTGCCTCCTGCATACCCATATTCTTCATTTTAAATATCTCATAAGTTGGGTGTGGCGTTACCACATATTGAGCATCTTCTTTTATCATTTTCAGGTCATGTTCATCTTTATGTGACTGAACCAAAAAGCAATTTCCTTGCCTTAGAACCATTTTGGATAAAAAACGATCCCCAATAAAATGTTCATGCGGAAATACATTATGACATACAAACATTATCTTAATTCTTTTCAGCAGCTTTGCCATAACAAAATAGCAGGGGGCAAAATAAGGATGCCACCATTGTATAATTACTGCCTGTGGCTTCATTTTCTTAATCCTTTTTGCTACTCTGATCCAATTAATCGGATTAGCTGTATTGATCCAAAATTTAGTATCAGGGATTTCAAAGCTTTTATTGGAATAATCCTTTTGTTCTTTCCTGTACATAACTTTGGGATACTGTAGGCTATATGATACCATCTCCACTTCATGTCTCTTTATCAGCGTCCTGTACATTAAATCTGTATAATGAGAAATTCCTCCTTTATACGGATATACTGGCCCAATTAAAACAATCTTCATCTAATTTTTTCCTTCTCTCAAGCTTTTGCAAATAAACAAAAATATTCCTGATACCAGTGTATTGACCATATACAATCATAGCTCACACCATGCCACTCCATGCTGTCACCTTCCTGTATAGCATCGTTTTCTGAAACAACTTTGATAACGCATTCTGGTATAAATGACAGATCTTCATATTGTTGAAAATACTTATTTTTTACATTAATGTTCTCCAATCGATCTATTTTTTCTATCCCACACCACAATGGATATTCCATATATACCGTTCCATCTAGTCCTATAGTTGTAAATTTCCTCTCATTTATTATATTCGCCAGTTCCCTATACACATACTCTTGTTCTGGATTTCCAATAAAATACTGATGTAGTTTCTCTCCTTCATAACTTTCTTTAATTCGTGGCAATTCATAACTATATGTATTGATTCCACCTATCAATGCACCGGCAATACACAGAGCAATTCCTGCCATTTTATAGTTTTGTTTTAAACGTAAGTTATCCATCCACACAGCAATAGATGGACATAATACCCCCAATGCCCCTACTAAATACCTCGTTCTATACTGTGTATATCCCATGCACCCGCACTGTATCAAGAATCCGGCAATGGCCAATATAACATAAAGACACTGCATTTTGTTCGGTTTAAATAACCTGAAGCAAAAGCTAATCATCATGAAAAGAGTTAAAAACATAATACATGGATTAGATGCTGTATCCTGATAAAAAAATAATGCATCCTTTTGCGTTCGATAATCACTGGTATCTTTTCCCAACCAGTTTCCCATGACCATGATCCCTTCTTCCCATTTTGCATTATATTGAGGGAAGCATATACTTGAAGAATTTCTCCCCATATTTTGCAAACATGTTATCACGAATTGCTTAGGATCCTTTAGTGCATTACGCACGTTGAACGAGTCAGGTGCAAGCGCAGTTGCCGCTGTTCCAATACCATTTGTTTGTTCATCTGGCGCTTTCTGTTCTTCCATTTTTTTATCAACACTTGTGTATGTCTGATAGCTTTTCAGCACCGAAGGAATAAACAAAAGCACCGCAATCAAGCTTCCCAGTATCAAATATTTAAAAAGTTCAAACCAGTTATCTCGTTTCAAGATTCTTATTATGCACATCCCCGCAAAAAAAACAAGCATAACAAAACATATTGTTGGTTTGCACAAATATCCCAATACCGCATTTACTGCCAGATAGATTGCCGACACTGCGCCTTTCTTGTCCATGACAAGCTTTGTGCTCTGTATATAATCTAAAATATAGTAAACAAAAGTGAGCAGAAACATACCAGCCACATCATCTGTTTGCGTACTGAACGACTGCACCAATGCCATTGGCATCATCAGATATAGAACGGCTGCCATATATGCCGTTTTAGTAGAAGATCCAATTTTTCTTGAAATACCATATATCATAACCGACGAACATATATATGCAATATTCTGCACCATATTTGCTAATCGATCACTACATCCCATTAAGTATACCTGAGACACTAGATATTCTGTAAGGCATGGATATCTCACTTGAAACTCTATTCCAGGTGCAAAATGCCACACCGATTTATTTTGAATCCACCGCATAATCCTAGGCAAATGGTACACCATGGAATCCATATTATACTGTCCACTCAAGCCTCCAACGAATAGGACAAAAATATAATACACAGCAAAAATTAAAATCCACTTGCTTCCATCTATCTTTTTTTTCTCTTTTATATGTTTTACATTTTCCTGCAATAAAACAAAGCTTTTTTTCTTTATAGCAATCATCAGCGCTACAGCCAAAAGGACACACCACATAATAAATACGCTGACACTTGTCCAGCATTTCAAAATACTTAATCCCTCTGTAACTGCCCAAATAAAAAAAGACAATCCAATCCAAGTATTTGCCAATGCTCTAATCACATTGGAATATTCTGCATACTGATTCAAATAAATAACACCCATTACAATTATAGGAATCAAAATCATATTGTACTCTCTATACTTTCTATTTTATTTTACGTTTTGCCCAATCCAATTTCTACATTTTTGATATAACAATTCCCATTCTCCTAGCATTGTTTATTACTCGCTCGGCATTTTTAATCCCATCTGATATAATAAATAATGAAACCAGTTAACGCAAAAATGTCTCCAGTTATTTCCCATCATTTTTCTCACTTTTCTGCTATTGTATGATAGCATCACTAATCTATCAGAATAATTCCTTTCCTCATCTTTATCCCATTCTTTTCTAACTTCTGTTTCTTTCTTTTTCATAGCATCTGTTTCCACATCACATGTACAATTTACTCCGGATCCATCAAAACCGTGATTTAACACCTGCGACACTTTAGGTACAACAATGCATTTTTTTGATGCCAACATATATATGCCCCGCACACTATCTGTCGGTTTAAAATATCCTTGAGTATCCTTCATGATTCTGTTTGTGCCTAAATAACAACTTATTAAATTATTGAATGCTGCCGGATTCTTTTTTGAAATGTAACTAACTATTTTCCATTGTTTCATCATACTATCCATGTTTTGTTTTTCTATTGCATAAATAAAATCTTTTTCTTTCTTCCTCCAGAGACCACATCCATACGCAGAAAAAATATTATCTAATTTTAAAATTCCTTCTCCTTTATCCTTCCAATTCTGCAAATAATTATATCCACTTACAGCAAATACGGTATCATCCCCTTCATACTTTTCCAGTAATCTATCTACATATTCCAAAAAGTGTGGTGAAAACTCATTATCATCCTCTGTCAATATTATTCTGTCATATTTCTCAAAGGCACGTTCTTTTATATATTTATAATTATCGTCCGGCCCTAAATTCTTTGTTTGATAAAATATGTTAATACTTGCAAACCCCTGCAGCCCCTGATCTAAATATTGTTTAACTTTTTTATACCCTTTCTCATGGCTTTCTTTCACCGGAAAATCCACCGAAATATAAAGCTCTGTTTTCGATGCCCAAGCATTTCTTTTTAGCGATTCCAGGCAACATTTCAGGTGTTCATATCGATTAAGTGTACATAAAACAACCGGTGCATATATCATATTTCCTTTTACCTCTTATCTTCCAAGCAACTCTATCATAAGCTTATATTCATTATCCGTATTTTTCTCTAAGCTAAACTCTTCTGCTTTCTTTCTTGCTTTCATCCCTTTTTCTCTGATATCATTTTCCATATTCAAAAAAAATTCCATGCACTCAGCCAATTCTGATATTTCGCCAATTCTATAAATTTGACCAAATTCCGTTCCTTGCATCAATTCCGGAGTAGCCCCAGTATCGTTTCCAATTACAGCCATATAGTTCATCATATACTCTATTGTAACTCTTCCAAAGGCTTCATACGATGATGGAACAATTCCAACATCCATTCTTGTCAACAATTCTTGTGGATTTTTAACATATCCACACAAATTAACATAACCGCCAAGTCCCCATGCAGCTATCATTTGTTCAAGTTTTCCCCTCTCTTCTCCATCCCCCAAAATATATATTTGAAAATTTTGATATCCTTTTTCCAGTAAAATTTTTGCCGCCCTTACAACATCCTGATTCCGCTTCGGCGCATTGAGGACACTGCTTACAACAAAATTCACTTTTTGATTGAAAAAGTACTCCTTTTCATAGGGTCTGCATATTTCTACGCCATCATAAATGCATTTTACCTGCTTGATTTGCATTCTTCTGCATTCACCCTCAATATATTTTGATGTTGCAATCACTGCATCTGATTTTGCAAATCTTCGTTTTACCACGTTAATAGGATATATATATTTCACATTATGGCTTTCCCGACTTTCTCGCACATGCCAAATATGAAGAGCCTTCATTCTGCGTGCCAATAGAAAACCTATATCTATAACACTACTATTACTATAGATCACATCCGGTTTAAAATCGATAATTTTCTGAACTTCTTTTACTATTTTTCTGTCCCTGATCTGCTTTCGAATAATATAATAAAACACATGTGCAAAATCCTGTCCTAAGAAATTTGTTCTCCATGCATCCATCTTTACACAATGATATTTCATTCCTTCGTGATCCAAGACTTGATCTATTGTTTCTACCGTTTCATTTTGGATTTTCAGTGGCATTATGGTATACACATCTGCATTGTATCTGTTTTTTAAATCTATCATAAGATTAATGCCTGACTTATTGGCCCCGTACATTTCACAGCACTGAGTTATAAAAAGTATTTTCATAAACTATTTATCTCCTTTACTGAACTTCCCTAAAATAGTGCTGATAAATATAATCCTCCAGGCACAAATAATCTTGTACTCTCTCATAATTATTTACAATTGCCTCTCTTCTTTCAAAATATTCTTTTTCGCCAAGATGTCGCACTCTATCTTCGATTCGTTCAATCTCGTCTTCCGATATTTGAATTATGCCATTTTCATCAAAAAAATCTCCTATTTTTCTTGCCCCAACATAAATCGGGACTGTCATGGCTGCAAAACAATTCAATATTTTCTCAGTGAAATAATAATCTTCTATATTATTTTCAAATACAATGCTATAGCGATACCTTTCCAGTGTTTGTGCTATATCGGTATCTCCTGTGTGATTTCCCGGATATGTTCCAAAGCCATCTACTATCCCTACTTCATCTAATCGCTTCACAGTTGCAATTCTTTTTTTATGAAGTGAACACATTTCCTTCCCGGAAGAAACCATAGAGATATTTTTATCCTTCTTCAAATATAAATCAGCACTCATCTCTCCGCCAAACGGAACTCCACCATACCACACCTGTCCTCCTGGTATCCATCTGGCATTTGGATATTCGTTTAACAACTTTTGTGAATGGGTAAAAATCAGGTCAAATTCCTTTGCAAGTTCCTTTCTACTGTCAAATATGAAATAATCTTCAGGCATGATCGCACCGGATTCTAAAAAAAGGGCATACTTTTTCTCAGGAGAACCGCAAGTTTTCAACACATTCTTATGTGTATACACATGTTTTTTTAATCCGTAGTTATATCGGTCCCACAATATATGTTTTGATATTCTTCCTGCTCCTAGACTATAAGGTAAAAAAGGACACAAATCATCTTGTAGATAATATAGCTGCATTTTTTCATTATTTGCATTATATATCTCTGGTTCGTATGCTGCAGGTGCTATCTTTTCTCTATCCTTTATTGTTTTCACATAGCCATATGGAAGTAATTCAAACAGTCTATTCCTTATTGACATCATCACTACTCCTTATACAGGTCACCCTTCCATTTTTTATTTCATAAACTTTATTGCACTTTGTAATTGTAGACATCCGATGGGCAATTATGATTAGGGTCTTGATTCCTCTAAGATGATCTATAGATTCCATTACAGCGCTTTCTGTCTCATTATCAAGCGCAGAAGTTGCTTCATCAAGAACCAAAATATCCGGATCGTTATAGAGTGCTCTTGCAATTGCGATTCTCTGCCTCTGCCCACCCGAAAAAAGTACTCCTGTTTCTCCTACAATAGTCTCTGTTCCCTTCTCGAGACTATCTATAAACGGCCTTAGCTGTGCCTGATCCAAGGCCCTCATAATTGCTTGATCATCTATCTTTTCCTCCGGAATTCCAAAAGCAATATTATGACGCACTGTATCATCTACTAAATATGCATTTTGAGGTACATACCCTATCATTTTTGCCCATGCTATTGTTTGACTGTATATGCTCTGACCATCCACTAACACCTTGCCCTGTTTGGGTTTTAGTAATCCCAAAATAACATCTGCAAGCGTTGTTTTTCCTGCTCCAGATGGTCCTATAAAGGCCACGGATTCTCCTTTATTGATTACCATATTTACACTACTTAAAATCTGCTGTGCTCTATTTGGATAACTCCAGCATAAATCTTCTATCTGTAAGCAATGCTCAAACGTAAGATTACTATCTTCTACTCCGTCCTTCTTTCCACTCTCACTCTTGATCTCTTGAGTTTTTCTAATTTCTTTTATATTAACGTAAGTATTATAGAGTCCTTGTCTACTAAATATAATTCCATTAAGTGATGAGCTGATGCGGCCAGTTGAGGATATAATTCTAAATGCTGCTACTGCAAAAACAGCCATAACAGGAACCAATGTCTCAATTTTCAAATCCAACAATACCATAAAACATATGGCACCTATAAATGCACTTACACTAACTGCCTCATAGATATAAGGCGGTTTTCGCTCATATACGCCTTTTTCTGTCTCAGAGTTAATTCTTGTTTGTAATAAGTCCGTATATCGTGACACAAAATACTCTTCCGTATGATTAACCATGATTTCTTTTATACCGCCAAATATTTGCAGTGCACACTGTGAAACACTTGCGGCATATGCGTTATAGCGTTTCCCAGATTCTCTGATCTTTACTCTATAGCGAAACAGAAACCATAGAAGACATATCGTCATTACGCCTGCTGCCATCAATGAAAGTAATACGTTCGTATATACTAAATAAACGATAATAAGCATAACCGTTATAAACTCTGCGCATGCTCTAAACAAGTTGGACAATACATCTGTTGTCGCAGAAACATCTGTATCTATCCCTCTCAAAAGAACAGATGAATTTGTCTGGGTGTGAAAAAGATAATCTCTCTTCATATACGATCTGATCACTGAATTGGACAAATCCCATCTGATTTTATTGACGTTTTTTAATTGAAACTTAAATTGGAGAATTAAATATACATTCTTAAAAATATAAACCAGAATAATAAGTATGCCAATTCCGATAATAATTGTTTTATTATCTTTGAATTCTATATACTTGTTCAGTTCTCGAACATATTCATATTCCTTAATACTATCAGGATTTAACAGCACATTGATAAAAGGAAGAATTGCAGTTATGCCCAGCAGTTCCAGCATTGAACCCACAAAGGATGTCACAAAAATGATGCAGCATATAATCTTTTGCTTTCTGTTTAATACAAACATTAGTTGTTTAAAAATATTCCTCATTTTTTCTCCAATCGCTTATTTTAAGGTAATACTTCCATCTTTATCCAGTTTTCATCATGGTATGGTTCAGAGCAGCCTTTTACCTCTAAGTCAGGATAAATCACGATTTTGGAAGCATTTGCATTAAGATAAGCCGCCCAAAAACTAAATGTGCTATTAGCTATGATATTATGATCACACATGCTCATAAGCTGCATATCTATATAGCTTCTCTTTCCTTGATTCTGCATAACATAATACGCCTCTATCTTATCATTCAAAAGATCTTTTGCATATTCAATATCATCCGAGAAAATGACATACTGCGGGTTTGTGATCATTTTTTCTATATACTCTATTGCCCTGTAATAATATTCCTTTCCAATCACCCGGAAACCATATTTTACATAATCTCCTCTTCTCACATGAATTCCTATTGTATTCTCTGCCCGCATTTTTTCTTCCAAATTTTTCTCCAGTTTCTCTATTGGAGGAAACGAAAAAGTCTGCACAATCTGCTTTCTTATATGATTGAAATATTTTGTGTTTGCCCACACTCCTCGTAAATAATAGGATTGATGTTGATTTAAACAAAAGTAGGTCTCATCATAGCCTGTGCTGTCCCTCTGAACATAATATCCCTTTTTCCCAAAGCCTATTTTTCTCTTGATCCGATTATATATATTTATCAACTTATAACCCTTAATCTCTTCAGGACAATAATCCGAGTATAGTTTCACTTCTTTTGGTGTCGCAAATGGTGCTGTAATTCCAAATACCTTTTCAAGCTCATACCCGTTATGTGTAGTTTCCCTTAACATGCTTAAGTCGATCTTAACATCAGAATGTGGATAACATTCTCGCATTGCCAGATAAAAGGCAAATTGGAACATTTGATTTCCTAATCCTCCGTCAATTGATATGATAATCAAAATAGCCCCTCACTAATTCCTGTTTAAAAGTAACTTCTTCATATATATTGCAACAATATGCTTAACATATAGCAAAACAATTATTGGCGAAACTTTCATTGCATATTTCCAGTTTTTTTTATAAAACTGTAAATATCCTTTTTGAATATCCGGCAACATACTAAAGCATTCTCCAGATCTTCTATAATATTTTAACAGAACTTGTTTTACTACGCCACAACTATTTCCCTCCTTCAAAATTCTGATCCATGTGTCCCAATCTTCACAACAAAAACGCATATTTTCGTCCATGCCACCTGCTTTCATCAGCGCTGCTCTTCTCACCAACACAGATGAGGTAGGGATAAAATTTTTCTTAAGTAATTCTTTTACTATGTCACCCTCTAGTTCTCCCCGATATCGATCTATCACTTCACCGTTAGATGCATCAATTGCATCTGCCCATGTATATACAAGTGCCATTTCCTTTTCCATTTCTATTCTTTTTACCTGTAGTTCAAGCTTTTGGGGATACCATTCATCATCATCATCACAAAAGGCGATGAATTCCCCTTTTGCCATCTTCACTCCCACATTTCGGGCATGTGTAGGTGTTCCGTAATTTCTTTCTGTTCTTTTATATGTTATATTCTCTATTATATTAGCGTACTGATCTATAACCGCCTCATACTCCTTTTTGCTCTTTGAGCAGTCATCTATAATAATTACCTCGTAATCCTTAAATGTCTGTTTGGAAATCGTATTCAATAACTGTGATAAGTAGTGTGCTCTTTCATATGTCGGAATAACGATACTTACCTTAATCATTTTGCTTTTTCATTCTCCTTTATCATCTTTCGAACTTTATTCTTATAATTTTCAATACCAAATTCATCCGCAATAAGTTTATGTAATTCCCATCTATTGTCCATACTTCTATATTTAGATGCCATTGTTTCAAGTTTTTCCAGCAATCTATCAACAGTATCAATGGTTTCTATTTTTTCTATCCCAGGACATTTTCTGTCGATCAATTCAGGAACTATCCCGACACAATTTGCCACCACTGGAATTCCCGCCGAAAGGCTTTCTATAATGCCCATGCCAAATCCTTCACATCTGCTTGGCACATATAAAACATCCCCCTCATTATAAAACGCATTCATCTGCTCTGTTTTCAGCCCACAGTGAACCTCAACATTCTGTCTCCCGGCAAAATACTCTGTGTTTTTTTTATCATTTGCTGCTATTTTTATTTTATACTTATCGCTCTCCTCTATCGCATCCGCTAAGATTAAAAGATCATCTAATCCCTTCGCCTTTTCCAGTCTTCCGCAAAACAATATAGTAACACTGTCATTTTTATCACTATTTTCAGGATAAAACAGATAGTCTTCCACACAATTATTTATAACCTTTACCCTGTTTACCGATATGTGGTAATTACTCAAAATCTGTTGTTTTGTCCATTGTGAAACTGCAATATTTAGTTTCGCCTTCTTCACTGCAATCATCTCAAATACGGAGCTTCCTCCATAGACAAATTCACCTGTTGCACGCTTTAGGGACATAATTGAGCCATGATCAAACAAATAATCACTTTTAACAAACGGGGCATTTTGTCCGTGTGTAATCAAGATATCTTGCTTTTTTACTTTTATTTTTAAAAAAAGAGAAAATACCAACATCAGAGACACTCTGCTATTGGTATTCATAATCATTTTCCACCATCTATATTTGCATATATATGGAATATCTACAACCACAACATCATATTCATCTTGTAATGTCTCCTTCAAAATTCGTACTATTCTTTCCAGTCCTCCTGCCCATTCTCCATACCATGAAACCAGCCACACCCTTCTCATCTGCTCACCACTTCCTTCAAAATGCTGCAAATTTCCTCTGCACTTTTCGACATATTGTGTTCTTCCCTGAATTTATACATATTCTCTTGAATTTTATCATATTCTGCACGGTCTTCCATGATTTTCTCTATAGCATTTTTCATTTCATCCGCATCTCCTAATGGTACTTCATAACCAAGCTTCAGTTCTTCAACAGGAACACCAATTCCTTGCGTTTTGCTTACAATAAGCGGTTTGCATACATACAACGCATCCACTAGACTGGTTAATCCAAATACGCCTTTACTTGTTTCCTTCTTCACAGGTAAAACTATAACTTTAGATTGTAAATACAAATTTAAACATGTTTCATAATCCTGCTTATTATTTATTACAACAACATTGGATGGCAATTTTTCATGTAACTCATTTGTAGTGACAATGCAGCATTTATAGGGAAGTTTACTCATTGCCTCTATCAGGGTGCTATAATCTCGATTAGTATTTCCAATCGAAACAACATCATACTTTATATTTGTGGCACTAAACTGCTTCTTTTCAGGCAGCAAAGGTATATAATCAATACTAATTTCTCTGTATTTTTGTTTCATTTCATGTGCTAATTCTGGATTAATAGTAATTACATGATCACATGCATATATTAATTTCCACAAATTATTTTTATTGTGTAAACACACAACAATTGGCACTTTAATGATTCTCATCCAGCGCAATACAACAATCCATCTGGAATAATGCGCATGTGGAATATATATTGCATCATAATCATTTCGGTACCGAAATAGGCTGACCGCTTTTATTATTTCATCTATAAATATATATTTCTTTTTATAAAAATCTTTATGCTCACATATTTCAAAAACGGGTTCTATACCATATTCGCAAAAATGATTAATACCATAAAGTGCCTGTGGCGGATACGCATGATGATTTTCCTTCCATCTTCTATACTCTTTTTTTAATGAATATCCTAAATCTACACAAAACACTTTAATCATTTTCTTATTTTGTTCCCCATACAATTATACAATTTCCTTCTGCCGTCAATGGAATTTCATCTATTACTCTTGCTCCCGGAATTCTTTCCAATAGTTCCTGCACACTATAACCGTCTAACTCCTTATAGGATAGTGCATTCCATGTAATATAACCAGCCTTTGCATTTTTGATTAGTTTATCTAAATAAACCTTTTGGACAGTGCGTGTCAGTTCGGAAAAAGCATAATTGCTGATCAGCAGATCGCACTGCTGTTCCGAGAACTCTGTTGTTCCATCTATATACTGCACCTCTCCGTCAATTTTAAAATTACTCAAATACCTTTTAGACAGTTTTAAAACTTCCGGCAAATCATATAATGCATATCTTTTCGTGTTTAAGTTTTCCATTAAAACCCTGCATTGCCCGCCATATCCTACACCGATTTCGACAATATTATCTACATTTTTCGCATCAAAAATACATAATAGATCCTGAAGCACCTTTGCATACCTTATTGTTGTTGGCGCTATAGAATACTTTTGTTTTCCAATAATATACTTATATTTTCTCGGTTTCCCGACAATGTCATTTTCAATAATATTGTTCCAATTTATTTCATTTGCAAAGCTTTTATTACTCAGTATTACATCCAAATATTCCTTGCCCTGTTCCTTTGAAAGATGTTCCAAAATTCTATTGTAAATATAATTTCTTCTGAAATCTTCGAAAATAGCAGCATCCTGCGCTGCTGCCTCGCAAAAAGCAGGATATAATTCATCATCCGACATACTTGTTTTTCTTCCATGGCTTATGAGATATTCATTTAGTTTCTTCCGATAAAACTCACATCCAATTTTGTCTATCACTCTGGTAACTATTTTCATTATTTTTTTCTCCATTTCATAAAGATATTGTCTTTCTAATTTATTTTCCAAAAAACTCATCTTCCAACATCATGCATATACAATGATAAATTGGCAGATGCAGCTCTTGAATTATATAGCTTTCTTTTCCTGGTACCTTTATGCAAGCATCACAGAATGTACTCAATTTGTTGTTTTTCGCTCCCGTAAGTCCTAAGACTCTCATGCCTTTTGCCCTAGCTGTAACGGCTGCTAACAATACATTTAGGCTGTTTCCACTTGTCGAAATTCCTAAAAAAACATCCTTTTGCTCCCCCAAACCGTTTACCTGCTGTGCGAAACACAGCTGAGGATCATTATCATTCATATACGCTGTCGTCAATGCATAATGCCCATCAAGCGCAATCGCCGGTAATGCACCTTCTAGCCCGTTCGCAAGGGTCGTTCCCAATTCAGAATCCACCTTCACTAGTTCATCTGCGAACTCCTTATCCAGCATTCTTTCTATTCTAAAATTCTTCATCAGCTCTCCAACCATATGCTCCGCATCGGCTGCCGATCCACCATTTCCTGCAATCAGAACTTTCCCGCCACGTCCATAGCATTCTTTTATCATATCATAAAAACATATAATATTTTCTTTCTGATCCTCAAGGACAGGATATCTTTTTATTAGATTGTCAATATACTTTATAGGTTCTGTTTTCAACTTAATCTCCATCTTTCAAATTTGAAAATGATGTTGCAAACTCTGCAAGCGAAGATACACAAAAATCTTGACCAAAATCCACCTCTTCATTACTTATTAATGCGGTTCTGCATCCGGCTGCGATTCCCGCTTCAACATCACTTTTCTGATCTCCTATCATCCAGGATTCATGAAGATCCAGATTAAACTCCCGTGCTGCCTTTAAAAGCATACCTGGATTTGGTTTTCGACATTTACACTTAATCTTTAACTCTGGAATTTCTCCTTTATATCCTGCATCTGGATGATGTGGGCAATAATATATTGCATCAACATATGCACCCTCTCTTCCTAATAAGGTTTCCATTTTATTATGAATATCGTTCAATTCTTCAATCGAGGTCTCACCTCTTGCCACCACCGGTTGATTCGTTACTACAATCGCCAAATACCCAAGTTTATTAATTGTACGAATAGCGGAGGCAGCTCCTTCAATCAATTCAAATTCATCTGGCGTATGTAAAAAGCCAACATATTTATTAATCGTCCCATCCCTATCAAGAAATACCGCTTTCTGCTTTAATTTTAAATTTCTGGCTTTAATCTTTCCACAATAATAGTCCTTGCATACTTCATTGAATCTTTCTGGTGTTCCCAAGTCTTTTACATATTCCGGACTATCATAGCAATATATTTTTCCCGTTTCCACTAACGGCTTAAGCACTTGACGATCAAGATCTACTTTTCCTTCCAATACATTATTATATAGAATCTGCGGATTTACAATATGAACACCGGCATTTACACGGTTTCGATAAAATTGAGGATGTATATCTTCCTTTGTAATCCATTGTTTTACCCTGCCATCTTCGTCCGCAATAATGATCGCACTATCATATGGATGGTCATTGGGATGTGTAAAGATAGAAACCAGCCCACCTTTACTTTTATGAAAAAGGATAAAACGCTCAAAATCAATATCAAACATTGCATCTGCATTAATCAGCAGAAAATCCTCTTTCAGTTTTTCTTTTATTCTAAATAACGCACCAGCATTTCCCAGTGGTTCCTTTTCCACATAATATTCTATATGAACTCCATATGGCTTTCCTGTAACCGGAGATACTTGAGAACCATCTCCGAAATATTCGATGATCTTTTCATGCATAAACCCGACTGTTATAATGATATCTTCGATTCCTTGTTCCCTTAAGCACATAATTTCATGTTCCAAAACAGGAATATTGTCAATTTTTATCATTGGTTTCGGAATACCTGATGTAACTGTTGCAAGTCTCGTACCCCTTCCTCCAGCCATTATCACTGCTTTCATTCCTTTTCCCCTTGTCTTTGCGGTTCATATGTCTCTGGGGTATAGTGAATCACCCGAGTTCCTTCATCTTCAAATTTAAATGGAATTTGCATAAGTTGATCCATTGCCTTTCCAACCTCTTTTTGTTTTTCGGGCCTGACATAAAATAGTAAAAAACCTCCTCCACCAGCCCCTAATAATTTTCCGCCTGTTGCTCCTGCTTTAATGCCCTTTTGATACCATTCGTCAATCACACTCGTTGATATCCATTTTCCTGTCTTTCTCTTCAGCATCCACTCATAATTTAGTAGTCTTCCAAATTCGTCCAAATCCGATCTGCTGTCTACCAATATTTTTTCTGCTTCATCCACCAGCTGTCTCATCTCTTTTAAACATAACAGTTTTTCGTTTCCCATAAGTTTATTAGCTTCTTGAATAGCCGATGAATTTCTTGTAAAGCCGGTAAAAAACATCATCAAATTTTGATTAAGATCTTCTTTTCTTTGTGGTGAAATGATAATTGGTTCTATTTTATACCCATAATTATTAAAATCAATTCTGTTCATTCCCCCATAAGACACAGCTATCTGATCCTGCCATCCCCCTGCTTCTTCGCACAAATTACGTTCCAAAAAAATTGCATCATCCGCAAGCTTCTTCTTGTCTGCATACTGCCCCTTAAGTGCATAGAACGCATTTAACATTCCCACGGCGAAAGAGCTTGATGTTCCAAGCCCCGATCTGGCAGGCAAGTCAGCTTCATATGTCAAACGAATTTCATGCATGTCTAACATCTTCATTGCGTTTCGTATTGCAGGATGTTGGATATCTTTTTCGTCAGTAACCCTTTCCATTTTTGAATAAGCAAGCTCTGTTGAATAATCAAAAAAACGAGGCAGATGTCTCACATTCACATAACAATACTTATCGAAAGTACTGGAAAGAACCGCACCCCCGTAATTTTTAAAAAATTGTTCAACATCTGTTCCTCCTCCAAAAAAGGACATTCTAAATGGAGTTTTAGTAATCACCATATAACTTCATCCTATCTATTTTGCTTTAAAAATTCAATCATTCTATTCTCTATCGCAGTATTTTCATGATATTTTAAGAAGTACTCGCGATTTCTCTCACTAAATTTTGCTTCATTGACGTTCTCTAAATACTTTCTGATTTTGACTACAAACTCTGATGCCTCTTTACACAGAATTAAATCTGGCAATTTTTCTTCTTGATACCCTTCAAAAGCTTCTTCCGTTCCGAATATAACCTTACCAAACATCAGCGCCTCTGCCGTTTTGACCTTCATTCCATCTCCATAGAAAATAGGCAAAACTACTGCATCTGCATACAAATAATAAGGTCGCAGGCACTCTACTGTTCCTACAACATGAACATTAAATTTTGTCCATTCTCTCTTTTTCACTTCCATCCCTTTTCCCACAATGTATAAGCAGCACTCTGGAAGCTTAGGCATAACATGGTCAACGAGCCACTGAACTCCTTCAATATTGGGTCCAAAGAAAGAACCAACAAACAACAAAATTCTTTTTCCGTTTTCTTCATAAGGAGAGTCATCATTGCTCCCTTCGATGTATTCATCCTCAAAAGAAACTGGCATTAGGAAGTCCGCTTTTCGCTTGTATTCTTTTTCGATCATATCCTGATCTCTTCTATTTAATGTTACCATTAGATCAGCATACGTTGTTGCTTCTTTTTCATTTTTTAAAAATGCATAATAGGCAAATAAATACCCAATACTTTCATGTCGAATTTTATTTTTTATATATTCTCTCTCTACATTATGAAAAAAAACTATTTTTATAATATTGTTGTTTATCTTTTTGCACAGCCCCCCTAAGGTCGACCTGTCAACCCACACATATTGATATTCTCCCTCATTGATCATTTTTAATATCTTCTTTTCTGTTTTGAGGGTATATCCATTTCTTCCTAGTAATGCACATCCAATTTGTTCCAGTCTATTTCTATAAGATGGCACTGTTACAATATTTTCTTTCTCCACAGAATCATTTGTAATCAAACATAAATCAACATTTTCTTTTCCAAATATTCTGCGCAAAATTTCATAGTTGCTATAGCTTCCTTGTCTGCCCCCATCATTATGCGTTGTTATAAAATTACAGCTGCCTATCATCAAAATTCTACTCATATATTTCACTGTTTCACCTATTTTTCTCGTAATCCATCCTTCTTGCATGATATTGAGTATCTTCTAAAATCTTTCTGTTCGCCGCAATTACATCCGCCAGCATTCCGATCACAAACGTTATAAATCCGATAATCAGCAAAGTACACGCCAAAATCAGAGACTGTATATGTCCTGCTCCTCTTCCGGTTGCATAGTAGATCAAAAACCTGATTGCCACTCCCAGGCCTATCAGGCCCGGAAACAAAGCAACAATGGAGAAGCAATATAACGGCTTGTACATAATAAGCGCTCTTAAAATTGTCAGCATGGAACGCTTTACATATCCCAGCATACTGTGAAATAATCTCGATTTTCTAAGTTCAGGATTGGTCCTGATCGGAACCGATGTGATTGCCATGCGGTTTCTGCCTGCCTGCACAATCGTTTCAAGTGTGTAGGTATAATCATTAACCACATTTATATGCATTGCCGCTTCCCGGCTAAAAGCTCTGAAACCGCTTGGGGCATCCGGAATATTCGTATGGGAAGCCTTTCTTACCACCCAGCTTCCAAAATGCTGCAGCTTCTTTTTTATCCACGAAAAATGCTCTGTGCTGTCAATAGGCCTTTCCCCAATAACAATATCAGCTTTTCCTTCCAGCACAGGGCGTACAATCTTTTCGATATCATCTCCGCAATATTGATTGTCCGCATCAGTATTTACAATAATATCCGCACCATTCCTAAGGCACGCATCAAGACCGGCCATAAATCCCTTTGCCAGTCCTTTATTCTGTGCAAAGCTGACAACATGGTGTACTCCCCACTTTTTTGCCACCTCCACCGTATTGTCCTTACACCCATCATCAATGATCAGATACTCAATCTCATCTATGCCATCTATTTTCCTGGGTAAATCATTTAATGCCACTTCCAGTGTTTCGGCTTCATTATAGCAGGGAATCTGTATTATTAATTTCATTTTTCTTCTGCCCTTCCTTTTACTCCTACATGCTCCAAGAACTCATCATAGTTGCGAATATAATCACTTTCATCATAATAATCGGATGCCAACACCATGAGCACGGCATCCGGTGTAAAGTCATACATTTCTCTCCAAATATTGGATTCTACAAGGAGCCCCTCTGTTGGTTTGTCCAGACGGATATGCTTCTTTTCCGTTCCCGAATCCAGCATAATGGTACACGCACCGCTTGGGCAGAACAAAATCTGCTTTAAGGTTTTATGTGCATGAAATCCTCTATGCACCTCCGGCTTCGTGTCATACATATAGTACACTCTCTTGACTGTAAATGGGATATTCTTATTTTCTTCAAGTGCAATTAAAGATCCTCGTTCATCACCATGGATCTGAAATTGTATCATTTCAATTTTCATATGTTTCCCCACTTATTCAACATCTCAATCACATATTCTGCCTCTTCCTTCATCCCGTAATACATCGGAAGGCTTACCTCCGTTGCACTAATCTCTTCACAAATTGGCAGTTCCTTATCCGAAAGCATCTGAGAAGCATAAGCAACCTGCTTATAAATTGGAATGGGATAATGTATTCCCACTGCAACCCCACACGCCTTCAAATAAGCAATAAATTCCTCCCGCCTGGACACTCTGATTGCAAAAATATGCCATACCGGACTCGTATTTTCCATAACAGAAGGCAAAATAATATCAGGATTTTGGATATTCTCCAAATATTTTTTTGCTGTGTTTCTTCTGTCCTCATTTACCCTGTCAAGATCTGCAAGTTTACAGCGCAAAAAAGCCGCCTGCATTTCATCAAGCCTGCTGTTATATCCTTGATAAATATGATGATACTTGTAGTCAGATCCGTAATTGGATAATTCTTTTACCCTTTTTGCCAGCTTTTCATCGTTTGTCACAACGGCTCCAGCATCTCCTAATGCACCAAGATTCTTGCCCGGATAAAAACTGAAGCCTGCGGCATCTGCCAGTCCTCCTACACGCCGCCCTTTATAGCAGGCTCCGTGCGCCTGAGCAGCATCCTCAATTACTTTCAGCTGATATTTCTCCGCAATCTGATTTATGATGTCCATATCTGCCGGCTGTCCATATAAGTGTACCGCAATAATTGCCCTTGTTCTGTCTGTTATCTTTTCTTCAATCCGCATAGGATCAATGTTATAGGTTGCCAGATCTGGCTCAACAAGAACCGGTCTTGCCCCTGTTCTGCTGACCGCAAGTGCAGTGGCAATAAACGTGTTGGATGGAAGAATAACTTCATCACCCGCTCCAATTTCGTATGCCTTTAGGATCAGAAACAATGCATCTAATCCATTGCCGCAGCCTATGCAGTATTTTGCCCCGCAATATGCGGCAAATTCCTTTTCAAATTGTTCTTCCTCTTTTCCCTCAACATACCAGCTGTTTTGAAGAACCCGATCAAATGCGTCATGGAGTTTTTCGTTCAGCTCTTTCTCAAGTGGTCTAAATGTAACAAAAGGTACTTTCATCTTTTCCTCCACATGCGCTGTATTTTTCCTAAAACAGCTCTAACTGCTATTGCTGTGCCAAGTGAAGCTATTGCCGTAAAAAGAACGATCATCAAATACTTTGCGCTTCCAGTAAATAGAAATACTTCCATGCTTCCTATTACAATGAATACAATAAATGCAAATAGCAGGATATTTTTGTAGGTAATGTTTTTTTGAAGCGTTTCCTTTTCTCTAACACTTTTCCCATATATTTCCCATTGTCTTTCCATATACTCTCTATAATATGGGCTTTTTTTTGCATACTTCCACCAATAATAATATCCCGGCATAATCTCCACAGGATTCCACGGCTTTGCATAATCCGCATAGGACGAAAAATGTAACAGTCTGCAGCTTTTTTCTGTCTGTTCAATATATTCCCAGCCCAGTATTCTCATATATTCCCGATTCTCGTCCAGACATGATACCCTTCCCGGAATATATTTGATATGATCTTTAAACAGGATGCCAAATGTAAATTCCATTTGGGAACGTCCCGCTGCTTTTCTGACAATGGCATCGGCCTTGAAAATGTCATCCAGGCTAAAATCTTTTTTAATTCTTTTTACATCATATACCGACAGCACAAAGGTTACACATTGTCCCCCTATACTGTTTACAAAGCTCATATGAGATTTAGGCTTGTGCTCCGGACCAGGGCAGGCCATATAAGCCCCTTCCATATCGGTATGGTAAATATCATATAAGGAGCCAATGGTTACTGTATCTGATTCGATCGCCATAATGCGGTCAACATCCTCCGGCAAAAGCGCATGAAACATCCAGTAGCATGACATTGTTGCCATGGGCCAATGGTCTTCATCACTGGAATTCGTGTAGCTTCGTGCCATTTCATCATCAAAAGGAACGATTATAATATGATGCCCAAATTGCTGCGCTGCTTCGTTTTCCTTTTTAATATCTTCCTTATGGAGATCCTCGGAAACAATGTACAAGTATACCTCGGAATCTGCATTATTTTCAAACAGAGAATAAATCGCCACATAAGCATACGCCAGATGCTTTTTGGATGTGGTAATATATACATTCATTCTTTCTCTTGCCACAGCACCTTCACACCTTTCTTTACAGATAACCTCAGTTCATTCTTAGCGCTTTATAATAGCAGAACTTACACAGGAAAATATGCTTCATCCGAATAAGCAATTTCTTTATGGCTCCCTGCTTTTCAAAGCAGACCAGCTGCAGGGTATCTTTACAGTTTAATTCCTCTGCCAGCTGAATATATTCAGATAAATTCTCATTTTCTTTTCCTCTAAAGTGATATAAATACTCATAGGATATTCTGTTTCTGTAATATGTGCAAAACCACAGATCAGGTGCTAATTGATTGCAGACATCCGCACTGATCACTTGTCGTACATGTCTTACTATTTCTTTATTTTTCGTCCAAATGCTATCCTTCACAACCTGCCTGTAACACATAGTAACAGCATCATGATAATACAGTTTTCCATGCTGAAGCGCCCAGAATGTGATCATATTATCGTGAAATACCTTCCCCAGAATCCGGTCAGGAAATGTGCTTATAATACTGCTTCTAAACACGCAGTTGCTTGCATGAAACCAATAGGAATACCAGTAATCTTTTAATGGTATTATCCCGCTTTTAAGCTTTTCGGACGTTATTGCCTGTTTCTTGTCATTACTATAATAAAAATAGCTGTTATCCGCACAGCAAACGCACTCCGCATTAGATGCATCATCTAAAATATCAATTTGTGTCTGAAATTTCAGATCATCACAGTAAAAGTCATCTCCATCAAGATATGCAAAATACTCTCCCGAAACCTGTTTCAGCAATTTTACCCTCAATTCACTTGCTCTGATCGTTGCATTTTTTTCAAATTCTTCTCCTCGTGGCATCTGAAAAAACTTGATATTGGAATTTTTTCCATACCTTTGTTGAAGCAGCTCATAAGAACCATCTGAAGAGCCATCATCTCCAACTATAATTTCATAGGCAAATTTCACTTTCTGCGACAAGATAGATTCGATTGCCTGCTCGATGTATTCCGCTTGATTATAGCAGGTGATCAATACACTTAATTTATTTCCCATCTTCAAATCAACTCTCTATTTACTATACTTACAAAATGCTTAACCCATTATGGCATATCGGCTTCCGCAAATTTCACAACAACCACTCCATTAACAACCTTAATTGACCCCTTATCAGGATAACACGGCATTTCTTTTACTTCTGTGAGCCTCTCGATTTCCGTTGTATCTTCTAACACTTTCGGATAAAAGCCACAATGTCTTCCCACATATACTCGCCATGCATAGTCATTTAGCAGATCGGATGCATTTCCTTCATAGCCTGTTATCTGAACTCTTTCAAACTGCGGCCACATCGTAACTGATTTATCCTCTATATTTCTCTCACCAATATATGCTATTGGTAAATCGTCATTATATCCATCCGTTCCTTTGATTTCACTGATCAACACAGTATAATAGGAAATCGCCTGTTCCTGCAAAAAATTTTCTTTCATATATGCTACATTGTTATTATATATATAACAGCCGCTTACCCCGCATAGCAGCAGCGGTAATATAATTTCTGCCACAAAAACATGGAGTTTTCCCCTGAGCAAACGTTTTCCCTCAAGATACTCTAACGGCACTAATGGTATAATCAGAGCAAATACCAGAGAATATCTCATCAAAGTATGCACTGAATAAGAAGCATTGGTGGAGAAAAGATATGCCCCGTTAAATGCCATAGGCGTCAGGCAAAATAACAGTAATAATCCCACCTTATTACTATTTTTTTGCTCTCCACGACATATTATAATTACAAATAAAAAGACTGTAATTAATATGATGCCCCATATAGCCAAGCGCAGTATCAATGCATTGTTAATTCCAGACCAGTTCACATTCAATCCAAATTGATCATAGGTTCTCCATAATAAATGAGGGATCTCTTTTATCTCAAGCTTTCCCATTTGGTCTGTCCCCTGATACGAGGACATACTAATCTTAAGCACTTTAACTGCTGCTGCATTTACAAGTAGATATAGGGCAAGTCCACCTATCATGATCATTACATATTTTAATCCACACCCAATAATTTCTCTAAAGCTATTCCATTTATCCTCTATGCTGTCCGTAATCATTGAAAGCAAAAACACAGAAATCGCTACTGCGAAAAAAGCCTGATACAACCCCATTGCAATTGCAAGCAGCACTATTCCCCATACATATTTTTTATGTTTGCAAACCACATACACAGCAAAAATATTGCAGAACAAAGCAATCCAATAAGCCGGTGCAGTATACATAAAGGCAAATATGCTTGTCACAACCGGAAATATCGCCATGATAACTCCTGTATAAATTGCATCAAGCTTTTGTGTCAAATGTAACAATTCCACAATCAGCATACTGGAAACCGCAATCAAGAATAGGGATATCATTCCATTGAACATGGAGTTAGAGTATTCCCCAACAGTATACGTTAATATCCATTCCAGAATTCCCAGTCCCCAACGGCCTAGTGGAAACGTTGTCCCCTGAGTATGCACTGCAAGAATTCCATCATGATATAAAAGTGAATTTGCGAACACATAACCATGACTAATAGTCCCTGCAATCATCGCTCCGCCAAACGCTGATATTTGCTGTTTAGTCACCTTATGCATTTGCTTTTCTAAGTATTTTGTCCAAACTTCCATTTATTCTGTCTCCATCCGGCAAAATGTTTCCGGCATGCTTTTCAGCCACTTCAGATCCTCTTTTACAGTCAGCTTCTTTTCAGCATACTTACTTTGATATCTGAAATACTGATAACTTATTATAATATCAAAGATCCTTCCTCGAAAGGTCAGCCTCTTCGGCTCCGGCTCATAATACCTGTGTATCATCCTGTTAAACATTCCTCTTGAGGGTCTGCTATAAATATATGCTGACGTGTTATCCCAGTCTTTCTTTAGTCTTTTTGCATATGTGGAGTTTCCAGCCGTAGAAACCCCTGTTCCCCACTCATAATAAACAAGTGTTTTGGGCAGATATGCAAACTGGATTCCATCATATGACATTACCCGGTAAATATTGTCTTCCGCATACATAATCAAGTCTGTCATCTTTTCTACATATGCCAAAACCAGGTCTCTTTTTCCAAGAACAGTTGCTCCCAGAAAAAGATCCTGAAAAAGCAGATAGTAAAGCTTTTGTCTGTTTCCTCTTTTCTGATAAATTTCCGGATGCTGCGGACGAGCAACTTCTATTACAGGGACAAAGGAATCTCCTTGCCTTTGATAGTATATAGTATCTCCACTACAGATATCAGCTTCAGTCTGCTGAATATGTTCAACCCAGTCTGCCAGACACCTGTCATAGGCAAGGCAGTCCCCTGGACTAATACTCTTTTCATAGAACCCACTTGCTTTTCGGAGCGCATCCCGGTAGTTTTTCATTGTTCCCACATTCTTCTCATGTACAAGGAACTTATAATCCGTAAATCCTCTGCTTTTAAAATAGTTTTGTATTTGTTCCTGTTCAAAGCATTCAGACCCGTCATCAGAAATAACAACTTCAAAGTGGATATCCTTTTGTCTTATAATTGATTCCAATGTCAGGAGAATTGCCTCCAACCGCTGATTATAAGTCAGGACGATCACGGAAACCTCATATTTACCTGTGCCCATCATACTTTTCCCTTAATCCTGCACAAAAAATCCTTTGACTTTACGCAGAAGTCCAATTATCAATTTATGCTTACATAGCTTATAATAAGCTCTCTCATATTGCTTGTACCCCCACAAGCATAAACACATTTTAGCATAAATCAGTCTGTTGGTAAACCTTACTCTCGCAGACTCCGGATAATATCTCATCCCCTGCTCCAGCATATAGCTCTGCATTCCCCTGCTGTCAAGCAAAAACGGGCCTGCTCCATATGAAAGCGGAAATCCTCGGAATGGTTCCTTATACACATCTATATAGGTAACATTTATTTCTTTCATTTTTTCCAGCAAAACCTGATGTGTATTCATAATATGTGTCTTATTCAGTATGATCAGTTCTGTATCCTTCCCGGCAAAAACAATATTATGACATAATGTACCGCTCAAGGCAGCCATTTTTTTGCAGTGGCTGATATAGAAAATCTGTTCCTTTAGTCCAAGCTCCTCCATATAAAGAATATGGTATCCATTTTCCTTTAAATTCCTCTCAATGCTTTGTTCCCCAATCTCCTTTCCCTTAGCTTCTCCAAAATGACCTCTGGAAAGATAAATCTTCTCATAAACAGGATAGGCATATTGTTCTGCCTTCCTGATCATTCTGTCAAAAATACTTTTGTATTCTTCTGTGTAATAATCACACGCCATATATGCCGGTTCGGGTATAAGAATTCTGTCAAAGCGGCTGGGCTTTTCAATTCTGAATAATCGATCCGTCTTAATCCCCAGAAGCTCAAAAAATTCCAGATATACTCCGCTTATTTCCTCCTTTTCCGAACAATATACTATTTTATATGGAGCTTGTTCTTTAAGTAAATACCAGAAACGATAGCTCATATCCACAAGGAAATGCCCCCAATGCGGTGGATAAGCCCCTATATAGATTACCGTTTCCTCATATTTCCGTTCCTGGGCTTTATCATATTCATACTTTCCGTTAAAACGATCTAAGGTATCTCCTTTTCCAATTTGCGCTGACAACGACACATAGTTCCCCTGGTTGTCAAGCACCCCTCCATATCCCATGAGCGGTCCTCCTGGCTCGCTCTTTTTAAGAGGCAAAACAAGCCCACCACTTATTTCAAGTAGAGTGAGCCCGTTTCTTCTAAAATAATTTTTTTGCAAAAAATCAAGAAATTCTTTTGTATATTGATTATCATACATATATCTGGTATCAATCATTTTCCAGTTTCTCCATAAAGTTCTCTATATGCTCAAAGTAAGCGGCATGCTTCTGCAGCCATTCCTCATCCTTATCCCACCATGCTATGTTCTCCAGCTTCTGTATCGTTTCCTGTTCAAACCGGTATCGGATGATCTTAGCAGGATTTCCTGCTGCGACCGCATACGCCGGTATATCTTTAGTAACAACAGCTCCTGCCCCAATGACTGCTCCATCTCCAATGGTAATTCCCTGCAAAATAAGAGCCTGTTGTCCTATCCATACATCATTCCCAATTACGGCATCATACCTCGGATCTTCCTTGCTCTTCTTTTGTGTATCAAAAAGATCTCTTTCCACATAACTTTTCCCCACAGGAGATGCTTTTAAGTGAAATGCCGGTGAGGTTGATACAAAATCAGAAAGCGGATGATTTCCCCTAAGAACCTTTACTTCTGGTGCGATAGAACAAAATCTTCCAATTTTACAATTTCTGAAAAAACACCCATCAGAAATATAAGTGCCAAATCCCACCTTACAATCCGTCACCTTTCCTGAAATATAATTATTTCCTTCAAATAAATCAGTAGATGAAATTATAGCCTTCCTGGTAAAAACACATCCATTCTTTTTGTTCTTATGTTTATAATATAAAAGATATAGCTGGTTCCCTACTTTCTTAAACATATTATTTTCCTTCTGCTGCAATGCAATATAGATTTTTCTTCCACATATCCGTCGAAAAATCATTCTTATAATGATAGTCAACAGTGACAGGCTCCTTGAGCCAGTCCCAATCAATTTCCTCTACCTTGGCAAAAAACTGCATATAACGTTTGTCATAATATGGAAGCTGTTTAATTTCCGCATTGTTGGTCAATAACTTTTTGTTATAGATAACTGCTTCCAAGTATCTTTGCGTAATACCTACAAATCCTTCATGCATGATTTCCAGAATGCAGTCTGCATGCTTTAATCTATAGACATTATCTTCGTAAGGCATTTCCGAATAATGGACATTTTCATCCCGAATCCCATCATTTCCATAGGGCTTCAGCCACAAATCGTACGAAATCTGCTTTTCTCTGCACTTATCTACAATGGATCCTACAATTTTCTGCCTGTAGTCTCCGGCCACTCCGCAAAAAAACAAATTTACATCCGGTGCCTGTTTTAGTTGGCTTTCCTCCTGTGGTTTCCCATAAATATAGGGAAGGTAACCAAATCCATATTTGTTTACATTATATGGGTGTATGGTCAGCACTTTGTCAAAAGTACCTTTCACACGCTCAATCTCCGGCCATAGTCCGTTTGGCATAGGATCAATAATATATAGGTAATATCGCAGGGAGGGGTGTCTTTTCTTTAATCTTTTAAAATATCCCCTGGAATAATATTCAAGAAAAGCTGAATTAAAGAGTACAATATAGTTCCGATCATATGCTTCAAAGTCACAATGTGTCAAAGCATATGCCTGATCGAAAATCCTTGTCTCCAGTACAGTGCGAAACAAACCTGCTCCGCATCCCTTCAGGTATCTCCTTATAAATTTCCAGATTTTCTGAAATTTCAGCATATAGCGGAAATCATCCTCCAGGAACGTGACTTCACTGTCCTTTTCAAACTGTTTCATAATACTGATATTTCCAAAGCCCCATACCCCGGCCACCCAGATATGTTTTTTCATTTCACCTATTTCTCCGCGCGTTTTTACTGTCCGTAAAGCGATTATTGTTATGATATAATCCATTATCTATCAGTACAAAATCATCCCACGATTGCTCAAACCACGCTTTCCTCATTACCCTTGCCAAAAAAGTAACATTGGAGTATCCGCACACAAGTCCTGCACAATTTGTGAGCGTATACTGATCCCTTACAACCTCAAGTCCCAGCTTGTAATGATGGTTTTTGCGTTTTGAGCTGCTGAAAGCTACAGATTCTCCCGTTCCTTCATCTCGATAGGTATCTGTGTATACCTTGACCCTCTCTCCAAATTCTTCTTTGAATCTGTTTACAACTGCTTCTTCATCCGTAGCCAGAAAAATCTGCTCATAATCCTTATTTTGCAGAAGCTCATAAATTTTTTCGAATTCCTGCTCGATTTTTACCGGAACCGGATGTCTATTATACTGCTTATGAAAATCTGTTCCCCGATAATGTACCGCCAGAGTTTTTTTTGATCCCAATAACTTTTCATATTCACTCTTCAAATAAGCAGAAATATTATCGTTATACTTAATATATTTCTTCATCATAGCAGCCATGGCATCTACATAATCCTCAGATACATCATAGCTCACAGCTCCATAAAGCTCCTTCACCTGTTTGAAATGACTTTCTTCCGGATAAATTACATGACTGGCATTTTGTATGTTTCTTACTTTTGATACGGGCGCAAAATAATGAAGAAAAGCATTCTTTTCTCCCTCAATGCCCTCCGGTTCATAATATACATACCCCTCTCCCCATTCAACAAACGGAACAAACCCCCTGTCATCGGCAAAATACAGCTTAATCAGGGTCATTCCCAATTCAGCAAAAAAGCCCACACCATCTCCGCTTTCCTTTGCATAATAGATAGTGCAGCCTTTATACTCTTCTCCAAGATGATGAAGTTCCAAAAAATCCGGACTATGATATCCCTCTAAAACCATTCTGCGAAAATCTTTCTCGCCAGCATGTATTCTACATCGATTCCAAAACACCAAATGTTCTGATTTTTTCAGCAACTCTAAAAGTCCCATTTCGTTCCCTCTATATTCCTGCTCCGTATATTTCCTGAATAAGCTGCTCCCACTCTCCCCGCATGGTTAACAGATAGCATATTATATCCCGTACAGCTCCATATCCGCCATTAACATCCGACACATAATCTGCAATCTCCTTAATTTCTTTGCAGGCATCCGCTGGACAACCAGAAAACCCTGCTTTTTTCATTCCGGGCAGATCATTTAAATCATCCCCAAGATAACCAATTTCCTCCCAGTCGATTCCCTGCTTTTTCATAAACTCTTTTAAAAACGAAAGCTTATCCTTAACATTCTGCTCAATAAAATCGAACTTCATTTCCGTCATTCGTCTTCTTGTTGCTTCACATTCTCTTCCGGTCAGAACCATCAGCTTTATCCCTGCCTTCTTTGCGGCAAACAGACCGGCAGCATCCTTGGTACAGAACTTTTTAAGTTCATTTCCATGCTCATCATAATAAATACCTGCATCTGTCATGGTTCCATCCACATCAATGATCAGACATTTTATTTTACCAAATTGCTTCATACTTTCCTCTTTATTTTTTCCCAACTTTTTGTATATATTATTGACAACAATATTGATATGCCAAACAAAATAACTCCATATAGAATTGCCACTTCTTTTGTTTCATCCCACAGAGTTTGTACCAACCATCCTCCCAAGATAGATATGACCGGATAATGGATCAAGTAAAAGGCCCCACTGTATTTTCCCATTCCTTCAAATACTCTATTTGATATCATTGGAATAACGGCACACACATTTTGCTGTTTTGCACCACAAATAACAAGCAGTGCAACTGATATGTTTGTAATCAACATATTGATAGAAGATATGTCAGCCCAAAAAGATGCTATGCTCAAAAAAACACCGCACCACAAACCAATTTTCCATAACTTATACTTTATGGTTTCTGCTTGTGATCCTTTACTGGCTAATAACATGCCAATTTCAAATTGAAATATACGCATCAATGGATTACCATACATTGACTCATATCTGCATAAAAGAGATGCTGCCAAAAAGCACAAGCCTATGCCTACCCAAAAGGTAAGTCTTTTTTTCAAAATTATATAATTTATTTTATAAAGGAAGGGTGAAACCAAATACACAAAAAAGATACAAGACAAATACCACCCCACTCCATTCACTGAACCCACTCCAGGTATAATGCTTTGAAGCAGGGCTATATTACACGCATACTTAATCACATAATTTTGCCAAGCTTTATTTCCAACGGACAAATAAGAAATGACTTTAGGTAAATCGCACACGGCAAACGGAAACATGCTCAAAATATACAAAAGATATATGTCTTTCATTCTTTTATATACAAATAAAAGCAGCGTTTTGAGATTGATATTTTCAAATTCACTCCCATGTTTAAGTACAATCAAATACCCTGACAGGATTAAAAAACCTGCCACGCCATATCCCCCTCCATGTGTCATGCGGGTACTATATCCAAACAGTAATGTCCAATGGCATAAAAAAATCAGAATTGCCCATATACCACGCAGACTATCAAAAAAACGAATTCGCATACTCCCCCCATTAGTAATACAAGGAATCTGTCAGAAAGTCTAACTCTAACTGTTTCTGCATCTGCTGTACATATCTTTTTATTTTAATATTTTCCTCTTCACCCCGGGTATGGTTATTTGCCATATAAGCAGACACATAATTAGATGTGCCCTGCTGATATCCATCAAATCCGGCAATATGAACCTGCGTAGCTCCTACCTTCTTCAAGAGCCTTAACAGCATGATTACACTGTTATCACACACGCCGTTTTCATCGATCCCAAGTTCCGCATAGTTAACAATTTTCCCTTCTCCGCCGCAGACATCCAGCAGATTTGATGTTATGATCATCTTATAAGGCTCCACTTGATCCCGCAGCATTTCGTATCGCACAGCATTGCAGCAGAAAACATAGGTTGTATCTATGTCCTCCGGTACAAAGTGAGCAGCAATGACAATAGGTTGATTTTCCAGAACAAAAGCCTTGATTTTATCTTTATTCTTGGAAATGCTTGCTCCCGGAGCTAACACCAGTACTTTTTTATCTTGAAATTCCTGACGTAACGTCTGTAATACTATCTCATCATTTACTTCATTGCTTTGATATGTCTGATATAACTGTTCAATATATTTTTCATCATACGCAGTCTTTTTTTCCGGCCTGATACTTCCCAGGATCTGATTAATTTGTTTTGCCCGCAATCTTCCCTTATCCAGCAGAAATTCAGCATAGTTTCGGTGAAGATTATACTTTGCCGACAACGCATATGCCGTATGATATCCCCATGGTTCGATTTCTTTCAGCTTGGCAATATGATCATCAATCCCGTCCAAAACCGGATTAACATCATATCCTCCTTCCTGCTGCTTATTCATATAATCCATGATAAGCTCCATACAGAGATTTCCCGGAGCCCTTCCCATTCCAAGCATGGAAGCATCAATGACACATCTTCTCTCACTGTTCTTCATACCAACAAATTCCTGTGCAAGAGAGTAAGAGAGGGCCAAATTCTCATGAAGATGAAGTCCAATCACAATATCCCTATCCAGATTATGCTCAATCAGAGAATATATCCTCTGTAGATCCTCTTTCATCATAGACCCGAACGTGTCAACAATAGAAAATGCATAGGGATGAATTTTGTTTACCTTTTGCAGGAGCTCCAGAATCATTGCGTCAGAGTATCCCATAATATTAATAGGGTTTATAAAAACCTTATAGCCTTTATCTATTACTTTTTTTATATACTCCAACCCTTCATCAATATCATAATCGTGAAAGGTCACGCGGATCGCATCAATTGTTTTTCCATCATAAGGTTCAAGCTTATCGATATCGTATTTATTGTGAAGTGCCATTGCCGTGAATTTTGTCTTTCCACGTTCCTCAGGCAATATTTGTGAAAGTTCCCCACAGTTATTAAAAAGGGATTTTTCAGGATCATATATACAGTTGCGTAAAAATCCCACCTCAACATAGTCCACGCCTGCCGCAACCAGCTTTGCAATAATGTCTTTAATGGTATACTTTCCAAAATTCCATTCGTTAATGTACCCTCCATCTCGAAGAGTACAATCTAACAGCTTAATCTTTGACATATTTTCCCCTGTTTCTGTAAAAGGTATTCTAATAGTTAGACTGTAGGCTTTGGATCCTTCATTGCATATAATGCTTTTGCCATTTCATAATCATACAGATCGTCAATGTCTGCAGCTTCTCTCTTATTTACTACCAACTGATAGTATTTAGGGCCATAATTATAATGCCATTCCCTTACTTTTTCTCTGGGTGCCAGATCAATACCATTGGTAAAATGATACATCATAGGAAGCTGTTCTGAATTTTTATGCTCTAATCCCATTTTAAAATTGATTGGGCCATTATCATCCATCAGATATGTCTGGTAAGGAGATACCGTAATCAGCGAATCATAGCCCTCCTGCAGTTTTTCAAAATATACCTTAATCGCCTTCTCATACAGATATGGTTCTACGCATGGAGAGGTGGCACAAGCATATAATAAATGATCCCCTTCAATAGTATCGCATAAATATTCCAGAAACATTCCAAAGGGCACTGATTCATTTGCATACTGTACAGGCCTCTTAATTGCTTTTACTCCGCATTTTTCTCCAATTGCCAACATTTCATCCGAATCAGAAGACACAATGATCTCATGCAATCCCTTCACCTGCTTAAGCTGCTCTATCTTATGCTGCAAAAGATTTGAATTTCCGAATGGAAGGATGTTTTTATTCGGTAATCTGCTGCTGTTTCCTTTCACTGGTATTACTGCTGATATTTTGTCACTCATTTTTCTTTCCTCCTGTATTTATAATTGAGTTAATGCATATTGAATTCTGTCAATGATTGCATTGATTTCCTGTTTGGTTGTTGTTTCGTGTGCATCCTTGCGCTCGTCCTCATATACTTTTTCACGAAGCTTTCTCTGATGCTCCAGGAAACGCCAGTGCAGCCTTTCATTCTGAAGTAATTTCAGATAGGAACCGTATAGCCAGTCTATTCTGCATACAGCCTTTACGATCCTTGTAAACATGCTATACTCTTTGTAGTCCTTCAGTTGACTCTTTGACAGCTTATAATAGTCATCACGAAGAACTTCTTCTGCCATATTGGCAAATTTAATATAACTCGGCTCCTTCCAGTCAATCAGATAAATTTCTTCAATATTTTCCTGCGGCGTTGGAAATACATTTTTTTCTGAAAGGCAGGCTGCTTCAAATGTTTCATAATCCGTTATCTTCTGTGAACCTGAAATCAGCTTCAGCTCAAACCCTTCTGTAACCGGAAGAGGAAAAAGGAGCTGACAATCTTTTTTGGCGAAGAAAGCCTCAACTACCACAGAGCTGTTTCCTGTAAAGACCTTATCACATGTAACAATCCATTGCTTTACGGATTCCCCCGAAATAATTTTGAAATTAGAACAGTTTTCTTCCAGCTGCTTTGCCATCACGCTTGGATGCCCCGGATGCGGTCTAAATATAATGAAAATATCGGATCTCTTGTGACACAATCGTTCAAACCATTCAAGAACAACTTTTTGAGATTCGCACATAAACTCATAATATTCTATCCAGTTTTCCCCGAATCTGCTGCACATATCATCAATATAGCTTTGTGGCAGACTATCTCCATAATAAGGGGATGCAAACATAATTACTTTTTTATCAAAGGGAACTTGATATCGCCTAAACAGCTCCTCTCTTGATAAATAGTATCGGCTCAATGGATATCTGAGAAAATCCATTCCCACATGTCCAACTACTTTCACCTTCTTTGGATCCATATGGGCTGCCTCTAATAAGCGTTTCTGGTTTTGTTTTCCCCATGAAACCCTGACAACATCTTTTCCTATTTCTCGATAATTTTTATATGCTCCTTCTCTGTGTTCGTCCTTGGGATATACAATATTTTCCCATTGAAGATCAATGATCTTTTCAAATTGCACAAAATCCTTTACATGCCATCGTAAGGTTTTATTATGATAACATGCCATCATGCACAAGACCTTCGTTTTGTAAATTATTTTGGGAGACAATGCATTTTGGGCATCATTAATGAAGATAATTTCTGTCCGATAGCCTCTTCTGTCAAGCTCATATTTCATCAGGCATAGATTTTCCAATTCCCTTACCTTATGTTCATAAATAAATAGAAAGTCCAGTTCAATCATTTTGTTACGCCTTCTTATTTCAAAATTCTTTGAATATTCTAAAGTATGGTACCGGTGTTCCTCCAAATTCACGAAACGCATGATTTACATTTTTAATAACACTACCTTCAAAATCAAACTTCAATCCCCGTTTATGAGCCACCTCTATAGAATGATCAATCAGAAGATCGTTCCCCTGGCAGGATTTCAGTTCCGGATTCGTCCCGTTCAGTAAATAATAAACAGACATTTCGTCCCAGACAAGCATTGCTACGCTCTGTGTATGACCCTCCTCATCCTTTGCGCACAAAAGCATTGCCGAATCATGTTTCTTGCATGCCAGATATAGCTCCTTAAAATACGCAAAGCTATATGGGATTTTCACTTCCTGGCGCTTAAAACTCATTTCATTAATACAATAAAATTCCTCCAGATCTGTCATTTCCTCAATGTGAAGTAATCGTCCTGCTTTTCTGAGTGCATTCTTCAGCTTAGAAGTATAGCCCCTTCGAACTGCTTCCATATCGCCTGTATTTTCGATTACATAAGTATATCTGGTGATTTCCTTATAATATCTCCAAAAAAAAGGCAAATAATTGTAAAAATGATAATGATACTGTTGATCATAACGTTTTAGCCCAAGACTCTCAATATAATCACAAATTTCATTGATAATCTTTTCCTCATAGCTTTGCCGTGCAGCAATCCCCTGATCAGCTGCATATTTGATCCAGACACCGTTTGTCTGAGTAAGCATCAATCTTCCTATGAACTTTCCCTGCTCATCCTCTTGAATACTATATACAAGAGACGCTTTAATGTCCATTCCGTTTCCTACCAGATAAACATCCCAGCCATCTTCGCCGCATATCGTATCCATCCACCAGTCCTTTGAAAAAATAGGAATGGTTGTTTCCCTTTCACAAAGCCTGTGATACCTTTCCTTATTCGTCACTCTTGTTTTCCTCACCTATACGACAATTAAGATATAATTCGCTTCCATACTCTGGCAGCTCTTCTCCCATTAAGTACAATCCCTCCAGAACCGTTTGATCAATAATTCCCATCTCAAGCATCTGATACATTTGCTTATGTGAAAAAGGTTTCACGAAAAAAGAACCCTCATCCAGAATTTCAAATCCGCTCCTCAACACAATATCCTTAAAGTTTTTCAAATCATACACATGATTTTGTTGAAAAGCAATATTATTTTCACTCATTTCATGCACGTCTGCAATCACGCCCATCTTTTGGCCTAATATCCGGTGCAGGGAATTGGCATTAGGAACGTTAATATGAACAATTGTATCTGCACTACAGATTTGTTTGATATGATCTAATAAATCCTCTGGTTTTTCTACCTCATGCAGCAAAGAAGAGCATATGACCATATCATAATGTGATTTTAATTCAGTGGCAACTTCCTCAAAAAAGCCACAAATGCATTGTATATCCTTCCTCTTTCCAACAAGCTTTCGTGCATTTTCATAAAAAATCGTCGATGGCTCCACAAGCGTATAGCTTGCCTTTTCGTAATGCATAAAAAGAGGATCCATTCCGCACCCTATCTCCAGTATATGATCCGGATTATATTTTTCTATAAATTCAATGACTTTTCTTCTTCGGTATTCCACTTTATATTCTTCAAAATTATTTTTATTATATTTTTCTGAATAGTCCGACAGATCCCTCATTAATTTTCCTCCAGAATCGTCCTTTTAATTGCATTGCAGGCTGCATCTATCTCTTTTTCTTCTAAGTAAGCATGCATGGGAAGTGATAGGCATGTATTACATATTTCTTCTGTATTGGCATATGTAAGCTGTAAGTTGCAGGGAATCATCCCTTGAAACGCCTGCTGCATATGCATAGGTTTTTTATAATAAATAGCAGTTGGTATTCCCTTTTCCTTTAATGCTTTCATTACCTCTTCTCTCTGCTTAAGAGAAGAAAGACGAATTGTATATTGTGCCCATCCCGAACGCATCCCCTCTAAAACCTTAGGAGTTTTTACATATTCAGCAAGGCGGTGTGTATAAGCATCTGCCACGCACTGGCAAGCTTCCATCTCTTCCTCAAAAAAGAGAAGCTTTTGCAATAATACAGATGCCTGCAGTGTATCCAGCCTTGAATTCATTCCGATCCGTATATTGTCATATTTATCTGTTCCCTTACCATGAACGCACAAAGAGCGGAGCAGCCCGGCCCACTCTTCATTGTCAGTAAAAATTGCTCCTCCATCTCCATAGCATCCCAAAGGCTTTGCCGGGAAGAAAGATGTCGTTGAAATATCTCCAAAGCTACAGTTTCGTTTTTCCCCAATCATACCTCCGAATCCCTGTGCTCCGTCTTCCAGTAAAAGCAGATGATACTTTTGTGTGAGTTCTTTGATTTTCCCAAATTCAGCAGGTTGTCCAAACAAGTCTACCGCCACAACAGCTTTGGGCTTAAGATCCGTAAAATGAAGTACCTGCTCAATAGCATACTCCAGACTTGAAGCACTGATATTATAAGTTTCCTCATCAACATCCACAAAAATCGGTGTTGCTCCCAGCAGCGGAACAACCTCTCCACTGGAAAAGAAAGTAAAATCAGGCACAAATACAGCATCACCTTTTCCAATATTCCAGGCCATTAATGCAAGCTGCAGCGCATCTGTTCCATTTCCACAAGAAATGCATTCTTTTACTCCCACATATTCGGCAAGTTTTTTTTCTACTTCCTTAACCTGCATACCGCTGATGAAGTTTGCTTCCTCACAGACTGTGCCTATTGCCGCATCTATTTCTTCTTTGTGCAGCTGATACTGTTTCTTCAAATCCCGAAATTCCACACTAATCCTCTTTTCTGTTCTGTAAGTTCTGTAAATTGATGCCCTTCCTTGTCTACCTTTTATCAAAACGGCCTTTAAACTGCATTGTTTCGCATCTCTCTAGCGGAAGCTTTACCGTTTTTCCCTTTGCTGCCGAAAGATAAATGGCAAGTACCAGTTCGAGTGCTCTTCTTCCCGCTTTTGCATCCACATAAGGCTGTCTGTCTTCCGCAATAGCACTGATTACATCTGCATAAAGCGGTGTATGCCCGTACCCGTACACATTAGGCGGCGCTTCATGATACTGCGCTTTTACCTCCTCGGGGTCATCAAGCATATCGGAGAAATTCCATTCCTCTATGATATTGACAGACTGGCCGCCTGCTTTTACTGTCCCTTTCTGACCAAAAAGGTATAATGTTTCCTCCAGATTCTGTGGATAAATATCAGTCGTTCCTTCAACGATGCCATATGCCCCGTTCTTAAATCTAACAAGCGCAATTCCAAGATCCTCTGCTTCAATATAGTCATGATTCAGCCGATCTGTCATACCTACTACTTCTTCTATTTCGTCTCCCATCATCCAGCGCAGCAAATCAATGTTATGAATGCACTGGTTCATCAGCGCGCCTCCATCCTGTTCCCATGTTCCTCTCCAGGTTGCTCGATGATAATATTCGTAATCTCTGCACCACCTGATATGAGCTGTTCCATAAAACATTTTTCCAAAACGGTTCTTCTCAACTGCATCACGGATCTTTTGGATCGATTTATTAAAACGATTCTGATGGCATGCACATACCTTCACGTTCTTCTTTTCTGCAGCACAAATTATTTTGTCTGCGTCCTCAAGGGAAAGAGCGATCGGCTTTTCAATGATCAAATTGCATCCGGCTTCAATACAGTCAAGCGCTATCGCTGCATGCTTTCCGCTCTCCGTAGCGATTGCTACAAGCTCTGGTTTTTCCTTTTTTAGCATTTCCCGGTAGTCCGTGTATTGTTTGACCTCATCTCCCAGTTCAAACTTCAGCACTTTGTCCTTCATGTTTTCCGGTACAATATCACATATTGCAACAATATTCAGATCATTTGCCTTTGCTGCCGCTATATGATTCGGTGAAATTCTGCCACATCCGATTAATGCATATTTAAGCATCTTCCCTCTTCCTTTCATCCATAACATATTCTATAATTGGCTTCATTAAATGCTCATTACTTATTCTGTGCTCTGTCAGCTTCCGAATAGTCTGTGCTGCATCTTTTTTGGTCATATGCCGTTTTCTTATGCTGTCAAAAAAAGATACTACCTTTTCCATATCAACTGCACTGGCATCATTAGAGCAAATCAATGCATAGGGGAAATCTTTCTCCAGCACATCTATCGGTGAACCAGAAATAATAGGAACCCCCTTTGCAAGGCATTCTCTTGTTTTCAAGGCACCAACTGCCTCTGAATAGCCTACCTTGTACATCCCGAAAGCAGCTAGGGCAATGTCTGCCTGATCATATAATTTGTCCAGTTCTTCTCCTGATGTAACAGGATAAAAATCCACATATTCCTCTAGGCCATATTTACAGGTCAGCTTCTCGTATTTTTTCTTTTCCGGGCCGTCCCCCACAAGCATCAGTCTCACCCGATATTCTCTCTTCTTCTGATAATATCTGCTTAGACCTTCTATAATCCTCTCATATGCATGCTGGCGCTGCATATAGGCAACCCCTATCAGCGTAACTAATTTCTCCTTGTATTCTCCATCCACAAGTCTCATAGCATTTACGTTAATTCCATTGGTTGTCCTAATAGTAGGTATTCCAAAAATCATATCATCGGCAGAATAGGTTACAAACCGATCTACATATTTTTTTAGTTTGGGTCTGTAAATCCTTTCTTTAATATAAAACGGCCAGGCATTCCACTTTGCAAAGTCATCTTTATCATAAGGATATGTGAATATTTCAATGACTACTTTACAATTCGGGAAATATTCCTTTACCTGTCTCCAAAAATATAAATAATCATGGTCGGCAACACTTCTTCTTGCATAAATAAAGCAAGGATCATCCAATTCACGCAAAGCTTCCTCATAGCTTCTTTTAATAGATGCACTAGGAAAAAGCCCTATTATCCTTTGAAGCATGTTTCTTTTGGTTGCTCTTATTTCAATTTCCTTCATTTCAAAGTATTTGCTAAACTCTTCCATTTGCATGTCTATTTTTTTTGACACGCCTACTGAGCTTCGCCCTTCAAAATGTATATAATATCCTTTTTTCATCGCCTTTTTCCCCTATAGAGTATAACAAATTATTATATTCATGTAAACCGAGCCCTATATGTGTTATCAACTCTGTCCCCTTTATATCTAAAACATTACTTGCTTTTCGTTTTTTCTATTTGCTCTTTTCCTTCTTTAAAAAAACTTATAATAATCAAAACGATAACTATTCCTAGGGGGAATGCTGCAATAATACTTACCGATTGCAAATTACTCATGGAGCTTTCTGAAAACACTAGCGCAATAGGTAATAAAATGAGCAGGATACACCACATAAACTGTATACTTTTACTTGGTTTCTGTTGACTCTCGAGTTTCCTGTAGCTATAACAGGAGGCTATCAATGCTATGGAATCAAATGATGTAGCATAAAACGCTATCATAGTAAGCAGTAGAACTATTAAAAACAACTCAGCCAATGGTATTGTGTGAATCATAGAAATAATAACCTCATACAAATTCCCACTTTCTTGAAATTGTTCTATAAAATGTGCATCACCCTTGAGTTGTTTTCCCATTGAGTAGTTTCCTAATATTACAAAACTTAATATGGTCGATCCAGCTCCAAATAAATACCCACCCATTATTATTTGTCGAACCGTTCTGCCTCTTGAAATGCTGCCAATAAAAAAAGGGGCCGCAACACACCAAACCATCCAATATGCCCAATAGTATATTGTCCAGTTTTGTGGAAAAAACGATGTCCTCTGTGGATCCGTATAAGTTGCTAATTCAATAAAATTTTGTATCATCCTGCCCAGGCTTGAGAAGCCGGTTTCTGCAATATATTTTGTCTCTCCACCAAAAAGGAATACATAAAATAACATTCCAAAAAATAAAAACATACACAATTTTGCCAATAGACTTATTCCCTTAAAGCCATGCAATAGCGAATATGTGTATACCACACAAGTCACAAGTAAAATAATAATTGTAACAATTCTTTGATCAAAATGCAGGCCAAAAAGATCATTGATAACAGCAGCCATCAAAGGAGTTGCCACACTAAATGTTGTTGCCGTTCCTGCAATCAAGGCAAACACCGCCAAGAGATCTATTATCTTTCCCCATACTCCGTCTACAAGTTTCCCAAGTAATGGTCTACAGGCTTCAGAATACCTCTGTCGCTCTCTTCCCTTCACATGAAGCATAAATCCAAAGGCCACAGCCAAGACGAGATAAAAACTCCATGGAATAAAGCTCCAGTGAAAAATGGGGAATACTCCTGCCCACTCCTGTATACCGCCAAGTTCTTCTATATGAGGATCCATCGCATAAAGCAGCCATTCTGCAAAAGAATAAAAAAGAATATCGGCGGCCAAACCACAAGTAAACATCATTGCCCCCCAGTTCTTAAAGCTATACTTTGGTTTTTCGCTTCTTCCTCCCAGAACAAGGTTCCCATATGGCGATAGTGCCAAGAAAATAGACGCCAAAAACACACCAAGACCAATTATTAAATAGTATATTCCCAATGTGTCTCCAAAGAAAAATCTTAAGCTACTCAGTTTTACATTTGCTTCCTCTGGAAAGCACGCAAAAATAATACATATAATTATAATGCTAAGAAATGGCCCTATTGTTATAGTCCAGTCAATGCTTTTCTTTTCTGTATGCTTCATTTCATTTTCACCATTCCTTTTAATTTATGTATTTATCATAGCTCGCATCTCTAAATGCCAATTCTTTAAGATCATCAATTTCTACCACATCCCCATTTTGCATTTCCATGATACCCAGTTCATATTCTTGCGGATAGCAGAATAGAGCTATGTCGTCCCAATAAATATCTCTATTTTGTTTCACTTCAAACTCATATTCTATATGCTTTTTCAATTTATCTGCATCTTGTTCCGTCCATCTTGATACACTGTATAACTGCCATCCTCTTTTCCCCCCCATTCTGCTGCACTCAACAATCACTCCCTCTTTGATCCTTAACAGCCACTCTTTTGTCTCTTCATCTGTCCATACGCAATTGTAACCAGATCTTTCAAACTTTTTTGTCATAATTTCCTTATTACAAATTACCTGATCTCCGTCAAGTATTATTGCGTTTTTCAAATGCTCTCTTGCCACATATAGTGAAGATATATTATTACTTGATTTATAATATGGATTTTCTATCAGCTGAACCATCGGATACTTCCTCTTTATAACCTCAAACTGATCTTTTAGATAACCAACAACAATGTAAATTTCTGAAATTCCATTATAAATCAACGCATCTAAAGCTGTATCTATCATGCGTATTCCATTTACACAAACAAGGGGCTTAGGTTTTGTAAATGTGACCGGCTGCATTCTTTTTCCTATTCCGGCCGCCAATATGATTGCACGTTCCACGCTATACATTTTCTTTACTCTACACTTTCCAGTTCTCTCATAACAAACCAATAGTAATCCTTTGCATATTCATATTGCTTATATGCATATTCTCCAAACTCAATGCCGAGGTGTCTCTTATACTCGCACCAATTACTCCATAGCAAGCCACAGACAGCCACATAACAATAAATCTTTATTCTGTCCGAACACTTACATTTTCCCCCAAAATAAATATCTATCAGTGAATCCATGTGCCTCTTATCATACATTGCATATATTCCAAACATGGCTATGTCCACATGTGGATCCTGCATTCCAGCATATTCCCAATCAATTAAACACACTTTTTCTTTCCCATCTCTATCGGTTGTAAACAAAAAATTATCAGGCACTGCATCAATATGAGACAGACATTTCTCTGCATGACAACATTCTATATGCTCTTTAAGCAATAAAACATTATTTTTCACCGCTTCATAATCACAATAAATTGATTTTTCTCCTCTCAACGATTCATAAAATTCAAGCATATTAAATAAATCAAATTCATATCCATTCAATTTCAAATTTAGCGAATGCAGTTCCTTTAGCCTCTCCATACATTTATGTACTTCTTCTTCATTATATGGATCACAGCATCTTGCATTTTCTATATATTTTGTTATTTTATAACCATTTTCTGGATTTAAATATATTACAAAATCTGTAATTTCTGTTTTCTTAAGAGTTTGATATACTAAGTACTCTTGTTCCCGGTTAATAAGTCTATCAGTTCCCACCCCAGGAATTCTCATAATATACTTTTCGCCTCGGCATTCAAACACAAAGGAATTATTTGTCATTCCCTTTTTCAGCCATTTAATATTTTCTATTTTCGTTCGGTCTACCCCAAATTGTTTTTCAATAATTTCTAAGGCTTTTGTCATTAATTCACCATTTCCCTACATTTTTGAGTACTCTATCAACTTCTTTATTATATACCTTGCACCAATTTCCCCACTGCTTCCAATGTTATACAAATATTGCTCACGCAATTTTCTGATTTCTTCTTTTGAAAAGCTTTCATCTGTTAACAGCTTTTCAACTACTTCATCAATTTTATCCAAATCCTGAATATTAACTGATATACCAATTTTATCACGCACCACAATGTCAAATGCAGGTACGTTTATCTCCATGTAATCGGGATTCATTATCTTCATTGGGGTATTTATAAATAAGGACGGCTTTAATGTTGTAAGTGAATACTCATAGGCAATACCCGACCAGTCCGTCATAAGAATATCTGCTCTAAAAACTGTTTCGTTTGAAGAAAAATCTAGTTGTAATTCAAAATCTTCTCTCTCCCTGTAACGTTGTTCCAGTTCATATAACTTTTCTCTGCAATGACGAACATATTGAGGATGTGGTCTCACGACAACATAGTATCCTTTGCCTAAAAGCTTACACAATATCTTGTCTATACAAGTATCTAAAATATTATCCTCTTGCCACGAAGGTGCTATTAATATTGTTTTCTTATCATTAACAAAATTTGAATCATATTGATATGCTTCTATCATATTATCTATTAAGCCGGATCCAAATTCTACTATTGTTTTTTTTCTTAAATTATAAGTTTCTTCTTGAGCTCGTATTTCATTCTTGGCAAAAATATTAGAGGCAAATATCGTATCAAAATGGTCAAGTGCATGTTTACGAAGCATAAGGTTTACGCTTCCAATTCCATGATCTAAATATACATATTCTATATTTTCCTTTACCATAGAACGCTTAATATGATATTTTTGTAAATCTGGCATCGTCATTACTACCATATCAGCTTCCATTTTCATCATTAATACAATTAGCTTTTTCTCATCAATGTAATATACCTTGAAATTTTCACTTTCCTTCGAAAACACTTCATCCTGAGGATCACTCGTTATATAATGAATTATAATATCAGTTCTTTTTAGAATTGTTTCAATTACATTTTGATAGTATTTATAAAATCCATTTTTTTCAGAATAAAAAACCAACTGCTTGAGTCCAAATTTTTGAAATTTTTTATAATCCTGGTTTTCTTTTTTAATATATTTCTTTTCTCTCTTTTTTTTATTACAAGAACTATACTGTTGAACTTTTTCCAGCTCCCTTTTGCTTATCTCAAGCGCTTCATAGTCAATATACTCTCGAGGATTGATGCAAAAATTCAGTAAATACAACACTATAATTGCAGCCAAATTGCTTACTATCCAATACATTCCTACTCCGGCAGGCACAAAAAATCCCAAGTAAAGTGATAATCCAACTGAAATAAGCAAAGTAACAATTTGGTTCATCTTTCCTTGCTCTGCTTGCAACACATTAGCTTTATTCTGTGCATAGCACATAAGCAATGAAGATAATGCCGCCAGTATCGGGACAATAACAGTAACTCCAAAAGCTTCAATAGGAACTTGTCCTAAATCAATTCCCAAAAAATTCATATCCAATTCTGCAATTGTTCTAAGAATTTCTTGGGGTATTATACCCCTATACAATTCAAAGCAATGTTCATTTGCCATACTTTCTACTATTTTTAGCTGAATAGAAGAGCTTTGCGAATCTGCTCCTGAGAACTGGCAATATATACTTGTCAGATTATTTATAGTTTCTTGCGAAACATGCAACAAATGGCTAATAGGTCTATAAATAACATCAACAACTCCCATCAAAACAATAAGTTGTAAAACCACAGGTACTAAATCAAGCATAGGATTATATTTTTCCTGCTTATAAAGTTTATATTCCTCTTCCGAAATCAAATCCTTATTTCCATAATATTTTGCCTTAATTCGGTATATTTGTGGATACATCTTTACCATTTTGATCGAGTTCTTCTGCACCATTACAGATATCGGCAATAAAATTAATTTTGTAATGACTGTGAATATTATTATACTTATTCCATAGTTATGTAAAATTTCATAGCATTTATACATAACCAACCCAAAAATATTCCCTATTGCCTGCGTAATCATTTTTTTTATTTATCCTCTGTCTTTCCTTCATTATAAGTGCTATCTTCTTCCACATGGATTTCGCGCTTTTCTATTTTCTTTTCTTTCCTAAACACCTTTGCAATTCTATGTCTGAATACAGTCAACAGTGCTCCTATTGCAACAAAAACTGCCGCAATTGCTTGTATCACATACGTTACAGCTGATGGATCAATATATGCATGTGCATTTAATGAAAAGAAAAACCACCATGCAGTAAAAAAATATGCAAAATTGCAAATCCACTTTAATCCTCTTACCCATTTTCTCATAATTATCTGCTCCTCTCCAATTTCATCGTTTCAAAACCTACTGATACTATTTTATCATCTTCCGAGTTAACTGATCCAGGAAAAACCATCCTTAAAACCAGCGTTGAGTCCTTAATATATTCATGAGGAATATCTATTTTAATCTCTTTGCCAATGTCTCCCTCTGCACAAACCAAAGTCTTCAATTTATTTCCATTTGCATAGACTCTCACTTTCTGTTTGTCACCATATATTTTTCCACATATAAAAGAATATACCAAATCGCTCTCTTCATTTCCATTCCATTTAAAGCAAATACTAAGTTCATTACTTGCAATTCCTACCCCATGATCCTTAATTATCCGATAGTTAATTTGCCTTCCATATTCATTTTTATCGTTGAAGCAAATAGTATCTCCTAGCGTATACTCAAAACTATTAATACTATACGGATCAAATATTTGATATTTCTCTTGGTCATTAACCTCTAGCGGTATTATGCACCTCGAATAATACCATAGATCTTTCCATTTGGGGTCAATCGTTGTTCTGTTACGAACACTATCATTAATCGTATGTAACCGCTCAACATCACTATTTTGATTAATATCATATACTGATGGACCGTATTCAGAGTTTTCATTTAAAGCCTCATTTGCAATTAATGATACTATATTTCTAAAATGGATTGGTCGTGAATCATACGAAAAACAGTGTTGTTCACCTCCTCTTTTTATTAATACCGCAGGATTAGTTTCATAATTCAAGCTCTCATGCCGTCCATGATCTCCCAAGATAATTATTGTACTATTATCATACACTCCTGCTTCTTTCATTTTTTGTATATATAATTTTATCTCGCGCATAACCCCGGCTATTTGTTCTTCTTCAGTAACCTCCTCATCCACATATTTCCCCTCCGAATTCATAGTATAAGGAGCATGTGCACCGTTAAAATGATATACCAAAAATGCCTTTTCTGCTGTTGTATTAAACTGTTTTATCTCACATAAATCTTCATAAAACTTTACGTCATCTATCTTATAACAATTCACACCTTGTGAGATACAATTTGTAATATCTGCCGTTGATATCCAAAAATATTTTTTGAATAATTGTGGCATAATATAAAAATTTGTCAACTCATACAACTTTTCAACGAAAGTAGAATAATTGCTAATTTCATTCTTAATGTTAACCGTATAATTATCCGCTATCCCCTCCGGCATGCCCGGGACATTCGGTGCTTCCGTATAAAAACGAATACTATACCCACCTTCCCTCAAATCATTATACAAATCTGTTTCTTCCCAAATTTCATGTGTATACGCATCCCATTCTTGCATAGGGTCGTATTCAATTCCAGTAAGCAACAGCGGAACTGCCAATGCTGTGGGGGCCCCCCCCGATACTGCATTGTCAAAAAAGGTAAAGTCTTCTAGCCATTTTTCGCTTTCAGCATATGTTGTTGAAGCAATATATTGTTTCATCGAATCTGCTTGCAAGGTATCTATAACCATAACAACAATATTTTTATTCCGTGCCACATCGAATTCTTCATTATTTAAGAACCCGTAAGTAGTTGCCTTCTCGTCTGTTGAACCTGCAATGCATAAAAATATTAATGAAATAATCTGAACCGCAGAGAAAAAATATGCAATACCGCGCATCATCTTTCCCGCTTTCTTACCATATTTTACACTTAGGAAAATGCACACTATCAATATCAGAGCCCACACGCATGTACTCAGAACAGTCTCTTTTCTATATGTTGTCCAGTCTACAAGGGCTCCATCCATCTCCGGAAAATTTGGATTCAAAAAATTGCTCTGTATGTATATGCCCGCAGCAATTGTAAATATTATTATCGCATATCCTTTTAAAATTAAGCGTTTTCTTATTGCAAATAAAAGAATGTTTAATACTGCCAGTACAATTAAAGCTATTCCTATACATATCAAAAAAATATCGCTTGTTTTAAGACCAAATTCGCTTTTATTACTAAGGAACAGTGTTAACGGAACATATAAGGCATAATTAATGGTAAACCATATTATAGCCGCTTCAAAATATTCTATTTTTTCCCGCATAAAATTTCTCCCATCAAATACCTTTTAATTTTTATTTTCTATTTCTACTCTCCGTTTCAATGACTGTAATTCGTTTAGTTTTCAATTTTTCCTCCTCCAAATCCATCTCCTCCAGAGAAGACTTAGGAACTAAAAAAGCTGTTTTATCTGAACAATCCTTCATTTTATTCAGCATATCGTCCTTATCAATCACTTCATATTGCTGCTTCAAATATCCATATACATTTTTCAAATAGTGGTTATCCGGATCACCATCATCCACATAATAAATATAGTTACACCCTTCCTGATTTAAAAATTCAGCAATCTTGATCCCGTCATCCTGTATCTGACGTCCTTCTGCTATTTTGTTCGTATATAGCGGCAGCTGAATAAAATTTATCAAGCCCATCATTATAACGACGGTACAAACAGCATTCTTGCAAACTTTGTTTCCATCTAATTTTCCTTTCGCAGTTGCTATTGCTACTACTGTTATAAAAAGTCCTATCAATATAAGGATAACTATATCTGCATAAGGACAAATATATTTTGTGATGTTTTCAATAATAAGGAAAAAATGTCCATCCATAATTGCCTGATGCGTGTTTCCATTCATCACAGAAAAATAAATTGTACAAACCAAGATACTTCCCCAAGTAATACCCAAAACCGCTTTTTCTTTGAAATAAGTATACTCCTCATAAAACTTAAAATAAATAAGAAAGTATATGGGGAGAAAAATCTGAAAATATCGGAACAGAAACTTATGCGGAAGACTTTGTAATCCCTCCTCTGTCAAAACAATTAAAAAAACTGTCTCCAGAATCATAAAAGCACTTGATAAGCCAACAAAAGAAAAGCTATATTTTGTAGCCTTATCCATTTTTCTTTTATTATGACAGCATACATAAATTGGAATTATTCCCATATTGACCAGAAACAGCGATGCATATAATATACATTCTATTATCCCTAATCCCAGCGTTTTCCATTCAACCGGGAAAAGCCAGGACAATTGTCTCTCATAATGGTTAACACCTCTCTCAAACCCATTTATCATCTGTAATGCAAGGTAAAACACCCCACTAAGTGCCACATAGCTTCCATCAAAGAATAGAATATTTCTAATTTCTCTTTTCCAATTTTCTTTGACATCTTTTTGTAAAATCAATTTCAAAAGCACATATACATTTACAATGATAGGAATAAAAAACATGTTTGTCTTTGTATATAGGCATAGCACTGAAAACACGGCTGCAATAACATATCGCAATATACTCTGCATCTTTTTTGCACTATATAAAAAATATACTGTCCACATAAACAGGGGATAGCATAATACCTCCTGCATAAAATATGCACAGTCAAACATATAGGGGAAAAACATTAAAAAAGCGGTTACTCGTAAGGCTGATTTTCTCGTTTCCAAGATATTAACCGCCAAAAGACCTATCGGAAAAGCAGCAGAGCACAGTGTAAACACATTTATCATCCGCATCAGCAATAGAATTTTCTCAGGAGTGTACCAAAAATATGCAATGGAAATAAGCATGGAATAAAGGACACAGCTATAACTATATGTCTGTTTTCCCATTCCAAAAAAACCTTGATAATGAAACGTTCTGGCTAATCCTAAATACAGTTCTTCATCCACCTTTACATGCACAGGAGCCGTAAAGCATGTAACCCATGTACCGTATATACACATAGAGCATAAAAAAATCAGTCCGATACCGATGTGGAATTTCTTACTTTCTTCCTTCATATCTTCCTTCTACTCTTGTATTATAGTATTTTCTTACTCCTTGATATTGTATCTCAGGCATATCTAAAAAGCAATTTTTGTAAACCATTTCGTAATCAGAAGCCCTCATATATAAACGCTGTTGCATTATATCCCGGTCCGTAAATTCCAAAAACCAAAAGAACCATAATAAAAAGCACGGTTGCAATCACTTGAAAACAGCTGTTTTGTTGATCCAGTGCTTCTCTGATTATGACACACTTTTCCTGTTTCATACTAATGCAAATCAAAAAAGCAATTGCAACAATCAATACACCTATTTCCTTATCTACCAAACCATAAGTATTCAGCATCGTCAAGTCAGCTAAATGATTATGTAATATCATCCTTGCTGCCATTGATTTCAGCATTTGCCAACTTGTCGCAAGCGAAAAACATTCTCCTATTGTAATAAGTAAAAATGTCCTGCTTCTTTGAAACCACCTGAAACTCATGCACTTTGTTCTTATATTCAATTTTTCACTTATATTATTCAAAAACGAAGTACAAATATTGGATAATCCCAAAATTACTCCATGCCATATCCCATACAAAACATAAAACCAAGATACGTTATGCCAAAGCCCCACCATGACAAATGTAATAACAAATACAATACTTGCTGGCAGAGTTTTTCCCATATGAATCCCTATTCTTTTCTTAACCGCTTTTCCCATATTCGTAAAGGGTTTTGACATTGCAAGAGGATAAAAAACATAATCTTTAATCCAGGTTCCTAATGTAATATGCCATCTTCTCCAATATTCTCCGAGTGTTTTTGAAAAGAAAGGTCTTTTAAAGTTGTCCGCAAGTTCAATCCCAAGCATCGTAGAAACACCATTTACCATATCTATTCCACCGGAAAAATCACCATATAGCTCCAAATTAAACAAAAACATAGCGATCCAGATGGATGTTCCAGGAGTTGTTGAAAGCTCTCCACCTAAAACTGTATTTACAAAGATCGCCGCTCTGTTTGAAATAACTATTTTTTTAAATAGTCCCCATAAAAATAACCAAATACCATATTTTATATTATGCCATTTTATACTATGTGCAGAGAACAACTTGGGTACAAATTCATCATATCTCTGAATCGGTCCCTGTATGATTTGTGGAAAATACGATACAAAAAGTGCATACTTGAAAAAATTCTTCTCCGGTTCATATTTTTCCCTGTATACATCAATTATATATCCGGTTGTTTGAAATGTATAAAAAGATATTCCTAGCGGAAAAATAAGTGAAACAGGCATAAAGTAAACCGAAGTCTTAAAAAAGAACAGAATTCCAAAATTAATAATAAGTGTTAACGCTACTATTCTTTTTTTTCGAGCACCCTGTCTGGCCTTATAATGCTTTTTCTCTTCTCGGCTTTCTATTTGTTTAGCTTTTTCTCTACATTCTATATTTATCCTGTGTATATATTTCGCTGCCGCAAAGGTTGTAAGTGTTGTAAAAAGCATAAGAAAAACATACGTCCAATGCCCCATCAGATAGAACAAATAACTTCCTAGCAGCAAAACACTCCACCTATATCTTTTGGGAAACAAATAATAAATGACAAACAGCACAGTAAAAAAAATTATAAATTTAAATGATAGAATATCCACGCTTTCCCCTTTCCTGCTACTGTTCGATATTTTTTTGCCATAAATTATTTTCCTGCAAGCGCATATCTGAAAGATTATAATGATCCCATAGATATTGGCCCATATAATCTGCCACCTTAATCGCTCCGCTTTCGGCTAAATGATGCGTATCCGAATAATCCAACATAATATCTAAACCTACCGCTTCCATTTCCGGGTATAGGTTTACATAGACTGCATCATGTTCGTCTGCATAATTTTGAACCGCATCAAAAAAATGATATTCCCCCTGTGCTGGAATTGTAAAAAAGACAATAGAAACATTCTTTGCCTTACACATTTCACAGATCTCATCCAATATTTGTTTAGATTCATCAGACAATTCCCACTGCTCGAACTGAGTATAATCTCCAATATTGGGCACCTCATCTCCAGAAGGCATTTTCTCATATCCCATAGTTGAAAGGCTTTTTTGCTTATTTAATTCCAACGTTTTCTCATAGTTTATACTGGAATACTCTATTTGCTTCCAATTCTCATGAAATGTTATCAGTGGAAAACGGTAGGTTAACATACGCTCTTTATTATTTCCAAAGCATTGATCAAGATATTTCTGTTTATACTCCGAATCAGGGATCTCTCTTGTATAGTAGATCTCCCCATTCATATCAGCATCCTGAAATACAGCCCCTACAGCATCAGTTTCTATTAAAATCACCTTTGGTGTCTGTGTCCTTAATGCATCATATATAAATAAAGCAGTGGTATTAATATTTTGCCAGTTTAGCCCATAGTTATATGCCCCAATGCCATACTTTTGATACATTTCCATGACATTTACACCCTTCCACGCACAAGAAGAGCCAAATACCATAACTTCAACTGATTCCTCTGGCAGCTCATGAAAGGCTCTGATTGTCCCCCTTGCACTATCTGTACTTAAAGGGCGAACGATCTCTCCCATCCAAATGATTCCGCTTGTTGTCAGCAAAATTGTGCTGACAATACCTAGAAAAATATTTATCCAACTATTTCTTTTCATTGGGTTCATCCCCTATATATTTCTCATAAAGCCCTACAACCATCTCTGCACTTTTATTATGATCATATTTCTTTGCACAGTTTGAAACCTGCTCTTTGCTTAACTGCCTTCTTTCAAGCTCATAAATTGCTTTCATATAATTTTGCGTGCTGTTCTCTTCTAACACAATTCCGTTATCCGGGCAAACAAGTTCTCCCACTGCACTGGTATTTAACACAATTACAGGCGTTCCACAGGCAAAGGCTTCCACTGTCACAAGTGAAAATGACTCTTCCCTTGACGGATTAATGAAAACAGATGCATACGAATAGAGTGCCGCCAATTCTTCAGGATTACTTGTTTTTTCAATTCCCATTACATTATCCGGCAGTTTTCTTATCTGTGCCCTTGTCAGCCCTACTAAAACAATACTGTATTCCTGTGGCAGCTCTTTTGCAAGATCCAAAAAATCCTTTAACCCTTTTCTCGCATCCCACACATTCGCTACCCCAAGGAGAATCTTTTTCCCTGCTGGCATATGATACTTTTTAATTACTTCCTCCGCTTTTGTATCATGAAACAAGGCCAGATCAATGCCATTGGGAACCAACATTACTTTATATTCCTTAAAAAAGGATTCCTCTACCTGCTTCTGCATCCATACTGAGGGTACAATCACAGTTATCTTTTTATTTTTCAAAAAAAGCGCTTTCTTTTTTTTATAATTACTTCTTGATGCATCCACCAGCAGACTTATTGGATATTGCTTTTTGTTCGGGCAGGAAAAACACTCTCTCTTCCATTTTTCACACTGTGCCATTGTAAAGTAGGCACAGTGACCCGTAAATGGCCAGCAGTCATGAAATGTCCAAAACAATTCTCCCTCGAATTCCGAATTAAGATATTGAAAGAGCAGCGGAAGATTCAGGTAATAGCCATGCAGATTATGAAGATGTATCACATCCGGTTTCTCTTTCCGCAGTTCCCATATAAGCTTCTTAGTCACAAAATAGGATCCGTATCCCTGAAGATCAAAAAGAGTTGTTAACCCGACATGCACCCAAAACGATACCAGATTACCAATCTTTTTGCATGGAAGATCTGTAAAAGGAGCTCTTCTTCCCACATAGGACATTGTATCATACCCCTGCTTAATGGCTTCTCTTTGAATGTCTCCCATGATCCTTCCTGTGCTGGTATTGCAAACAGTATTAATTTGAACAAGCTTTTTCTTCCCCTGCTTCATCCTCAATACTTTCCATTCTTCCCGTGCCTGTAGTCTTTGATCCCCTGCAATACAGCTCCTGCCATTCTGGTCTTTCCCTGCAGCAGCCAGATAATCACCCATGCACATCGATTAAGTGCATAATAGGCAAGAAACAGTCCATATTTCCTGCCTAAGTACTTATGGTTGCACATCAGCCAGTTTCTGCTGATATAATAAGCATTGGCAGGACTGGCATTTCCCATAGTGGAACCGTTTACCTTATGGTATACCATAGCTTCATGACAGTAACAAATTTTTATTCCTGCCTTTGCAGCACGCATGCTATATTCCGTATCCTCATAATACAAAAAGAAGTCTTCGTCCAGCAATCCAATCCTTTGAATGATTCCATCCGTTAAAAGCAGACAACAGCCATTAGCAAAATCACAATCCCTATCCTGGTCATATTGACCGGCATCTTTTTGATTGCATCCACATTGCACCGCTTTCCTGATTACAGGTGTCAATTTCCCGCCGGCACACCATATGATGTCCCTTTGATCAGCGTATAAGATCTTGGGCACCACAATACTATCTGTTTTTTTCTGTAAGGAAAGCATATGGGAAATGGCATAGGGAGCAATCTCCGTATCATTATTCAACAACAGGAAAAAGCGAAATCCTTTTTCTCTGGCCCATTTAATCCCTTCGTTATTACCTCTGGCAAAGCCATAATTATCTTCAAGGGCAATCAGTTGAACCCTCTCATCATTTTCAAAGCGAACCTGTAATTCCTGTAAAGAGCCATCTGAAGATGCATTATCCACAACAACTACCTGGAGCTTCGCAATTCCCTTACTGGAAAGAATAGACTGAATGCACTTTTCGTTATAGACTCTTCCATTATAGTTAACCAAAATAACCGCAACAGCATCTTCACACATCAAATCTTCTCTCAGCCTTTCCATTTCCTATTTCATAAATATAGTCGCAGTTCTTAATTGTTGAAAGGCGGTGAGCAATAATTACAAGAGTCATCTTTCCATGCAAAGCCTCAATTGATTCCATAACTGCTTTCTCTGTCTCATTATCAAGTGCGGAAGTCGCTTCATCCAAAACCAAAATCTCCGGATTATGATACAGCGCCCTTGCTATACCAATCCTTTGCCTTTGCCCACCGGATAATCTGACTCCCATTTCCCCAATCTGCGTATCAAGACCTTCTTCGAGTTCACCAATTAATTCTGATAGCTGTGCCTGTTCTACCGCATATTTTACCCGTTCCTCATCAATGCTGCCTTCATCTTCTCCATAAGCAATATTGTTTCTGATTGTATCATCCATCAGATATATGTTTTGTGGGATATATCCAATGATCTTGTGCCACCCATTTAAATTGTCAAATATGTTCGTTCCATCTACCGTAACAGTTCCCGCTGTTGGTTCAAGCAGACCAAGCAGAATATCTGCCAGGGTTGTTTTCCCTGCCCCGGACTGTCCGATAAACGCCACCGAACTCTTCTTTTCTATTGTCAGATTCAAATGACTGATTACATCTTTTTCCGCCCGGGGATACCGGAAACTCAAATCTTCCATCCGCACAGCTGTATCAAACGAAAGCGGATGAACTTTCTTCTGATTTTGATTTTTGATTTTATTTAATTCATCTACTTCTTTCAGATCATTGTATATAGAATTAATTGCAGATTTTTGGTACATGATTGTTCCCATGTACTCTGTTATACGATTAAACGAAGGTAATAATCGAAAAGCAGCTATTGCAAAAATAGAAATAATCGGTACAAAATAAGTAATATTAGCTCCACGCCAAAATTTAATGGCAATCGCCCCAAGCATACCGCAGATACAAATGGTTTCGATCATAGGCTTAGGAATGGTGATCAGGGTATGATAGCTGTATTCACTCTTAGCATGTCCCCGATAAGCCTCATCATACTTATTATAAAAAAACTGCTCCTTATTCAGGATTTTTGCCTCTTTGATACCGCCAAAGGCTTGCTGCACCCACTTATTCAATGTCATTTCATAATATCTGTTCCTGTCTCCCATGATCAAAAGATACTTCTTATACACCTTCATGGAAAGAAATAACATGATCCCAAGCAGCGCCACCACAGAAATGGTAATAGTCTTGTCCATGATCAGAAGATATACTCCCAAAACCAGGCACACCATTAACTCCGTTAAAAGTTTGATTCCGGCCTGAAGCGCTCCAAAGAAATCCCCTGTATCTTTATTAATATTGCGCAAAAGTTCAGCACTGCTTTTTGATACATGAAAAAGGTAAGGCTGAGACATATAGCATTTGACCATTCGATCTGCCAAGACCCTCTGATTTTCAAATATAAATTTATATTGACTATTATACATAAAAATCAGAAATGCATTTTTTATCACATATACCAGTATCATTGAGATCAGAAGTAACAAAATAAGCGGTGCAAGAGAAGAAAAATGAAGCGTATCATAGATCCACCTGTAAATCGGTTCTTCCAGCATCTTATCTGGATCCATGATCCCGTCAATAACCGGCAAAATCACAGAAACTCCCATAAGTTCCAATCCTGACCCTATACAGATCACAATAAACAACCAGAAAATTTGCCGCTTCTGTTTTGCATCAAATATATAATTCAGTTTACGGATAACATCCATGAATCTTCTCCTTCGTCCAATATCTTCTGGATTTCCTCTATGAACAGTTTCGGTGAGAATTCTCCCTTATAACCATAATTTACTTCTTCCCGCTCTTTGACAAAGCTATAATCAATTTCCTCTATAGAATGAAAGATCTGCATATATTGGGGATTATAAAAATCAAACTCCGCTGTTTTGGGATTATTTGTAAGCAGCTTTTTGTTATATACCACAGCCTCTGAATATCGCTGCGTAGGATTGTCAAACTCCTTATGCATAACCTCCAGGATGCAGTTACTTTGCTTTAGCAGTTTTAAATTTTCTTCATAAGGAATCGGCTCCCGATGAAAACAAATACCTGTCATTTGACTGTTGGCATCTGCCAAAACGTGAATTTGAGTATTCAGAGCCATTCTTTCACATTTTTCGTAAATTTGCTGTAACTCAACGTTTCTATCGTCCCCGCTTCCAAGGTAATATAAGTCATTCTCCACAGTCTGCTTCTCTGCCGCTCTCTCCGAAACGGAATAAACTAACGGATAATAGCGGAAGCCATATTTTAAACAGTCCTCCCGGTTAATGGAAAAAACCAAATCCATCTTACGAATGATGCGCATATGCTCCGGCGTTTCAAATCCGCTCATGGGATCAACAATATACAGTATGAAACGCAAATCTGGAAATTTCCTTCGAACTCTGTCAATCACCTTTTCGTCATATTCTTTGCAAAAGCCTGAATTAATGAACAAAAGGCAATCTTTCCCCTCCGAATCGTATTTTTCATGAAAAATAGCATACCATGGATAAAACAATCTCTTTACAAAGGCAGCTCTCGTAAACTGTCCTGTTAATTTGCTGAGCCTGTAATACAAAAAACGTACAAGCCGGTTCGATATCACTTTTTCAAGAAGCTGAACATTTTCCATGTCCTGCAGTTCCGACAACATTTGAGCAGCTCCCTCTCCCACATATCCTGTTACCCAGTATTTTCTCTTCACTTTCACCTCTGCACCTGCTACATTAAGCATAATAATCCATTGTAATATGCTGAAGCTGAACAAAAATAGCTACAATGTCAATTCCGGCGCCCAAAATCAAATATGCACCTCTGCTAAGTCCAAATTTTTCCGGCAAAGTATTTTCCTTTCTTCTGGAAAAGATAACCGGGAAAAATAATAGTATCGGCAAAAAATATCGTCCCTGTATTCCGTGGATCTCATTCATTTCCTTGGTATTATTAGCAAGATACATGGATAGCATAAACAGAAAGCAGCTTATACAGCAAAGAACTATGACAAAAAACCTTTTTTTATAGCTTAAACCATTTTTGCCATCTGTATAAATTCCGGATACTGCTAAGCTTCCGAGCAAAAGCATCATCCATAAAGGCAGATATGCTATATCCAGCAGGACCTCAAATCTGTCTCTTCCTACAAATTCTCCCATAACGCTCTTAATATAATAATCAAAGTTTCTCATTAGATTATTTGCAAATACAAAAATAGCATTCAGCGGATTCTTAAGCGCATAAGAAAGAGAAACCATTTCTTTTCCTTCCGTATTATAGTCGAAACCATGCAGAAGTATCATAACATCTTCCCCACGCCAGATCAAGAATCCAATAATACCGATTGCACAAACCACACCGCCGGCAATCAGATATTTTTTTTGTACTGCCAGCTGCTTTCGGGGAATTAGTAAAATCAATCCCCAGAATACAATATAAACCATTTTAATCGGCGTCATGATTATAGTAAGAAGCAGAAAAGGGATCAGTTCTTTCATGCCAATCTGTTTTTCATCCCATACCATAAAAAAGAAATATGCAATGATCAGAAAGCAAAGTGCAAAATTTAATGCATCATAAGAATAAGAAGCTGCCAAATAAATGACCTCTGGAAACAATCCCAAAATGCAGAAAAACTTTTTGCCAAAGGGCATGAGGTAAAGGGCCAGAGACATGATTGCTGCTGTTCCCAGAAGGTTAAAAAATCTTCCCATAAGCAAGGTAAGATGTCCATTCATTCCAAATATTCTTGCCATCATTATGCCAACCGTTGAAAACAGATAGGCATACCTCGGGGTGCTTCCTGATACACTTGTTCCCTTCGCATAGGTTTCCTTTATCTCCGGATTGGCCGGTTCGTTAAATGTATCATACCATCTTAATATACTGGAGGCACTATGAAGATAAGTAATGCTGTCTGCATCCGTCTTGCGCATCACACGGTTTTCATATTCATCCGTTTCCTCCTGCCTCATGATCTGGCTTGCCCAATCATAGGCATTCAGGAAATGACTCTCTTCATCCGGCACCGTTAACGGAGGCATGATCATGGTAAATAAAATTCCCATTAAGACCATCGTAAGAAAGAATTGAAGCGCAAGGCTTTTCGGAGTCTCCTTCCATGTTACGATTAAAACAACAGCCAGAAATACTAATGCAAAAAAAACGCACCAGCCATACCAAAATGCATAGCTGCCGTCATAGGCTAATATCTTATGTACTACACGAATACTGGGGTCTTCACAAAGGGTATTATGGATCTGATACCTTCCATTTCCTACCTCAATTCCCTCTCCTCTCTCATATTCCTCCAGAATAACCATTTCCTCATGATTAATAGTCAGGTTATAGTAGGTCTTTTCCCAGATCGTATTTTCGTCTTCATCTGTAATCCACACGGTAAATTCCGGATGGGGTTGTACCCCTTCAAGTGTCAGGGATGCTACATAAAGTCTGATCCCTCTTACAGGGCTGTCTTTCCCTTGAAACCAACCGTCTTCCGTAATCTGTTCCATCGGAGTTGTTCCTCCTGAAACGGAAAGCTTCCAGACAGCAAATAGAACAAATGCAATCAAAAGAAAGAAAATAACTCTCTTTGCAATCCGCTTTTCTTTATCCATACCTGCTTACCCCTTGCCTTTCTTCCGCTCTGCAATATATGGTGCCGCAAAATATCCTGTCAGGAAAACAAGGTAACTGATCATAGCTGCATCCCGCAGCTTATCGCATTGAAGCGTATTCCCGGCAAACCGGTAATACCCCTGCTCTGCCCCCTGCTTACCATAAATTTTTACAGTTTCTCCAGCCGGCATCTCTTTCTCATCCTTGCAGTACGGTTCGCCTTCGATATCGCAGTACTTTGCCCCTACATACACTGCATCCGGTTCCTGTTTTAGTGCCATAAAACATACTCCCGAAAGCACCGCCATAATGGCAACAACAGCAATCCCTTTTTTGCTGATCTTTTTCTCCTTATTTTGCATTTCCGGATTAACCCTGTATGGGATCTCTATCTGCCTGTCAAATTCTGACAAAAGCGCAATCCTTTTTCCCTCTTTGCTGAGGGAGTAAAGTGTCACAGCAACCACCATAAGGGATAAGTTTTTAAACGAAAGATTAAATAAAAATGGTTCTATCACTCCTGCAATAGAAAAGGATAGCAGAACGCTCAGTGCCTTTCCGTTTTTTCTTTTGAGGTTTTGATATATTGCGACCATATATCCCACACATACCAGGCCGAACAAAACTAGTCCGCCATAAATAAACAGTGTAACATAGGAACTGTCTAATGCATAAGTATGGCTTGCAGATATTCTTTGTCCAAAAAGAGTTACCGGATTTTCTAACAAATATAATCTGGAAGCATAAAACCTCCTGTTGAGCAGCTTGTTCAGCAGGAGAAATAAGGGTGTATCCGGCTCAACCGCAAGTGGTGCCAGCAAGGAAAAAAGTACGCACATTGGAAAAATCGCACCTATGATTATTTTTTCTGCTCCCGTATATTCCTTTCTCATAGAAAAATAGATCTGAAAAACCAAAAAAATCAAAACAAGCATAAATCCTGTATAACTTACTGAATACAAAAAAATAGCAATGTTACCAATAAAGGTAAGAATGTATGCTGTCCGTTTCTTTCTTTTATCCTGAATAGAAAACAGAAGCAAAACCACTAAAATGGCATAGGATACATGCAGTACATTCGGATGGGAATATCCCATGCCTCTCCTTAATAAATCCATTCCAAACTTATGATGTGCAAATATCAGTTCACTTTTACTTCCAAATAAAGAAGTTAAAATCATAAGTCCGAAGGCAGTTCCCCACACATATAAGCCCACCTTCATAATTTTTTCAAAAGATATGTTCTTAGCCCCTATCATCATAATAAGAAAGACTAACGCACTCTTTTCACCCGAATTTTTGTAGACAAGCACTCCCAAAAGCATTAAAAGCAGGATCAAAACCATTTCTTTCACGCTATAGGATGTCAAAACGATTTTAACACAGACAAATATTGCCGCAGTAAGCAGACAGATCTTAAAAATCATCTGTCCGTCATACAGTCCAATTCCCTTTGCAAAAAAAAGTATGCTAAAGAAAAGATAATAGCATAGCTCACTAAGCGAGATTTTGAATGTTTCTTTCATGACGATTGCTCCCTCACATATAAGCACAGCTTTTCCGCACCCAAAATTCTAATATAGTTTACTTTCTGGTACACTGCTGTTTCATCTTTCCATCTCTCTGAGATAATAAAATCCGGATATTCATTTCTTACCTCATATTTCCCAGAAGAATTTTCCACACAGATATGTCTGATCCGATACTCGACCTCCGCCTCATTCAGCATGGCCCACAGGGGATATTCATAGCTGTCTCCTTTTATCACAAGACCAATCTTTCCTCCCCCACGCTGCCTGATCTCCTCTACGATCGGCACATATTCATCCATCATTGCCCTATAATATGTAAAATACCCACTTGGTCTGCCAAAGGGTGATACACTGCGCAGATATTGTATCTCACTAATATACCCATAGACGCTGCCCAAAACAAGCACCGCACCAATTCCTAATCCGACAGCTTTGAACCTGTTTATCCCTTGTATCATATCATAAACCTGCAAAACAATAAACACTGCAATTAACGCAAAATAGGAGATCATATATCGATTGATATACATTTCCCATCGAAGCGCCACACAAAAAAGCAGATAAGAGCCTAATGCAAAACAGGAGAAACTTCTGATCATCCGCTCCTGCTTCTTAAATCTTTTTAAGAACCAGCAGACACAAATCACCATCATTACTGATATAAATACATTTAAGGCCACATCACAGCTCAGTGCCGGAGCATCCGGAAAAGCAAATTCCCTTCCATCTTCCGAGATTGCCGGATCATTAAGATCTACTCCCAGGAATTGGGACGCTGCATAGAGGAACGCTGTCAAAGCGCTGCGCACACCTTCCCGCTTTACCGTTCCGAAATTATAAAGAAAATTTTTCAGGAAATTTACCAACAGTTTGGCGGGAGCCAAGCTTCCCACTAACTGCCTTGCTCCCACTCCCTCATGGGAGATACTTCCAAAGGCCAAAAGGTTGATAAAAACCCCCGGGGAAAGCAATACCGCTACGATACATGCGCCCAAAGCCCCATAGGATAGCAGCATGCGGACTTCTGCCTTTTCCCTGATTTCCACCATCAGCAGCCAACATAGAAAAACTGCCGCTCCAAAACAGACGGAGGGTTTGGCCAAGTATCCAAAGGAAAGGGCAAGCGCCGCAAAAAAGATCACTTTCCCGGTCTCCCTGTCCAGTTCCAGCTTTCTTTTTCCGGTCACAAAGGGAAGGAGAAAATACAGGAAACAAAGAAACCATAAGGTTGCAAAATTATCCACCTGCGTAGTCGTTGCCTCTGCCAGTGCGATAGGGGTTCCCATATACAAAACCGGCGCCAGAAAGGCAATCTTTTCAGATACTCCCAGTCTTCTGGCTATTCCATATAAAATTATTCCATTGCTTCCGTAGGAAAGGCACTGTAAAAGGTTCAGCAGGCTGTCATGCTTTCCTCCCAGAATATAAACAAACAAATTCACATAAGCGCCAAGCACGGGACTTGCAATCTGCCTTTCTATGTGGGTAGCGTAAGGAAATACAGACCTGTTCTGCTCCCAGTTTGCAATTCTGGCAAGATGATAGGTCATGGAATCCCAGTTATAGGGAACCGACTTCAGCGCATACCGAAATACGATGCCAAACAGCCCCAGAAGGCACAGCCACAAAAGCGGACTTGAAATCCGCCACTTGAAGGACAGCTTCAGCTTTCTTTTATAAAAAATCAGAAACAGCATGCATGCATCCAGCAAAAGGTAGCTTCCTGCAAGAGTCAGATACACCAGCTGTCCCACCAAAGACCAGAAATAACAAAACCCCAGCAAAACAAGGATCCACAGGCAGACTGCCTGCAGGTACTCTTCCAGTCTGTCTTTTCCCTGTCTTATGAAAATATAAAGTAAAGCTAATAGGCAGATCATACTGCTCTCTCTCCTTTGATCTTTCTTTTGAGCGCAAGATAGCGTTCCTTTCCAAGTAAAGCAGCAGCAGCCTTTACCAGCTTAAAATGGATCCGTCTGCCAAGCGGTGTCCAGCTTGCAAAATAATGGTGGATCGAAACGGTGTTTTCTGTGGTCTCAAAGCCCTGGGTCTCAAAATTAAAGCAGCAGAAGTAATCCTGTGGATAGATGGCTACCCCTCTGATCATCTGAAATTCCCCGTTGCACTTTAATCCTCCCATACTAAGCACGCCGCTGACAACATCCACAATATTTTCGATCCTGCCGTCCACCTGTTCTCCGAAGCTTCTCTTCTCATAGGCCGAAAGAATGTCCTGAAGGACTTCCTGTCTGCTTATCGTTCCATAGACCAGCCCGGGGTTCACTCTCCCCGGGTTTTCAAAGCCGGTAAAAGCCTCGTGCGCCAGAATTTCCTGCGGCATGGGCCTTAAAAGCTCCACATCGGTATCTAAAAAGATCCCGCCATACTGATTTAAAATGTCAAAGCGGGCATAATCCACCACAAAAGCCCATTTCTTATGCTGGTATGCATTTCTTACAAACATATTTTTTGTTACATCATAATTATTTTCATTCCATTCCCGGATTTCCCAGTCAGGCATATACTTTCTCCAGGAAGCAATACACTTTTTGATTAGTCCCGGCTTCTTGTTATATCCAAACCAGCAGTAATGAATTATTTTTGGAATCATACCTACTCCTCTACTGATACATACCCAGGTCAAACACATACCTGTACTCGTATCCCCTGCTCATCAGCATTGCCCCGTGGGTGCCCCCCACATTTCCTGCCAGAAGACAGCTGCAGTCCGATAACAGCAGCATGGAAATCAAATATTCCCTTCCGCTTTTTTCCTGATCCTCGCATCCCCTAAGGTCATTGATATTCTCGTTTCCGCTGCTGCGGTATCTGCGTACCGGCAATGCACACATTCTTTCGCCAAAAGCTTCCTGAAGCCTCTCATAAATATCCTGATCCTCTGTTGCAAGGTAAATGCCGCCGCAGGAATATTTCTCCAGGATCTCCTCCGCTTTTGCAATGATCTGACAAGGCTCCGGCTGAATGGGATGTCCCTTGGGCCTTGCAGCAACATAGTCCGTTCCCCTTGCCAGGATGCCAAGCATTTTCCGTCCTTTAAAAAGTGCATCCCTGGTCTTTTCAAATTCCAACCTCACAGGATCTGCTATCTTTAAATGCTGACCAAAAAAGGCATGCCAGTATTCATACTTCGCTTCATCCTTTACGATCTCAAAATCAGGATAGTGGTTCCTGTCCGTGATCAGTCCATCGCTTAAGATCACATTCCGGGCCTTCTTAATATCCTGCAGCGTATATCCTGCAGGCTGCTTAAAGAAATATTCCCAGGCATTTTCTTTTCCTACTCTTTCCTCTGAAAGATAAGTATTTCTTCCGTTTTGCATATCAATCACAGGGATATATCCCTTTTTAAGTGCGTAATCGGTAAGCCCCATATTGGTCATCACATAGGAAAACAGTCCTACCTTGCAGTAAGCCCTTCGGATCACAAAAAAGGTTTGATACGGGTAGTCGCTGCCATAAGAAGTCCTTCTCTCACGCCACTTCCACTTGGTATACAGATCATTCAGTAGAGAAATTCTTTGAAGTTTTTGCTTAATTGTCATATGCCGTCCTCTATGTACTCACAATGATTTCTCTCATCAATTTACAATAAAATGATTAAAATAATAAGCTGAATAAGGCTTCAATTCATTATTTTCCTGTTCAAAGCCAATTTCCTCCGACAGCGTCATCTGCGATGAAAACAAATTCGTTCCAAGTCCAAGACGGTTGCCTTCTATTTTTACATTTATACTTCCCAAAATCGTAGGAAACAAATCTAGTGCGCAGAAAATTCTTTCCTTTGTGTTTTCGTCCTCATTCTCTGCCGCACAGTTAATAAAGCAATTATATGTTTTCCTTCGATAGTCTCCTATGTCATCCCAGAAATCAGCCTTCATACTGATGTGATCCCCTGTGATCACAATAGTTGTGTTTTCATACCACGGTTGTTGCTGTATCCATTCAACAAAATCCACTACCTGTTTGCTGGCACATCTCAATGCATTTTCATATTGTGTAGGATAGGTTTCTTCACATAGCTGACAATGATATCCATCTGGATGATGCGTATCTACTGTCAGCATTGTAAAGTTAAAGGGTGCTTCCTCTTTCGAGATTTCTTCTAACTCCTGCCTTGCAAATTGATATAATTTTTCATCCTCTATTCCCCAAAATTCAAAATAGTCTTCAGGCACAACTCCCTTTTCTACCGCTTGTCCATAGTCCAGGATTTCATAATTGCCGTGCTGAGTGTAAAAATCTCTTCTTCCTCCAAATTGGGCGTCAGACCCACACATAAAATAATTCTGGTACCCCTCCTGCTGTAGAATATCTCCTAAGCTTACTATTCCGGGTAAATATTTTTCATAATTTCCACTGCTGTTGCCATCAAACGGAAATTTATATGTAGCGCCGGTTGATGTTGCAAGAAGCGCCGCCATTGTCCAATCTGTTCCGTACATTGAGTAAGCGCCCCCAAATCCCTGTCTATCAGAAAAGGAAATATTCTCGTTTGCCAACTCAACTAATTCAGGAATGTATTCAACAGGCTTTCCTCCTCCATCATCCACAGACGCATAAGTTGTTTCCATCGATTCCATATAAATTAAGATCAAATTTCTCTTCTTCTCCGGAAATGTAATTTCAACATCGCTCGGTTCCACAAAATAATCTTCATAAATTGTTGATGCTGTTTGCAGCTCATGAAAATAATCCGGAATTTTCATTTCTATCATTTTTCCCCCCAGCGAAGGAACAAAAAGTGAAAGTCCGATCAAAAGAATCGCCGGCTTATAAAACTTTGCTATTTTACTTTTAAAGTGAAAATGAAAAAACTTTGTCCCCAGATCAACTGCATAAAACAGCAGCATAAAGCAGATGGTAATTAAAACCGCCTGTACCAATGCAGTATCGCAATATTGATCTACAATCCCTGTTGAAGTTCCCTTCATAGGCGAAAACAGCTGATATACCACTACGGAAAACTCCATTTCCCCAAAGACATTTAAAAACCACGCACATGAGGTATTCAGCAATACCAGGATAAATACAAAAAATAAAAATAGTCCTCTTAAAAATACTTTCTTCATCTGCTATTGTTCCTTATTCAGATCATCCGGTGTCAAATAATCTGTATATACGCCACTTATTCCCATTTGTAATTGTTCCTGTGCTATCTGTGAATCATTAATTGTGTGTGTATATAATTTTATCCCATACTCCTGCGCTATCTCAAGCACCTCCGGTACCTTATACGGCCATTCATACCACATTGTAATGCCTTGAATTCCCTTTTCCTGGCAGAATATGCAGTATTCTCTGTAACTGTCTGTATTGCCATCACCCCATAACTGATATAGTGTAAGTATGTAATTGGGAAAATGATATACATCCTCAACAACGTCATACATTTCTTCATGATAGATCTGTATTACAAATCTATCCAGCAGCTTTTTTACATGCTTTTTTTCAGCTGTTGCAAGTAAAATCTCGAATTCTTTCTTTATCAGATCCGGGTCTGTGTCCTTTGTGTCCGTCACAATCCAGACATCATCATATTCCTGCATTAAGTCTAATAACATCTCCAGGGACATCGGCGTATAGACTCCTTCTATCTTAGAAGCAAGGAACTCCTCCTGTGTAGGTGCTCCTCCCTGAGAAACCCCCTCTTCTACCGCAAACTCCCAATCATGCCAACAAACCATTTGATCATCTGACGTTATGCAGAAATCTACTTCAAATGTTCTATGTCCTGCTTCATAATTATATTCAAAAGCCTCTAAAGAATTTGTATATGCTCTCCCATCAATTCCTCCGCAGGCATGCGCTATGGTTGTTTGCCCTTCCCATATCTGTCTTCTATCACTTCGTATTTTTGCGCTTATAATACAGCCACATATTATCAACACGAAGATGAAAAGAATAATCATTAGTTTCTTTATCTGAAAGTTCTCTTTTTCGTTATTCATTTTCCAGTAGTCTCCTAAACTCTTTTACCAGCTGCTCCGCATATTCAGGTGCTTCCTGAAATCTTTTCTCCCTGCAC